>NZ_JAHKQW010000013.1:0-189094 GCF_019345575.1 Janthinobacterium sp. NKUCC08_JDC | reverse complement strand
CAACTCGGTGGCGAACAGCTATCTGCGCTTTGAAAAGCCGCGCAGCTTCTTTGCGGCGATGAGCTTTGGCAACTGCGGTTACGCGTTCCCGACCATCATCGGCGCCAAGGTTGCTGCGCCGCACCGTCCGGCCGTGTCGTATGCGGGCGACGGCGCCTGGGGCATGAGCCTGATGGAAACGATGACCTGCGTGCGCCACAATATTCCCGTCACGGCCGTGGTGTTCCACAACCGCCAGTGGGGCGCGGAAAAGAAAAACCAGGTCGATTTCTACAACCGCCGCTTTGTCGCCGGCGAGCTCGACAACCAGAGTTTCGCCGAGATCGCGCGCGCCATGGGCGCCGAAGGCATCACGGTCGACAAGCTGGAAGACGTGGGCCCGGCCTTGAAAAAGGCGATCGACATGCAGATGAATGAAGGCAAGACCACCATCATCGAAATCATGTGCACGCGCGAGCTGGGCGACCCGTTCCGTCGTGATGCGTTGAGCAAGCCTGTGCGGCATCTGGATAAATATAAAGATTACGTTTGATGTGCTGGTGTTGTTGGATTACGCCCTGGCGGGCTAATCCAACCTACGCACACGGATGGCGCGTGTGTAGGTCGGATTAGCCGGGCGCAAGCCCGGCGTAATCCGACACAGCGCTGTGACGAAATTCTCACACATTGTCACGGAAGTATCATAATTTCACTAAAGAATACAAGGCGTCCCGTTTTTTGAATTATTTGATTTGACAAGCCCATGCTTAAGGCTTAAATTCAATAAAAGACAAAAAACGGAACGTAGCGTATCAAAAACGATTTACGGAGACCACCATGAACCACCCTTTACCGCACACCGACGCCGTCACCATCGACTTTTTGCAAGCGTTCGGCGATGCCTGGAACCGCCACGATATCGACGCCCTGATGGCCGCCATGGCCGACGATTGCGAATTCCACGCCGTGGCCGGCCCTGATTTGCTGGGCAAAAGCTTTATCGGCCGCGACGCCGTGCGCGCCGGATTCGAGCTGGCCTGGCAAACCTTCCCCGACGCCGCCTGGCTGAATCCAGAACACTTTGTCAGCGGCGAGCGCGGCGTGACGGAATCGACGTTTGCCGGTACCAAGGCGGACGGCACGCGCATCGAAGCGCGCATGGTCGACATCTTCACTTTCCGCGACGGCAAGATCGCCGTGAAGAATGCCTTCCGCAAGGATCGCCCACCGGTCGCTACCGGCAACAAAGCCTGAGCCAGCACGTTCACCGGGAATGATCATGAACAAACCTGTCGACACCCCATCTGACGTACTGGGCACCAGCACCGCAGCCCGCACGTCCTACGATCCCGCCTACGATCCGCTGGTGGCCCAGCGCCCCGGCCATGGCAATGCCTACGCGCCCACCTACTGGATCGGCACGGCCGGTGAGCCGCCCGCCGACGACGGCCCCATCACGCATGACATCGACGTCGACGTGGCCATCATCGGTTCCGGTTTCACGGGCCTGTCCTGCGCCATCTTCCTTGCCCAGGAACACGGCATCAAGGCGACCGTGCTGGAAGCGAACCGGGTCAGCTGGGGCTGCAGCACGCGCAACGGCGGCCAGGCGCAATGCACGACGGGCCGCCTGAAGCGCTCGCAGTGGATTGCCCGTTATGGCATGGACACGGCCCTGAAACTGCATGCGGAAGTGTGCGACGCGATGGAAACGTTCAAGAAAATCACGGCCGACATCGATTGCGACCCGCAGCCCGGAGGCCACCTGTATATCGCCCACAAGGCGAAAGCCATGCCCGCGCTGGAAAAAGAAGCCAAGATCATGCGCGAGATATTCAAGTACGACGCGCGCATCCTCGACGCCGACACCGTCAAGCGCGAATTCGTCGACGACAAGGAAGCGGCCGGCGCGCTGCACGAGCCGGAAGGCATCGGCATCCACGCAGGCAAGCTGGCGTTCGGCTACCTGCGCAAGGCCCGTGCGCTGGGCGCCAAGGTGCATCCGTCGAGCCCCGTGATGGGCTGGGAAACGCGCAACGGCGTGCATTATCTGCAAACGCCGGGCGGCGTGGTGCGTGCCCGCTCCGTGGCCGTGGCCACGGGCGGCTACACCTCGCCCCACTTGCATCCGCAAGTGAAGAACCGCCTGCTGCCGATTCTGTCGAACTCGCTCGTCACGCGTCCGTTGACGCCGGCGGAAATCGAGGCGTGCAACTTCCGCACCCACCAGGTGATCACGGATACGCGCATTTTGCGCCACTACTACCGCTTGATGCCGGACAACCGCGTGCAGATCGGCAGCCGCAGCGCCATCACGGGCGCCGACGCGCCGGACGACAAGTACAAACAGTTTTTGATCAACGATCTGCACCGCAAGTTCCCCGCGCTGACCGGCATCGCCATCGATTATTCGTGGTGGGGCTGGGTCGACGTCAGCCACGACATGATGCCGCGCATCGTGCAACCGGACCCGAAGCAATCGATTTTCTATTCGCTCGGTTACGGCGGCAACGGCGTCATGTACTCGGCGCAGGCGGGCCGGCGCATGGCCGAGCGCATCGCGGGCAAGGCCAGCGACACGGGCTTGCCGATCTTCAATTCGAAATTGCCGTACCCGAACATGATGGAACTGGTCGAGTCGCAAGCCTTCGTCCCGTTCCGCCGCCTGGGCCAGCGCTTCCTGTACCGCTGGTATCACCTGAAGGATGAAGTTTTCTAAAAGCAGCACTGCAGTTCAAGTCGTCGCATGAGCTGGCATAGACCGGCCAGCGGCGCCATCCGCAAGGATGTTATTGCCCGAACGTTCACACATAACAATAACTTGGAGTGAGACATGAACACAAATAAGAGCAAAACCCCGAGCAAAACAGGTTTTTCATCGATGCGCCGCGCCGTCCTCGGCACCCTGGTACTGGGCGTTGCCCTGGCTTCCAGCGGTACCGCCTTCGCGCAAAGCAAGGAAGTGACGATTGCCTATCAGGAAATCAACGGTCCCTTCCTCGTGGCGATCGCCAGCGGCGAAGTGGAAAAAACCACGGGCTATAAAATCAACTGGCGCAAGTTCGACTCGGGCGCCAAGGTGGCCACCGGCATGGCGTCCGGCGACGTGCAGATCGGCGTCATCGGTTCCAGTCCCTTGACGGCGGCCGTCAGCCGCGGCGTCGATCTGCAGCTGTTCTGGATCATCGACGACATCAATGAAGCCGAAGCGATGGTGGCCCGCAATGGCGCCGGCATCGCCAAGCCGACGGACTTGCGCGGCAAGAAGATCGCCGTGCCTTTCGTTTCCACCACGCACTTCCACACCATGTTCGCGCTCGAAACGTGGGGCATCAAGCCCACGGAAGTGAAATTGCTCAACATGCAGCCGAACCAGATCGCTGCCGCCTGGGAGCGTGGCGACATCGATGCCGCCTTCGTGTGGGACCCGGCCTTGAGCAAGCTCAAGCAAAACGGCAAGGTGCTCGTCACGTCCGGCGAATTGAGCAAGAAGGGCAAGGCCACGTTTGACGGCATGGCCGTCGAGCGCGCCTGGGGCGAAGCGAACGCCGACTTCATGGCCAAGTTCGTCAAGGTGATGGCCGCTGCCGACGCCGACTACCGCGCCAATCCGAAGGCGTGGACCATCGATTCCCCGCAAGTGAAAGCCAACGTCAAGCATTCGGGCGCGGCCGCCAAGGACGTGGCCGCTTCCGTGGCCCTGTACGCCTACCCATCGCTGCAGGAACAGGCGTCGCCGGCCTGGCTCGGCGGCGGCGCGAAGGGCGGCGTGGCGCAAGCCTTGCTGGCCACGGCGCAATTTTTGAAGGGCGAAGGCAAGATCGATACCCTGGCTACCGATTACGCCAAGTATGTGACACCCAGGTATGCACAGGCCGCCGGCCTGCTGAAGTAAACGTTGTGCGATGGCGCGCTTGCGGGCGCGCTGACTGAACAGAATGCGTTGAACTGAAGTGACTACACCTATGCGGGGCACATGATGGAAAATCTCTACGTCAAGGATGTCAGCGTGATTTATCCGGGCAAGACGGCCGGTGAACGCGTACATGCCTTAAATAATATCAATCTCACCATCAATAGCGGCGACTTCGTCGTCGCGCTCGGTGCCTCGGGCTGCGGCAAGACCACCTTGCTGAGCCTGATGGCGGGCTTTATCGCCCCATCCAAGGGCGAGATCATGTTGGGCAGCAACAAAGTGGAAGGGCCGGGCGCCGACCGTGGCGTCGTGTTCCAGAAACATGCCTTGCTGCCGTGGCTGAACGTGATGGAAAACGTGGAATTCGGCTTGAAGCTGCAAGGCGTGCCGAAAGCCGTGCGGCGCGAACAGGCGGCAAAAAACCTCGCGCTGGTCGGCTTGAAGGACTTTCACGACAATATGATTTATCAGTTGTCGGGCGGCATGCAGCAAAGGGTGGGCATCGCCCGCGCCCTGACCAGCAATCCCGCCATGCTGCTGATGGATGAGCCGATGGCCGCGCTCGATGCGCTGACGCGCGAAACCATCCAGGAGTTGCTGCTCGATATCTGGGCCAAATCCAGCACCATGTTTTTCTTCATTACCCACAGCGTCGACGAGGCGCTGTTCCTGGCGAACCGGCTGATCGTCATGTCGCCCCGTCCGGGCCGCATCACGCACACGTATGAACTCGATTTCAACAAGCGCTTCCTCGAATGCCGCGATGCGCGCGCCGTGAAATCGAGCCCGGACTTCATCAAGATGCGCGAAACGGTGCTCAACATCATTTATGGCGACGAGCGCGCCGTCAATAAAGAGCTGGAGGTGTCCCATGCATAGCCCATCCGCCGTGGGATTTCCTCCCGCCAGCACCAAGCGCGCCGGCTTCTTTGGCCGCCTGTTCGCTCCCCGCTGCGCCATGCCCGGCGAAGCGTTCGGCGCGCCGGGGCAGGGCAATTCCAGCCGCATTGCCACCGTTACTGTCATCGCCGTGCTCTTGCTGTGGTTCGGCGTGACGGCCAGCGGCATGGTCAAGCCGCTGTTCCTGCCGTCGCCGCAAGCCGTGTATGAAAAGTTCATCATGGCGGCCACCACCGGTTTCGGCGGCGCCACCCTGTGGGAACACACTGTCGCCAGTCTGGTGCGTGTGTTCGGCGCGTTTGGCCTGGCCTGCCTGTTCGCCATTCCCATCGGCGTGATGATGGGCGTCAACCGCGTGGCACGCGGCATCTTCGATCCCTTGATCGAGTTCTACCGCCCGCTGCCGCCGCTCGCTTACTTGCCACTGGTCATCATCTGGTTCGGCATCGGCGAGTTTTCGAAGGTCTACCTGATCTTCCTGGCCATCTTCGCGCCGATGGCGATCGCGGCCCGCGCCGGCGTCAGCTCCGTGTCGCTGGAGCAAATCCACGCGGCTTACTCGATGGGCGCTACCCGTTTCCAGGTCATCGTGCACGTGATTTTGCGTGCCGCGATTCCGGAAATCCTCACCGGCATGCGTATCGGCATCGGCGTGGGCTGGACCACCCTGGTGGCCGGCGAAATGGTGGCGGCCACGCGCGGCCTCGGCTACATGGTGCTCAGCGCTTCCGAGTTCTTGGCCAGCGACGTGGTGATCATGGGCATTATCGTGATCGGCTTCTTCGCTTTCCTGTTTGATTTGATGATGCGTTACCTCGAACGTACCCTCGTGCCATGGAAGGGCAAGGTGTAAGACGTTCCCGGGAGTGGCGCTTACGCTACAAGTGTTGCCGCCGCTCCCATTTTTTTAACCAGCAATAACCCAGCAATACCCCGTACTTACTCTCCAGCGCGCTTGCCCCTTGGCGACCGCGCCGGGCCGCTGCATTTCCAGATTGACTTATGGCATGCAGCCAACCAGACTGATTTGATGATGTATCGATGCTGCTTGACGGTGTTGCCTAAATAAAACAAAGCCGCGCGGCTGAGACATGCCGCAGCAGGCCAGGGCGCACCGAGCTTCAGATATTACTAGGAGACACAAATGATTAGCGAATCGCATAACAGTACCGGCTTGCAGCACTCGCTGAAGCAACGCCACATGAGCATGATCGCCATTGGCGGCGTGATCGGCGCCGGCCTCTTTGTCGGCAGCGGCGTCATCGCCAAGGCTGCCGGCCCGGCCGCCATCCTGTCCTTCCTGCTCACGGGCGGCCTCGTCGTCCTGATCATGCGCATGCTGGGCGAGCTGGCTTCGTCCCTGCCCGTGGTCGGCTCCTTTTACGAATATGCGCGCCTGGCCTTCGACGACAAGCCGAAGGTCTCGAAATTCCTCGGTTTCATGAGCGGCTGGATGTACTGGTATTTCTGGGTCGTCGTCGTGGCACTGGAAGCCATCGCCGGCGCCAAGCTCGTCAACTTCTGGCTGCCCGACGTGCCGTCATGGTCGATCAGCCTGGTGCTGCTCGTCTCGATGACCATCCTTAACCTGTTCTCCGTGAAAGCGTTCGGCGAATTCGAATTCTGGTTCGCTTCGATCAAGGTGGTCGCCATCATCGTCTTCCTGTTCGTCGGCGCCCTGTTCATCACGGGCAGCTTGCCCAACAGCATCCCGACCCTGGGCTTTTTGACGAGCAACGGCGGCTTCATGCCCCACGGCTGGGGACCGGTGCTCAGTGGCGCCGTCGCCGCCACGGCCTTTTATTCGGGCGCCGAGATCGTCACCATCGCCGCCGCCGAAACGTCGGACCCGGCCAAGGCCATCGCCCGTGCCACCAATTCCGTCATCACACGCGTGCTGATGTTCTATGTCGGTTCCATGTTTGTCGTCGTCTGCATCGTGCCATGGGATTCGCCAGCCATCGCCACGCCCTTCGTCAGCGCCCTGACCGTCATGAATATCCCGTACGCGGCCCACATCATGAACGCCATCATTTTGACGGCCGTGCTGTCGGCCCTCAATTCCAGCCTGTACGCCTCGTCGCGCATGATCTTTGCGCTGACGCGCCGTGGCGATGCCCCGACGGGCCTGGTCAAGCTGAGCAAGAATGGCGTGCCGATCCGCGCCATTTTGTTCAGCACCTTGTTCGCCTATTTCGCCATTGCCGTATCGTATGTGTCGGCCGACCTCGTGTTCCCCTTCATCGTCAACTCCTACGGCATCCTGATCCTGTTCGTCTACCTGCTCATTGCGATATCTCAATTGCGTTTGCGCCGCCGCCTCGAGCGCGAATGCCCGGAACGCATCAAGGTGCGCATGTGGCTGTTCCCCTACCTGACGTATTTCACCATCATCGCCATGCTGGTGATCCTGGGCGCCATGAGCGTGTCGTCCGATACGGAGCAGCGCGTGTCGTTCTGGTTCGGCCTGTTGAGCGTGGTCATCATGAGCGTCATGTACTACATCAAGAAGCTCGTCAACGACGACCGCAACGGTGACAACGACGCCAAAGTGGAGCTCAAACATGTCTGACACGACCTTGTTGCCCGCAGGCCGGCGCCGCTTCCTGCGCACGGCGGCCGCCCTGGGCGCCGCCGCCGTGGCGGGGCCATCCTTGGCGGAGTCCGCCTCAGTGACTTTGCCGTTTGAAAATGGCGAGCGCGAACTGGTGGCTTTCCCGCAAAAGCGCCCGCTGATCCTGCTGACCAGCCGTCCGCCCCAGCTGGAAACGCCGTTCAGCGTCTTCAATGAAGGCGCGATCACGCCCAACGATGCGTTCTTCGTGCGCTACCACTGGAGCGGCTTGCCCGCCAGCATAGACGGCGGCAGCTACCGGCTGCGCATAGCCGGTCTGGTGAAGACGCCTTTGGAACTGTCGCTGGCCGAACTGAAGCAGCTGGCCGATCCGGTCGACGTGGTGGCTGTCACGCAATGTTCGGGCAACAGCCGCGGCTTCTTTACGCCGCGCGCCAACGGCGGGCAGCTGGGCAATGGCGCCATGGGCAATGCCCGCTGGACGGGTATCCCACTGAAAACCGTGCTGGAAAAGGCCGGTATCGCGGCCAGCGCCGTGCAGGTCGCCTTCAATGGCCTGGAAACGCCGCCCGTGGGCGATGGCCCCGATTTTCAAAAAGCCTTGTCCGTCGAGCACATCATGGCCGGCGACGTGATGCTGGCCTGGGCCATGAATGGCGAGGACATTCCTTTCCTCAACGGCTATCCGTTGCGCCTGATCGTGCCGGGGTTCTATGGCACCTACTGGGTCAAGCACTTGAGCGATATCACGGTGCTCGACAAACCGTTCGACGGTTTCTGGATGAGCACGGGCTACCGCATTCCCGACAATGGCTCCGGCTTCATCGAGCCGGGCACACCCGTGGGCAAGACGACGCCGATCAGCCGCCTCAACGTGCGCTCCTTCATCACCAGCGTGCACGATGGCGCGCAAGTGAAAGCGGGGCGCGACCTGGCCCTGCGCGGCATCGCTTTTGATGGCGGCCAGGGCATCGGCGAGGTGGCCGTGTCGGTGGACGGCGGCCAGACGTGGCAGGAAGCGAAGCTGGGCAAGGACCTGGGGCGCTTCTCGTTCCGCGAATGGACGATGGTCATGAAGGCGCCGCGCAAGGGCAAGCACGTGCTGATGGTGCGCGCCGTCAACCGCATCGGCCAGAGCCAGCCCATGAAAGCCCTGTGGAATCCCATGGGTTATATGCGCAACGTGGTGGAAACCACGCGCATCCAGGCAGTCTGAGGAGAACCATATGAAGATATTGTTTGCCGCGCTGGCACTGTCGGCGGCGGGCGGCGCGTGCGCGCTGGAAATCCATTTACCGCCCGAAACCGCGACCTACAAAGCCAGCGAATTGCCCGGCTACCAGCTGGTGCAGCGCAACTGCATGACCTGCCACGCGGCCCAGTATGCATCGAGCCAGCCGCCCGCTTCGCCGCGCGCCTACTGGGAAGCGACCGTCAAGAAGATGAAAAAGCCGTTTGGCGCCCAGTTTGACGACGCGGACGTGCCGGCCATGGTCGATTACCTGGTGAAAACCTATGGCGTGGAGCGGGGCGCCGCCGTACCTGCTGCCGCCGCCAAACCCGTGGCAGCCGCGGTCCCGGCCGCCAGCGGCAAGGATGTCAAAACCTTGCTGGCGGCGAACGGCTGCATGGCTTGCCATGCGCTCGACCAGAAAGTGGTTGGCCCCGGCTTTGCGGAAGTGGCGGCCAGGTACAAGGGCAAGGATGGAGTCGCCGCCGTGGCGGCCAACATCCGCAGTGGCGGCACCGGCAAGTGGGGGCCTGTGCCCATGCCACCGTTCAGCCAGCTCAGTGCAGCCGATGCGGCGGCCCTGGCGAAGTACGTGCTGAACCGATAAGTTCGTCCCGGACGCGCGGCAACCCTTAATACCACTTGCCGCCACCTATACTGCGCGGTATTGCCCGCTGCCATGACGCAGCGGGCTTTTTTTTACCTGTCCCATTCGCCGCCGCATCGCTTGCCAATATAGCGGTCAATAGCACTGGTACTGTAAAAAACACCGTTATATAAAACCACTTGACTACCAATTTGGGGCGTCGCATTCTCTGTGCAGAAAGCCGATGCTTCGCTGTGCTTTCTTTACGTACAACATAAAAAGCTACTTCGATAGTTTTCGTATAACGTTCAGGAGACATTGTGAAGACACGGCAAATTAGCCGGCTGGCCTCGCCTTTGATGGCTGGCCTGCTGGGCAGCGCGCTGCTCGCTTGCGGCGGCAATTCCACCACCGAACCCCCATCGACCCTGCTGGCCGCCACGGCCGCCAGCGACAGTTGCGCGGCCTGGAGCGCCGCTGCCGTCTACACGGCGGGTCAGTGCGCCGTCTATGACGGCAAGGTCTACCGCGCCAAATGGTGGGTGCAGGGCACGGCACCGAACAACGACCAGTGGGGACCATGGAGCCTCGATAGCAGCACGCCCACCCCGACTCCCACCCCGACGCCGACCCCGACTCCTACGCCTACTCCAACACCCACGCCTACTCCAACACCCACGCCTACTCCAACACCCACGCCAACGCCAACGCCGACACCGACACCAACGCCAGGCGTGCCTACCAAGGCCCAGGCCGAAGCGAACGAGGCGGCGCTGACGAACAACGATTTCTTCCGCAAGGTCAAGGCGTCGATCCGCACCCTGGGCAATACGGCCGTCGAGGCCGTGCAGCCTGGCCTGGCCAGCAATCCGCTCAACGTCAAGCGGGTCGAGCGCCTGCTGCCGGCGGCGAAGTGGGACTACTATTTTGCCGCGCGCGACGCCAGCTATACGTATCAACGTTTCCTGCAAGCCGTGGCCAAGTTCCCCGCCGTGTGCGACGACTACAGCGATGGGCGCAATGCGGACGCCATCTGCCGCCACAGCCTCGCCACCATGTTCGCCCACTTCGTGCAGGAAACGGGCGACCATAACGCCAGCAGCCCGCTGCCGCAATGGCGCCAGGGCTTGAAGTATTTGCGCGAACTGGGCTGCGACGAGACGGGCGCCGGCTGCGGCTACAACGTCGAGTGCGCCGACCCCGTCTTCAACAAGGTGTGGACCTGCGGCAAAAATGCAGACGGCAGCTTCAAGAAATATTTCGGCCGCGGCGCCAAGCAGCTGTCGTACAACTACAACTACGGCCCCTTCTCGCAAGCCATGCATGACGGCGACCAGTCCGTGCTGCTGAAGAACCCGGACCTGGTGGCCTCGACCTGGCTGAACCTGGCGTCGGCCACGTTCTTCTTTGTCTATCCGCAACCGCCGAAACCGTCGATGCTGCACGTGCTTGACGGCACGTGGGTGCCGAACGCGGCCGATACGACGGCTGGCGCCGGCAATAATTTCGCCACCACCATCATGATCATCAACGCAGAATGCGGGCAGGGCACGGAAAAGCAGGCCGCGCAAAACCGCATCGATTACTACAAGCAGTTTGCCACCGACATGGGCTGGGATTATTCCGGCGAACAATTGTCTTGCGCCAACATGCAGCGCTTCACCCCGGCCAGTTCCGCTTCCTACAACATCTATTGGGAAAAGAACTGGAGCGCCGGTGGCGAGAACCAATGCCAGCTGGTCAGCTATCAAACCCCGTACAGCGCCTTGCTGGCGGGGAACTACGTGAAATGCGTGGAAGCCAACTGGAATGTGAAGTTGCAGTAGCAGTAAAGGCAGGACCAGCCAGCCAGGGATAACAGTTGACAAGAGCCCCTCGAGGGGCCTGCAACAGCTCTCGATGTAAAACCATAACGGAGACCAATACAACATGAAATCGAATGCATTATTGATGGCCCTGCTCAGCGGCGTACTCGTCGCTTGCGGAGGCGGCGGCCAGGACGGTACGACCGCCACCCCGAACACCTTGCTCGCCGCCGTCGAGGCGTGCGCCGTCTGGGATGCCGCCACCGTCTACACGGGCGGCCAGTGCGTGCTTTACCAAGGTGTCACCTACAAGGCCAAGTGGTGGACGCAGGGCAATGTCCCCAGCGCCGCCGACCAGTGGGGCCCATGGGCCGTGATGGATACGACGCCAACTCCGACGCCAACCCCGACTCCAACTCCAACGCCAACGCCGACACCAACACCGACGCCGACGCCGACGCCGACACCGACACCGACACCGACACCGACACCGACACCGACACCGACACCGACACCGACACCGACACCAACACCCACTCCCACTCCCACTCCCACGGCTTGCCGTCCGGACGGCCTGATCTCGGCCGTGCCGAATGTGCCGTATTGCAAGGTGTACGACGCGAATGGCCGCGAAGTGCTGAGCAATGGCTTGAACCGGCGCATCGTCGGCTACTTTGCCAGCTGGCGCACGGGCGTCGATGGCAGCCCCACGTATCTGGTGAATAACCTGCCGTGGGACAAGATCACCCACCTGAACTATGCGTTCGCCACCGTCGATCCGGCCACGTCGAAAATCGCCATCGGCAGCGGCGCGGCCAATCCCGATACGGGCCTCACGTGGCCGAACGTGCCGGCCGCGGCCATGGATCCGTCCTTGCCTTACAAGGGCCACTTCAACTTGCTGTCGCAATACAAGAAGAAGTATCCGGGCGTGAAACTGATGATTTCCGTGGGCGGTTGGGCCGGCAGCGGCGGCTTCTACACGGCCACGACGAATGCGGACGGCAGCATCAACACGGCGGGCATCAATACCTTGGCCGATTCCATGGTGGCCTTCGTGCGCCAGTACAACTTCTTCGATGGCGTCGACGTCGATTACGAACACCCGACCACCAACAATGAAGCGGGTAATCCAAACGACTTCGCCGTCTCGAAGCCGCGCCTGGCCGGCTTGATGACGAGCTACAACCTGCTGCTGAAAGTGCTGCGCCAGAAGCTCGACGAAGCGGCCGTGCAGGACAATAAATACTATCTGCTGACCATCGCCGGCTCCGCTTCTGGCTGGGTCTTGCGTGGCGAGGAAAACATGTCGGGATTGAAATATCTCGATTACGCCAGCCTGATGAGCTACGACTTGCACGGCGCATGGAACCAGTATGTGGGACCGAACGCGGCGCTGTTTGACGACGGCAACGATGGCGAACTGCGGGCCGGCAATGCCTATCAGTTCCAGAACATCGGCTACCTGAACACGGACTGGGCTTACCGCTACTACCGTGGCGCCATGCAGGCGGGACGCATCAATATCGGCGTGCCGTTCTACACACGGGGCTGGAAGGATGTGACTGGCGGCACCAACGGCCTGTGGGGCACGACGCCGCTGATCAGTTCTACGGTCACCTGCGCCGGCACCAAGACCTGCGGCACGGGCGCAACGGGCATCGACAACGTGTGGTTCGATCTCGATTCCCAGGGCAAACCGACGCCGGGCGGCGGCAATCCGATCTGGCATGCGCTGAATTTGCAGAACGGTATCGTGCCGAGCTACCTGGACGCCTATAAAGTCACGGACAAGGCGCTGGTGGGCACCTATGTGCCGCATTACAGCAGCACCATGGTGGCGCCGTGGCTGTGGAATGCGACCAAGAAAGTGTTCATTTCCACGGAAACCACGCAGTCGATCGCGGCCAAGGCCCAGTACATCGTCAACAATAATATCGGCGGCGTGATGATCTGGGAAATGGCGGGCGACTATGCCTGGGATGCCACGCGCAATGGCGGCAAGGGCGAGTATTTCATGGGCACCACCCTGACGGACGTGCTGTACCAGGCTTTCCGCACGGCTGGCGCGTATGGCAACAAGCGCGCCGAAATCGCCATGCCGGGCACGGCGGCCAACGTCAGCATCACCCTGGGCGGCTGGAAGCTGGGCGACAGCAACTTCCCCATCAACCCTGTGATGACGGTGAAGAACAACACGGCCACGACCCTGCCGGGCGGCACCGTGGTGGAGTTCGACTATCCCGTGTCGGCGCCATCGGACATGAGCGACCAGTCCGGCTTCGGCTTGACGGTCATCAATGCCGGCTACACGGGGCCGAACAATATCGGCGGCTTCACGAAGAACTACAACCGGGCCCGCTTCGCGATTCCCGCGTGGCAATCGCTGGCGCCGGGCGGCTCCGTCGCGCTGACCTTGAACTACCGCCTGCCGATCTCAGGGCCGGCCAACTACACGGTCACCGTGGGCGGCACCAAGTACGCGCTGACGCAGGAGTACCCGGAATTGCCGGTGGCCTTGCCGTAAGTTGAATCCGGTAGTGTAAACAGAGAAGGGCGGAACCGAGGTTCCGCCCTTTTTTCGGGGTCAGACCCGTTGGGTCTGACCCCAGCCTTTGCTTCTGGGTTGTTTCAGCTTAAAACCAAGTTTCCACTTGGAAACCATACGACGTGCCGCTGGTATTGTTGTTGTAGATCGGGCCGCCGTTGTTCGACGCATTGACCGAAGCGGTGGCCGCATCGTTCCATTTGCCGTAGGTCACGAAAGCGCGCAGTTCTGGACGCGACCACAGGCCAGGACCTGCCGAGATCGTCGGTGCGATGGTCAGCTTGGTCAGGCGCTTGGCTGGCTGGCCGCCCGATTGCGTCACGCGGTCCGTACCCAGTTCGCCCACCAGCTTGAAGTTGTTGGTGAACGCGTACACAGGACGCACGCCGACCGAGGTCCAGGTCGAGGAACCGGTAGCATTCGACTCGTCTTTTTGCCACAGGGCGACAAATTCCATGCCGAAGTTGGCCATCGGCTGGATCGCCATGTCATTGAAGACGCGCGTACGCTTGCGGTCCGAACCGAAACCGGTGTCGCCCGAAGCGCCGAACTGGCCGTTGCCGGCACCGCCGACGCCAGGACCGACGCCGTACTGCACGCCGAAGGTGTTGCCGCCGCCGAAGACTTTCGCTTGACGGTGGAATGCCGACAGCTGCCAGCCGTTATTGCGCTTGCCCAGGATGGCGTCATCCTTGCCTTCGCCGATGATGTAGGTCGCGGCCAGGTCCAGGGTACCGTTTTCATTGACGGGGATTTCGCCGTAGATGAAGTTCTGGCGCACGGCCGATTTCGTGCCCAGGTAGGCGCCAGGTACGCCGCTGCGCGAGCCTTTGTCGTCATCGCGCTGGGCGATGTCGTTGTCCTTGAAGAAGGCGTACGAGAATTTACCAGGACCCATCGGAATGCGGTCCAGGCCGGCGCCCGTGCCGTTCATGTTGATGTATTGCAAGTCCAGCATGTGGATGTCAGGACGGTAGTAGAAGCGTTTACCGACCCAGGCCGTGCCGCCGTTCAGGAAATCGAGTCCCTGCGCTTCGACATAGGCTTTGACGATGCCCAGTTTGTTGTCGCCGAAATCCGAGTTTGGCGCGTAAGCGTTGACCCAGATCGTGGCCAGGAAGTTCACGCCGCCGGACTGGGCAACGGACTTGGTGTAGCCGAATTCCGTGTAGGCGTCGCACTCATTGCCCAGACGATATTTCATGGTGTTGCCACCGAGGCCGAAGCAGCCTTGCGAACCGCCGTCGCCCGACGTGTTGCTGCCGGCGCCAGCGCGCAGGTAGCCGTGGAAGCCTTCGGCATCGGATGGGTACATCGGGTCGGCCATGGCGGAAGCGCTGGCGATGGCCAGCAGCAGGGCAGGTAAAGTTTTCAATGCAGTGCGATTCATGCGGTCTCCAGAAGAATGTTGGTGGTAGCGGTGATGCCCAGGAAGGCGGCCACCGCACACGGTCTAATGCCGAAAACCAAGTCTAGCAGCGCTTTTTTGACCACCCTGATACAAAACGTGCAAGTACTGATACTTTCTTTCAGAGTGTTGTTTTTGCTACATATCGATACTCTTGCGCATGATGGGCTTGCAAAAGAGTATCGAATTGCGGTTTTGGAGTATCAGAAAGTATCAAAGTCCGGTGCTACATTGTGGTCGTGGTGCCAAGTAATCGGGCATTGCCAACGACAAAAAACACTGGAGACACACAATGAAACGTTCCGCCATTGCCGCGCTGATCGCCGGCTGCCTCAGCTCGTCCGCTTTTGCCGCCACCGACCTGGTCATCGCCACCGTCAACAACGGCCACATGATCGAAATGCAAAAGCTCAGCAAGTTCTTCGAGCAAGCCAATCCCGACATCAAGCTCAAATGGGTGACCCTGGAAGAGGGCGTCTTGCGCCAGCGCATGACCACCGATATCGCCACCAAGGGCGGCCAGTTCGACGTGATGACCATCGGCCTGTATGAAACGCCCATCTGGGGCAAGAAAAACTGGCTGATTCCCATCAAGCCGGACGCCAAATACGATATCGACGACTTGCTCCCCGCCATCCGCGAAGGCCTGTCCGGCGACGGCAAGCTGTACGCGTCGCCGTTCTATGGCGAAAGCTCGATGATCATGTACCGCAGCGACCTGGTGAAAAAAGCGGGCGTGACGATTGAGGACCGCCCGTCCTGGAACCAGCTGCGCGACGTGGCGGCCAAGCTGCACGATCCGGCCAACGGCGTGTACGGCATCTGCCTGCGCGGCAAGCCGGGCTGGGGCGATAACATGGCGTTGATCACCACCATGGCCAATTCCTACGGCGGCCAGCTGTTCGACATGAAATGGAAGCCGCAATTTACCAGCAAGCCGTGGAAGGACGCGGTCAACATGTACGTCGACCTGATGAAGAAATACGGCCCGCCGGGCGCGGCCGCCAACAGCTTCAATGAAAACCTGGCCCTGTTCAACCAGGGCAAGTGCGGCATCTGGATCGACGCGACGATTGCCGCCTCCTTCATCACTGATCCCAAGCAAAGCAAGGTGGCCGACAAGGTGGCGTTCGCCCAGTCGCCCGTCGGCGTGACGGAGCGGGGCGCCAACTGGCTGTGGATCTGGTCGCTGGCGATTCCTGCAAGCTCGAAGCACCCGAATGAAGCGCAGCGCTTCATCAACTGGGCCACGTCGCCCGATTACGTGAAACTGGTGGCCAAAGAAACGAGCTGGGCCAACGTGCCGACGGGCACGCGCAAGTCGACCTATGCGAGCCCCGAGTTCCAGAAAGTGGCGAAATTTGCCGCCGCCGAAGGCAAGGCCCTGGCCACCACGCGCGCCGTGCAAAGCACTTTGCCGCCATCGCCATATGTCGGCGTGCAATTCGCATCGATTCCCGAATTCCAGGTAATCGGCGTGGCAGCCGGCCAGCAGATGGCGGCGGCATTGCTGGGCAAGGTGACGGTGGACCAGGCGCTGGAGTTGTCGCAGCAGACGGCGGAAAGAGAAATGCGCAAGGGCGGCTACTACAAATAACGCAGCGTCCTTGTCGAGTAGTTTGCTTACCCCAACGGCGTAAAGCAGGGGTCAGACCCGCCGGGTCTGACCCCAGATTTCCCCTTGCCCCAAGAGAACACTATGAAACGCATTATCCCCCGGACTTTGCTGACGCCGGCCGTGGTCGCCGTCTCCGTCATTTCCGTGATCCCGCTGTTGATCACCCTGTATTACGCGTTCGTGCGCTATTCCATGCTCGATCCGAGCGGCCATCCTTTCCATGGCCTCGCCAATTTCCACTTTTTCTTTACCGATGCCTCGTTCCTGCCGGCCTTGCAGAACACGTTCACCCTGCTGTTTTCCGTGATGCTGATCACGGTGGTGCTGGGCACGGCGCTGGGGCTGCTGATCAATGAAGCGTTCCCGGGGCGCGCCATCGTGCGCGTGCTGTTGATTTCGCCTTTCCTCATCATGCCGGCCGTGAATGCCCTGATGTGGAAGAACATGTTGCTCAATCCGATCTACGGCCTGTTCGCACAAATCAGTATTTTCTTTGGCGCCACGCCCGTCGACTGGCTGTCGGCCCACCCGCTGTTTTCCATCATCATGATGGTCTCGTGGCAATGGCTGCCGTTTGCCTGCCTGATCTTCATGACGGCCCTGCAATCGATGGACCGGGAACAGCTGGAAGCGGCGCGCATGGATGGCGCCACCTATCTGCAGCAGTTGCGCTACCTCTACATTCCTCACCTGGGCCGCGCCGTCTCGGTGGTGCTGATGATCGAGATGATTTTCCTGCTGTCGATCTTTGCGGAAATCTTTACCACGACGGGCGGCGGTCCCGGCTTCGACACGACCACCATCACCTTCATGATCTATCAGCAGGCGCTGCTGTCGTATGACGTAGGAGCGGCCTCGGCCGGCGCCCTGTTCGCCGTGCTCATCGCCAACATCGCCGCCTTCTTCCTGATGCGCGTCATCGGCAAGAATCTGTCGAAATAAGGAGACCTTGATGCATAGCAAACTCAATTTGTATGGCCGCACAGCCGCCGCCTGGCTGTTCGCGCTGCTGCTGTTCTTTCCCATCTTCTGGCTGGGCCTGATGGCCTTCAAGACGGAAGGGCAAGCCATTTCCACACCGCCGCTGCTGTTCTTCACACCGACCCTGGACAGCTTCCGCGAAGTGCTGGCGCGCGACAATTACTTCGGCTACGCGTGGAACTCGCTGTTTACCAGCGTGCTGTCGACGGCCATTGGCCTCTTGATCGCCATTCCGGCAGCGTATTCGATGGCTTTCTTTCCCACGAGCGGCACCATCGGCTTGCTGAAATTCATGCTCAGCTCGCGCTACATGCCCGGCGTGGGCGCCCTGATGCCCATCTACATCTGCTACCAGTACTTCGGCCTGCTCGATACGCGCATCGGCCTGACCATCATGTTCATGCTGATGAATTTGCCCATCATGATCTGGCTGCTGTACACGAGCATGAAGGAGCTGCCGCGCGAAATCCTCGAAGCGTCGCGTATGGATGGCGCCACCGTGTGGGATGAATTCCGCCACGTCGTGCTGCCTTTGTCCGTGGGCGGCATCGCTTCCACGGCGCTGGTCTGCATGGTGTGGTCGTGGAATGAATCGTTCTGGTCGCTGAACCTGGGCGCGTCCAACGCGGGCACCCTGGCCTGGCTCATCGCCTCGTATTCGAGCCCGGAAGGCCTGTTCTGGGCCAAATTGTCGGCCGCTTCGCTGATGGCGATTGCGCCCATCATGGCGCTGGGCTGGTTCTGCCAAAAACAACTGGTCCAGGGGATGACCTTCGGCGCAGTCAAATAAACTACAGAATAGAGACACAATCATGGCTTACCTTCAACTGAGCAATATCGAAAAATTCTTTGGCGAGCACCGCGCCATCAAGGGCATCGACCTGGAAATCCAACAGGGCGAGTTCGTCGTCTTCGTCGGGCCGTCCGGCTGCGGCAAGTCCACCTTGCTGCGCCTGATCGCAGGCCTGGAACCGATCGACGGCGGCAAGCTGTCGCTCGACGGGCGCGACATCACGGCCCTGCCATCGTCCAAGCGCGACCTGGCGATGGTCTTTCAATCGTATGCGCTGTATCCGCACATGACGGTGTTCCAGAATATGTCGTTCGCGCTGAAACTGGCCGGCGTCGATCCCGCCATCATCCGCGAAAAGGTGGATAAGGCGGCCGCCATCCTCGACCTGGGGAAATACCTGGAACGCACGCCGAAGGAACTGTCGGGCGGCCAGCGCCAACGTGTGGCCATCGGCCGCGCCATCGTGCGCGATCCGAAAGTGTTCCTGTTCGATGAACCGCTGTCGAATCTCGATGCGGCACTGCGCGTGCAGACGCGCATCGAGATCGCCAAGCTGCACCGCGAACTGGGCGCCACCACGATTTATGTGACCCACGACCAGGTCGAAGCGATGACCCTGGCCGACCGTGTCGTGGTGCTGCGCGACGGGCAGATCGAGCAGCATGGCTCGCCCTTGGAACTGTATGACCGTCCCGCCAACCGCTTTGTCGCGCAATTCATCGGCACGCCCAGCATGAACGTAGTGCCTGCCGATGCGGCGCCGCAGTTGCTGGCGCAGGCGGGCAGCGCGGCGCAGGCGGACGGCTTTATCGGCATCCGCCCGGAACACGTGCACCTGGGCGCGGCGCAGCCGGGCAGCGTTCCCGTCACCGTTGACCTGGTGGAGTCCTTGGGTGTGGAAACCCTGACCTATGTGCGCTTGCCGAACAACGTGCAGGTGGTGTCGCGCGGCGCCGAGCGCAGCAGCCTGCAGCCGGGCCAGCAGACGCATCTGACGTTCGAGCCGGGCTTCGTCCATTATTTTGACCGCGCCGGCAAGACCTATGCCGCCGCCAAGGGAGTTTGAAATGAGCGCCATTGAACTGAAACAGACGAACCTGGCCAAGCTGGCAGGGAACGTGGCCGTGCCCGCATACGTGCGCGAGACGCTCGTGCCCAGCATTGTGCATATCGGCGTGGGCGGCTTTTTCCGCGCCCACCAGGCCGTCTACCTCGATGACTTGCTGGCCTTGCCCGGCAACGTGGAATGGGGATACTGCGGCGTGGGCTTGCTGGCGCACGACGCTGCCATGCGCGACGCCATGCGGGCGCAGGATGGCTTGTACACGGTGGTCGAGCGCAGCGCGGCGGGCGACTCTGCCCGCATCATCGGCTGCGTCGGCGAGTACCTGTACGCGCCCGACCACCCGCAAGCCGTGCTGGAAAAGCTGGCCGACCCCGGCACGCGCATCGTCGCGCTGACCATCACCGAGGGCGGTTATTATGTGAACCAGGGCACGGGCGAATTCGATGCGGCCCACCCCGACATCGTGCATGAACTGGCGCATCCGGAATCGCCGCGCTGCTCGTTCGGCTACCTGGCCGCCGCGCTGGCCCTGCGCCGCGAGCGGGGCCTGGCGCCGTTTACCATCATGTCCTGCGATAACCTGCAAAACAATGGCGACGTCACGCGCAAGATGCTGCTGGCCTTTCTCGCCCTGCGCGACCTTGAGCTGGCGCGCTGGCTGGCCACCGATGGCAGCTTCCCCAACAGCATGGTCGACCGCATCACGCCGGCCACCACCGATGAACACCGGGCGCTCGTGCGCGACAGCTTCGGCATCATCGACGCCTGGCCCGTCGTGTGCGAGCCATTCCGCCAGTGGGTCATCGAAGACGAGTTCCCGCAGGGCCGGCCGGCCTGGGAAAAGGTGGGCGCGCAGATGACGCACGACGTGCTGCCGTATGAAAAGATGAAGCTGCGCCTCTTGAATGCCAGCCACCAGGCACTGTGCTACATCGGCATGCAGCTCGGTTACACGTTTGCGCACGAAGCGATGGGCGATCCTGGTATCCGCGCGCTCGTGCGGCGCATGATGGATGACGAGGTCACGCCGCTGCTGGATGAAGTGGAAGGCATCGACCTTGAACGGTACAAGGCTACCCTGATCAAGCGCTTCTCGAATCCGGCCGTGCGCGACCAGCTGGCGCGCATCGGCACGGAGGGCTCCGCGCGCATCCCGAAATTCGTGCTGCCGTCCGTGCGCGAAGCGCTGGCACAGGGCGGCGCCATCAAGCTGCTGGCGTTTACCGTGGCCTGCTGGTTCCGCTACCTGGAAGGCCATGACGAGCAGGGGCGCGAGATGCCCCTGAACGACCCGTATGCGGTGCGTCTGCGCGCGCTGGCGCTGCAGGGCGGCGCGGACGCCGCGGCGCTGCTGTCCCTGCGCGAACTGTTCGGCGACTTGAGCGACACGCCAGCGTTTGCGCAGGCGGTGGCGCAAGCGCTGGCCAGCCTGTATGGACTGGGTGCGCGCGGGGCGCTGGAACAGATCGTCGCCTGACGGGGAGGGCGCGCCATGCCACGCAAAGCCGACGCTTGCTTGCCGCAGATGGAGCTGGAACAGCAGCGCGACGCCACGCCCGGCTTCGAGCCGAAAGGCAGTTTCGGCTTCATCCGCTACCTCGAGCACGGCTTTCCGAATGCGCTGGTGCGCTGGCATTACCATGACGAGTACGAACTGCACCTGATCGTCGAGAGCAGCGGCAAGGTCTTTGTCGGCGACTATATCGGCCAGTTCACGCCTGGCCACCTGGTGCTGACGGGGCCGCGCGTGCCGCACAACTGGGTCTCGCTCGACACGCCGCCCGAAGGCGTGGCCCTGCGCGACATGGTGGTCCAATTTTCGCATGCGCCGCTGGCGTCGATGGCCGCCGCCATTCCCGAATTGAAGGATGTTTTCCCGCTGCTGCAGCGCGCCTTGCACGGCGTGGAATTCTTTGGCGTCAGCGAGCAATCGTTGCGGCGCTTCCGGCGCATCCGCGACAGCAGCGGCCTGCCGCGCTTCATCGAATTTTTGACCTTGCTGGGCGAGCTGGCGCAGACCAGCGACTACCAGCTGCTGTCGACGGTGCCGATGCAGTCGAGCGACGACGACGCGGCGCTGGCGCACATCAGTTCCGCCATCAATTTCATCGTGCACAATTACAGCAGCCAGTTCTCGCTGAAGCAGCTGGCCGAGCAGGTGGACATGCCCGAGCGGACGTTTTCGCGCTTCTTTCGCCACGCCACGGGCAATAGCTTCACGGACTTCGTCAACCGCCTGCGCATCAACAAGGCGTGCCAGCTGCTGATGGAGACGGAGCGCTATGTCAGCAACATCTGCTACGAGGCGGGGTTCAATAACGTGGCCAATTTCAACCGCCGTTTCCTGGAATTGAAGGGCATGACGCCGAAGGAATTTCGCCAGCAGGCGCTGGGCCGCTTTGGCGAGTGACGCTTTTTGAGGTACATTGGATGGCACAGGCGGGGACAGCCTGGGAGAGACAAGCATGGAATACCGATGGCAGAAGGACAGCGAGCGCAAGGCGCCCGAACTGGAACGCGAAAGCTACGACGGCATCATCAATTACCTGGAACATGGCTATCCCAGCTCGCGCGTGCGCTGGCACTGCCATGAAGAGTATGAGCTGCACCTGATCGTCGCCACCAGCGGGCGCTTGTTCGTGGGCGACTATATCGGCGAGTTTTCACCGGGCCACCTGGTGCTGACGGGACCGCGCCTGCCGCACAACTGGATATCCAACGTGATGCCGGAAGGCGGCGTGGCCCTGCGCGACATGATCGTGCAATTCGCCCACGCGCCGCTGGCCGGCGCCGCGCGCGTCATTCCCGAATTGCGCGAGCTGCTGCCGCTGCTCGAGCGCTCCAGCTATGGCGTGGAGTTTTTCGACATGGGCCACGAGGCCGAGCGGCACCTGGCGCGCATCCGCGCCACGCACGGCGCCGAGCGCTTCGCCGAATTCGTGCAATTAATGAGCAAGCTGGCGCGCACGGCCAATTACCGCTTGCTGTCGAGCGCCTCCCTGCGTTCCTACGACGATGACGCCACCCTGGCCAAGGTCAATTCCGTCCTCAACTACATCACGGACAATTACCGCGAGCCGATTTCGGCGGAAATGCTGGCCGAGCAGGTGGGAATGTCGCTGAGTAAATTCTCGCGCTTCTTCCGCAAGGCGACGGGCAACAGCTTTACGGATTTCATGAACCGCCTGCGCATCAACAAGGCTTGCCAGCTGCTGATGGATACGGATCAATACGTATCGAATGTCTGCTACGACGTGGGTTTCCAGAACGTGGCCAATTTCAACCGCCGCTTTTTACAGGTGAAGGGCGTCACGCCCAAGGAATTCCGGCGCCAGGCCGATGGGCGCTTTGGCGGTATCGGCGGGCCTGTTGCGGATACGCCACCGCCGTGATACCTGTCATGGGCTTGTCACTTTGAGCAGTTATCCTCCACGGCTTCAATCCCACCCTAGCCGAGGAATGCATGAAGACTGTCGTAACGTCCACCCCGAAACTGACCCTGCTGGCCATCGCCGCCGGCCTGGCCCTGGCCGCCTGTGGCGGCAGCGACAGCCACAATGAGCCGGCCAAGCCCGTGGCGCAGACGGGAGTGTTCCTCGACGGCGCGGTGGAAGGGCTCGATTACGTGGCCGGCAGCGCGGCCAAGGCCAGCACCAATGCCAAGGGCGAGTTCATTTGCAACCCGGGCGATACGGTAGCCTTCAGCGTGGGCGGCCTGGCCCTGGGTTCGGCCCCATGCGGCCCCGTCGTCACGCCGCTGGCGCTGGCCGCCAGCACCAACGTGGCGGACGACAAGGTCGTCAACCGCCTGCTGGCGCTGCAATTGCTGGACGAGGACAGCGATCCGTCGAACGGCATCAAATTGACGGCGGAAGTGAAGGCCGCGCTGGCCGGCAAGACCTTGGACTTTGCCGCCGTCCCGGCCGTCTTCAACGCGGCCCTGTCCGCGCATTTGACTGCCGTGGGCGCGAAGTTCGCCGGCCGCACGGTCGATGCGGAACGCCGCGCCCTCGTGCGCGAGCATTTCGAAGACACCCTGGCCTCGAAAGCGGGCGCGCCCGTCAACGAGGCGCTGACGCAAGCCAACCCGGTCGGCGAAGTGAAAGTCACCGTGACGCGCTACCAGATCCAGGCGGACAGCAAGTTCTACGTGCCGTACGAAGGCGCGAACGCCAAGATCAAGGGCGAATTCCCGAACGGCTTTTTGCCATCGTATGGTTCGGGCCTGGCCTACAAGGGCAAAAATGCGGCGGGCGACCTGGAATTCTATGGCTTGACGGATCGCGGTCCGAACGGCGATGGCCCGCTGGTGCCCGATCCATCGGGCAAGGGCACGATTGGCAGCAAGATATTCCCGTCGCCGAGCTTCACGCCTTCGTTCGGCGTGCTCACGGTGGGCAAGAACGGCGCCGTCCTGAGTTCCTCGACGCCGATCAAGGTATCGGCCACCGTCAACAGCTCGGGCTTGCCCGTGCCCGTGGGCGCCGTCGGTAATTCGGCCGAGATTCCCGTCATGGATGCGATGAAGTTCGACGCGGCAGGCAAGGCTGTCTTCAATGCGGGCGGTCTTGATTCGGAGTCCATCGTCGTCGATACCAAGCGCAACGCGCTGTGGGTGTCCGACGAATACGGCCCGTTCATCGTCAAGATCGATGCGGCCACGGGCATCATCCAGGCCAAGTACGAGCCCGGCAAGGGCTTGCCGGCGCTGTTCGCCAAGCGCCGCGCCAACCGCGGCATGGAAGGCATGACGCTCGATACGAGCAACGACAAGCTGTATGCGTTCCTGCAAAGCCCCCTGTCCGACGGTACTGCGCCGTATTCGGTGACGAAGAAGAATGAACAGGTCGAGCGTTTCGCCCGCTTCACGCGCTGGATCGAATTCGACCCGGTGACGGGCACCAGCGGCAAGATGTATGCGTATCCGCTGAATGCGGCCGACTACCAGGATGGCCGCACGGGCAACGCCAAGCTGGGCGACATGGTGGCGCTGGGCGGCGGCAAATTCCTCGTCATCGAGCAGGGCGCCGCGCCGTCGGGCAAGGTGTTCAATAAACTGATGCTGGTCGAACTGAAGGGGGCCACGGACATCGCGGCCGCCGCCTTCAACGCGGCGACGTCGGATCTGGAAAAAAGCAGCATGGGCGGCGCGGCCGTCAATGGCGCCGACTGGACGGCCGTCACGCCGTTGAAGAAAACCATGTTGCTGGACTTGAACGCCATCGGCTGGGCGGCGGAGAAGGCCGAAGGCCTGACCCTGATCGACGACTCCACCATTGCGCTGGCCAACGACAATGACTTCGGCCTGAAAACCAAGGTCTTTGACGCGAATGGCGTGGAAGTCGATGGCGCCGACGTGACCAAGTGCACGGTCGATGCGAACGGCACCATCGTCACGAGCAGCGCGGCCGGCTGCAACGCCGCCAACACCATCCGCGTGGCCCGCGGCGACGACCGCGAGCGTCCAAGCCGCTTGTGGATCGTGAAGTTTGCCAAGGCGCTCAGTACGTATTGATGTAGTTTGACGGACGTAAAAAAGCCGCAGGCGTGAGCTGTGCGGCTAGCGTAGAGCTGGGGTCAGACCCGCCGGGTCTGACCCCTGATTTTGCTTTATTGGTTATTTTTTCGTGTAGGTATTCAACCAATCCAAAACGGTGTGATGCCACAGCAGCGAATTGGCCGGTTTCAGTACCCAGTGGTTTTCGTCAGGGAAGACCAGCAGCTTGCTCGGGATGCCCTGGCGCTGCAGCGCCGTGAAGGTGCCCAGGCCTTGCGCGGTCGGGATGCGGAAATCAAGGTCGCCCTGGACCACCAGCATCGGCGTCTTCCAGTTTTTCACGAAGTTGACGGGGTTGAACTGCTCGTGCTTGGCCGGTGCGTCGTAGTACGGGCCGCCGTTTTCCCATTCCGTGAACCACAGTTCTTCCGTCGCGTAAGCCATGCCGCGGTTGTCGAACACGCCATCGTGGTTGACCAGGCACTTGAAGCCGTCCGGCCAGTTACCGGCGATCCAGTTCATCATGTAGCCGCCGTACGAGGCGCCCAGCGCGCAGCTGCGCTCGCGGTCCAGCCATGGGAACTTCTTGGTGGCCGCTTCCAGGCCCTTCTGCAAGTCGACCAGCGGCTTGCCGCCCCAGTCGCCGCTGATGGAGTCCGTGAACTTCTGGCCATAGCCGGTCGAACCGTGGAAGTCGATGAAGACGGTGGCGTAGCCGGCGCCCGCATACACTTGCGGATTCCAGCGGTAGCTCCAGCTGTTGCCGAAGCTGCCTTGCGGGCCGCCGTGAACGAGGAAAGCGATTGGATATTTTTCACCGGCCTTGGCATTCCACGGTTTCATGACGTGGCCGTAGACGGTCTCGCCATTCGCGCCGGCGAACGAGAACTGTTCATATTCGCCGAAACGCACGTCGGCCAGGGCTGCCGCATTCTGTTTCGTCAGCTGCACCATCGGTGCGTTTTCCGACTTGGCGTCAAGCTTGCGCGTGTACAGCTGCGCGCCCGAAGCCAGGTTGGCCTGCGCCAGCACGATGGTGTTGCCGCGTACGTCGAAGTCGCCCACGGCGCCCTTGCCCGTCAGCGCTGCGACCTTGCCGCTGGCCGCGTCGATGTGGAACAGACGGTGCTGGCCCACGTCATCGGCGGAAACGAGGAAGGCCTTGCTATCCGGCGTCCAGCGGAAGTCGGCCACGGAACGGTCCCAGTCGTCGGCCACGGTGCGCTTCTTGCCGGTCGCAACATCCATCAGCACCAGATGAAAACGGTCCGCTTCGAAGCCCGGCTTGGTCATGGCGACATAGGCGAGGGTGCGGCCATCGGGCGACCAGGTGGCTTTCGCGTCCCAGGCCGGATTGTCGGCCGTGAGGTTGCGTGGCGCCTGCCCGCCGGCGGCGGGAATCGTGTAGACGTCGAAGTTGGTCGACCACGATTCCGTGCGGCCGGCCACGCGCACGGAGAAGGCCACGGTCTTGCCGTCCGGGCTGAAGTGGTATTCGCCGTTGTCGCCGAACGGTTTCGATGGCGCGTCGCCGTCGAGGGTGCCGCTCAGGCTGACGGGCGTGGCGCTGACCTTGCCGGTGGCATCGATCGGCGCCGAGTACAGTGCGTTGCGGCGGCCATCGGCCCAGGTATCCCAGTGGCGCACGAACATCTGGTCGTAGACCATGCCGCTTGCCTTGTTCTTGGCTTTGTCATCGAGGCGCTTTTTCGTGCAGGCGAGGTCCGCGCAATCGAGGAAGACGCCCATGCTGAAGGCCAGGCGGTCGCCCTGCGGCGACAAACGGTAGGTGTCGACGTCCAGCGCCAGGTCGGTGACCTTGGCCGCTTCGCCGCCGTTCAGGGGCAGTTGCCACACTTGCGATGAGCCGGAACGGCCGGAGAGGAAGTAGATGGCGTCGCCGTTCGGCGACCATTGCGGGTCGCTGGCGCTGGCATCGCCGCGCGTGAGCTGGCGTGGCGCCGCGTTCGGCGCGCGCAGGTCGATCATCCACAGCTGCGTGTTGCCACGGTTTTTGTCCAGGTTGGTGGTGCGCACCGTGTAGACGACGCGCGTGGCGTCCGGCGACAGCACGGGGCTGCCCACGCGTTCCATGGCCACCATGTCTTCCACGGTGAAACCGCGCGGCGCGGCCAATGCCGGCACGGCGGCAGTGGTGGCCATGGCGGCACTGAATGCTCCCAAGAGCAGCAGACGTAAACTCATTCAAACTCCCGTTTTATATTGCGACGTTATCGATATGGTATTGACGTGGCCGGCTGTACCGCCGGCAGCCCGACATCATAGCAATAAAGACGCGCCTGCTGCGGGAGTTGACCGCCGGTTAGCCGGCCTTTGCTGCCAGTTGGTCGAGCGCCACGTGCCCGAGGAAACCGCCCCGGCTGGCGGCCGGCAAGCCGTCTTCGATGGCGTGGGCAAAGCGGATGCTGGGGTCTTGTTCCAGCGCGGCCAGCACGCGCGCCGTGTTCGGATAATCGGCCAGGCTGGCCAGTTGCAGCGGTTCGGCCCAGCGCGCCGTGGCGGCCAGGTAGGCGTCGGCGATGGTCGGCGCCGTGTCCGATGCCAGCCAAGTGCGGCCCTCGAGCAGGCGCTCCAGGTGGGCCAGGCTTTTGTTCACCTTCTCGACGGCCATCTCGCGCCAGACGGCCGCGCGCGCATCGTCCGGTGCCGCGCGCGCGGCCTGGAAGGCGGGCATAAAGGCCGCGTGAAACGTCGTGTGCAAAAAGGACAGCACGCTGTTGAGGCGGTCGTAGTCTGGCGTGCCTTGGGCAAAGCCCAGGCCGCTGCTTGGCGCGCGGGCGGCCAGGTGCAGCAGGATCGCCATGCTTTCCAGCAGCGGCGCACCCGTGTGCGTGAGCAGGGCCGGCGTCTGGCTCAGGGGATTGATGGCGAGAAAGGCCGGATGCTGCTTGCTGGCCGGGTCGCGCGCTTCCACGCGGGCCAGACGATACGGCAGGCCGCTCCATTCGAGGGCGGCGATGGCGGCAAACGAGCAGCCGAACGGCACGCTGTAGATCAGGGTGGTTTCCAAGTCAAACTCCGATGAGGTGAGGGAAGAGCAGTCTAATCGCGATGGTTACTATTTGGAAGAAGGCAGAATAATGTGGTATAGGTACATTTTTTATACCAAGTTGGAAGCGAACCATGAAAGATAATGTCTCCGGCTGCGCCGTGGAAGAAGCGATGCGCTTGCTGGGCGGGCGCTGGCGGGTGGTGCTGCTCAGCTATCTGATGGCGGGGCCGAAGCGCTTCAGCGAAATCCGCCGCGCCGTGCCGAATATCTCGCAGCGCATGCTGACCCTGGACTTGCGCGCGCTGGAAGAAGCGGGCTTGCTGACGCGCACGATTTACGCGGAAGTGCCCGTCAAGGTGGAATACCGGCTGACGGATGAGGGCTTGCGTCTGCGCGAACTGGTCGAGATGCTGCGGGCCATCGGCTTGCGCCTGCGCGGACAGGCGGACGCGGGCGGGGCCTTTCTCGCGCCCGATGCCGTGAATAATTCTCTATAGAAACAGCTGTTTTTATGCAAAGTGCTAGACTGCCGGCCTTAACTCACTACACTCGATACTCATGCGCCTGACTTCCATCGCCCTGACCGCCGCCCTGTTCGCCACCCTGCCGGCCCATGCCGCCACCATGCCCACGCTTGAGCAAATCCATGCCGCCGTGCAGGCGGGCGTCGCCAAGACACAAGCGAAGACGCAGTCGAGCATGCCGTTCGTCATCAAGGTCACCAGCCTGGCCGGCTGCCAGGACTCGCAGGAAGTGCCGGGCGAAGTGGTGTGCCTGGTGGGGATGAGCGCCGGCATGCGCGATGCCTTTAATGTACTGCCGCTGCGTAAAGAGGGCGATACCTGGGTCGGCGTCGAGCGCAAGAACGCCAAGTTCGCGGGGCCGTCGCCGGCCGAGGCGCAAGCGATGATACGCGCGTGGGCCAAGGAAGAAGTGGCGCGCAATCCGGAAGCGGCCAAGGACGTGCAGATGCAGGAAGCGCAAAGCACCATGCAGGTCAAGGCCGTCAACGAGTGCGACGTCAAGCGCAAGACGGGCTACCTCGCATGCGATACGGAATTGAGCGTGCCGAGCCGTCCGGAAGCCATCAAGACGGAACTGACCTTCATGCTCGAGAGCGGTAACTGGCGCTACGTTCCCCGTTAGACGTTTTTCCGCCGGGACAGCCAGGCTGTTCCGGCATCATTCCCGCCATCCCCCCCGCAGCCACGCCGCCGTCTGCAATATTTGCAGATCCACAAGGCAATCTCATCCGTCAAAATTGCCGATTTAAATTAATAATTAAATATTAAAATTAATGTATCGGTGCAGATTGCAGCCGGCTTGCTGCCGTGCCGCATTTGACCGTTCCCCCGTGCCAGCAAGGGCTACAGCCAAGGATCCGACCATGCGACTCAATCTTCCCGTCAGCGATACCGAAATCAATTTGAGCGATAGCGAGACCATCGTCTCGACTACCGACTTGCAAGGCAATATCACCTATGCCAACCCGTATTTCATCGCCGTCAGCGGTTACAGCGCGGAAGAATTGATCGGTGCGCCGCAAAACATCCTCCGGCATCCGGACATGCCGGTCGAAGCGTTTGCCGATTTCTGGGCCACCATCCGCTCGGGCCGTTCGTGGAGCGGCATGGTGAAAAACCGCTGCAAGAATGGCGATTACTACTGGGTGCTCGCGAACGTGACGCCCGTGGTCGAGGATGGCGTGGCCGTCGGCTACATGTCCGTGCGCACCAAGCCGACGCGCCAGCAGGTGGCGCAGGCGTCGGCCCTGTATGCGCGCATCAAGGCGGGACAGGCCGATGGCATCGTCATCAGCCAGGGCGCGGCCGTGCGCACGGGCTGGCTGGCCAGGCTGGCGAGCTTGCGTGACCTGCCGCTGGGCAAGCGCATCGGCTGGAATCTGGGCTTGCTGAGCCTGGTATTGCTGTTGCAGCTGGCGTGGAATGCGGGCGTGCTGCCGGCCGGCGCGGGCGGCTGGCTGACGGGCCTGTCCGTGCTGGCCTTGGGCGCAACCCTGTATTTCTGGCACAGTTTGCACCGCGCCGTGCTGCAACCGTTGCAGCAGGCGCGCCAGGCCTGTGACGTGATGGCGGGCGGCGACTTGACGGGCGAGCTCGACACGACACGGCGCGACGAAATGGGGCAGCTGCTGCGTTCCTTGCGCCAGCTGCGCGTGAATTTGCACTCCATCGTCGGCGACGTGCGCGGCAATTTCCTGCGCATCAGCATGGCCAGCCAGGAAATCGCCGCCGGCAATATGGACTTGTCGGGCCGCACGGAAGCGCAGGCGTCGGCCCTGCAGCAGACGGCGTCGAGCATGGAGCAGCTGGCGGCCACGGTGCAGCAAAACAGCGGCAACGCCGTGCAAGCGAGCGACATGGCGGGCAAAGTCCACGGCCTGGCCGGGCGCGGCGGCGAACTCGTCGGCCAGATGGTGAGCATGATGGCGGACATTAACGCTTCATCGAAGAAGATCGGCGACATTACGGGCATTATCGAAGGCATTGCCTTCCAGACGAATATCCTTGCTTTGAACGCGGCCGTGGAAGCGGCGCGCGCGGGCGACCAGGGTCGCGGCTTTGCCGTCGTGGCGGGCGAAGTGCGCAGCCTGGCGCACCGCAGCGCGGCGGCCGCCACGGAAATCAAGCAATTGATCACGGCGTCTTTGGCGCAGGTGGAGGCGGGCGCGAAGCTGGCGCAGCAGGCGGGCGCGAGCAGCGTCGAAATGCTGGGCGCCGTGCAGGGCGTGCACGGCATCATGGAAGAGATCGCCTCGGCTTCGCGCGAGCAAAGCCACGGCATCGGCCAGGTCAACATGGCCGTCACGCAGATGGATGAAGTAACGCAGCAGAACGCGGCGCTCGTGGAAGAATCGGCGGCCGCCTCGGCGTCGCTACAAGACCAGACTCTGCAGCTGGAGCAGGCGATGGCCTTGTTTAAGCTGGAACGGCGACGCGGTGGGCCGGCGACGCCCGTGCGCGCGCCACCTGAGCGCCGCCGCGCTACAGCAGGCGCTCTGACAGCGCCTTGAAGGCAACCTCGGGCACGAGAAAGGCAAACGGGGTTGACAGGGGCGGCAGCTGGCCCAGCAAGCCGCAGTCGGCGCGCAAGGCCGTCAGCGCCTGCACTTGATCCACATCGACGGGCAAGTCGATTTCACCGAAGACCAGCTTGCCGTTGCGCGGCACGTGCGCGATGGCCGCATCCTGGCAGGCGAGGAAGGCGACGGCATCGTGCCAGTTGCCGAACGGCGCTTGCCAGTCGGCATCGAGGCCATGCTCCGCCATGATGTCCGCCTGCATATCGAGCAGTGGGGCGCTGCCGACACCGGGCGTGATCGTGCAGCGCGCCTGCGTGGCAGTGACTTCCAGCGCCATGTTGTCGGCCAGGTGGCTCGGCAGGATGTCGCTGAACAGCCGCGTGCCCAGCGCATGGGGCAAGCTGTCCATGATATTTTTCAAGAAATACACGCAGGGCACGGCCGGCGCGCCCGCTGGCGTGTGGTCCAGGTACAAGCGCCAGTTGCTTTGCAGCGGAGACGGCAGCAGCTTGCGTAAGGGACCGAGCAGGGCCGGGCCGAAATGCCCGTGGCGGTAGGTCAGCACCGTGAATGGCGTCTTGCCATCGCGCTGCCACAGGGTCACGCCGGCGGGCAGCAGCCGCTGCGCGGCAGCGGCATCGACCAGCCAGCTCACGTAGACGACGTCGCGCACGTCGCTGTGCAAGGTCAGGAAGGGCAGGCGTGACATGACGGCCTGGCGCACCTTGGCAAAGCGCGTGCAATTGGCGAGCGCGGCAAAGAGCCGCCCCGGCCAGCCCGCGCGCGGGTGGCGGTAAGTGTTGTCTTGCAATTGGGGACTTTCAGATGCGGTGATGCAGGCGGACGGCGCCGCCTGCCGGAGACGCTGCGTGTTTACTGCATATGCCAGCCGTGGCTGACGACAATCGATTGGCCGCTCAAGGCCGTCGACGGGAATGCCGCCAGGAAGACGGCCGTTTGCGCCACGTCTTGCGTGGTGGTGAATTCGCCGTCGATGGTGTCTTTCAGCATCACTTTCTTGATCACGTCTTCTTCGCTGATGTTCAGCTGGGCCGCCTGTTCGGGGATTTGCTTGTCGACCAGCGGCGTGCGCACGAAGCCCGGGCAGATGACGTTGGCGCGGATGCCGTCCTTCGCGCCTTCCTTGGCCACCACCTTGGCCAGGCCCAGCAAGCCGTGCTTGGCGGCCACGTAGGCGCTCTTGAACGGCGAGCCTTCGTGCGAGTGCACGGAACCCATGTAGATGATGGCGCCGCCGCGGCCGGCCTTGATCATTTCGCGCATGCAGGCGCGCGTGGTGAGGAAGGCGCCGTCCATGTGAATGGCCAGCATCTTTTTCCATTGGTCGAACGGGTAGTCGACGACGGGGCTGATGATCTGGATACCCGCATTGCTGATCAGGATATCGATGCCGCCGAAGTGGGCCACGGCATCGGCCACGCCCTTGTCGACCTGTTCTTCGCTCGAGACATCCATGGCGACGGCAAACGCCTGGCCGCCCGACTGCTTGATTTCCTCGGCCGTCTTGCTGGCCGCTTCCAGGACCAGGTCGGCGATGACGACCTTGGCGCCCTGTTTTGCGTATTCGATGGCCATTTCCTTGCCGATGCCACTGGCGGCGCCGGTAATCAGTGCGACTTTGTCTTTGAGTTGCATATTAATCCTTTGCATTGCGGGTTGGAGTGATCGTGGAAAATCTGACTTTGCCAGTATAGCGAGAAAACGCGGTGTACATGCCCCGCGCACGTCTATGGGGCTTGCTGCCTGTCAAGGATTTCCTGCAGCCGCCAGGCGCCGGGATTGGTGCCCGCCCAGGTGCGAAACGCGTGGTTGAACGCGCTTTGTTCCTGGTAGCCGAGCAGGAAGGCGATGTCGACCAGCGACAAATGGGGCTCGCGCAGATAGTCGCGTGCCAGGCCGTATCTGGCCTGGTCCAGCAGGGCCTGGAAGCTGGTGCCCGCGTCGGCCAGCTTGCGCTGCAAGGTGCGCGGCGTCACGGCCAATGCGGCGGCAACGGTGGCCAGCCGCGCAGAACCCTGGCGCAAGCCTGCCACGATGGCCGCGTGCACTTGCGCGTCGATGGCGCCGCCGGTGTCCGTTTCAGCCTCGCGCTGCGCCAGCAACTGTTCCGCATGCTGGCACAGCACGGGGTAGAGGCTGACGTCGGCGTTCGGCACGGGCCAGTCCAGCAATTGCGCGTCGAAAGTGGCCGTGTTGGCACCCGCGCCAAAGGCGGGCAGGCTGCCCAGCACGCGCACGTATTCGTCGCGGTGGGCCGCGTGGCGCAGCAAGTCGCCGCCGCCATCGTGGGTGAATGCCAGTTTGGCCGGCGGCAGCGGCATGCCGGCCAGCCAGTCGCCGCTGACACGGATGCCGGCAAAGACGCTGTCGACCAGGTGCCGGCTGGCGCCCGGGTAGTTGCTGGTCCAGCGGTAGTGCGCGACGGCGCCATCGCGCTGCAGGGCCGACTGGCCCAGGTCGTGCGCCAGCCGTTCATAGCGGGCCGTCTGTTCCAGCACCTGGCCCACGTTGCTGCAGCTGAGTAAAATCAAGCCATAGGCGCTGTACGTGCCCATGCGCACCCGCTGGCCCACGTGCAGGCCGAAATGCGCATCGCCCGCCAGCATCGCGCCCGCATCGAGCAGGCGCACGTAGTCGCGCGCGGCCAGGCCGGGCGTGGACGCTTCCAGGCTGTGCGGCGCCACGCCGGCCGCTTGCGCCAGGGTGACGCCATCGATGCCGTGCGCGCCGGCCGCTTCGAGCAGCGGCAGCAGATAGGCGCCGGCGACCCGGCCGTCAGTGCTTGTCATGATGGAACAATGCGATTGTCATGAAAAACCAATACCCTTCGTCTGTGGCGGCATATGCTATTGATCTAGCAAGAAAATCAGGCAAGAACAGTATAGCAAGCCGCCGTGGCGCGCAACTGGCCGAATATAGGGGATGTCGATGCAACGCTGGAATGGCTGGGGAGACGAGAGCATCACGTATGCGCTGAGCGGGGACGCGCTGGCGTTTTTGCGCGAGCGCCTGGGGCCGGGCAGCGGCATCGTCGATGCCACCTTCGACGACGCCTGCGCACAGGTGCCCGCTTCGCGCCTGGCGCCGCATCCGCTGATCGACACCACGCCTGCCACACGCGTGCGCCATGCGCTCGGTCAAAGCCTGCCCGACTGGTTCAAATTGCGCCATGGCCGCATCGGCGCCGTGCCCGATGGCGTGGCCTTTCCCGACAGCGCGCTGCAGGTGCGCCAGCTGCTCGCGTATGCGCGCCAGGCCTGCGTGGCCGTCATCCCGCACGGCGGCGGCACCAGCGTGGCCGGGCATTTGACGGTAGCGGCGGGACCGCGCCCCGTGCTGTCGCTCAGCCTCGCGCGCCTGTGCGCGCTGGGCCACCTGGACCGCGAAGCGCAGCTGGCCACGTTCGGCGCGGGCGTGTATGGCCCCGACCTGGAAGCGCAACTGCGCGCGCAGGGCTACACGCTGGGCCACTATCCGCAGTCGTTCGAGTATTCGACCCTGGGCGGCTGGATCGCCACGCGCTCGTCGGGCCAGCAATCGTTGCGCTATGGCCGTATCGAGCAGCTGTTCGCGGGCGGTGAAGTGGAAACCCCGGCCGGCACCTTGCGCATCCCCACGTTTCCCGCTTCGGCGGCCGGCATCGACCTGCGCGAAATGGTGCTCGGTTCCGAAGGGCGGCTGGGCATCCTGACACAAGCGACGGTGCGCGTCTCGCCGCTGCCGCCCTACGAAGCATTCCACGCCGTGTTCTTTGCGCACTGGGGCCAGGCGCAGGCGGCCGTGCGGGCGCTGGCCCAGTCGCGCCTGCCCTTGTGCATGCTGCGCCTGTCGAACGCCCTGGAAACGCAAACCATGCTGACCCTGGCCGGGCACAAGAAACTGGTGGGACTGCTGGAACGCTATTTGTCGCTGCGCGGCTGCGGCGACGGCAAGTGCATGCTGATGCTGGGCGTCAGCGGAGAGGAAAAACTGGCCCGTGCGGCCCTGCGCGGCGCCCTGGCGCTGGCGCGGCGGCATGGCGGCGTGCACGTGGGGCGCCACATGGGCGACAAATGGAAGCAGGGGCGTTTTCGCAATGTCTACCTGCGCAACGGCGCGTGGGAGCACGGCTATGTGATCGACACGGTGGAAACGGCCGTCGACTGGCCCCGCGTGGCCCCGATGATGGCGGCGCTCGAGCAGGCGGGCGCCAATGCGCTGGCCGCGCATGGCGAGCAGGTGCACGCATACACGCATCTGTCGCACGTGTATGCGCAGGGCGCCAGCGTCTACACCACCTATGTGTATCGCTTGGCGGCCACGTATGAAGAAAACATGGCGCGCTGGCGTGCCCTGAAAGACGCGGCCGGCGCCGCCATTGTCGCCAACGGCGGCACCATCAGCCACCAGCACGGCGTGGGCACGGACCACGCGCCGTGGCTGGCGGCCGAAAAGGGAGAGCTGGGCATCGCCGCCATGCGCGCGCTGCTGCGCCAGTTCGATCCGCAGGGCATGATGAATCCGGGCAAACTGCTGCCTGACGCGGGCAGCGGATTGTGAACAGGGACGATTTGCCCGGCATCCTGGCGCGCGAGTGGGACGTGCTGATCGTCGGCGGCGGCATCACGGGCGCCGGTATCTTGCTGGAAGCGGCGCGGCGCGGTTTGACGGCGCTGCTGGTGGAGCAGCGCGATTTCGCCTGGGGCACGTCGAGCCGCTCCTCGAAGCTCGTGCATGGTGGCTTGCGCTACCTGAAGCAGGGCCAGTTCGCGCTGACGCGCGAATCGGTGCACGAGCGGGTAGCCTTGCTGACGGATGCGGCCGGGCTGGTCGAGCCGCAAGGCTTTGCCTTTGGCGACTATACGGGCAGGAAGCCGGGGCGGCGCCAGTTCATGCTGGGCCTGGCCATCTACGACATGATGGCGGGCCGGCGCGCGCGCCGCTATGTCGATGCGGCGGATTTTGCCATGCTGGCGCCGCACATCCGGCGCGACGATCTGCAGGGCGGCATGCTGTACCAGGACGCCAAGACGGACGATGCGCGCCTGGTGCTGCGCGTGCTGCAGGAAGCGCGGCGCCATGGCGGCGTGGCCGTCAATTACCTGGGCGTGGCGTCCTTGCTGCGCGACGGTGGCAAGGTCGCCGGCGCCACCTTGACCGATGCGCTCGATGGCAGGGCATTCACCGTGCGTGCGCGCCTGGTGATCAGCGCCACGGGCGCCTGGGCCGACGCCTTGCGGGGCCAGGTGGGAGAAACGCCGAAACTGCGGCCCCTGCGCGGCAGCCATCTGCTGCTGCCCGCCTGGCGGCTGCCGCTGGCGCAAGCCGTCAGCCTGATGCACCCGCATGATGGCCGCCCCGTGTTTGCCTATCCGTGGGAGGGCGTGACGCTGGTGGGCACCACCGATGTCGACCACGGCGCCAGCCTGGACGTGGAGCCGGCCATCACGCGCGGCGAACTTGCGTATCTGCTGGCCGCCTTGCAGTGGCAGTTCCCGCAACTGGCGCTGGGCGAAGGCGATGTGCTGGCCACGTTTGCCGGCGTGCGTCCCGTGATCGGCAGCGGCCAGCTTGACCCGTCGAAGGAAGCGCGCGAACATGCGCTATGGCTGGAAAACGGCTTGCTGACGGTGGCGGGCGGCAAGCTGACGACGTTTCGCGTGATCGCCCTCGACGCATTGCGCCGCGCCGCGCCGCTGCTGCCGGGCTGGCAGGCGAATTTTCGGCCCTTGCCGATTTTCGATGCCGTGCCGCCCTTGTCGGGCAAGGCCCTGGCGCTCGATGCCGAACAGCGCGAACGGCTGCTGGGCCGTCATGGCGCGGGGGCGCAGGCGCTGTGCGATGCGGCGCAGGACGGCGAACTGGCGCCGATTCCCGGCACGCAGACCCTGTGGGCGCAGCTGCGCTGGGGCGCGCGCAACGAGGACGTGCAGCACCTGGACGACTTGCTGCTGCGGCGCACACGCCTCGGTTTGCAGCTGGCCGGCGGTGGGCTTGCTATCATGCCGCGCCTGCGCGCCATCTGCCAGCGTGAACTGGGCTGGGACGACGCGCGATGGGAAGAAGAGCAGCAGCGCTACCTGGCCCTGTGGCGCCGCCATTACAGCGTGCCGCAGGGTGAATGAAAACCATAAAAAAGGAGAGCATCATCGAGACCATCCTGTTTGGCCAGCCCCTGGAACTGGGCGACGCGCGCATCACCTACGACAGCCTGTCGCCGCTGGACTTGCGCCAGAGCGTGGACGTCCTCGTCGACGACCTGGGAGAAGACCTGCTGCAAATCACGTGCGCGAATGGCGACATCGTCGACGTGGGCTGGTATCCGGCCTGGAACGAACAGGGACGCTTGCGCGTGGTGGCAGTGCGGGGCCAGGACTGGGAAGCGCCTGTCTTCAGCGCCCGGCCGGAAAAAGATCCGCAGGCGCTGCTGCAGGCGCTGCGCGCCGCGCTGGCCAGCCTGGGCTGATGCCATGGCGACCGAGTCCGGCCCTGGGCCGTACATTCTCTCCATCGACAATGGCACGCAAAGCGTGCGCGCGCTGCTGTTCGACCGCGATGGCAATCTGGCGGCGAAGGCGCAAGTGTTCCTGGAAGCGTACTATTCCGACCACCCGGGCTGGGCCGAGCATGACGCCGACGGCTATTGGCAAGCCGTGTGCGCAGCGTGCCAGCAGCTGTGGCGCGGCACGGACATAGTCAAATCGTCGGTAGCCGGCGTGGCCGTGACGACGCAGCGCGGCACGGTCGTCAACGTGGATGAAGAGGGCCAGCCCTTGCGGCCCGCCATCACCTGGCTGGACCAACGCAGCACGCGCGACATCCCCCAGTTGGCGCCATGGTGGCGCGCCGCCTTCCGCGCCACGCGCCTTGATGGCACGATCACGTACTTCCGCCGCGAGGCCGAGATTAACTGGATCAGCGCGCACCAGCCCGACATCTGGCGCCGCACGCACAAATTCCTGCTGCTGTCGGGCTTTTTGAACCACCGCCTCTGCGGAAAATACATCGATTCGACGGGCTCGCAAGTGGCGTACATCCCGTTCGACTACAAGCGCCATGCGTGGGCCGGGCGCTTCGACTGGAAGTGGCAGGCGCTGGCGATCAAGCCGTCCATGCTGCCCGAGCTGGTGACGCCGGGCACGCGCATGGGCGCCATCACGGCATCGGCCGCCGCGGCGACGGGCATCCCCGAGGGCACGCCCCTGCTGGCGGCGGCCGCCGACAAGGCCTGCGAAGTGCTGGGCGCCGGCTGCGTCGAACCGCACGTGGCCTGTCTGAGCTACGGCACCACGGCCACCATCAACACGACCAACCGCAAGTACGTGGAAGTGACGCGCTTCATTCCGCCGTATCCGGCCGCCATGCCGGGCGCCTACAGCACGGAAGTGCAGATCTTCCGCGGCTACTGGATGGTCAACTGGTTCAAGGAGCAGTTCGGCGACCGCGAACGGGCGGCGGCGGCCGAAGATGGCACGGGCTTGTCCGCCGAAGCCTTGTTCGACCGCCTGGTCGACGCCGTGCCGCCCGGCTCCATGGGCCTGATGCTGCAGCCGTACTGGAGTCCCGGCATCAAGGTGCCGGGGCCGGAAGCGAAGGGCGCCATGATCGGCTTTGGCGATGTGCATACGCGCGCGCACATCTACCGCGCCATTCTCGAAGGCCTCGCGTATGCGCTGCGCGAAGGCAAGGAGCGCATCGAGCGGCGCAGCGGCATCGCGATCACGGAGCTGCGCATCGCGGGCGGTGGTTCGCAAAGCGACGCCGCCATGCAGCTGACGGCCGACATCTTCGGCTTGCCGGCCGCGCGCGCCCACGTGTATGAAAGTTCGGGCCTGGGCGCGGCCATCGCCGCCAGCGTGGGTCTGGGCTGGCATGCGGATTTCCCCGCCGCCGTGCAGGCGATGACGCGCAAGGGCAAGGTATTCCAGCCCCATCCCGAGCACCGCAAGATCTACGAGCAGCTGTATCGGCGCGTGTACCAGAAGATGTATGCGCGGCTGCAGCCCCTGTACCGCGAGATCGCCGACATCACCGGCTATCCGGAATAGTTAGTTATTAAATCGTATTGCGAATCATTCGCATCCGATATATGATGTGTTCCGCATTTCACTTAGGCAACTTATCCCGGTGACTGCAGTGCGCCGCCGGCCATGTTCGGGCGGCGTGTCCGCGCGGGCAGAGTTCCGCCGCAACGCTTCCTTCAACGCCGCCGCTTGATCGTGCACCGCTGTCCTCTGCCCCTGCATTTTTTCATTCCACAAGCATCGAGCAGCAAGCAAACCCAGGCAAGGATAGCGATGAAGAGCAGCAGCAAACAACGATTGACCCCGCTGGCCGCCGCGCTGGCGCTGGCATTGGGTGGCGCGTACGGCCACGCGTGGGCGGCGGCGATGGCCGACAAGACCGAGAAGGCCGACGCCGTGCAGATGCCGGCCATCAGCGTGTTCGGCGACGCCATCAGCGCCGGCACGGCCGGGCGCTCGTATATCAACAGCGCCGATATCGAACGCCAGCAGGCCGACAATGTCGCGTCCCTGCTCGACACCTTGCCCGGCGTGGACCTGGCCGGTACGGCCCGTCCCAGCGGACAAAGCTTGAATATCTGGGGCTTCAATAAAGTGCAGGACGTGAAAGTCATCCTCGATGGCGTGCCCAAGGGCTTCGAGAAATACCGCCAGGGTTCCATCTTCATCGAACCGGAACTGATCAAGCAGATCGAAGTGAACAAGGGCGCGCATACGAGCTTGTATGGCAATGGCGGTTTCGGCGGCGTCATCACGGTCGAGACCAAGGATGCGCAAGACTTGCTGGAAGGCGGCGAGAAAGCGGGCGCCATGCTCAAGTATTCGCGCCACTCGAACAATGCAGAAAATGACGCCACCGTGGCCGTCTACGGCCGCACGGAAGATGGCCGCTTCGATGCGATGGCCTTCACGACGCAGCGCAAGTCCGACGATTTGCGCAAGCCCGATGGCAAGCCATTCCGCTTTTCCGCCATCGATGCGCCATCGAGCCTGGCCAAGCTGAATATCCGGCTGACGCCGGAGCAGCTCTTGACCCTGACGGCCATGAAGAGCGGCAGTTCGGGCTGGGGCCCGTTTGCCGCCATGGGCGAGGATGTGCCCACGCCGACCGAGGCGGAAATCAAAAAATACGGACTGGAAGAGGCGTGGCAGCGCAAGGCCGTGTACCGCGACCAGGACGACGATACGTATTCCGTGAAGTGGCAGTACGCGCCGCAGAACAACCGATGGATCAAGCTGACGGCCAGCGCCGGCTATTCGCACACGGACCAGCATGACAAGCGTTTGCCCTCCGCGTCGCTCGGTTCCTACCTGGGGTCCCTGGGCAACGAGAGCTGGGCTTCGTATGTGGACCGCATCGCCGAGGTGCGCAACGAAAGCGTATTTAGCACGGGCGCCGTGTCGCACGTGCTGCTGACGGGCCTGCAATGGCACAAGAACGTGCGCGACACTCTGATGTATTACCCGTCGTCGACGGCGCTGAAGGACCCCAGCTACAACTATGGCTACTTCCAGCCCTACTACATGCCGGCCGGGCACCAGGAAACCACGGGCCTGTATCTGCAGGATGCGATGACCTATGGCGACGTGACGGTGACGGCAGCGCTGCGCCACGACAGAGTCGTTTCCGAGGGCGTGCCGAACAAGGCGCCGCGCTACAACAGCCCGCTGGCGGCGGCTGGCCACGATTTCAGCGAAAAGGCGCACGAAGACTGGTCGCCGCGCCTGGGCCTGTTCTGGAAGGCATCCAGCACGCTGGCCTTGTTCGGCGACTTGAGCCGCACCTGGCGCGCGCCGACGATCGACGAGATGTATTCGAATGAATACTATGTATCGGCCAGGCAGGGTTCATCGACGCCGGGTACCAGCCGCGACCTGGCCGTCGAACGGGTGACGGCTGTGCGCACGGGCGTCATGCTGCACCGGCAAAACGTGTTCATGGAGCGCGACGACGTGCAGCTGCGCCTGACGGCGTACCAGAACCGCGTCAGCGACAATATCGGCCCCCGCCTTGGCATCCTGATCGAAGGCTATGTGCCGGGATCGGGCAAGGTGCCGCCGGCCCTGTCGTCCTACCGCAACCTGGCCGGTTTCCGCACGCAGGGCGTGGAAGCCGAGTCTTACTACAATTCGCCGCGCCTGTTTGCCAGCGCTTCGCTGTCGAAGCAGCGCGGCACGCGCACCGGTTCCCAGCGCGACCCGTGGGGCCAGGACGAACCCGTGTCGACCATCGCGCCCGATAAGTTGATGGCGGGCCTGGGCTGGCGCATGCCCGACCTGGGCGCCAGCATCGGCTGGCAGGGCCGCTTCGTGGCGAAGCAGGAGCGCGTCTTGCCGGTGGGGAATGTGTACCGCCTGCCGCCATCGAAAGGCTATGCGCTGCATACCGTGTTTGCGTCGTGGATTGGCCGGCAAGGCGTGTGGCGCGGCACGGAGGTGCGGCTGACGGTTGATAATGTTTTCAACCGCAATTACATGCCCTACCTGAGCGAAGCCGTCACCGGCGTGGGGCGCAATGCGAAGTTGAGTGTATCGCGTAAGTTTTGACCAGTTTTAAGAATGGCGGGCCGGAGACGCGGGCCTGAGAAAATGCCGATGGCGGCGTTGCAGCTTCCTTGCCGTACATTCGTACTGTCTGCGTCGCTGCGCCTTGCCCTCGACATTTTTCAGGCCCGCTTGGCCCGGGGCGCCCTTGCGTGGGGCGTGGGCCTACTCTTTGTTTGGCGCATGCTTTGTTCAGCTTTAACGCAGTACGATCGCCTTGACCGTTTCCCAGGCCGTGCTGCCCGAGTGCGTGGCGCGGACCTGGTTGCGGCCCGCTTCCTTGGCTACGTACAGGGCGCGGTCGGCGGCGACGAACAGGGCTTCGCGGTCGTCCAGCTGGTGCGGGCGGATGGTGGCCACGCCGATGCTGACGGTGATCCATGGCGAGGTGCTTGATCGCGGGTGCGGCAGTTGCAGCGCTTCGATGCCGGCGCGGATGGCTTCGGCCAGGTGCAGGGCGCTGTCGGCGTCCGTGTCGGCAAACAACAGCACGAATTCCTCGCCGCCGTAGCGGGCCGCCAGGTCGCCGGAGCGGCTGGCGTGGGCGGCGATCGCCTGCGCCACCTGCTGCAGGCAGAGGTCGCCGGCCGGGTGGCCCAGGCTGTCGTTGTACAGCTTGAAGTGGTCGACGTCGAGCACCACCAGCGACAGGGCGCCGCCGCCGCGCACGGCGCGCTGCCATTCTTTTTCAAGGAAGCTGTCGAAATGCCGGCGGTTGGCGATCTGCGTCAGCGGGTCGAGATAGGCGGCGCGCTGCAGCGCGTCTTCCGACTGCTTGTGGTGCGTGATGTCGTGCAGCAGGCCGATATACAGGGGCTGGCGCAGATACATGGGCGTCAAGGTCAGGTCCATGCTCAGCGCCGCGCCGTTGCGGTGGCGGATCGCCACTTCGCGCGTGCCGTGGTTGTGCGCCTTTTCCGGATTGGCCGCGTGCATGGCGAAATAATCGAGGTATTCCTGCGTCACGAGGGGGCTGAGCAGCTCGCCGATGAAGCGCCCGGCCAGTTCGTTTTCTCGGTAGCCCAGGTACTGGTCGCAGGCCGGATTGGTGTACTGGATGCGGCCATCGGCCTCGATGATCAGCAAGCCCTCGGCCATGTTGTTGACGATGGTGCGCAGGCGCTCGGCCTGCTCCTGCTGGGTTTCATTGTTGCTGCGGATTTTCAGCTGGGCGCGCACGCGCGCGCACACTTCGGCCATGCGCAGCGGCTTGCTGATGTAGTCGACGGCGCCGCAGTCGAGACCGGCCACCACGTCTTCCGTTTCCGTCTTGGCGCTCATGAAGATGACGGGGATGCGCTGCGTCAGCGGATGCTGCTTGAGGCGGCGGCACGTTTCGATGCCGTCCATGTCCGGCATCAGCACGTCTAGCAGGATCAGGTCGGGCTGGGCGCGCTGGGCGATCGCCAGCGCCCGCTCGCCGGACGTGGCGACATAGGTTTGATAACCCTGTTCGCTCATCAGCTTGCGCAGCAGCTCAAGGTTGGCCGGCGCATCGTCGACAATCAAAATGGCGGCTTCATGCCGCTGGGAATGCTCCACACTGCCTGGACTCATTGCTTCCGGCCTTCTCGATGTACTCTGCGCTGCCTGCGTTTGCTGCATATTCGGTGATGCTGACCGGGTTCAAATCTGATACAGCCGTCAAATCATACCGCCTCGCCATTTTTTTGGGTGAAAAAATCGATGTTACGCGAGCAATGAAAGTATTATTTTTATGATATTTTTAAAAATAAATACACGCAATTGCTATCATGAAAGCGGTTTTTAGGCGGAAAAGACGCGTGCGGTGTAGCAGCACCGCCCGGAATAAAGGCAGCGGAGCAAGTCTCGCGGTGAGCGGATGAGTTGTCGCAGTTTGGTGCGGGAAGTATTTTAGATAAGCCATGAAATTCTCTAGGCGGATTGTGATAACCTACATTGTTTATATTTAAATAATGGTTAAATATCATGAGCTTTCGCATATCTGAAATTGACATTCCACTTAGTGATCCTTTTAAGAATGATGCTCTAGATCGTCCTGCAATGGTAGAGTTTATGGCGAATGTTATAAAAAAGGCTGGCGGTAAGCCACTTGTTATAGCTGTGGATGCTCCATATGGTTCTGGAAAATCAACTTTTATTGGAATGTTAAATGCTGTTCTAATTAATGAAAATTACCAAACGGTAAATTTTAATGCATGGAAAGCTGACCATGTTAGTGATCCGCTGGTGGCAATGGTGGCCGCTTTAGATGAAGCATTGCCTAAGGCGGAAGATAAAACTGGTAAATTGAAAGCCGGACTGGACAAAGTTAGAAATATCACAGGAAAAGTTGCGAGGCGAGTTCTTGTGGCTGGGGTGAAGGTTGGGACTGCAGGAGTACTTGACATTGAAGATGGCTTGGAAGAGATCATCCGCGATGCCGCCGGGGATGCAGTCAGTGATATTGTGGAGAAATTTCAAAATGAAACTAAACTTAATATTTCATTTCGAAGTGAATTGGAAAATGCTGTTAGTCAACTTGCGCTTGCGCAAAAAAATTCTACTTTAGTATTTTTTATAGATGAATTGGATAGGTGTCGCCCCGATTTTGCAATATCTCTTCTGGAACGTGTAAAGCATATGTTTGATGTGCCAAACATTGCATTTATTCTTTCTGTTGATAAGCGCCAACTTGAGGCCGCAACTGCAGCAGTGTATGGTGAACGTATAAATGCAGCAGAATACTTGCGTAAATTTATCGATTTGGAGTTCGGGCTACCGCTTCCTCATAACAAGAAATTTGTAGAAATGGCAGTGGCTCGATCTGGTCTAAGTGAGCTGTTTTCCTTGCATTCGCAGGATGGGGGAGGATATCAGTGCGGTCAATTTACTCGTTTTTTAACATTGCTTTCCCGAATTTTACAGTTGACGCTAAGGACCCAAGAGCGTTGTATAACTAGAATGAAACTCGTGCTTGATCAAACGCCAATTGGTCAATCATCGAATCCGATACATGTGGCGTTACTTGTCGTGCTAAGAACTGTTGATCAAGATTTTTTCTACAAAACAGTAAAAGGAATTTTATCTCCGGTTGAAGTTTTAAACTTCTTCAGTGCTAAGCCAGAGGGCGAAATTGCACTCAATTCTACAGAAGGTCGAATTCTTCATGCGCTTCTTGTCACAGAGGATAGAAATGATGAACGTAGGAAGGAATTTAAAAAGAAATTGATAGATGTAATGAATGAAAATTCTTCTACTCGGGAGGATGCTAATAATGCAAGTGAGATGCTGAATCTTCTTGATTCATTTGGGATGGATGGGAAGGTTTTTCCAATCATTGCACGTAAAATTGATATTGCTGCACAAATTAGAAATTAGAAATTATATGATATTTTTAATATTTAATAAATTCTAAGGATTTATAATGCCATTGCCGCTTGAGAGTTTTAGTATATTTCTTAAAGATTATTATTTTTTTGAGAATAGGGAGGCATATTTTTTGCCTCCTTATTTTTAGCCTTTACATTTTTGCGGCGATCAGTTTGCCCAGGATGGCGATGCCCTCGCGGATGCGTTCCGGCGGCACCGTCACGAACGACAGGCGCAAGGTGTGCGTGTCCGGCGTGTTCGCGTAGAACGGCGCGCCCGGTACGAAGGCGACCTTGTTGGCGATGGCTTCATCGAGCAGTTTCATCGCGTCGATGTGTTTCGGCAGGGTGACCCAGATGAACATGCCGCCTTCCGGCTTGGTCCACGTGACGCCGGCCGGGAAGTGCTCTTCCAGCGCCGACAGCATGGCCTGGCACTGGTTGCCATACAGGCTGCGGATGCTGGGGATGTGCCGGTCCAGGAAGCCATCCTTGATCACTTCATGCACGACCATCTGCGTAAGCTGCGAGGTGTGCAGGTCGGCCGCCTGCTTGGCCAGTTCCAGGCGGCGCACGAGCGGCATCGGCGCCACCACGTAGCCGAGGCGGATGCCTGGCGTGAGCACTTTCGAGAACGAGCCCATGTAGATGACGCCGTCCGGATTCATGTTGATCATCTTCGGATACGGCTCGCCGCTGTAGCTGAGGGCGCCGTACGGATCATCCTCGATCAGCGGCAGGCCGTGGCGGGCGCAGGTTTCCACCAGCTCCACGCGGCGCGCCACGGACAGGCTGCGGCCCGTCGGGTTCTGGAAGTTCGGCAGCGCGTACAGCAGGCGCGCGCCATCGGCTACGGGGTTGATTGACGATGGCACCAGGCCTTCGTCATCGGTATCGACGGAAACGAATTCGGGACGATAGACGGAGAATGCCTGCAGGGCGCCCAGGTAGCTGGGGGTTTCCACCAGGACCTTGCTGCCTTCGTCGATCAGAACCTTGCCCAGCAAGTCCAGCGCCTGCTGCGAGCCGGACGTCATCAGCACCTGTTCCGGAAGGATGGTGCTGCCATTGCCCGACAGCGAGTCGGCGATCCACTGGCGCAGCGGCAGGTAGCCGTCGGTCGGGCCGTATTGCAGGGCCACCTTGCCATTGTTCGACAGGACCTTGTCGAAGGCGATCTTCATTTCTTCCACGGGGAAGGTGGCGGGCGAGGGCAGGCCGCCGGCAAACGAGATGATCTCGGGACGCTGCGTGATCTTCAGGATTTCGCGGATGAACGAGCTTTGCAGCTGTTCCGCGCGTTCGGCAAAGCGCCATTGGATCGGATTCGGATTTTCAATTTTCATACGAGTCTCACAGAAGATGCCGAGCTGCGCCGGCTGGATTTGTTGGCCCGCTTGTGGCGGTGCGTTCGCAAGCGGCGCCGGATAGGCGTCGCCATGGTGCTGCGGTATTGTACGGCTTGCACGCCGCCGTGCCCATGTGCACGCGCAACGGCGTTGCAAATGGGCGTCAAGAAACCTTACTTCAGCTTGCGCCCGATGGCCACCACGGCGATCACGGCGCCGGCAAACAGCAGGCTTTCGCCCGTCAATGGCTCGTTCAGCAGCACGGCCGCGCCCAGCAAGGTGAGGAAGGGCTGCAGCAGCTGCGTCTGCCCCACACGGGCCACACCGCCCAGCGCCATGCCCCGGTACCAGAAAAAGAAGCCGATAAACATGGAAAACACGGAAATATAGGCAAAGCCCAGCCACGCCGCGCCGCTGGCCTGCGCCATCAGCGCGCGCTGGGGCCAGGCGTTCCACAGGACCACGGGCAAGACAAAAGGCACGGCCAGCAGCAGCGCCCAGCAAATCACATGCTGGCCCGGCATGGCTTGCGCCAGGCGTCCGCCTTCCGCATAGCCGAGTGCCGCCAGCAGCACGGCGGCAAAGATCAGCCAGTCGGCCACGTGGAAGCTGCCGCCGCCCTGGCGCAGCGCGAACGCCACCACCAGAGCCGTGCCGAGCAGGGCCATCAGCCAGAAGCCGGCCGAGGGGCGCTCCTTGCCGCGCAGTACGGCAAACACGGCGGTGGCCAGCGGCAAAATGCCCACCAGCACGGCGCCGTGCGAGGCGGGCAGGCTGCGCATGGCGATCGACGTCAGCCACGGGAAGCCCACCACGCAGCCCAGCGACACCAGGGTCAGCGGCAGCCATTGTTCGCGGCGCGGCAGCGGTGCGCGCTGCTGCCACAGCCACAGGCCGGCCAGGCAGGCGGCGACCAAGGCGCGGCCCAGGGCGACAAAGGTGGGATCGAGTTCGGCCACGGCCAGCCGCGTAAAGGGCAGGGTCAGGCTGAAGAGGGCGACGGCGATCAAGCCCAGTAGCAGGCCCTTGCGGTCGGCGCCGAGGCGCAGGGAATGGCTGGGGGAAGGTGTGGCGTGCGATGGCATGGCTGTCCTGGTACGGGTGGTGTGGAATAAAGGCGGGCAGATGTGGATGAATGCGCCCGGTACTGCTATCCTAGGGCGCAATAGCAATACAGTACAAATACACTTTTACGCATAACTCCACATACTGTAATGGTCATATGAGCAATACACTCGCCTCTCCGTCCCTGCCCTTGCTGTCGCGCGCCTCGGGCGAAACCCTGATCGACCAGATCGCGCGTTCGCTGGCGGCGCGCATCGATGACAAGCTGCTGCGCGGCGGCGCGCGCATGCCGTCGATCCGCCAGTGCGCGGCCAGCCTGGACGTGTCGTGCGCCACGGTGGTGGCCAGCTACGACAAGCTGGTGGCGCGCGGCTACCTGGAATCGCGGCGCGGCGCCGGCTTTTTCGTGCGCGAGCGCTCGCCCCTGAACACGCCGGCGGCGCCCGCTGGCGCGCAGGACGCAGCGGCGCAGCCGATGGACGTGGTGTGGCTGATCCGTAACATGTTCCGCCAGACGCCGGCCATTCCCGCGCCCGGCATCGGCATGTTGCCCGCCGAGTGGCTCGATGGCGACCTCGTGGCGCGCGCCTTGCGCGAAGTCAGCCGCCAGCCCGGCAGTTTGTTGCTCGGCTATGGCATGCCGCAAGGTTTCTTGCCGCTGCGCCAGCAGTTGCAGCTGAAGCTGGCGGGGCTGGAAATCGCCTGCCCGCCCGAGCAGATCGTCACCACGGTGGGCGTGATGCAGGCGCTGGACCTGGTGGCGCGCGAGTTTGCCCGCCCCGGCGACACCATCTTCGTCGACGATCCCGCGTACTGGCTGATGTTCGGCGCCTTTGCCGCCATGGGCGTGAACGTCATCGGCATCCCGCGCCTCGGCGACGGCCCCGATATCGCCGTGCTGGCCGAGCTGGCGGCCCTGCACCGTCCGAAGCTGTATGTGATCAACTCGGTGCTGCACAACCCCAGCTCGACGTCGCTGTCGGCAGCCAAGGCGTTCCAGGTGCTGCGCCTGGCCGAACAGCACGATTTCCTCATCGTCGAGGATGACATCTATTGCGACATGCACCCGGGCGGCGCGGTGCAGCCGGCCACGCGCCTGGCCGCGCTGGACCAGCTGCGCCGCGTGATTTACCTGGGCGGCTTTTCCAAGAGCCTGGCGGCGAACCTGCGCGTGGGCTTCATCGCCACATCAAATGAGCGGGCGCAGCGCCTGGCCGACCGCAAGATGCTGGCGACCCTCACCACCAGCGACATCGGCGAAAGGGTCGTGTATAAAATCCTCTCGCAGGGGCTGTACCGCAAGCATGCGGAGCGTCTGCGCGCGCGGCTCGACAAGGTGCGCGAGGGTACGTATCGCAAGGTCGAACAGGCAGGCTTGCGCTTCGATCCCGCGCCGGCCGGCATGTTCGTGTGGGCCGATGCGGGCTGCGACACGAATGTCCTGGCCGAAAAGGCGCTGGCCGAGGGGCTGGTGCTGGCGCCGGGCAGCCTGTTCTCGCCGCGCCAGCTGCCGTCGACCCGCATGCGCCTGAACCTGGCCACGGTGCAGGACGAGCGGGTGTGGGCGTTTTTCGCCCGCGCGCTGGGTTAGAGGCGACTTTCGGCAGCCGCTCTTGAAATCGCTGGCACCATCCCCAACTCCGTAGAATCCGTCCCATCCACAAGACTATGAGGTAAAAATGGCTGTCTCCGAAAAGCAAACCCTGGGTTTTCAGACCGAAGTGAAGCAAATGCTGCACCTGATGATCCATTCCCTGTACTCGAACAAGGAAATCTTCCTGCGCGAATTGATCTCGAACGCGTCCGACGCGGCCGACAAATTGCGCTTTGAAGCGATCGATAACGACGCCCTGTACGGCAACGATCACGAATTGAAGATCAAGGTCAGCTTCGACAAGGATGCGCGCACCATCACCATTTCCGACAACGGCATCGGCATGACCCGCGACGAGGCGATCTCGCACCTGGGTACCATCGCCAAGTCGGGCACCAAGGAATTCTTCGGCAAGCTGTCTGGCGACCAGCAGCAGGATGCGGCCCTGATCGGCCAGTTCGGCGTGGGCTTCTATTCGGGCTTCATCGTCGCCGACAAGATCACCGTCGAAACGCGCCGCGCCGGCGCGGACGCCTCCGAAGGCGTGCGCTGGGAATCGGCCGGCGAAGGCGATTACAGCATCGAGACCATCGAAAAAACGGGCCGCGGCACGGACATCATCCTGCACCTGCGCGAAGGCGAGGACGAACTGCTGTCGAGCTGGAAGATCAAGTCCATCATCCGCAAGTACTCGGACCATATCTCGCTGCCGATCGTGATGCAGAAGGAAGAGTGGGACGACGAGAAAAAAGAAACCGTCCTGAAAGACGAATTCGAAACCGTCAACCAGGCCAGCGCCCTGTGGGCCCGCAACAAGGCCGACATCACGCCGGAACAGTACGACGAATTCTACAAGCACGTATCGCACGACTTCCAGTCGCCGCTCACGCACACGCATAACCGCGTGGAAGGCCGCAGCGAATACACGCAGCTGCTGTACATCCCGGCCAAGGCGCCGTTCGACATGTGGGACCGCAACAAGCGCGGCGGCATCAAGCTGTACGTCAAGCGCGTCTTCATCATGGACGATGCCGAGCAGCTGATGCCGACCTACCTGCGCTTCGTGCGCGGGGTGATCGACTCGGCCGACCTGCCGCTGAACGTATCGCGTGAAATCCTGCAGGAGTCGCGCGACGTCAAGGTCATCCGCGAAGGCTCGACCAAGCGCGTGCTGGGCATGCTGGAAGAACTGGCGAACGCGGACGAGCAGGACAAGAAGGACAAGTACGCCGTCTTCTGGAAGGAATTCGGCCAGGTGCTGAAAGAAGGCATCGGCGAAGACGCGGCCAACAAGGAACGCCTGGCCAAGCTGCTGCGCTTTGCGTCGACGGCCAACGACAGCGACGAGCAAATCACCTCGTTCGCCGACTACGTGGCGCGCATGAAGGAAGGCCAGGACAAGATCTATTACGTCACGGCCGACAACTACGCCGCCGCGAAAAACAGCCCGCACCTGGAAATCTTCCGCAAGAAGGGCGTCGAAGTGCTGCTGCTGACGGACCGTGTCGATGAATGGATGCTGTCGTTTATCCAGGACTTCGAAGGCAAGGAACTGGTCTCCGTCGCCAAGGGTGGCCTGGACCTGGGCGCGCTGGAAGACGAAGCGGAAAAGAAGGAGCACGAAGAAACGGAAACCTCGTACGCCGACCTGGTGGGCAAGATGAAGACGGTGCTGGCCGACAAGGCCAAGGACGTGCGCGTCACGTTCCGCCTGACCGATTCGCCAGCCTGCCTGGTGGCCGATGAAAACGAATTGTCGGGCAACCTGCTGCGCATGCTCAAAGCGGCGGGCCAGAGCGCGCCGGAATCGAAGCCTATCCTGGAAATCAATCCGAACCACCCGCTGGTGACGCGCCTGAAATACGAAGATGCGGAAGGCGGCAAGTTTGGCGACTGGGCCAACATCCTGTTCGACCAGGCCATGCTGGCCGAAGGCGGCTCGCTGGCCGACCCGGCCAGTTTCGTGAAACGCCTCAACGAATTGCTGCTCAATTCGGCGAAGTAATCACCACCGCATGCCTAAAATGTAGACGTAGGTCGGATTAGCGCAGCGTAATCCGACACGGCGGCGGTGACCGATGTACTGAAGCCGGCCCTTTCCTCCCGAAAGGGCCGGCTTTTTTCATGCGCATGCCCCAAGCCCTGGCTGCGGCGACTTCAGGCATAATTGCCCCTTGTTGAATTTAATCCGTCAATGGCCGGCATGGCCGTTGGTGCAGGAGCCTGTCATGTCAGTGAGTACCCGCGACGCCCTTTTGAAAAGCGCAGAGATCCACCTGCGTTCGAAAGGCTACGCCGCTTTCAGTTATGCCGATTTGTCGGAAGAAATCGGCATACGCAAGGCCAGTATCCACCACCATTTCCCCACCAAAGAAAACCTCGGCGTGGCCTTGATCACGCAATATATCGACGTGTTTACCGAAAAGCTGCAGGCGATCGATGCGGCGCATGCCGATCCGGTCGAACGCCTGCGTGAATTCGGCGGGCTGTTCCTGGCCAGCGCCAACGACCATTTGCTGCCGCTGTGCGGCGCGCTCGCGGCCGAAATGGCGGCGCTGCCCGAATCGCTGCAGGCCCTGGGCCGGCAGCTGATGGCGCAGCAGCTGGACTGGATGGAAAACAATCTCGTGCAGGCGGCGCAGCTGCATGGCTGGACCTTGCGGAAAGCGCCGAAGGATTATGCCTTCATGCTGCTCAGCGCTCTGGAAGGCGCCAGCTTTATCGGCTGGGCCATGGGGCCGTCGACTGATCCGCTGGCCGCTTTCCATTACATGCTCGACAATCTGGCGTAGCGCGGGCCAGCCCGCTCAGGCAAACAGGGCGGGCTTGGCGATCATGAGCGCGCAGATGATCAAAAAAACGGCCAGCTTGAGGCACAGCCAGGTTTTCAGCCTGGCGCCCGCCTGCGCGTATCCCTGTTCCACCTTCTCTTCCACCTTGTCCGCCCAAAAATGATCGATGGCTTGCGCGCCGATAAAAAGCGCGAGGGACAGCCGCATCCAGCCCATGTGCAGCCAGGCCCATTCTTGCTGGTACAGCAGGACCAGCCCGCCGGCAAGCAGTATCCAGCCTGCGACGGCGATCTGCTGATGGAGCTTATGCAAGGTGTCGCGGCCGGCAGGCTCGCGCATCAGGTTCAGCAGGCGCGGCGTCAGCATCATCGGGCCGATGAAGGCGATGGCGGCGACTACGTGCAGTATCAGCAGGAATGTATAAGTGTGCATGGCGTTCTCGTCTCGGCAAGGACAGTTGTTTGCGGAACGTTTAGAATAAGTTTTACTACCCACTTTCGCTACTCGCATTCATGGCAAAAACTGCAGCGCATGCGGAGCCCCGCAAGCGGCCGTCCCAGGCCAGATCGGCTGCCACCGTCGCGGCGATGGTGGAGGCGGCTGCTCGCATTATTGAGGTGCGGGGCTGGGCCGCGTTGACGACGAATCACGTTGCCGAGCTGTCCGGCGTCAGCATCGGCTCGCTGTACCAGTACTTCCCGTCGAAAGAGGCGCTGCTGGCCGAACTGGTACGCCGCGAACGCGCAGTGCTGCTGCACGACGTGGGGCTAGCCATGGCGCTGGAGGGTGAGCTGCCGCTCGCGATAGAACAGGGGGTGATGGCCGGCCTGGCGCACCAGTTCAGGCGGCCCGCGCTTGCCCTCGCGCTGGAATCGGCGCCGTCGTCGCCATCGTTGCAGCATGAGGACGACGCCTTGCGGCATGCGCTTGCGGGCCAGCTCGCGGGGCTGCTGGCGCGTCATGGCGTCGCCGATCCTGATATGGCCGCCGCCGACGTGATGGCGCTATGCCGCGGCATCATCGACGCCGCGGCGCTGCGGGGAGAAACGGATATGGCGTCGCTTGCGCGGCGTCTGGGACGCGCGGTCCACGGCTACCTGGACACGGCGGGACCTGCCAGCGAAGCCGCCGCCAGCGCTTAGGGAAGGATGCAGCCGTCCAGGCCACACATTTCCCCGGCCGATGCGGCCAGGTTCTCCCGGGATTGCGCATGGAGGTTCTCCAGCGCCTGCCTGAATACTTCTGGCGGCTGTGCGCCGGAAATGTGCGCTCCATTCCCGAAAACGAACAGCGGCACGCCGGAAGCGATGCGCGAGGCGCTGCGCTCATCGTCCTGCACCTGCTGGCGCAATTGCGGTGTCGACCACGCGCGCTGCACCGCCTCGGCAGGCACGCCCGCCTGCGCCGCGAGCAGGGCGAGGGAATCGCGGTCGAACAGCGACTTGCCGTGCGAAATACTCTGCGCATACAGCACTTCAACCAGGCGCTGTTGCAAAGCCGTGTCGCCGGCGGCCTTGACGAGCATGTGCGCGTCCATGGTGTCGCCAAACAGCATGCTGTCGAAGCGGTAGTCCAGGCCTTCGGCCGCTCCATGCGACTGCACCGAATACAGCATGCCCTCGGCGGCCATCGGATCACGAAATTTTTTCAGCAAGGCTGCCTTGATCGGTTCGGCCCGATGGTTCGGTGCGATGCGGTAGGCGCGCAGCCTGACCTGCACGGCGTCCCTGTGTTCGAAAGCGGCAAGGGCCTTCTCGAAGCGACGCTTGGCGATCCAGCACCAGGGGCAGACGAAATCGGACCAGATGTCGACGACCAGCGCTTGTGTGTTGTTTTTCATGGTTGCTCCTTGAGTGGCCGGCCCGGCGTGCACGCATGCCAGGCCGGCTGATGCGGCAGTATCAAGCCTTGTCGAACGCGTCCAGCACGTGGGTGCTGTAGACAACGGCGGCGCCGGCATTGAGGTTGATCGCCACGCCGAGCGCCTCGCCAATTTCTTCCACGGTCACGCCCAGCTTCTTGGCGGCGGCAGCGTGGAAGGCGATGCAGCCGTCGCAGCGCGTCGTGACGGCCACTGCCAGCGAGATCAGTTCGCGCGTTTTCGCGTCGAGATGGTTGGTCTTGTCGCCGGCGCCGCCCAGTGCGGCGATGCCTTTCATGGTGTCGGGCGTCAATGCGGCGAGTTGCACCGCACGCGTATTGATATCTTGCCGAGCTTGTTTCCAGTCTTCCATGATTTCCTCGCTATGTAGGCGCTTGCGCGCGGGTTGGTGGCTAGATGATTCCCGGGATGGGTATCAGGCCTCGATTATTTCCAGGGTGGACAGCATGCGGATGGCCTTCGAGAAATTGGCCAGGTTGACCGACGTTTTGGTCACGGCCTGGTGCAGCGCTTCGACGCGCTCGCGCGAGGCATCCGTGCGCAGCCGCACGACGTAGCTGACTTCGTCGTAGCCGGGATTGACGTTCTCGTCCAGGCCGAGGAAGCCGCGCAGGTCCAGCTTGCCGTCCGTTTCGATTTCCAGGCTGTGCACGGTGATGCCCATGGCCGCTGCATTGGCCGCATAACCGACCGACAGGCAGGCGTTGAGGGCGGCCATCAGCAGCTCTTGCGGATTGGGCGCCGTGTTTTGGCCCAGCAATTCATGCGGTTCGTCCGAGGCGATCTCGAAATGGCGCGCATGCTTTTCACCGCCCAGCACATAGTGGCTGACGGTGGCCACGCTGCGCGTCTGGTGTTGCCAGCGGGTCTTGACGTTGAAACGCGCCTCGCCCTTGCCGGGATGCCCTGCCACACCCTGGGCGAATTGCTGCAATGCCGCCACGTTGATGCCATTGAGCATATTGCTGGCAGGCGCCGCACCATACGCGGGATAGTCGGTATACCCGTGGGACGGGGCGCCGCTGGCGCCGTAATAGGTCGAGCGGTCGCTGTCGGCCAGCGGCCAGTTGTTTTGCATGCGCTCCACCAGATCCGGGTTGGAGATGAACGGCATGCCGAAGGCGATCAGATCGAGGTCGCCTTTTCCCAGTTCGCTGCGCGCCAGTTCCTGCGTGAAGCCGCCCGCGCCGATCAGGGTGCCGTGATAGTCCTGGCGGAATTGCGCGCCAAAGCCGGGTGGCACTTGCGCCGCCGTGATGGTCGGCTGGTAGTTCAGGTGCACATAGGCCAGCTTCCTGGTGTTGAGGGCCTGCGCCACGCTGCTCCACACCTGCACTTCATCGGCATAGGCGCGCATGTCGTACAGGCGGCCGAACGGCGAGACGCGTACGCCGACCTTGCCGCTGCCGATGGCGGCCGACAGCGCGTCTATGGTCTCGAGCAAAAAGCGCTGGCGGTTGGCGATGCTGCCTCCATACTGGTCGGTGCGCGTATTGACGGCGCTGCTGAGGAACTGGTCGAACAGGAAGCCGTTGGCGGCCATGATCTCGATCCCGTCAAAGCCAGCGTCGATAGCGACTTTTGCCGCATGCACGAAGTCGGCGGTGACGCGGGCGATCTCGCCGACGGTCAGTGCGCGCGGCACGCTGGGCAGCACCGGTCCCGCCTTGCCTGGCTCGATCCAGGCGTAGACGGTGGTGTTTTCCGCCGCCACGTCGCTGGGGCCCACGGGCGCCGCGTTGCCCGGCTGGATAGACACATGCGACATGCGGCCCACGTGCCACAGCTGGGCGAAGATCTTGCCGCCCTTGGCATGCACGGCATCGGTGACCTGGCGCCAGCCCTGGCCCTGCGTGCTGCTGTAGATGCCGGGCGTGTACAAATAGCCGCGGCCTTCATCGGAGACGGGCAAGCCCTCGGTGACGATCAGGCCGGCCGAGGCGCGCTGGGCGTAATACAGCGCGGTGAGCGCATCGGGATTGTTTTCGAGCGTGCGCGTGCGCGTCATCGGCGCCATGACGACGCGGTTGGACAGGGAAATGCCGGACAGGTCATAGGGGGTGAACAGTTGATGCATGTAATGCCTCGCAAAGGTCGAATGCGCCGTGGCGCGAAAAGATTGCCGGGTGAAATACCGGGTTCGAAATAAGTCTACCATCTAGTAGGTAGGCAAGTCAACCGATCGCATTGCCGGCAAAATCGCTATGATGCGGCTTTGCACGAAACGATACGGATGATGGCCATGAAGAAGCGCCTGATGGCGGGCCTGGGCGCGCATGCGCTGGGCTGCCTGTTGTTTATTGTGTTGAGCTGGCTGGGATTTTTCCTGTACACGCAGCTGTTCGGCAGCCTGGGCTCGCGCGGCGTGGCCGGCGGCCTGGCCCTGCTGCTCGTGTTTTACGTGTACGCGGGCACGAATCTGCTGCTGGCGCTGCTGCCGCCCGGCTGGTGGAAGCCTGTGCTGTGCGGCTTGCTGGGTGCGGCCGTGCTCGCGTATCTGCTGCCCCAGCATCCGCTGCGGGCGATCTACTTCAGCGTGCTGGCGGGCGGCTTGAGCTGGCTGGCCGTGCTGGCCAGCGCGCGTTTAAGCCGATATCTGCGCGGCTGACAGGCTGTCGATGAAAGCGGCGACGGCTGCGGCCGACGCTTCCGGCGCGGCCTGCAGCAGCATGTGCGGCGCGGCGATGTCGACCAGTTGCGCGCCGGGCGCCTGCCGCAGTATCTGCACGGCGTTCGCGGGCGGCACCAGGCGGTCGTGGCGGGCGCGCAGATACAGCACGGGCAGGCTGCCGCGCGCGAAGCTGCGCGAGGCGTCTGTTTCCAGTACGGCGCGCAGGCGCTGGCGCAGCGTTGCCGGTGGCACTTGCGCCAGCGCGGCGGCCAGTTCATTCTGCAACTGCGGCGTGGAGAAGGGCGCCAGCAGCGCCTGGCGCAGGGCGAAGCCGGGCATGGCGCCAAAGGGCACGAGGCCGAGCAGGTGGCGCAGCGGCGCCAGCATCGGGCGCGGATTGCGCACGAACGAACAGCACAGGACCAGGGCGCGCATGCCGGGCGGCGGATCGGCGCGCAAAGCCGCCCCCAGCGGTCCGGAAAACGATTCGGCCAGCACGACGAAAGGGCGGTCCCGCGGCAGGCGCTCGCGCACGAATGCTTCCAGCGCCGCATAGTCGAGTGGCGCGGACGGATAGGCGATGGCCAAGGTGTCGATGGCGCTGTGCGCGCGCAAGGCGGCGTCGAAATGGTGGAACAGGCTGGCCGTGCCATCCATGCCGGGCAGGAGGACGAGCAGTGTCGAAGCGGTAGGAGAGATCGTCATTGCAGCCATCATAACAGCCGCGCCGGCGCACGCGCCGTCCGCCAGCCGCACGGCATGGGGGCTGGCGCCATGCTAGAATCGCCGGCGCGCCATGCGTGGCCGCAAGAGTGGCCAAATCCCCGACAGACAGAATCATGCATATCATTTTTTCGAATTACCGCACCCTGGGCGGCGCCTTGCTGGCAGCGGCCTGCATCCTTTCCCAGCCCGCCCGCGCCACGGCGGCGCCCTCGGCGCCGGCCGGGAAAAGCCTGTCGTCCTTGCTGGCCGGCGGTGCCTTGCCGCGCCTGAGCGAAGACCCGCAAGTGCGCGCGGCCCTGTTCGATTTCTTCGGTTACGCGCGCGGCAGCTATACGGAAGACGATGAACTGCTGCTGGCGCAGGCGCTCGAAGCGATCAGCGAAAAGCGCGACGCCACGCGCACCGTGCTGGCCGACGGCCGCCAGTTGCTGGCGTCGATGAATGACCGCAAGCAGGGCCGCGAACGCGGTGCCATGCTGCTCGACAAGCGCGGCGCCATCATCGCCTTTGGCCTCGTCAACGGGCATTGCCGCCTGGAGGGCCAGCCGCTGGCGAAGGTCTGCAATCCCGATCCGAATGCGGTGCTGACGGTGTTCCACCGCAAGGGCATGCTGGTCGGCGATGCGGCGCCCTTGCTGGCCTGGGCCCGGCAATTGCCGCCCATGCTGGCGCTGATCGCGGGCGACAAGGAAGCGGGCGCCGATGGACAAAAGATCGCCACGGTCGAATATGTGCTGGCGCAACCGGCCCTGCCGGGCTGGAACCGCGCCCAGCTGCCGCCCGCATATCCGCCGGCGCTGCTGCCGCTGCTGCTCGATAAATCGACGGTGCTGACGTCGGCCGGCGCCGGCGTGTTTGCCTATCCGCTCACCTTGAAGGGCAAGAAACAGAACAATGTGCTCGACCATGCGGAAGGCCGCCCGCCGCGCGATCTGGAAGTGGCGCTGCGCAGCTATGCCAGCTTCGACACGGTGGTCGAGCGCTATCGCCAGCTGGCCAAGGGCGCCCGGCTGCAGCGCAATGAACGCACGGCCTACCTCGATGGCAACATGGGGCAGGGCAGCTACCGCGTCTATATCCGCAACACGGGCGCCGATGGCGTCATGATCGACGTGGCCTTGTGGCAGCGCAAGCTGGCCGCCAGCCGCTGATCTAGCAGGGGCCTGGCTGCTCGTAGCCCAGTTGCGCCAGCTGCGCGGCGATGGCGTCGTCGCGGGTTTTTTTGCCCGTTCGCAGGCGCGCATGCGTGAGGGAAGCGGGCAAGCCATGCGCCAGCAAGGCGTCGATGTCGAGCATCGTTTCGGATGCCGACAGCTGGCGCAGGGCGGGCAGGGCGGCGAGGCCGGGCAGGCTCTCGAGCGTCTTGCAGGTGTGCAGATGCAGGCGTTCAAGCACGGGATTGGGGCCCAGCGCGATCTGCCGCAGCTTGATCTGGTCTTCCACCCATAGCGCCTGCAGCAGCGGGAAGCGGCCGATGTCGCCCAGGGTTTCCAGGCCGCGCACGCGTACCACTTCCAGTTTCCGCAGCAGGGGCGCCTCGATGTGCGCGAGCGATTCGCGCCCGCCCAGTTGCAACAGCAGCCGGTCCAGGCGGGCCATCTCCGAGATGAAATCCAATGGCACCTTGTTCTTGATGCGGTACAGCGACAGCTCGTGCAGCGCCGGCAGGCCGGCCACAGTGTCGATATGCTGGTCGTGGCCCTCGATGACCAGGCTGGCCAGCTGCGTGTAGTGGCGCAGCGGCGCCAGGTCGATATTGTTTTTGGCCGACTCGCCCAGGTTCAGGTATTCGAGGCCGCGCAAATTATCGAGCTGCAGGATGTCGGCCTGCGCCAGCTTGTACACGCCCAGGCTCAGGCGCTTCAGGTGGCGCAGCTCGCCCAGGGTTTCCAGATGGATGGCTTGCCAGTGGCAGTCGATGGACAGGCTGGCCACATGCGGCAGCGCGCGCAGGATGCGGGCGTCGAACACCCTCGGGTCGTAACCGTAGATGCGGATGGTCAGCGCCGTGCCGCAGGTGGCGGCCAGGGCGTCGAGGTCGGCCAGCAGCGGCTCCGGCTCGCCCAGGGTATCGAACTGCACCAGTACCTGCTGGCCGCCCGCGATGGCGGCGCGGATCGCCCTGGCGTCGATGCGTTCGGGATTTTGGATGCGTAGCGGCTGTGTTGCTTGCGTCATGGTCATAGTCCTATCGGGTAGTCCACTTTCCTGGGAGGAGGGCAGCCTTCCGGCCCCGGAAACGTTTGCTTGCCCGTGTCGTCGTAGCGCTTGCCGCACTCCACGAGCACGCGCTTGCGGAAGGTGTAGATGCTGGCCACCTTGCCATTCGGGTGGTAGCAGATATTGTCGCCGTCGCGGTCGGACGAAGCATAGCTGATCATGGTCTCGCCGTTGACCGTGCGCGTGCTGTGGCCGCTGCGCGGCTCCGTGCATTTGAGCTGGCCGCTTTCGTAATAGACGTTCAAGACCGAGGTGTCGGCGGCGCGGTCGACCAGCAGTTCATCCTTGCGCTTGCCGTTCGGGTAGTTCGAATAGCCTTCCTGGCGCTGGCCGTACTGGAAGGCGTAGTAATACTGCGGCTTGCCGTCCGGGTAGTACATATGGTGGTACTCGCACACGTCGTCGCGCGTGCTGCCGTATTCCTTGAAGGTGCAGCGGTGGATGTCGTTGAGCAGCTGGCCGTCTTCATAGTATTCGCGCAGGTGCGTGAGCAGGCGGCCCTGGTCGATGACGGCCAGGCGCTCCGGCTTGCCGTTCGGGTAGTAGCGCGCGTCCAGGCCCTGCTTCTTGCCCATCTCCCACAAGGTATCGAGGCGCAGGATCTTGCCGCTGTCGTCGAATGCCTGTTCACGCCCATCGAGCTGGCCGTTGCGGTAGGTGGCCGTGTAGACCACGTATTCCTTGCCGGCCGGGCCCAGATAGCGCGTGCGGCTGCCTTCGAGCACGCCGGCCTGGTAATGGTCGCGCAGGCGCAGCGCGCCTTGCGCATCCATGTCGATCGCTTCACCCTGTTTTTTGCCTTGCACGAAAGTGACGCTTTGCGTGGCCTTGTCCTTGAGCTTGAGTTTCCACGGACCGTCGCGCAAGTCTTCGATGATGCTGCCGTCGCCGTCTTCCGTGATCCACGCGCCATGGCGCGAGCCGTTCACGTAGTTGCCGCGCGTTTGCAGCTTGCCGCCCATGCTGCGTTCGTGCGGGCCGTTCAGCTGGCCGCCCGCGTAGGTGTCGAAGCCCGTCACTTCCTCCGCATCGGCATAGTTGACGACCGTCCAGCGGCCTTCGCGCTTGCCGGCCCGGTACATGCCGCTCTCGCTCTGTTTTGGGTAATTGAAGTACCACATGCCTTCCTGCAGGCCGTCGACGAAATGGCCTTTTTCGCTGCCTTCGTGCATGCCTTCGCGCACCCAAAGGCCCTGGCGCTTGCCTTTCGCGTACTGGCCCCGCTCGACCACCGAGCCGTCGTCCCAGGCCAGGCTGTAGATGACGGAAGGGCCTTCCTGGCTGCCCGTGAACTGCTTCGGCGCCGTTTCCCACGTCACTTGCCACAGGCGGTAATTGCGCAGGATGCCGGCGCCCGCATCGCTGTACAGGGTGTAGCTGGCGGTAAGAAAACGGTCGCCTTTCTTCTCGAAGGTTTTCTTGTAGATGATGGCTTCCTGGCTGCCAGCCTCCACGGGCTTGCCCTCGTCGCTGTAGTAGCCGACGACGGTGCCCTGCGTATGGTCGATGGCGTCGAAGTCCGCATTGCCGCTCTTGCCGCGCGCGACGCTGTAGTCCATCGGCGCCAGCTTGGCCAGCGCCGCCTTGACCTGGCCCGCGTTGGGAGCGGCGCTTTGCGCCACGATGCGGTTCAGGGCCGGCTGCAAGCCGTCGAGGCGCCGGTACTTGCCGGAACTGCGGTGGTAGCGGTAGGCGCGCAAGCCGTTCTTGCCGTCCTGCCGGAACAGCACCAGCATGGTTTGCACGCTGTCGTCCGACTCCTTGTCCAGCGAGGCGTAGAAGACGGAACGGATGACGGCGTTGCCGAACTGGTCGAGCAAAATGGGTTTCGATGTACCGCTCTTGCACTCGCAGTAATAGCCGTTGACGCCCTCTTTTTCCTTGAGAAAGGCGATGTCGAAGCCGCTGTCCTGCGACGCGGTGATGGCGGGATGGGCGAGGGTCTTGCCTTCGTAGAAGGGCGCGCCGTGGGCGAAGGCGGAGCAGAGCAGCAAGGTCAGAAGCAGACGTTTCATCGTGAGGCTGGCGCCGGGGCGCCGCAATGGAAAGGCCACGATTCTGCCTGCGTTCTTACTTGCGGGCAAATGGGCGCGCGTCTATCGTGTGCGCGCCCTTGTTCAGGGCTGGTGCGCGGCGCAGAAGTCCAGCAGCAGCTGTTCGCCGTCCGGCCACGGGCCGTAGCCGGCGTCGCCGTTGATATGGCCGGCGTCGCCGATCATGGTGAAATCGCTGCCCCAGGCGGCGGCAAACGCGCGTGCCCGCGCGAAGCTGACGTAGGGATCATCGCCGCTGGCCACCACCAGGCTGGGAAACGGCAAGGCTTGCAGAGGCATCGGCGCAAAGCCCGTCGTGCCGCTGGGGTAGGAGGGCGCGTCCACATCGCTGGGGGCGACGAGGAAGGCGCCGGCGATCTTGTGCGGCGAGCCGCTGGCAGTCCAATGGGCCACCAGCGTGCAGGCCAGGCTGTGCGCCGCCAGCACGGGCGGGCGCTCGCAGGCGGCGATGGCGCGGTCTAGCTCCGCCACCCATTCGTCCTTGTCCGGCGTCTGCCATTCCCCGTGCGGCACGCGCGACCATTGCGGGTGGCGCGCTTCCCAATGGGTTTGCCAGTGCTGCGGCCCGGAATTCCACAGGCCGGCCAGGGTCAGGACGAGAGGCGACATCAATGCTCCTTAAAGTTATAACTCCGTGCGTAGGGCGAATAGCTCAGGGAACAATACCACGTCGAGCATCTTGCGCAAATAGCTGACGCCTGCCGTGCCGCCCGTGCCCGTCTTGAAGCCGATGATGCGCTCGACCGTCGTCACGTGGCGGAAGCGCCAGAAGCGGAAGGCCGTTTCCAGGTCGACCAGCTTTTCGGCCAGCTCGTACAGGGCCCAGTGTTTCGACGGGTCGCGGTAGACTTCCAGCCACGCCGCCTTGACGGAGGCGTCGGCGCTGGTCGGCAGGGTCCAGTCGGCGTCCAGGCGCTCGGGGGCGATATGCAGGCCGCTGCGCGCCAGCAGCTTGATGGCTTCATCGTAGACGGATGGCGTGCGCAGGGCGGCGTCGAGCACCTTGTAGGTGTCGGGCGCCGTCGTGTGCACGTTGAGCAGGGCCGCGTTCTTGTTCCCCAGGATGAATTCGATTTCGCGGTACTGGAAGGACTGGAAGCCGGACGAGGCGCCAAGGTAGGGGCGGATGGCCGTGTATTCGGGCGGCGTCATGGTGGCCAGCACGTCCCAGGCGTGCACCAGCTGGTCCATGATGCGCGCCACGCGGGCCAGCATTTTAAAGGCGGGCGCCAGGTCGCCGCTTTGCAGGTTGGCGCGCACGGCGTGCATTTCGTGCAGCATCAGCTTCATCCACAATTCGCTCGTCTGGTGCTGCACGATGAACAGCATTTCGTTGTGGTTCGGCGACAGCGGATGCTGGGCCGTGAGGATGCGGTCCAGCGCCAGGTAATTGCCGTAGCTCATCGATTCGCTGAAATCCATCTGCGCGCCATGCCATTGCGCATCCTGGCCGCCCGCATGCATGGGGCAGCCGCTGGTGTTTTCCTTGTTCATATTCTTGTCGTCGCTCATGGGGTGATTCAGGTGACGGCATCGCGCTTGGCGGCGATGTCGTAGGCTAGTGTGTCGAGGATGTCGCGCAGGATTTCCACGGCATCCCACACGTCGGCAAAGCTCGTGTACAGGGGCGTGAAGCCGAAGCGCATGATGGCCGGTTCGCGGTAGTCGCCGATCACGCCGCGCGCGATCAGTGCCTGCATCACGGCATAGCCATGCGGGTGCGTGAAGCTGACCTGGCTGCCGCGGCGCGCATGCTCGCGCGGCGTGACGAGACCCAGCGGATGGCTGGCGCAGCGCTGCTCCACCAGCGCGATGAACAGGTCTGTCAGGGCCAGCGACTTGCGCCGGATGGCTTCCATGCTTGTTTGCGCAAAGATATCGAGGCCGCATTCGACGAGGGCCAGCGAGAGTATCGGCTGCGTGCCGCACAGGGCGCGGGCGATGCCGTCGGCGGGCGCGAAGCCCGGGTCCATGGCGAACGGCGTGGCGTGGCCCCACCAGCCGGACAAAGGCTGGCGGAAGCGTGCCTGGTGTTTTTGCGGCACCCAGATGAAGGCGGGCGAGCCGGGGCCGCCATTCAGGTATTTGTAGGTGCAGCCGACGGCCAGGTCGGCGCCGGCGCCGTTCAGGTCCAGCGGCACGGCGCCGGCCGAATGGGCCAGGTCCCACAGCGCCAGCGTGCCTTGCGCGTGGCAATGGCTGCTGATGGCGGCCATGTCGTGCTGGTAGCCGGTGCGGTAGTTGACGTGCGTGAGCATGGCGACGGCGCAATCGGTATCGATGGCTTGCGCCAGTTCCTCGGGACTGTCGACCAGGTGCAGCTGGTAACCGCGATCGAGCCAGGCGGCCAGGCCTTGCGCCATGTACAGGTCGGTGGGGAAGTTGCTGCGTTCGCTGACGATGATGCGCCGCGCGGCATGCGCGGGATCGCTGGCTTGCATCTGCAGGGCGGCGGCCAGGGCCTTGAACAGGTTGACGGAAGTGGTGTCGGTGATCACCACTTCGCCCGTGCCGGCGCCCAGTAGCGGGGCCAGGCGGTCGCCCAGGCGCTTGGGCAGGTCGAACCAGCCGGCCGTATTCCAGCTGCGGATCAGGTCCGTGCCCCATTCTGCCGTGATGACGTGCTGGGCGCGGGCCAGGGCCGCTTTCGGCCGCGCGCCCAGGGAGTTGCCGTCGAGGTAAATCACGCCTTGCGGCAAGTCGAATTGCTGGCGCAAAGGCGCCAGTGGATCGTCGAGGTCGCGTGCGCTGCAGTCATGTCGAGAAATCATGGTGGCTTTCATATTGATACTTATCTCAATGGCACGATATTGCTTGAAGCTTAAAGTATTGTGCGGAAGCAGGCAGTGTAGCAAATCCACGCCGGAAAGCGGCATTTCCGCGCTCGAGGAGGCGGGCGAAGTGCCAGCCTGCGGGGCTTCAACGAGAAAAATCACGATTTTTAAAAATATTTTCAAATAACCCTAAAGTTTCGCCAGGCGCTGCCGTCAACGATTACATGAACGGTGTCAAACCGGCCAAAAAAGAATGCAGGTTTTTGAAATATTTTTCAAAAAAGCCCTAAAGTTCCTGCCAAGGCAGCCGTTATCTAAGTAGGCAGGCTTGATTCCGATCAAGTTGTTGTAAAAAAGTGATATTTTTTACAGGCCAAAAATTGGCTAAATCCGGCATACCGCCAACCACTCACATCCGCGCCGTTACTGGCGTGCGACCATGATCGAGCAGTGTTTGTCAGACAAACACCTACGATCTCATCCGCTATTCCCCGACCAAAAATACAGCGCTGCGCCTCTGTTGCGTTTAATGTTGCTCCTGCAGAATGTATCTCACTGGCAACAAACAATGCCAGCTGAATTCAACGGATTGAGGAGATGGAAATGACTGCTAACGACATGATGGCTGAGATTCGCGACGCTAACCTGAGCTACCTGATGCTGGCCCAGCAAATGATTCGTGCGGACAAGGTAACGGCCATCTTCCGTTTGGGCATCGCCGCCGAAATCGCCGAACTGATCGAAGGCATGAGCAATGCGCAGATCCTCAAGCTTGCTGGCGGCAACATGATGTTGGCCCGCTTCCGCTTTGACGACAGCGCCATCCTGGGCATGTTGACGAACTACAATAAAGACCGTTCGCTGGCGCAATCGCATGCAGCCATCTTGATGGCTGGTCAGGGCGTCGAAGAAATCGCTTGATGCAACAACCTTCAGTCAGTATCAGTCAGTAGCGGAGTACACAGCATGGCCAAGAAAAGTGTCGTATCGGAAGCGCAGGAAATCCAGCTGGCCATCGAATTGATACAGCTGGGCGCCCGCTTGCAACTGCTGGAGACGGAAGTCTCGCTGTCGCGCGAACGGCTGCTGAATCTGTACAAGGAATTGAAGGGCGTCTCGCCGCCCAAGGGCATGCTGCCGTTTTCCACCGACTGGTTCATCACCTGGCAACCGAATATCCATTCCTCGCTGTTCATCAATATCCACAAATTCCTCGTCGACCACGCCGGCGCCACGGGCATCGAAGCCGTGATGAAGGCGTATAAACTGTATCTGGAACAGATGCCGCCCGAAGCGGGCGAAGAGCCGCTGCTGTCGCTGACGCGGGCCTGGACCCTGGTGCGCTTTTTCAGCAGCAAGATGCTGGACATGGCGCCCTGCGGCAAGTGCGGCGGCAAGTTCGTCGTCAACTGCCTCGACCTGAACGCCGATTATGTGTGCGGCCTGTGCCACATGCCTTCGCGTGCAGGCAAGACCAAGAAGGCGCGCGATGAAGCGGCCGCTGGTGCATTGCCGGGTGTCGCCGCCTGATATTGCCCATTACTGTCCCAATATAGCCTCAGTAAAAACCGGAGCGGTCGCCAGACCGGACTCCGGTTTTTTCATGATGCTTTCGCTTACACTGGCGTTTTCCTCCTTTAACTTGCCCATGCTGCAACAAATCCTGCGCGCGCCCGCGCTCAAGGCCATCCTGATCCAGGTGCTGGCCTTTCCCTTGATGTTGCTATTGGTATATGGCCTGGCGCGCGCCGGCGTCGCTATGTCGCTGCCGGCCGTGGCGCTGGTGCAGGGCGTGCTGGCGGCGCTCATCACGTGGCGCGCGGGACTGGCGCGCTGGTGGTGCGCCATCGGCCTGCTGTTTGCGCCCGCCTTGCTGGCCGCCAGCCTGCTCGATTTGCCCCCGGCCGTGTTCCTGGCGGCCTTTGTTTTCCTGCTGAGCCTGTATTGGTCCACATTCCGCACGCAAGTGCCGTTTTATCCGTCGGGGCCGAAGGTATGGCAGGCCGTGGCCGAGCTGATCGCGGACCGTCCCGGCGTGCGCCTGATCGATATCGGCAGCGGCCTGGGCGGCCTGGTGCTGGACCTGGCGCGGCGCCGGTCCGACGGGCAGTTTTCCGGCATCGAACTGGCGCCGCTGCCGTGGCTGGCAAGCCGCTTGCGCGCGAAGCTGGCGGGCAGCCGCGCGCGTTTCCTGCGCGGCGACTACGAAGCGCTCGATTTCGGCCGCTACGACGTGGTATTTGCCTACCTGTCGCCGGCGGCGATGGCAGCCCTGTGGAACAAGGCGGAAAGGGAAATGTTGCCCAGTAGCATGCTTCTTAGTTACGAATTCCAGATTGCGGCACGCAAGCCCGATAAGACCATCGCCGCCACAGAGGGTGGTCCTTTGCTTTACATATGGTGCTTTTAAGCAATTGTCTGCGTTATTTGCTTGCCCGTGGGGCAATCTCACGTTATTGTAGTTCCACACGGCATTTTCTCGGAATTGCGTTGAAAAGCGGGGCATTTCAATTAACTTTCGGTTACTTTTTTGCCACTGTCCTTGCCGGCGGCGCAGCCGCCAGAAGACAGGAACAGGTTTGAACATGCCGGGCACACAGCCCCGGCCATTATTGGGAGTCAGGGCACTTGTTAGTCATAATCGGATACATCATCGTTTGCGCCTCGGTCTTTGGCGGCTTCGCAATGGCCGGCGGCCATCTGGCGGCGCTGTTCCAGCCGCTGGAGTTGCTGATGATCGGCGGCGCCGCCCTGGGCGCCTTCCTTGTTGGTAACAATAACAAGGCCATCAAGGCAACGATCGCAGCCTTGCCGAGCCTGTTCAAGGGTTCGCGCTATACCAAAGAGCTGTACATGGAACTGATGTCCCTGCTGTTCGAAGTGCTCAGCAAGGTGCGCAAGGAAGGCTTGATGTCGATCGAAGGCGATATCGACAAGCCCGAGGAAAGCCCGCTGTTTTCCAAGTACCCGGCCGTGCTGGCCGACCACCACATCGTCGAATTCATGACCGATTACCTGCGCCTGATGGTGTCGGGCAATATGGACGCGTTCCAGATCGAAAACCTGATGGACAACGAAATCGAGACGCACCATCACGAAGGCGCCGTGCCGGCCCACGTGATCGCCAAGGTGGGCGATGGCCTGCCCGCGTTCGGTATCGTCGCCGCCGTGATGGGCGTGGTGCACACGATGGAGTCGGTGGGCATCCCGCCGGCCGAGCTGGGCATGCTGATCGCGCACGCGCTGGTCGGCACCTTCCTCGGCATCTTGCTGGCGTATGGTTTCGTCGGCCCGCTGGCCAGCCTGCTCGAGCAGAAGCTGGAAGAGTCGAGCAAGATGTTCCAGTGCGTGAAAGTGACCCTGCTGGCCAGCCTGAACGGCTATGCGCCGGCGCTGGCCGTGGAGTTCGGCCGCAAGGTGCTGTTCTCGACCGAGCGCCCGACGTTCAACGAGCTCGAAGACCATATCAAGAAATCGAAAACGAAGTAAGCAGTGAATATACGCCTGGATACCATGAGTCATTTGCAGCACACGGAAGGGGGACGCCATGGCCGATGAAGGCATGCGCCCGATTATCGTCAAGCGTATCAAGAAGACGGCTGGCGGGCACCATGGCGGGGCGTGGAAAATCGCCTACGCCGACTTTGTCACGGCCATGATGGCCTTCTTCCTGCTGATGTGGCTGCTGGGCTCCACCTCGAAGGGCGACTTGAACGGCATTTCCGAATTCTTCAAGACGCCGCTGAAAGTGGCGATGGCGGGCGGCTCAGGCAGCGGCGAGAGCAATTCCGTGATCCAGGGCGGTGGCCAGGACTTGTCGCGCCAGGATGGGCAGGTGCGCAAGGCGCAGGAAGAGCAGCAGCGCAAATCGTTCGACCTCAATTCCGCCAAGGCCGCGCTCGAACGCGAAGAGGGCAAGCGCCTGCAGGCGCTCAAGGCGCGCATCGAAGCGACCATCGACGCCAATCCCCTGCTGAAAAAATACAAGAACCAGTTGCTGCTCGATATCACCAGCGAAGGCTTGCGCATCCAGATCGTCGACGAGCAGAACCGTCCGATGTTTGCGCTCGCCAATGCGAACCTGCAACCGTACACCAAGGAAATCCTGCACGCGATCGGCTTCGTGCTCAATGAAGTGCCGAACCGCATCGGCCTGTCCGGCCATACGGATTCGACGCCCTACATGAGCGATGCCGGCTACAGCAACTGGGAATTGTCGGCCGACCGCGCGAATGCGTCGCGGCGCGAACTGGTGATCGGCGGCATGAAGGAAGAAAAAGTCTTGCGCGTGGTGGGGCTCGGTTCGGCCGCCCACCTGGACAAGCTCGACCCCTTCAATCCGATCAACCGGCGCATCAGCATCATCGTCATGAACAAACGCACGGAAGAAAATGTCCTGCGCGATGGTTCGGCGATCGAGCTGCCGGTGACCGATGCCGCTTCCGCCGCTGTCGCGTCAGGGCTGGCGGCCGGTGCGCCGCCCGCGGCGCCAGTCCCCGCCCCGGCAGCGGCGAAAAAATAACACGCAAGGCTGTCGACGCGTGGTGTATTGAAACAATGAGACCTTTATGACAAGAAAGAAAATACTTGGCTCGCATGTAAAGCGCCTGCTGTCTGGCGTGTCGGACCATGGCCGCAAGCACTTGACGGAGGTGGAAACCGACCTGGTGCAGACCGGCATCTTGCTGGAAGAGGCGATCGAGAAGCTGTCCTTCAATTTCATGGCGATACACGCAGCCGTCGCTGCGCAGCAAGACACCATCGCCTTGCTGCTCGACGGCGGTATTCCGGCCGAGCAGCAGCGCGAAAAACTGCTGGCGTTGCAGGATGAGGTGGGGGGCTATGTGAATGCGGCCATCACCAGCCTGCAGTTCCAGGACATGACCAGCCAGCTGATCGAGCGCACCTTGAAGCGCGTGACGGGCTTGCGCGAGTTCCTCGGGACCCTGGGCGAGCATGGCGCGGAGATGTTGCCGGAGAGCGACAATGAAGAAATTGTCGCCTTGCTGGGGCGGGTCAGCATGGCGCTGGCGATTCAAAGCCTGGAGTTGCGCAGCGTGCTGCGCAAGGCTGTCAGTCAACAGCATTTGGAAAGTGGCGACATCGAGCTGTTCTAGCATGCCAGTGCGGAGCGCTTGTGGTTGCATGGATTGATTAATCAAATACTCGGGCAGGATGCCCGGAATAAGTGGGAGCAAAGATGGCCAAAACGATACTTGCAGTGGACGATTCCAGCTCATTGCGCCAGATGGTGGCGTTCAGCCTGAAAGCCGCCGGTTACCAGGTGGTGGAGGCCGTCGACGGCCAGGACGGACTGGAAAAAGCCAAGCTGCAAACCGTGGACCTGGTATTGACGGACCAGAACATGCCGCGCATGGATGGCCTGGAACTGATCAAGCTGTTGCGCGAACTGCCGACCTACCAGAAGGTACCCATCCTGATGCTGACGACGGAGTCGTCGGACGAGATGAAATCGAAAGGACGTGCCGCCGGCGCCAATGGCTGGCTGGTCAAGCCGTTCGATCCGCAACGCCTGATCGAAGTGGTCAAGAAGGTGATCGGCTGATGCCAGCCGCGCAGTGCAACGATGCAATTGACGGAGTCACCCTATGACCATCGATATTAGCCAGTTTTTTCAGGTCTTTTTCGATGAGGCCGAAGAACTGCTGGCTGAAAAAGAACGGCTGCTGCTGGCCGTTGATATTGCGGCGCCCGACGCCGAAGACCTGAATGCCATTTTCCGTACCGCCCATTCGATCAAGGGCGGCGCATCGACGTTCGGTCTCTCCGACATGAGCGAGGTGACGCACATCCTCGAGTCGCTGCTCGACCGCATCCGCCAGGGCCAGATGGCGCTGACGGCGGAACACGTCGACGCCTTCTTGGCGGCCAAGGATATCCTCAAGATGCAGCTCGACGGCCACCGTCTGGGCAGTGCCGTCGACCAGGATGCCGTGGCCAATGTGCGCATGATGCTGCAGTCGTTTTCGCAGGACGTGCCCGTGGCTGCGCTTACGCCCGTCGCACCGGCCTTCCATACGGCGGAAAAAGCCGCCGTCAGCCATGCCGGCGGCCATCGCATCCGCCTGGAACTGCCGGCCATGGAGCCGCGCGAAGTCGATGCGCTGGCGGCCGAACTGGGTTTGCTGGGCGATGTCGCCGTGTCCGCCTTGCCCGACGCGCGCAAGGTGCTGGAAGTGACGACGCATGAAAGCCTCGATGACATCCTGGCCATCTGCTCGTTCGTGCTCAATCCCGACGACATGGTGATCACGCAGGCGCCACCACTGGCGCCAGGCGAAGCCGAAGCGGCCCGCGCGGCGCAGGAAAAAGCCCAGGGCTACGGTTTCTTCGACCCGCTGCCAGGCACGCCTGCTGCGCAGGGCGCGACGGACCCCGGTTATGGCTTCTTCCAGCCGCTTGAGGATATCCGCGCCGCCGCCGGCGTGCAGAGCGACGCCGAACAGGGCTACGGTTTCTTCCAGCCCCTCGAACAGATACGCGCCGACGCGGCCAAGGCGGGCAACGCCAGTGCCGTCGCCGCGCCAGCCGTGGCCAGCGCCGTGGCCGAAGCGGAGCAGGAAAAGAAACCGGCCAAGAAAGAAGGCGACAAGGCCGGCGCCGAATCGTCGTCGATCCGCGTCTCGATCGAGAAAGTCGACCAGCTGATCAACCTGGTGGGCGAACTGGTGATTACACAGGCGATGATCGAGCAGCGCGCCAGCGCGCTCGACCCGATGCTGCATGAAAAGCTGCTCGACAGCGTCAGCCACCTGACGCGCAACACGCGCGACTTGCAGGAAGCGGTGATGTCGATCCGCATGATGCCGATGGATTTCGTCTTTTCGCGCTTCCCGCGCATGGTGCGCGACCTGGCGACGAAACTGGGCAAGAAGGTCGATTTCATCACGAATGGCGCCGCCACGGAACTCGACAAGGGCCTCATCGAGCGCATCGTCGATCCGCTCACGCACCTGGTGCGCAACAGTATCGACCACGGCGTGGAAATGCCGGCCGCCCGCGTGGCCGCCGGCAAGACCGAGGCGGGCCGGCTGTTCCTCTCGGCCAGCCATCAGGGCGGCAACATCATCATCGAGGTATCCGATGACGGCGCGGGACTGAACCGCGAACGCATCCTGGCCAAGGCCGCGCAGCAGGGACTGGACGTGTCCGAGACGATGAGCGACGCCGACGTGTGGCAGCTGATTTTCGCGCCCGGCTTTTCCACCGCCGAAGCCGTTACCGACGTGTCGGGCCGCGGCGTGGGCATGGATGTCGTCAAGCGCAATATCAGCGCCATGGGCGGCGTCGTCGACATCCGTTCCGCGAAAGGCTTCGGCACGACGATTTCCATCTCGCTGCCGCTGACCCTGGCGATCCTCGACGGCATGTCGATCCGAGTCGGCGACGAAGTGTATATTTTACCGCTGGGCTTTGTCATCGAATCGCTGCAGCCAGCCGTTGAAGACATCAAGGACATCAGCGGCAAGGGGCAGGTGGTGAAAGTGCGCGGCGAATACCTGCCATTGATCCCGCTGTACCAGATGTTCGACATCGCGCCGCGCTTTACCAGCCCTTCGGAAGGCATCTGCGTGATCCTCGAGACGGAAGGGCGCAAGGCGGCCCTGTTTGTCGACGACCTGGTGGGACAGCAGCAAGTCGTGGTGAAAAACCTCGAATCGAATTACCGCAAGGTGGTGGGCATTTCCGGCGCCACCATCCTGGGCGATGGCGGCGTGTCGCTGATTCTCGATGTCGCCGCCCTGATCCGTTCCTCGCGCCAGCTGGCTGACGAGTCCATTTTTTCGTAATACCGATAGATAAAGATAGGAAAACGCACCATGTCAGATACTCAACAAACATCCGGAAGCAATGCGGGCGACGGCAAGGACATCGCCGGCCGTGAATTCCTGGCCTTCACCCTGGGCTCCGAAGAGTACGGCATCGATATCCTGAAGGTCCAGGAAATCCGCGGTTACGAAGCGGTCACCCGCATCGCCAACGCGCCTGAATTCATCAAGGGCGTGATCAACCTGCGCGGCATCATCATTCCCGTGGTCGACATGCGCATCAAGTTCAACCTGGGCACGCCCGTGTACGACCAGTTCACGGTGGTGATCATCCTGAACATCGGCGGCCGTATCGTCGGCATGGTGGTCGACAGCGTTTCCGACGTCACCACCCTGACGCCGGAGCAGGTGAAACCGGCGCCGGAAATGGGCACCGCCTTCTCGACCGACTACATGATCGGCCTGGGCACCATCGACGAGCGCATGCTGATCCTGGTCGACATCGACAAGCTGATGTCGAGCAGCGAGATGGGCCTGATCGACAAGCTGGCGGCGTAAGCCTCCGCATGGCAGCAAGGCGGCGCCCGGTGCGCCGCCGTTTTACCACGCAAAGAATCACTACAGATATGCATGTACCGGCGCGAGCAGCATCTAGAGGCGCGCCGGCAGGCTGCAAGGTCCGACAGAGACCAGGCCACAACACGGCGCCGTCCGGTTGAACGGGCGCCGTTCACATAAATATTGGAGACTGTAATGAGTTTGCGCGATTTCAAGATAGGCACCCGGCTGGGGATAGGTTTTGGCAGCATTCTCGCCATCCTGGTGGTGGTGATCGTTTCGGCGAATGCACTGAATTACCGTAACAAGGCCCAGCTGCTCACGGGCCTGGAGCTGGCAAGCGAAAAGAATACGCAGGCGTCGCTGATGAAAAGCGCGATGCTGGAAACCGGTATCGCCATGCGCAATATCGGCTTGCAGGGCGATGTGGCCCTGATGCAGGCGGAAGAGGGCAAGGTGCGCGCGCAGCGCAAGCTGTACGACGGCGCGCGCGGCAAGCTGGCCACCCTGGGCCTGTCCGATGGCGAGAAGGCGCTGCTGGCCAATATCGCCAAGGTCGACGGCGAAGTCGATGCCGCCTTCAAGGAAGCGATGGGGCAGGTGCTGGCGTTTAACAGCGAGGGCGCGGCGAAGGTGATCGCCACCCGCATCGATCCCTTGAACAAGACGACCCTGGCCGATATCAACAAGCTGCTCGACTTGCAGCACGTGGCGCAGCAAAGCTTCATGGACGACTCGCTGGCGGCCGATGCGCGCCTGATGACGGTACTGTTCATCCTGGGCGGCGCGGCGGTGGCGATCGGCGCCTGGTGCGCCATCTTCATCACGCGCTCGATCACGGTGCCATTGTCCGGCGCGGTGGCCGTGGCGCAAAAGGTGGCGGCCGGCGAACTGACGTCGCGCGTGGTGGTCGAAGGCAAGGATGAAACGAGCGCGCTGCAGCAGGCATTGAAGGACATGAACGAGAGCCTGGTGCAGACCGTCAGCGACGTGCGCAAGGGAACGGAAACCATCACCGTGGCCTCGCGCGAGATCGCCAGCGGCAATGCGGACCTGTCGGCGCGCACGGAAACGCAGGCCAGTTCGCTCGAAGAGACGGCGTCGTCGATGGAAGAGCTGACGTCGACCGTGAAGCAGAACGCGGACAACGCGCGCCAGGCCAACCAGCTGGCCGTGTCGGCATCGTCGGTGGCGGAGCAGGGCGGCAAGGTGGTGGCGCAAGTGGTCGATACCATGGGTTCCATCAAGGACAGCTCGCGCAAGATCGTCGACATCATCGGCGTCATCGACGGCATTGCGTTCCAGACGAATATCCTGGCGTTGAATGCAGCCGTCGAAGCGGCGCGCGCAGGCGAGCAGGGACGCGGTTTTGCGGTGGTGGCGTCGGAAGTGCGCAATCTGGCGCAACGATCGGCCGGCGCAGCCAAGGAAATCAAGGGCCTGATCGGCGACTCGGTCGACAAGGTCGATGCCGGCAGCCGCCTGGTGGACGAGGCGGGGCAGACCATGGGCCTGATCGTCACGTCGATCCGGCAGGTGGCCGATATCATGGGCGAGATCACGGCGGCGACGCAGGAACAGAGCCACGGTATCGAAGAGGTCAACCAGGCCATCGCGCAGATGGACCAGATGACGCAGCAAAATGCGGCGCTGGTCGAGGAAGCGGCGGCGGCCGCCGAAAGCATGCAGGAGCAGGCGCAGAATCTGGGCGACGCCGTCAGCATCTTCAAGCTCGATGGCGAGAGCGCGGCGCAGGCGGCCATGCCCGCACCCGTGCCAGCGCCGGTAGTAAAAGCGGCGGCACGGCCGGCACCGAGTGTGGCGGCAAATACACGGCGGTTGGCACAGACGGCGCAAGCCGGCTCGCCACCGCCCGCGAAAAAGCTGGCGGCGGCCGGCGGCGACGATTGGGAAGAGTTCTAACGCCAACCCGGTCCCGCTAGTTATACTTGCAAAGGCATTGGTCAGAGTAGTCATAGAGAGGTAAAAACAAATGCCGCAAACTAAAACGGATTCGGTCAAGGAATTTGATTTCACTGGCAAGGACTTCGAACGGGTCCGCGCCATGATTTACAAGCGGGCCGGCATCGCGCTGGCCGACAGCAAGCAGGAAATGGTCTACAGCCGCCTGGCCAGGCGATTGCGCGCGACCGGCATCTCCTCGTTCGTCCGCTACCTGGACGACCTGGAAGCGGGCCGCATGGGCGACGAGTGGGAAGCGTTCACGAATGCGCTGACGACCAACCTGACGTCGTTCTTCCGCGAGGCGCATCACTTCCCGCTGCTGGCCGAGCATGTGAAAAAACTGAACGGGCCGATCACCATCTGGTGTTCGGCCAGTTCCACCGGCGAGGAGCCGTACTCGATCGCCATGACGGTGTGCGAGGCGTTCAATACGCTCACGCCGCCCGTCACCATCATCGCCACGGACATCGACACGAACGTGCTGGCCACGGCCGCCAATGGCGTCTACAACCTGGACCGGCTCGACAAGATGCCGGCCGACCGTGCGCGGCGCTTTTTCTTGCGCGGCAAGGGCGACCGCGAAGGACAGGTGCGGGTGCGCCCGGAACTGCGCCAGATGATCACCTTCAAGCCGCTCAACCTGCTGGCCGATGGCTGGCCATTGACGGGGCAGTTCGACGTCATCTTTTGCCGCAACGTGATGATTTATTTTGACAAGGCGACGCAGCGCAAGATCCTGTCGCGCTTTGTGCCACTGATGAAGCCTGATGCCCTGCTGTTTGCGGGCCATTCGGAGAATTTTCTGTACGTGTCGGATTCATTGAAGCTGCGCGGTAAAACAGTCTATGAGCTCGACCAGCCCCGGGGCGCCGCGCCCAAGGCAACGTCGCATCGTACATGAGAGTGAAATATGAGCCTGGAATCCAAAGAGCAATTCGCCACTAACGTCTATTACGACAGGACGTTCAACTGTGACGCCGCCAAGATCTTGCCTGGTGAGTATTACTTTACCAACAAGGACATGCTGATCGTCACCGTGCTCGGCTCCTGCGTCTCGGCCTGCATCCGCGACCGCGTCACGGGCCTGGGCGGCATGAACCATTTCATGCTGCCCGATGGCGGCAGCGATCCGAACAGCCCGATTTCCGCGTCGATGCGCTATGGCACCTACGCCATGGAAATCCTGATCAATGATTTGCTGAAGGCGGGCGCGCGGCGCGAGAACATGGAAGCGAAAGTGTTCGGCGGCGGCGCCGTGCTGCGCGGCTTCACGGCGATCAACGTCGGTGAACGCAATGCGGCCTTCGTCATCAACTACCTGAAAGCGGAAAAGATGCGCGTGGTGGCCGAAGACCTCAACGACATCCACCCTCGCAAGGTCTACTTCTTCCCCCGCAGCGGCAAGGTGCTGGTGAAAAAGCTGATGCAGACGCATAACGATACGCTGGTGCGCCGCGAACTCGATTACGCCAGCCGCCTCAAGGTCGCGCCGGTGGGCGGCGAAGTCGAACTGTTCTGACAACACCCGACCAAACCTGCTGCGCGTCGCGCTGTGCGGCTTGCGGCGGTTTGTCCGGTGTACTAATTTAATAAAGAATACGGGCCGCAAGGCCTGGAAGGATAACTATGAAGATCAAGGTATTGATCGTGGATGACTCGGCGCTGATCCGCAGCGTCATGACGGAAATCGTAAACAGCCAGCCCGACATGGAAGTGGTGGGCGCGGCGCCCGATCCGCTGGTGGCGCGCGAGATGATCAAGCAGACCAACCCCGACGTGCTGACCCTCGACGTCGAGATGCCGAAGATGGATGGCCTGGATTTCCTGGAAAAACTGATGCGCTTGCGCCCGATGCCGGTACTGATGGTGTCGTCCTTGACCGAGCGCGGTTCGGAAATCACCATGCGCGCGCTGGAACTGGGCGCCGTCGATTTCGTCACCAAGCCGAAGATTTCGATCCAGAGTGGCATGCGCGAGTACACGGACATGATCGCCGACAAGATCCGCGCCGCCTCGAAGGCGCGCATCCGCGCGCGCACCCTGCCGTCGGCCGGCGACAAGGTGGCCGCGCCGCTGCCTGCCCTGCGCAGTCCATTGACGTCGAGCGAAAAGCTGATCATCGTGGGCGCCTCGACGGGCGGTACGGAAGCGATCCGCGAATTCCTCATGCAGATGCCGTCCGATTGCCCCGGCATCCTGATCACGCAGCACATGCCGGAAGGCTTTACGCGCTCGTTCGCGCGCCGCCTCGATTCGCTGTGCAAGATTTCGGTGCAGGAAGCGGCAGGCGGCGAACGCGTGCTGCCCGGCCACGCCTACATCGCGCCCGGCCATTCGCACCTGACCCTGACGCGCAGCGGCGCCAACTACATGACCAAGATCGACCAGGGCGAACCGGTGAACCGCCACCGCCCGTCCGTCGATGTGCTGTTCCGTTCGGCCGCGCAATCGGCCGGTAAAAATGCCGTCGGCGTGATCCTCACCGGCATGGGCAAGGATGGCGCACAAGGCATGTTGGAGATGAAGGCCGCAGGAGCGTATAATTTTGCGCAGGATGAAGCCAGTTGCGTGGTGTTCGGCATGCCGCGCGAGGCGATCGCTGTCGGTGCTACGCATGAGGTCGGCGCTTTGACGGCGCTGCCTGGCATGGTGCTGGGACACCTGGCGGCGCATGGTATGCGTGCTTTGCGCGTGTAAGCCACGTTTTATATGATCTGAGGCAAGTTTGTTCGCCTAAAAGCAACGAAAATGCTATCCTACAACTTGCTGCCGTAGTGTCGACCATAATGTCGGCATTCATGTCGATATTATTAACAAACCGCTACAGAAACAACGGAGTTATTCATGGCTGATCCAAAGATGAAATTTTTAGTCGTTGACGATTTTTCGACGATGCGCCGCATTGTCCGGAATCTGTTGAAGGAACTGGGTTATGCCAACGTCGATGAGGCGGAAGACGGCGTGATGGGCCTGGCCAAGCTGCGCGCGGAATCGTTCGATTTCGTCGTGTCGGACTGGAACATGCCAAACATGGATGGCCTGACGATGCTGCAGCATATCCGCGCCGATCCCGCACTGGCCAAGCTGCCCGTGCTGATGGTCACCGCCGAAGCGAAAAAAGAAAACATCATCGCCGCCGCGCAAGCTGGCGCCAGCGGTTATGTCGTCAAGCCGTTCACGGCCGCGACCCTCGATGAAAAGCTGAACAAGATTTTCGAGAAGCTGGAAAAAGCCGGCGCCTGATCCAGGCTTGACCGTTATCAAGAAAACGCTGCCCGTGCAAACCGGCAGCGTTTTTTTCGTCAGTTCCCGCCTTGCTTACACCAGGCCGCCATTCGCACGTAACGTTTGTCCATTCACCCAGCGGCCATCCGGCCCGGCCAAAAAAGCCACGGCCGCGGCGATATCGTCCGGCGTACCCAGGCGTTCAAGGGGCGCCATCTTGCCCATGCGCGCTATCGTTTCTTCCGTCTTGCCGTTCAAGAACAGGGCCGTGGCCGTGGGGCCGGGGGCGATGGCATTGACGGTGATGTTCTTGCCGCGCAGTTCCTTGGCAAAGATATTCGTCATCGTCTCGATGGCCGCCTTGGTGGCGGCGTAGACGGCATAGCCGGGCAGGGCCAGGCCGATCACGCTGGTCGAGAAATTGACGACGCTGCCGCCGTGGCGCAAGCGCGTCGCCGCCTGGCGCATGGTGCTGAAGCTGCCCTTGACGTTGATGGCGAACAGGCTGTCGAAGGTGGCGTCGTCGGTCTCGGCCAGGGTGGGCAGCGCGGGCGGCATGATGCCGGCGTTGTTGACCAGCACATCGACGCCGCCGTAAGCCGCTTCGGCCGCATCGAACAGCGCTTGCACGTCGCTTGCCTCGGCCACGTTGGCCTTGACGGCGATGGCGGCGCCGCCTTCGGCCATGATGGCTGCCACCAGCTCGTCCGCCGCATCCTTGCCGCTGGCGTAGTTGACAACGACCTGGATGCCGTCGCGCGCCAGGCGGCGGGCGATGGCCGCGCCGATGCCGCGCGAGGCGCCCGTGACGATGGCTACCTTGGCAGAGTTGGATGTTGTGTTCATGGGCGTTCTCCTGTCATGGTGGGAGGCCTGCATGCTGTTGCCGCGAGCCAGTGCCATCATTTTGATCTTTATTCATGGATGGATAAAGATGGCAATTTTGATTTCAATGTGCAAATTGCATTAACAATGATGCTTGGCCTGCCTGGCAGGACAGGCAAGATCCCGCAGGTTTCAGGAGATTGCGCAAAGGAATGAAATATTTCCTAAAGTTAACTTTACACGTCAAATAATTTGGCCCATGATCGCTGCAGTATTCCACCTCTGTCCCCGACCCCGACACGAAGGAGCGCACGATGCGCCGAGCACCCGTATTATTTTTCGCCCTCAGCACGACCCTGTTGGCGGCCTGTGGCGTGAGCCTTGAACAAACCACCGCTGCGCCTGTCGCGTCTGTCGAGATGCAGGAGCCGGCCGCGCAGCCGCCTGCCGAAGCCGATGGCCGGCATGCCTATCTGCACCGCGTGGGCGGCCAGGATTATGTCAGCCTGAGCCAGAGTGGCCCCGAGGGCGGCTTGCCTATCCTCACGGGTACGCAGCGCCATGCGCGCGCCATTCGCCTGCTGGCGGCCGATCCTGCCCAGGTACGGGCCATCCTGCGCAGCCTGAGGCTGCCTGCGAACCAGCGCAAGCTGTGGGCGGGAGAGGAAATCGTGCTCGACGCGGCCAGCTATGACATGTTGCAAGCGGCCCGCGGCAGCAACAAGCCGCTGTTTGCCGAACTGAAATTGGTAGGGATGGAGAAGTAGAGAAAGAAACGGGGCCGAATGGCCCCGTTGTGACAATGCTTAAATTTCGAGGTTGTCGATCAATCTGGTTTGTCCCAGTTTGGCGGCGGCCAGCACCACCAGCGGCTCGCCGGCGGCCAGTTCGGCGGCGCTCGGTGCTTGCAGGTTGGCGCGCTTGCGCACGGCGATGTAGTCCGATTTCCAGCCGCGGCTGTTCAACAGCTGCATGCTGGCCTGTTCCAGTTCGCCCACGGCCAGATTGCCCTTGCGCACTTCCTCGGCCACGAAATTAAGTCCCTTGTACAGTTCCGGCGCTTCCGCGCGTTCGCTTTCCGATAAATACATATTGCGCGACGATAAGGCCAGGCCATCTTCCGCGCGGTAGGTTTCCGCAGCGATGATTTCCGTCGGCAGCGCGAACTGGCGCGCCATGTTGCGGATGATCATCAGCTGCTGGTAATCCTTCTTGCCGAACACGGCCACGCGCGGGCCCACGCACGAGAACAGCTTGGTGACGACCGTGCACACGCCTTCGAAGAAGCCGGGGCGGAACTCGCCTTCCAGGGTATTGCCCAGGTCATCGGGCGGGCGCACGCGGTATTCCTGCGGTTCCGGGTACAGTTCCTTTTCCGTCGGCGCGAACAGCACGTACACGCCTTCCTTTTCCAGCTTGGCGATGTCGGCCGCCATGGTGCGCGGATATTTCTCGAAGTCTTCGTTCGGGCCGAATTGCAGGCGGTTCACGAAGATCGAGGCGACGACGGGGTCGCCATGCTTGCGCGCCAGGCGCATCAGCGACAGATGGCCTTCGTGCAGGTTGCCCATGGTGGGGACGAACGCCGTGCGCAGCTGTCCGCTGAGCTGGTCGCGCAATTCTTCGATGTCGGAAATAATTTTCATGGATTGCTTTCGCTAAAACCCCGTTGTACGGTGGTCAGTGACAAAGGGAAGGGGTCAGGCGGGCGAATAGGCCAGCCGGACGTAGATGGGGGCAAACGGTTCTGCCTGCGTGATTTCGATCAGGGTTTCCTTGGCCAGTTCCAGCAGGGCCACGAAGTTGACCACCACCACGGGCACGCCGCCGGCAATGTCGAACAGTTCGCTGAACTCGACGAAGCGCGACGATTGCAAGTGGCGCAGGATGCTCGACATGTGCTCGCGCACGGACAGTTCCTGGCGGCTGATGCGGTGATGCTGGGTCAGCTTGGCGCGTTTCAGCACGTCGAGCCACGCCTGCTGCAAGTCCACCGGTTCCACGTCGGGCCAGGTGGGCGTCAGGCTTTGCTCGATGAAAATCTGCGTGCGCACGAAATCGCGCTCGAACTGCGGGATGGCGTTCAGGTCGTAGGCGGCCAGCTTGATCTGCTCGTATTCGAGCAGCCGGCGCACCAGTTCGGCACGGGGGTCGCCGCCATCTTCCTCGACGTCGCTCTTGCGCGAAGGCAAGAGCATGCGCGACTTGATCTCGATCAGCATGGCGGCCATCAACAGATACTCGGCGGCCAGTTCCAGGTTGCGCACGCGGATCTGGTCGACATATTTCAGATATTGCAGGGTCACCTGCGCCATCGGAATATCGAGAATGTTGAAGTTTTGCTTGCGGATCAGGTAGAGCAGCAAGTCGAGTGGGCCTTCGAAGGCTTCGAGGAAGATTTCCAGCGCGTCCGGCGGAATGTACAAATCCGTCGGCATGCGCATCATCGGCTCGCCATACAGGCGGGCGATGCCCAGCGGGTCGGCGGCGGGCGCCGCGTCCGTTACCGTTGTTGCAGATGCTGCAGGGTCGCCGCTGCCGTCGCCGTCAGCGACAGGTGGGGGCGACTCGATGACTGCGCTGGCGCCGGAGGCGTCGGCTTCCGGCGTGACTGCAGAATCTTCAGGCAACATCGTGCCGGTTCCAGATCTTAGTTCTTGTTCTGGTAAACGTAAGCCTGTTGCTTGACGGCCGACGCCAGCTGGCGTTCCTGCTCATCGATGCTGACGGCCGGCTTGTCCCACAGCAGGGCGCGGCCCGCTTGCTGGCCCGCTTCCATGCCAGGGTTCTTGGCCTTCAGTTCGGCGATGAACAAGGTGTGGTCGGATACGTAGTTGGTGTGTTTTGCAGGCAGTTTCATATTCTCTTCTGAGTGTCTTATGGGTAAGGTCAGCCGGCCGTATTTTACCGCGCCGTGCGGCTTGGCGGGTTGTTGTATCGGCAAGTCCGGGGCGAAATTGCTAAAAATCAATAACGCAGCAAACGCCGCATCACCATCGGTGCCGGTTCTGCGGGGTTGGCGTGCGAATATTCCAGTTCTTCGGCCAGGTCGAATTCGAAGGCCGCATAAAAATCGATCAGCTTGCGCTGGTCGCGCCGCACTGCCAGGCGCAATTCCTCGGCCTGGCACGACAGGCCGTGATGAATGATGGCTTCGAGCAAGTGCTGCGAGACGTGGCTGCCCCGGTAGGCGGGCAGCACGCCCATGCGTGAAATCTTCCAGATGGCGGGGTCGCTGTCGAGCGGCATCCAGCGCAGCGAACCGGCTGGAATGTCGTCGATCAGCAACAGAAAACCGCCGCCGTGGCGCAATTGCTCCGCCACTTGCTCGGCCGTCTCGTGGTGTCCACTGGACGAGGCTGCCACCTTGCCGGCCCATGCGGCGCGGGTCAGCTCGGCCATCAGCTGTGCATCGGCATTTGTTGCTTCGCGCACCACGATATTCATCATCGGTCCTTGTGGGCGCTTAGCGGATGCGCATGCCAGGTTCGGCGCCCGGCCACGGGTTCAGGATGTAGATGCCCGGATTCGCTTTCTCGTCGGCGGCGGACGCGGCCATGACCATGCCTTCGGAAATGCCGAACTTCATCTTGCGCGGCGCCAGGTTGGCCACCAGCACCGTCAGCTTGCCGACCAGTTCTTCCGGCTGGTAAGCCGAGCGGATGCCGGAGAACACATTGCGCAAGCGGCCTTCGCCCGCATCCAGGGTCAGGCGCAGCAGCTTGTCCGAGCCGTCGACCAGTTCGCAGTTGACGATTTTCGCGATGCGCAGGTCGACCTTGAGGAAGTCGTCGATCTTGATCTCGGGCGCCAGTTCTTCGATGGCGGCAGCGGCTGCCACTGGAGCTGCGGCGTCATTCGCGGCGTCGCCGGCCGGCGCGGCAATGGCGGCGGCCGCTTGCGGCGCGTCGAACAGCGCTTCGATCATCTTCGCATCCATGCGCGTCATCAAATGGCTGTAGGCGCCGATGGTGCGGCCCAGCATGCTGTTCGAGACGGCGTCGCCGAACACCTGCGTGTCGGCCCAAGTGAATTCTGCGTCGTTGAGGAACGATGCCACGTTCTTCGCCACGCCCGGCAGGACCGGCGACAGCAGGATCGTCAACTGGCGGAACAGGATCAGGGCCGTGGTGCACACGTCGTGCAGTTCCGCAGTCTTGTCCGCGTCCTTGGCCAAAATCCACGGCTTGTTTTCATCGACATACTGGTTGGTGATGTCGGCGATTTCCATGATCTCGCGCAAGGCCTTGCCGAATTCGCGGTTCTCGAAGTGCGCAGCGATGCTGGCCTGGCGCTCGACGATGACGCCGTTGACGTCCACCGTCAGCGCGCGGTTGATCCAGCTTTGCGCGCCTTCCGACAGCGTCGACGCCAGCTTGCCGTCGAAACGCTTGGCGATGAAGCCGGCGCAGCGGCTGGCGATGTTCACGTACTTGCCGATCAGGTCGCTGTTCACGCGGGCAACAAAATCTTCGCCGTTGAAGTCCAGGTCTTCCACTTTCGAGTTCAGCTTGAAGGCGATGTAGTAGCGCAGCCATTCCGGGTTCATGCCCAGGTCCAGGTAGCGCAGCGGCGAGATGCCCGTGCCGCGCGACTTCGACATTTTTTCGTTGTTGACCGTCAGGAAGCCGTGGACGTTGACTTTCAGTTTGTCGATCACCGGGTGATTGGCGAACTTCAGCATGGCGGGCCAGAACAGCAAATGGAAGGAAACGATGTCCTTGCCGATGAAGTGGATCTGTTCCGTCGACGGGTCATTCAGGAAGGCGTCGAAATCGATGCCTTTCTTGTCGCAATAGTTTTTCAGGCTCGCCAGGTAACCGACGGGCGCATCCATCCATACATAGAAGAATTTACCTGGTGCATCGGGAATCGGGATGCCGAAGTAGGGCGCGTCGCGCGAGATATCCCAGTCGGCCAGCTTTTCACCGGCTTCGCCCAGCCACTCGCTGACCTTGTTGACCATTTCCGGCTGCAAGCGGCCTGGCGTGTTGAGCCAATCCTTGAGGAATTCGAAGCAGCGCGGGTCGGACAGCTTGAAGAAATACTGTTCCGACGGCTTCATCACGGGCGTCGCGTTGGTAAACACCGAGAACGGGTTGACCAGGTCGGTCGGCTGATAGGCGGCGCCGCACACTTCGCAATTGTCGCCGTACTGGTTCTTGGCGCCGCATTTCGGGCATTCGCCCTTGATGTTGCGGTCGGCCAGGAACATGCCTTTGACCGGGTCGAAGAAGCGGTCGACGGTTTTCGTGACGATCAGGCCCGTATCGCGCAGCTTGCGGTAGATCGATTGCGACAGGTCGACGTTTTCCGGCGAGTCGGTCGAATACCAGTTGTCGAAGGCGATATGGAAGCCATCGAGATACTGGGCGCGGCCGGCCGCGATGTTGGCGACGAATTGCTGCGGCGTGATGCCTTCCTTTTCGGCGGCGATCATGATCGGCGTGCCATGCGTATCGTCGGCGCCCACAAAGTGCACTTCACGGCCGGCCGCGCCATCGCGTTGCATTCGCTGGAACCGGACCCAGATATCGGCCTGGATGTATTCCATGATATGGCCAATGTGAAAAGCGGCGTTTGCGTAAGGCAGGGCAGTGGTGACGAACAGCTTGCGAGTCATGATTGATGCACTTTTGGGATGGATAATAGGACATTTTAACAGCGGAAAGGCAATATGAGCAGATGCAGGGCCGGCAAGTGATGCTTTTGCCGCCATCGCACCATGCAAATTTGCGCTAGACTGCGCGTATTGCACATATGTAGTACACACGGAGATTTACATGAGCATCACAGTAGAAGACGTCAAGGCCGCGCTGGCCCAGGTTATTGATCCAAATACACATAAAGATTTCGTTTCCAGCAAAACCGTCAAGAATCTGAAGGTCGATGGCGATGATATTTCGCTCGACATCGAGCTCGGCTACCCCGCCAAAAGCCAGATCGACCTGATCCGCAAATCCGTGCTGGCCGCCCTGCGCGTGCTGCCGGGCGTGGGCAACGTCAGCGTGGGCGTGTCGTCGAAAATCATTTCGCACACGGTGCAGCGCGGCTTGAAGCCGATGAGCAACGTGAAAAACATCATTGCCGTCGCTTCCGGTAAGGGCGGTGTTGGCAAATCGACCACGGCCGTCAACCTGGCCCTGGCCCTGGCGGCTGAAGGCGCCACCGTCGGCATGCTGGACGCCGATATCTACGGCCCGTCGCAACCGATGATGCTGGGCATCAGCGGCCAGCCGAAGACCCTCGACGGCAAGAGCATGGAGCCCATGGAAAACCACGGCCTGCAAGTGTCGTCGATCGGCTTCATGATCGATCCGGACGAGCCGATGGTGTGGCGCGGCCCGATGGTCACGCAAGCCTTGCAGCAATTGCTGGACCAGACCAACTGGCGCGACCTCGATTACCTGATCGTCGACATGCCGCCAGGCACGGGCGACATTCAATTGACCCTGTCGCAGAAAGTGCCAGTCACGGGTGCCGTCATCGTCACGACGCCGCAGGACATCGCGCTGCTCGACGCGCGCAAGGGCTTGAAAATGTTCGAGAAGGTCGGCATTCCTATCCTCGGCGTGGTGGAAAACATGAGCACGCACATCTGCTCGAACTGCGGCCATGCGGAAGAAATCTTCGGCGCCGGCGGCGGTGCGAAGATGTGCGCCGACTTCGGCGTGGAATTCCTCGGCGCCTTGCCGCTGACCATGGCGATTCGCCAGCAGACGGATTCGGGCACGCCCACCGTCGTGGCCGAGCCGGAAGGCCCCGTCGCCGTGATCTACAAGCAGATCGCCCGCACCATCGCGATCAAGGTGGCGGAAAAGGCGAAGGATATGACGAGCAAGTTCCCGTCGATCGTCATCAAGAACGACTAATTGTTGTGCTTGGCGCTCCCATGCGCCAAGGTCAGCAGGAATATGGTTTCATGCAGTCCGTGTTGTTATTTAACAAGAGGAGACATCATGCAATTGAACACCGTATTCCTGCGTCAAGCAGCCGCCGTGATCGCCGGCAGCCTGCTGGCCGCCAGCGCGTTTGCGCAATCCGTTTCCTTCGTCGAGCCAGCCGATGGCGCGACAGTGGCGAGCCCGTTCAAGGTCAAGTTTGCCGTCAGTGGCATGGACGTCAAGCCGGCCGGCGACATGACGGCCAAGACGGGCCACCATCATCTGCTCATCAATACGGGGCCGATGAAGGCGGGCGAAATGATCCCAATGGATGACAAGCATTTGCATTTCGGCAAAGGACAAACGGAAACGGACGTCACCTTGCCGCCGGGCCAGTACACCCTGACGATGCAGTTCGCCAACGGCGCACACCAGTCGTATGGTCCGGAGCTGGCCAAAAGCATCAAGGTGACGGTCAAGTAAGCCAGGCAAATTCATCTGTTTCGGCATCGGGCCGGGTTCCAGCAATGGGCCCCGGCCTTTTTCTTGTTATTGCTTCTGTCATCATTGCGTCATATAGTCGGCGTATGCTGCCCAGTGGCCTAACTTTTGATGAGCGGATATGACGAAACCTTTCTCCCTTTCCCGGCAACTGGCACAGGCGCTGCTGCTGGCCGCTGGCGTGGCGGCGTGCCACGCGCATGCGGCCAAGGCGGTGCCCAATGCTGCGACGCAGCCGAAGCTGGTCGTGGTGCTGGTAGTGGACGGCTTGCCGCAAGAGCAGGTGACGCGCTACCGCGACCAGTTCGGCCAGGGCGGTTTCCGCCGCCTGCTGGAACAGGGGGCGTGGTTCAGCGATGCGCACCAGGCGCACGGCATCACGGTCACCGCCATCGGCCACTCGGCCGTGCTGTCGGGCGCCTACCCGTATCAGCATGGCGTGATCGGCAATAACTGGATCGATCCCGTCACGAAGAAATCCGTGTACTGCACCGAGGATGGCAATTTCCATTACATCGGCGAAGAAACGCAACCCGACGACGGCACGGCGCCGACCAAGCTGCGCGTGAGCACCCTGGGCGACGAACTGCGTTATTCGACGGGTGACAAGGCCAAGGTCGTCACCGTGTCGGGCAAGGACCGGGGCGCCATCCTGCTGGCCGGGAAAACGGGCACGGCCTATATGTACATGGAAAAGACGGGCAACTTCGCCAGCAGCACCTACTATATGCAGCAGCACCCGCAATGGGTGCAGCGCTACCAGGCGGCCAAACCGCAGGACCGCTATTACGGCAAGAGCTGGACGCCGCTGCTGGCCGATTCGGCCTATGCGCGCGACGCCCGCGACGACCTCGTGCCTGCCAAGCCGGGCGCGCGCAACACCTTCCCGTTTGCCTACTATAGCGACAGCGGCAAGCTCAATGGCGAGTACTACAGCCGCCTGAAATCCGGCCCCTTCCTCGACGAGCTGACCCTGGAATTCGCCCGCGCCGCCATCGATGGCGAAAACCTGGGCCGCAATCCGGCCGGCGTGCCCGATATCCTCGGCGTGAGCCTGTCCGCGCACGACTACGTGAACCATGCCTACGGCCCGGAAAGCAAGATGTCGCACGACCATCTGCAGCGCCTGGACCGCATGCTGGCCGGCTTCTTTGCCGACCTGGATAAAAAAGTCGGCATGGATAACGTGCTCGTGGTGCTGACGGCCGACCATGGCTTTGCCAATGTGCCGGAATTTTCCGAAACGCGCGGCTTTTCCGCCAAGCGCATCGACGGCGCCAAACTGGTCGATGCGCTGAATCAGCACCTGGCGACAAACCTGGGCATCGACAAGCTGGTGACGGCGTCGTCGCTGCCGAATATCTACCTCGATTACGCGCTGGCGGAAAAGCACGGCGTCCATCGCGCCGCCCTGGAAGATGCGGCGGCCCGCTTTCTGATGCAGCAGGACGGCCTGGCTCAAGTCTACACGCGCACGCAGATGGAAACGGGAGCCGTCGCCACGCGCATGGATACCTTGATGCGCCGCGCCTGGAACCGCCAGCTGTCGGGCGACCTGATGCTGGTGACAAAACCGGCCTGGTACTTCGGCAAGGGCAGTGGCGGCACCTCGCACGGCACGCCATACACGTACGACACCAACGTGCCGCTGATGGTCTTCGGCCCCCGCTGGATCAAGCCGGGCGCCTATGGCCAGTACGCGGAAGTGGTCGACATCGCACCGACCTTGGCCCACCTGCTGCGCATACGCCAGCCGTCGGCGTCGGAAGGGCGGATTTTGACGGAAGCGGTGCGCTAAGGCTCTTGGGCAGTGGTGTTGTCGGCTTACGCGCTGCGCGCTAAGCCGACCTACGGGGTTTGCATGTCGGCGCCGCCGCCAATTTGACCGGCGTTGTTTGCGTTTCGGTGCCGCCACCAACACGACCGGCGTTGGCCTTGCGAAGAGCGTAGGTCGGATTAGCGGGGCAAAGCCCCGCGTAATCCGACGACATCGCTGGCAAAACCGCTTACAACAACCAATCGATCGGCAGCACCGACAGGATCGCTACCCCCATGCGCTTCCACACGCTGGTGCCCGGTTCCGTGTCGTAGCGCGTGGTGGCGCCGCTGGCGTCGCGGGCGACCCAGTATAGTGCGCCGTCGTCGCCCAGCAGCACCTGGTAGGCGCGCTGCGGGATCGTGGTGCGCATGGCTAGCCCCAGCTGGCTGGCCAGCGCGGGGCTGTCGATGACGAGGCCCATTTCCGTGTTCAACTCGATCGAGCGCGGGTCGAAGTTGAACGAGCCGACAAAGATGCGCTGGTCGTCGACGGCAAAGGTCTTCGCATGCAGGCTCGATGCGGAACTGCCGAAGCGGCCCGTCTGTTCGCGCGCATCGCCCGCTTCCCACGAGCGGCGCGATTCATACAGCAGCACGCCCGCTTCCAGCAGCGGTTTCCTCCACTTCGCATAACCGGCATGCACGGCCGCCACGTCGGTCGCTTCCAGCGCATTCGTCAGGATGCGCACGTCCACGCCCTTTTTCGCCAGGTCGGCAAAGGCTTGCGTGCCCGATTTTCCGGGCACGAAATACGGCGATACCAGATCCACTTCCTTTTTTGGCACGCCCAGCAGGTTTTGCAGGTTTTCCGCCACGCCCGTGCCTGGCCTGGCCTTGTCCAGCACCTTGGCCGGGTCGTCGCTGACCATGCGCGTCCTGGCCCATTCGAAGGGCAGGGTGCGTTCCATCATCTGCTTGACGAAGGGCGAGGTGCGCAGCGCCTGCACGTATTCCTCGGCCGCCTTGGTGTCGTCGATGCGGTCCGCCTCGGCGGCGATGGTGGCCGCGTCGCCTTCGACTGGGCTCGTCAGCAGCAGCCTGGCCGGGTAGGCCGAGGCGCTATTCCAGTAGCGGTCAAAATCGTGCGAGACGTCATCGACGACGGGGCCGATGGCCAGTACGTCCAGGTCGGCAAACAGCACGTCGCCGGCCGCGCCAAAATATTCATCGCCCACATTGCGCCCGCCGACGATGGTGGCCTGGTTATCGGCCGTGAACGATTTGTTGTGCATGCGCCGGTTGAGGCGGGAAAAATCCGTGGCAAAGGCCAGCGCGCGTGGAGCGCGGGGCAGGAAGGGATTGAACAGGCGGATTTCGATATTCGTTTGCTTGCCCAGCATGGTCAGGGTCTGGTCCAGGCCCGCCGTGTTGTTATCGTCGAGCAGCAGGCGCACGCGCACGCCCCGTTCGGCCGCCTGGCGCAGGGCGTCGAACAGCAGGGTGCCCGTGACGTCCTTGTGCCAGATGTAGTACTGCACGTCCAGGCTGCGCTGGGCCGCGGCGGCCAGCAGGGCGCGCGCGGCAAAGGCGTCGCGCCCGTCGACCAGCGGATAGATGCCGGACACGCCCGGATGCTGCGCCACCATGGGCGCAATGGCCGTGGCCAGCTGGGTGTGCGCCGTATCGGTGATGACTTGGGAAGGGACGCGGCCTTCCAGCGAGGGCAGTGAAGCGCAGCCGGCGAGGGCGGCGGACAGCAGCAGGGGCAGCAGAGGCAGCAGCCGCGGGCTGGCGCTGCGTGAGGGTAGTGCAGGAACGGGCATGGCGGGCTTTCATCGAGTTGCCCCGATGTTAGCAGATGCGCATGCCCGCACGCGGGCGCGGTTTTACAGTTGTTCCAGCGCGATCAGTTCGGCCACCGTTTGGCGGCGGCGAATCAAGCGGGATTGCTCCCCATCGACCAGGTATTCGGCCGCATGGGGGCGGCTGTTGTAGTTCGACGACATGGACGCGCCATACGCGCCCGCGCCTTCGAAGACGACGTAGTCGCCCACCTGCGCAGCCGGTAGCAAGCGGGTTTCCACGACGCCGCCATCGCGCTGGGTAAACACGTCGCCCGATTCGCACAGGGGGCCGCCGACGACGGTGGCGCATGCGGGGCTGGCGTCCAGCGCGCGGCCGTCATGCGCGATCACCGACATTTCATGGTAGCTGCCGTACATGGCGGGGCGCATCAGTTCATTGAAGCCCGTGTCGAGCAGGGTGAAGTGGTTGCCGCCCATTTGCTTGGTGGCGCGCACTTCGGCCACCAGCAAGCCCGCGTCGGCCACGAGGAAGCGGCCTGGTTCGATTTCCAGGTGCACGGGATGGCCCAGGTGCGCCTCGATCTGCTTGCGCGCCGCATCCCACAGCTGGAAGTAGTGGTCCGTATCGACGGGTTGCTCGCCTTCGCGGTAAGGCACGGACAGGCCGCCGCCCGTGGAAATGGCTTCGATGTCATGGCCCATGTTCTTGACCAGGTCGACCATGGTGCCGCAGACGGTTTCCAGGTGGCTGTAGTCGACGCCCGAGCCGATGTGCATGTGCAGGCCCACCAGGTGCAGGCCATGCGCGCGGATGACGGCCAGCGCCTCCGGCAGCTCTTCATGCCAGATACCGTGCTTGCTGTTTTCGCCGCCCGTGTTGGTCTTGTTGCTGTGGCCATGGCCATAACCGGGATTGATGCGCAGCCAGACGCGGTGGCCGGGCGACACGGGGCCCAACTGGCGCAGCATGTCGACGGAGCCGCAATTGACTTCGATTTTTGCCGCCGCCACGCGCGCCAGGGTGGCGCGGTCGAACAGGTCGCAGGTGAACACCACGCCGGCGGCGCCATGCGTTTGCGCCGGCGTAAAGCCTGCCTGCAGCGCGCGTTCGATTTCGCCCAGCGAGACGGCATCCACGTGCACGCCCGCTTCACGCATCAGGGTGAGAAGATGGATGTTCGAATTGGCCTTTTGCGCGAAGCGCACGGTGTCGAACTGCGCCAGTTGGGCGATGCGCGCGCGGATGGTGGCCGCGTCATACACCCACAATGGCGTGCCGTGTTCCTGGGCGAGTTGGGCGAGGGTGGCGTCTGGCACTGGTTTCATGGTGGCTGTCTTTGTCATGTTGTGGGGTGGTGTCGGATTACGCGGGCTTTGCCCGCCAATCCGACCTACGATGCTGGCCATGATGCGGGTTTTTTGGCTAAACATAAAATATCCATTTAAGCTGACCTTATTCATTTATGATATGGACATGACTATCTCCCTGCGCCATATCGAAGTCTTTCGCGCCATCATGACGACGGGCAGCGTGACGGCCGCCGCCGCCATGCTGCACACGTCGCAGCCCACCGTCAGCCGCGAGCTGGCGCGCCTCGAGCATTTGACGGGCTTGACCCTGTTCGAGCGCGAGCGGGGGCGGCTGCGTCCGACGGCTCAGGCGCTGCAGCTGTTCGAGGAAGTGCAGCGCGCGTACTTTGGCCTCGAACGCATCGTCAGCACGGCGGCGGCCTTGCGCCAGTTCGACCAGGGACAGTTGTCGATCGCCTGCCTGCCCGTGTTTTCCCAGTCCTTGCTGCCGCAGGCGTGCAAGCGTTTTGTCGCCGACTTTCCCAAGGTGAGCATCAGCATCACGCCGCAGGAGTCGCCGCTGCTGGAAGAGTGGCTGTCGGCGCAGCGCCATGATATCGGCCTGACGGAAGTGGACAATGCGCCGCCGGGCACCGCGCTCGCCACCCTGATGTCCGTCGATGAAGTGTGCGTGCTGCCCGATGGCCATGCGCTCGCCGGCAAGATGACCTTGGCGCCGGCGGACTTCGCGGGCCAGCCTTTCATCAGCCTGGCCGCCGTCGACCCGTATCGCCAGCAGATCGACGCCATCTTCGCGCAGGCCGGCGTGGAGCGGCGCCTGGCGCTCGACACGCACAGCGCCGCTTCCGTCTGCGCCATGGTGCGCGAAGGCGTGGGGCTGGCCATCGTCAATCCGCTCACGGCCCTCGATTATGCGGGGCAGGGCTTGCAGATTCGCCGCTTTGCCGTGTCCTTGCCGTTCACCGTGAATCTGGTCAAGCCTTTGCACCGGCCCTTGTCGCAACTGGTCGCCCTGTTCGAGCAGGCGCTGCATGCGCAGGCGGACGAAGTAAAAAGGCGCTTGCTGCAGCTGTGACGGCGCTTGTGGAGCGGCGGCGGTCAACAGAGTAAAATGGCGTTTTACTTATTCAAGCCTGATTACTTCGATGACCACAACCGCTACTCCCGTCCGTACCCGTTTCGCTCCCAGCCCGACCGGCTATCTGCACCTGGGCGGCGCCCGCACCGCTTTATACAGCTGGGCGTACGCCCGCCACTTCGGCGGCACCTTCGTGCTGCGCATCGAAGACACGGACGTGGAGCGTTCCACGCCGGAAGCCGTGCAAGCCATCATCGAAGGCATGAAGTGGCTGGGCCTGGACCACGACGAAGGCCCGTTCTACCAGATGCAGCGCATGGACCGCTACCGTGAAGTGGTGGCGCAGATGCTGGCCGAAGGCACTGCATACCACTGCTACTCGTCGCCGGAAGAAGTCGAAGCGATGCGCGAACGCATGCGCGCCGCTGGCGAAAAGCCGCGCTACGACGGCACCTGGCGCCCGGAGCCGGGCAAGACCCTGCCGGCCGTTCCTGCCGACCGCAAGCCCGTCGTGCGCTTCAAGAATCCGCTCGATGGCGACGTGAGCTGGGACGACGTGGTCAAGGGCACGATCACGATCTCGAACCGCGAGTTGGACGACCTGGTGATCGCCCGTCCGGACGGCACGCCGACGTACAACTTCTGCGTGGCCGTCGATGACTGGGACATGCAGATCACCCACGTGATCCGCGGCGACGACCATGTCAACAACACCCCGCGCCAGATCAATATCCTGCGCGCCATCGGCGCACCGCTGCCGCTGTACGGCCACCTGCCGATGATCCTTGGTGCGGATGGCGAAAAGCTGTCGAAGCGCCACGGCGCCGTCAGCGTGATGGATTACCCGGCGCAAGGCTTCCTGCCGGAAGCGATGCTGAACTACCTGGCGCGCCTGGGCTGGAGCCATGGCGACGATGAAGTGTTCTCGACCGAGCAGTTCTGCGAGTGGTTCAACCTGAACCACCTGTCGAAATCGGCGGCCCAGTTCAACAATGAAAAACTGGCCTGGCTGAACAACCACTATATCAAGCAGGCCGACAACAGCCGCCTGGCTGACCTGGCCCGTCCGCAAATGGTCGCCGCCGGCGCCGTCTTCGAAGGCGCGCCGGACCTGGCGCAAGTGCTGGGCATGATGAAAGAGCGGGCCAACACGGTCAATGAACTGGCTGCCGCTTCGATGCTGTTCTTCCGCGAGCCGCAGCCGGAAGCGGAACTGGTGGCGCAGCACATCACGGATGCCATCAAGCCCGTGCTGGTGCAATTCGCCGAGCGCATCGCCACGGTGGAGTGGAGCAAGGAAGCCGTCGCCGCCATGATCAAGGAAGTGCTGGCTGCCAATACCATCAAGATGCCGCTGCTGGCCATGCCTTTGCGCTTGATTTTGACGGGCCAGTTGCAGACCCCGGCCATCGACCAGGTCGTGGTGATCTTCGGCCGCGACACCGTGCTGGCGCGTCTGGCAAAGTGGCTGTAATCGCCGCTCTTAAATACGCGTAAAAATACGGTGCGGAAACCGCCCCTATGAAAAGTTGCTCATAGACGAAAAAGGGTATTTGCAGAGTGAAACTTCTTTGCTATACTCTTGTTTCTGCACCAACGGGGGTATAGCTCAGCTGGGAGAGCGCTTGCATGGCATGCAAGAGGTCAGCGGTTCGATCCCGCTTACCTCCACCAGCAGCAAAATCGCAGTCAGGTTTTGTTAGTCGTTGAAGTGGTGCAGATGTTGTTTGGAAGTTCCGCGGTCCCCATCGTCTAGAGGCCTAGGACATCACCCTTTCACGGTGAGTACAGGGGTTCGAATCCCCTTGGGGACGCCAGGTTGTTGTGGTATAGTAGTGGCAGTTGTTTGTACTGATTGTTGTAAGTTCAGGCCCGCAAAAACGGAACCTGGATGGAAAGCAAGTAGTGGAACAAAGTCGCCAAGTGCGGCTTTTATTATTTCTGCGCCCGGGGGGGTATAGCTCAGCTGGGAGAGCGCTTGCATGGCATGCAAGAGGTCAGCGGTTCGATCCCGCTTACCTCCACCAACAGCGCAGACGTAAAGAAGTAAATGTAGTGCCGAGGTCCCCATCGTCTAGAGGCCTAGGACATCACCCTTTCACGGTGAGTACAGGGGTTCGAATCCCCTTGGGGACGCCAGTTCAGTCTGGTGTTGTAGTAAAGAAGTAGCAGTGTTTCTGCGCCCGGGGGGTATAGCTCAGCTGGGAGAGCGCTTGCATGGCATGCAAGAGGTCAGCGGTTCGATCCCGCTTACCTCCACCAACAGCGCAGAAACAGGTAGTGAATAAATCAAAGTCGCCTAGAGCGGCTTTTTTTATTTTGGCGAAGTATTTCCGCCATACCCTCGGGGGAATATGGCGTAGGTCGGATTAGCGCAGCGTAATCCGACAACACCGTCGACCCAAATCAACATCCATATATATCGCACGAGCATCTTCTGCCCCATAGCGGGATCCCTGCAAATAAGATGGAAAATAAAACCCCCGGCAGTTGATTTCGTGAATCACCCCATGCTATACTTCGCGCACGCTTTTTTGAGGGGCTAAGCAAAGCCTTCAACGAAGAGTCCGCTGAGAGTAAAGCCAGCACAGGTCCCCATCGTCTAGAGGCCTAGGACATCACCCTTTCACGGTGAGTACAGGGGTTCGAATCCCCTTGGGGACGCCAGGATTTCGTTGTAAAGTAAGAGTGCAGTGCTGAACGGGCCTGACAAGTCAGGCTTTTTTTGTTTCTGCAATATTGCTGCAGTACCGGGTCAGGATGCAAAGTAGCGCATTCAGGACAGATTTCTGTCCCCATCGTCTAGAGGCCTAGGACATCACCCTTTCACGGTGAGTACAGGGGTTCGAATCCCCTTGGGGACGCCAGATTCGCAAGCAGTAAGACAAGTAACAGGTCGGGATGCAAAGCAGCGCATTCAGGACAGATTTTCTGTCCCCATCGTCTAGAGGCCTAGGACATCACCCTTTCACGGTGAGTACAGGGGTTCGAATCCCCTTGGGGACGCCAGACCGGCTGAATCAGCCAACAACAAAGCCGCCTGGTAACAGTGCGGCTTTTTTGTTATGGGCTGCCATGTCACGTTTTTCTTTTCTCCTTTGAATATGCCATTAGCTACCGATCGCGTGCCATCCCTGGCCATCTTCTGCAAAGTCGTCGACAACTACGGCGATATCGGCATTTGCTGGCGCCTCGCGCGGCAGTTGGGCGGCGAGCACGGCGTGGCCGTCACCCTGTGGGTCGACGATCTTGTCAGCTTTCAGCGCATTTGCCCCGCGATCGACGTGGCAGTTGAGGCGCAGCAGGTGTCCGGCGTCACGATACGCCACTGGCGCGGCCAGGATGGCGTGTTTGCGCCCGCCGATATCGCCGATATCGTCATCGAGTTCTTTGCCTGCGACATTCCGCCCGGCTATATCGCCGCCATGGCGCAGTGCGCGCCTCAGCCCGTGTGGCTGAACCTGGAAGGCTTGACGGCGGAAGAGTGGGTCGAGGGCTGCCATGCGCTGACGTCGCCGCGCCACGGCATGATCAAGCATTTCTTCTTCCCGGGCTTCACGGATAAAACGGGCGGCTTGCTGCGCGAAGCGGCGCTCGACGAGCGGCGGCTGGCGTTCCAGTCCGATGCCGCCGCCATGGCGGCATTCCTCGGGCAATTCGGCGTGACGGCGGCGGACATGCGCGCCTTGAAGATATCACTGTTCTGCTATCCATCGGCGCCCGTCGCCGAGCTGTTTGCTGCCTGGCAGGCGGGCAGCGAGCCCATCACGTGCCTGGTGCCGGAAGGCGTCGCGTTCGATGCCGTTCAAGCGTTTATCGGCGACGATGCGGCGGTGCTCGGTGTGGCGCGCACGCGCGGCGCGCTTACCGTGCGCGTGCTGCCTTTCGTGCCGCAGGACGATTACGACCGCCTGTTGTGGGCCTGCGACGTGAACCTGGTGCGCGGCGAGGACTCGTTCGTGCGCGCGCAATGGGCCGGCCAGCCGTTTCTCTGGCATATCTATCTGCAGGATGAAAACTTGCATCACGTGAAATTGCGCGCCTTCCTGCAGCGCTATACGGCGGATGCGGACGGCCCCATCGACAGCCTGGTGCAGGCGGCGCTGGCCTGGAATGGCGCCAGCGCGGACGCCTTGCCGTGGGCGCAGCTGTGGCCCGCATTGCAGGCCGATCTGCCGCGCATCCGGGCGCGCGCGCAGGCCTGGCGGCGGCAGATGCAGGCTAATGGCGATCTGGCAAGTAACCTGCTGGCGTTCGCTGGCGCGACGAGATAGGCGCTTGCCCAAAATTAAGGTAAAATGCCCGGTTATTTCTAACGTATTTTTAACCGATCAAACGCAAGCTTGCGGCGCTGATGGCGCACAGGCGGCAGATGGTCTTCATGCAACCCACTTTTTACGTACATTCCTATGAAACCCGCAAAAGAAATTCGTGTTGGCAATATCATCATGGTCGACAGCAAGCCAATGATCGTGTTGCGTTCTGATGTCAACGGTTCGAGCCGCACGGGCTTCACCTACAAATGGAAGATGAAAAATCTTCTGACGAACACCCCGATGGAAAACGTGTTCCGCGGCGACGACAAGTTCGACGTTGTTGTGCTGGATAAAAAACCAGTGACGTATTCGTACTTCGCCGACCCGCTGTTCGTGTTCATGGACACCGAGTACAACCAGTACGAAATCGAAGAAGAAAACCTGGGCGAAGCGCTGAACTACCTGAAAGATGGCATGGAATGCGAAGCCATTTTCTACGACGGCAAAGCTATCTCCGTTGAACTGCCTACGACCATCGCCCGTCAAGTGGTGTACTCGGAGCCAGCGGTCAAGGGCAACACCTCGGGCAACGTCCTGAAAGAAGCCAAGATCGAAAACGCCATCGACGCGCACCGCCACACCGTGCAAGTGCCGCTGTTCGTGGCACAGGACGACGTCATCGAAATCGACACCCGCACCAACGAATACAAGCGTGTCGTACGCAACTGATTTGCTCCAGTACTGGACCATCAAGAAACGCTGCCTTCGGGCGGCGTTTTTTTTGCTTGGAAAATAATTCCTTATCACAACTATTAGCTTGCAAGGACTGCTATGCTATGGCTAGCACATTATTGCGTTAGAAACATTGAGGTTTCCTGGAGATACGATGCAGCGCAGTCAGATGTTACGCAGTGGCGCGTCCCGGAGCGTGCCGCGCCCCGTACTGGCCCGTGCCACGGCGCCGGCCAGTCCCATGGCCCATCTGCTCGACGCCGGCGTCTTGCCGCAACAGCAGATGATGCAGGCAGGCAAACTCAGTTCCCATGCGCTGACGTCGCAGTACCTGGCCCGCATCCGCTCCCTGTGCAGCATCGGCGCGCGCGCCTATCCCGGCATTGAAATCAATCCCGACGCCTTGAAAATCGCCCTGGAAATGGACCGCGAGCGGCAAGTGCACAAGGTGCGCGGCCCCTTGCACGGCATCCCCGTCGTCTTGCGCGACAACATCGCCACGGGCGACCGCATGAAGACGCGCACGCAGGCGCCCCTGGCCACGCATGCCAGCTGCGATTCCTTCGTGGCGGCGCGCTTGCGCGCGGCCGGCGCCGTCATCATCGGCAAAAGCAATTTGCGCCAGTGGGCCGCCGTCAGCGTGCCGCACGCCAGTGCCAGCTGGGCCGGGCTCACCATCCTGGCCGTCGACAGCGCGGTGGACGGCTCCATCGTCGCGCCTGCTTCAAACTGCGGCCTGGTTGCCATCAAGCCCACAGGCAGGGCCGCAGGCGGGCAGGGCGGCGAGCCGGCCACTGCCGGACCGATGGCGCCCAGCGTGCGCGAGGCGGCTTGGCTGCTTGCCGCCTTGAGCGGCGAGCGCCTGGCCGATGGCGTGGTGTTCGATGCCGCCGGCTTGCGCGGGCGCCGCATCGGCGTGGCGCGCAGCCTGTTCGGCCTGTGCGCCGGCACCGATGCCCTGATCGAGCAGGCGCTGAACGTGTTGCGCGAGCAGGGCGCGGAACTGATCGAATTGCCTCCCGCGCCCGGGCCGGGCGGCATCGAAACGCTGCTGCGCTCGCATGGCCTCGATGCGCTGGTGGGGCCGACCTGCCACGGCGTAGCGCAGCCGCAGTCCGACTTGCCGCACATCACGGTGCCTGCCGGCGTGCTCGGGGGCTTGCCGGTCGGCTTGTCCTTCATCGGTCCTGCCCACGGCGAGAAGCCGCTCATTGCGATGGCGTATGCCTACGAGCAGGCGACTTTGCACCGGCGTACGCCCGCATTGCCATCGAGCATCACCCTGGCGCTGCGCCGACCATGATGATTCCTTTCGTTTTCTTTCGATAAACTATGCTTGCAACCTTGCTGCTGAGTGCGGCCGTGGCCGCCACCCCGACTCCTTTCGATGCCGAGCAACTGTCCGGCAGCTGGTCCGACAGCGTGAATACAAATAGTGTGTGCGAAGAAGCGCGCCACTTCACGCGCATGCAGCTGTCTGACGACCATCAGCGGCTGGCGATCTTCAACGACCGCACGTGGAAAAGCAAGCTGGGCGAAACCAACCGCTTTGCCGCGACGGTCGTTGCGGAAACGGAGCATAGCCTGACGTTACGCTATGACAATGAAACCCGCCTCAATGCCGCTGGCAAGCTGGTGGAATGGCAATTGATCATCGTCGCGCCCGGCGTGTACCGCTGGCGCGAGACGGGCTGGCCCGAAGGCAAGGTCAACGGGGTGGTCGGCATCCGCTGTTCTCCCTGAGGCGCGCGCACAAGCATGCCATTCTGCTATGCTTTCGGCATTATTCGATATTGTTAGGAAATTGCATGTCCGCACGTTTGCTCTTGCCCCTGTTCCTGGGCGCTGCCGTGGCGCTGGCCGCCATGCCGGCGCAGGCCCGTACGCCGAGGCTGTCGCTGATCGAGCAGGCGCAAAGTTGCGACGGCGGCGCTACCTGTCCGTATTTCCCGGATGTCTACAAGGCGGATTACGCCTTTCGCAAGGCTTTTAATGTCGGCTTGAAAAAGGCGGGCCTGAAGCGGCAGCGCTGGGTGCCCGATGGCGTGGCCAGCCCGCTCAAGCCGATCGAGATCGACGGCAAGGCGCGCCTGCTGAGCAGCGTCTGCGAACCGCACAATTGCGGCCACCGCTATTCGATTTTGTACGACCCGGCCGCGCGCAGCATGACGGGCGTGTACATGGGTAGCGATGGCAAGGGCGGCGTGCGCACCGTCTACTTCGGCGAGCCCAGCATCGCAGAAGCCGAACTGCTGTACAAGAACTGATGCACGCGTCACTGCACATTTCCAGCGAGCGCGACGAACTGGACGTGCCCATGATTCACCGCTACCTGAGCGAGCAGTCGTACTGGAAGCGCGGCGTGGCAATCGACACGGTGCGCAAGGGGATCGCCAATGCGCTGTGTTTCGGCGGCTATGTGGATGGACAGCAAGTGGCGTTCGCCAGGGTCGTCACCGACTACACGGATTTTGCGTACCTGCGCGACGTGTTTGTGTTGCCGCAATACCAGGGGCGCGGATATGGCAAGCAGATGGTGGCCGCCGTACTCGGCGATGATCGCTTGTGCGATGTCGCCTGGATGCTGGGCACCGACGATGCGCACGGCCTGTATGCTGGCTTTGGTTTTACGCCGCTGGAGGCGCCGCAAAAGTACATGCGCCGCCCGGCACCAGTAAAATTATCAAAAGAATAGTTGATTCCATAAAAACTATTGATATTGTCGTATCATATTAATATTGCCTTGATAATGACAATATGTCATTATGCGCGCTCTGCTGCGATTGCGCAGCCGTACTTTGCTGGTGTTTTGCCTTGCCATCGCCATACGGTGAGGGCGAGCTGAATGAGCGGTCTGACTGGTCGTCCCCTGGGTACGTTTTTTCGACAATGTAAAGGAATACATCATGAAACAATATGGCGCCGAATTTCTCGGCACGTTTTGGCTGGTACTGGGCGGTTGCGGCAGCGCCGTTCTGGCCGCGGCCTTCCCTGGTCTTGGCATCGGCTTTGTCGGCGTGGCGCTGGCGTTTGGCCTGACGGTGCTGACCATGGCTTACGCCATCGGCCACATCTCGGGCTGCCACCTGAATCCTGCCGTCTCGATCGGCCTGTGGGCCGGCGGCCGCTTTCCCGCCAGCCAACTGTTGCCATACATCATCGCGCAAGTGCTGGGCGCCATCGTGGCCGGCGGCGTGCTGTACGTGATCGCCAGCGGCCAGGCCGGTTTCGATGTGAGCAAGGGCTTTGCCTCGAACGGTTTCGGCGCCCACTCGCCGGGCGGCTATTCGATGCTGTCGGCGCTGGTCATTGAAATCGTGCTGACGATGTTCTTCCTGATCGTCATCCTGGGCGCCACCGACAAGCGCGCACCGGCCGGTTTCGCCCCGCTGCCGATCGGCCTGGCGCTGACCCTGATCCACCTGATCAGCATCCCTGTCACGAATACCTCCGTCAATCCGGCCCGCAGCACGGGCGTGGCTCTGTACGTGGGCGACTGGGCGACGAGCCAGCTGTGGCTGTTCTGGCTGGCACCGATCATCGGCGCCTTGCTGGGTGCGCTGGCCTACCGCCTGATTGCTGGCGAAAAAGAGTAGGCCGGCTTGGCCCGCAGGGCGTAAGCCGACAATGCCGGCAACGCAGCTTGTCGGCTTACGCGCGGCCTTGCCACGCTAAGCCGACCTACGTGGCTGGCCTACCGCCTGATTGCTGGCGAAAAAGAGCCGTAGGTCGGCTTAGCCCGCAGGGCGTAAGCCGACACTGCCGGCAAACGCCTTGCCGAAAGCAGCCCACGGGCTGCTTTTTTCGTTTACTCGGCCGCGCGCCACTCGCTCAGGTAGTGCTGCGGCGTGCGACCCAGGATGCGGCGGAACATGGCGCTGAAGGCGCTGGGGCTGGCGTAGCCCAGCGCATAGGCGATGGCGGCCACGCCTTCGCCCCGGTCCAGGCGGCAGAAGGCCTCGGCCAGGTGGACTTGCTGCAGCCATTGGCGGTAGTGCAGACCCGTTTCCTTGGGGAATAAACGGATCAGGGTGCGCGCGCTGGCGCCCGCATCCTGCGCCCAGTCCTCGATGCTGCGCCGGCTGCCGGGCGCGTCCATGATGGCCGAGCAGACGGCCACCAGGCGGCGGTCGCGCGGCCAGGGGATAGCGAGGGGCACGGTATCGGCCGCCGCCAGTTCCGACAGGATCAGGTGCGCCAGCCAGTCGCCGCGCCCCTCTAGCGCATATTCGACCGGTTCGGCCAGCAAGGCCAGGATCAGTTCGCGCAGCAGCCGGCTCACTTCCAGCACCTTGCAATCGGCACCATATCGGGCCGCCACCTGTGCGTCGATGTACACGGTACGCATGCTCAGTTCGCTCAAGATGTGGACTTCATGCACGATGCCCACGGGGATCAGCAGGGCGCGCCGCGGCGGCAACATCCATACGCCGTGCTCGGTGGACACGCGCATCACGCCTTCCGTCGCATACAGCAGTTGCGCCCGCACATGGCTGTGCGGCGCCGTGTAGTCGCCCGCCGCATATTGCCGGGACATGGCCGTCACGGGGCGCGGCACGTGCTGGTAATCGTGCGAGCTGGTGCTGCGGCTGAACGGCACGCCATCGGGGTGGGTCTGGACGAGGGGTTGGGTGTACATGCTGGTCGTTGGATGCGCTCTTAATTGTCACCTAGTTGTCACTTGGGCGACGATTATTGGAAGTTATCAGTTCAGTGACCATACTATACTGGCTTCTTTGCCGGGCCGCCCGCCGAGCCCGATTATTGCGGATGACACATGCACACAACCACAACTGCTCCAGCATTGGCCAAGTCCGTGCCGGCGGCTCCTTCGCTTCATAGTTCCCAACAACAATCCGGTCTGGCCATGCACATCCTGGGCGCCGTCGCCTTCGTGCATTTGCTCAATGACTTGATCCAGGCATTATTGCCGTCGATTTATCCGATGCTGAAAGCCGAGTTTTCACTCAGTTTTACCCAGGTCGGCCTCATAACCCTGACGTTCCAGTGCACGGCTTCCTTGCTGCAACCCTGGATCGGCTTGTACACGGACCGCCGTCCGCTGCCATTCCTGCTGCCCGTCGGCATGTGCTTTACCCTGGCCGGCGTGCTGATGCTGTCCGTCGTCTCGACCTTTCCCACCTTGCTGATCGCCTCGGGCCTGATCGGCGTCGGTTCCTCGACCTTCCACCCGGAAGCGTCGCGCGTGGCGCGCATGGCCTCGGGCGGGCGCTACGGCTTTGCCCAGTCGCTGTTCCAGGTGGGCGGCAATGTCGGTTCCGCGCTGGGACCGCTGCTGGCGGCCGCCGTCATCGTCAACCGTGGCCACGGCAATATCGCCTGGTTCAGCCTGCTGGCAGTGCTGGCCATCGGCGTGCTGTACAAGGTCAGCCACTGGTATAGCGGCCACCTGGCCAGCTTCAAGCCGAAGGCGGGCGGCCACGGCCCTAATTTGTCGCGCAACAAGGTGATGGGGGCGCTGGGCGTGCTGGCCCTGCTGGTGTTTTCCAAGTACATCTACATGGCCAGCCTGTCGAGCTACTACACGTTCTACCTGATCGACAAATTCCACCTGTCGCTTGGCGATGCCCAGCTGTATTTGTTCCTGTTCCTCGCCGCCGTGGCGGCCGGCACCTTCATGGGCGGCCCCATCGGCGACCGTATCGGCCGCAAGCGCGTGATCTGGATTTCCATCCTGGGCGCCGCGCCATTTACCCTGCTGCTGCCCTACGTCGACCTGTTCTGGACGGCCGTGCTGACGGTGATCATCGGCTTCGTGATTTCATCCGCGTTTTCCGCCATCGTCGTCTTCGCGCAGGAACTGGTGCCGGGCAAGGTGGGCATGATCGCGGGGATTTTCTTTGGCCTGATGTTTGGCGTGTCGGGCATCGCCGCCGCCGCGATGGGCCACCTGGCCGACGTGGCGGGCATCGCCTATGTGTACAAAATCTGCTCCTACCTGCCGCTGCTGGGCATATTGACGGTGCTGCTGCCGCATATCGAACAGGCGAAAAAATAAGCCAGCGCCGCGGGAGGGCTTGACGGCCCGCCCGCGCGCATGCGATATTGCCTCCATGATCTCTTCCATCCTCCCTCCAGTCCTTGCATACCGCGCCGCCGCTGCGCTGTGTCCGTGTACCTGGCTTCGCGAGGATGCGGCCCGGCGCCGTTAAACTTTTTACTCCTCATTCCGATGGCCACAGCGTTGAAAAACCTGTGGCCATTTTCTTTTTCCGCAACGCTTATGAAAGTCCCGCATGACACTTCATTTGTACGACACGTATAGCCGCAGCCTGCGGCCCTTCAAAACCATCGCCCCGGGCGAGGCAGGCCTGTATGCCTGCGGCCCCACTGTCTACGATTACGCGCACATCGGCAACCTGCGCACCTATCTGTTCGTCGACGGCTTGCGCCGCGCGCTCGAATTCAATGGCTTGCAGGTGCGCCACGTGATGAACATCACGGACGTCGGTCATCTGACGTCGGATGCGGACAGCGGCGACGACAAGATCGAGGCGCGCAGCGCCCGCAGCGGCAAGTCGGCCTGGGATATCGCCGCTGAATTTACCCGCGCGTTCGAGGGCGATCTGCAGCAGCTCAATATCCTGCCGCCCACCGTCTGGTGCCGCGCCACGGACCACATCGCGGAGCAGATCGCCTTCATCCTCGACCTGGAAGCGAAAGGCTATACCTACCGCACGGACGACGGGATCTATTTCGACACGACGCGCCAGGACAGCTATGGCAAACTGGCGCGCCTGAACCGCGACGGCCTGCAGGCGGGCAAGCGCGTGGACCTGGGAGAGAAACGCGACATCTGCGATTTCGCGCTGTGGAAGTTCAGCGGCGTGCCGGGACAGCGGCAGATGGAGTGGGACAGCCCGTGGGGCCTGGGTTTCCCGGGCTGGCATATCGAATGCTCGGCCATGGCGGAAAAGCACCTGGGCGCGTACTTCGACATCCATTGCGGCGGCGAAGACCACGTGGCCGTCCACCACAGTAACGAGATCGCGCAAACGGAAGCGCGCCACGGCACGCGCCTGGCCAACTTCTGGCTGCACGGCGCTTTCCTGAAAACACAGGATGCGAAGATGTCGAAATCGTCGGGCGGCTTTTTACGCCTGCAAAGCCTGGTGGAGCAGGGCATCGATCCGCTGGCCTACCGCTACCTGTGCCTGGGCGCCCACTACCGCAGCAGCCTCAATTTCACGGATGAAGCGCTGCGTGCCGCCGCCAGCGGTTTGGCGCGCCTGCGCGTCAGCGTGCATGGCCTTGGCCAGGTGGATAGTGAGGCCGCCCCTGATCCTGCATGGCTGGCGCGCTTTGCGGCGCAGGTCAACGATGACCTGAACTATCCACGCGCCCTGGCCGTGGCCTGGGAACTGCTGAAAAGCAGCCTGCCGGACGCGGTGAAAAAGGCCACCATGGCCCGCTTCGATGCGGCCCTGGGGCTCGATCTGCTGGCCTGGCAGCCGGCGCAGGTAGATGTGCCGCAGCCCGTGCAGGCGTGGATGGCGGAACGGGCCATCGCCCGCGCGCAGCGCCAGTGGGCCGAGGCGGACCGCTTGCGCGCACTGGCGCGCGCGGCCGGCTATGACATCGACGATACGCCGCAGGGGCAACAGGCGCGGCCTTTGTGAAGATGTCCGGCATAATGGCCGCCTGATGACACTGGAGATGCCGTGAAGCGCCGTTTGCTGCTATTGAGTTGTTGCCTTGCTTTTTCTGCCGCCCGGGCGGCCAGCGAATGCCCGGGCTTTCCCGCGCTGGCCACTTCCAGCGAGACGCTGCTGGCGCAAGTGCGCGCGCTGCCGCCCGTCGGCATCGACCGCGAACGGCAGGCGTGCGCGCCGGCGACCGTCATCGATTTTGCCTACAGCGGCGGGGTGCTGTGCAGTTTTGGCAGTGAAGTGGAGGCGGCGACATCCGCCGTCACGCGCCTGGCCGATGGCGGTGAACTGGTCGAATACCTGTATCTGTTCCCGTATGCGCCGGCCACCCATGCGCGCTTGCTGGCGCTGCTGTCGGCGCGTTTTACACCTGTCGACAGGGCGGCCTGGCCCGCCTTCCTGCAGGGGGCCAGGCCGAGCAAGGAAACCACGGCTCTGTTCACGCATGGCGGCTTTTATATCTCGCTGGGCAAGCCCACCGAAGGCGATCCTGCTGAATGGTATTCGAATGTGATCTTTGAAAAGGTGGACCAGCCTGCGCTGGGCGTGCGCAAGGTCTGCAAGGAAGCTCGCGATGGCTGAAGCGGACGCTTTTCCGGCCGCACTGGCAGGCACTGTGGCGCAGCTGTTGCCTGCGCTGGGCAGTAACCACGCACACCCGCCATTTGCCGTGCGCCAGGATGGCGAGACTTTGCTGATCCCGACGCGCACGTATTACGATAGCGAGCGGCTGCTGGCTTGTACGCGGCTGCCCGGCGACGCGGGCGTGATCGCCCTGTGCCTGGGCGCGCGCCACCACGACGGCCATGTGCGCGAAGCGTGTGCAAGGCAGCTGTTGCTGCAGGAGCGTGCGTGGACGGTGCCGTTCGTCGTGCACCTGTGCGGTGAATACGTGCTGGAGATTGTCGAGATAATTGGCGCGGCACTGCCGGCCTGGAATACGCAGGCGCTGGCGCGCTACCTGCGGGAGAACCCCGCCTATGTGGACACGCTGGAGCGGCGCACGATCAGTTACTGGAGCTGCTACTACCGCCGGCGCCATCCCGCGTGGGATAGCTACCCGGGACGCAGGACCATGGCGGCCCTGCGTGCATTGCAGCAGCTTACGCCTCGATAAAGCGCATCTTGAAGCTGCGGCCCTTGATATTGCCGAAGTCGCGGCCCAGGGAGTTACCGGCGTTGAGGCGCTTGAAGGCCGCTTCGGCCACCTTGCGGTCCAGCGCCACGTAGGTCATGAACTCGAACACGTTGATCTTGCCCACCTGCTCCTTGGTGAGGCCCGCGTCGCCCGTCAGCGCGCCCAGCAAGTCGCCCGGGCGCAGCTTGTCCTTCTTGCCGCCCATGATGCACAGGGTGACCATGGGCGCCGGCAGTGCCTCCATGCCGTCATCTTCCGCCAGTTCCTTCAGGTCGTGCCATTCGGCAGCGCTGTTCTGGTATTGCTCGATCAGCTTGACCCATTTTTTCTCGTTCGGCGCGCACAGCGACAGGGCCAGGCCCTTCTTGCTGCCGCGGCCCGTGCGGCCGATGCGGTGGATGTGCACTTCCGTGTCCTTCGACACGTCGACGTTGATCACGGCGCCCAAGTCGGAAATATCGAGGCCGCGCGCGGCCACGTCGGTGGCCACCAGCACGGAGCAGCTGCGGTTGGCGAACAGCACGAGGATTTCATCGCGCTCGCGCTGTTCCAGCTCGCCGTACAGGGCCAGCGCGGAAAAGCCTTGCTGGCGCAGTTCGTCGGCCAGTTCGCGGCAATGCACCTTGGTGTTGCAGAAGGCCAGCGTGGATTCCGGCTTGAAGTGTTTGAGCAGTTTGCCGACGGCGCCATTGCGCTCGTCAAAGCCGATTTCATAGAAGCGCTGCTCGATCTTGTCGTTGTCGTGCTGCGCCTCGACCGTCACTTCCAGCGGATTGACGAGGAACGACGCCGTGGCGCGGCGGATGTCTTCCGGGTACGTGGCCGAGAACAGCAGGGTCTGGCGGCGTACGGGGCAGGCGCTGACGATGCCGGCGATTTCTTCGTAAAAGCCCATGTCCGTCATGCGGTCCGCTTCATCGAGCACCAAGGTTTGCACGTGATTCAGGTTGATGGTGCCGCGGCCCAGGTGGTCGCGCAAACGGCCCGGCGTGCCGACGACGATGTGCGCGCCGTGTTCCAGCGAAGCGATTTGCGGGCGCATCGGCGCGCCGCCCGTCAGGGTCAGGATCTTGATGTTGCCAGCCGCGCGGGCCAGGCGGCGCAGTTCATTGGCCACCTGGTCGGCCAGTTCGCGGGTGGGGCACAGCACGAGGCCCTGCACGGCAAACCAGGCCGGATTGAGCTTGTGCAGGATGCCGATGCCGAAGGCGGCCGTCTTGCCGCTGCCCGTTTTCGCCTGGGCGATCAGGTCGCGGCCATCGAGTACGGCCGGCAGGCTTTGCGCCTGGATGGTCGTCATCTCGTGGTAGCCGAGCGAATCCAGGTTGGCCAGGAAGGCGGGCGTCAGCGGCAGGCTGGAAAAAGAAGTGGTGGCGGATGTGGTGTTCATAAGGGCGGAGCCGGTAAAAAGCGGGTGGATGGGCACAGTCTACAGGCGTTATACGCCCTTGTGCGGATGGTTGTGGAAGCTGGCGGCAAACGGCCGCCGGCGTTGGGGTACTAGTTGTCGGGCGCCCAGATGGGCAAGCCGGTCAGATCGAGGCCGGCGTCGCGCGTCCATACGGGCAAGCCCGTGGCGTCGGTCGGCTCCAGCAATTCGAGCTGCACCTGCTTCAAAGCCATCTTGCGCGCGCGCGTGCGGCGTTGCGGTTCCGGCGCCGGCTCAGGCGCCTCGTGCGCTGGCGGCGGGCCGAAACCGGGCAAGTCGATGGTGGCGTTGTCTTTTTTATCTCTCATTTGCTAACCTCTTTCCCTGGCTTGCGAAAGCCAGGGGGCGGGCAAGGTGCTGCTCGCCTATGTCTATACGCTTTAACTTCATCCACAAAACAAAAGCCCGGCTACTGGAGTCGGGCTCATTGTTGGAACAACCGTCAGGAATACCTGTCCTGCGGATTTAAGTGCGGCACGCAGTGTATCACAGGCGTGCCGCATTGTGGGTGGCTTAGCGGAAGCTCAGAGCGCCCGTCAGGTCGCCCGGCGGCAGCGCGCCGCGCGACGCAAAGGCGTCGTTGCGCACTTTCAGGCCTTCGAGCAGCGGCAGGTCGTGCAGGCGCGTGATCAGGCGCAGGATCGACGTCGTGTCATAAAAACTGTGGTCGACGGCGCCTTTCTTCGCGTACGGCGAGACGACGATGGCGGGAATGCGCGTGCCCGGACCCCAGCGGTCGCCTTTCGGCGGCGCCACGTGGTCCCACCAGCCGCCGTTTTCGTCAAACGTGATCACGACGATCATGTCCTTCCACTGCGGCGATTCCTTCAAATGCTGGATGACGTTGGCCACGTGCTGGTCGCCCGATTCGATATCGGAATAGCCGGCGTGCAGGTTCAGATTGCCCTGCGGCTTATAGAAGGTCACGGCCGGCAGCTTGCCCGCCACGGCGGCGGCGAGGAATTTGTTCGAGATCGGGCTGTCGCCCGTGCCGCCGTCGCGCAGGTGCTCGGCGCGCGCGGCCGTGCCTGGCGCGAACTGCTTGAAGTAGTTCAGCGGCTGGTGGTGGAACTGGAAGTTCGGCTTGCTGCCGCCGCCTTTTTGGTCGAGCGCCGCTTGCCAGCCGCCGCCATACCACGCCCAGCTGACGCCCTTGCGCGACAGCAGGTCACCGATGGTGTCATAGGTTTGCGGCGGCAGGGTGTTCGCGTCGGCCGGGTCGGCATGCAGCGGGTCGCCGTCGAAGGCGGGGCGGATGTAGCTCGGTTGATATGGCGGGGCCATGGTGTTGACGGCATAGCCGTCCGGCGTGAGGGCGCCGTCATTGACGTATTTCGGCTTGCCGTCCAGCGCGGAGGCGGGGCAGTCGGGCGAGATCGCCAGGCGCACGCCTTGCGGGCCGTCGGACAGCACGGCGATCTTTTTCTTCGCCGCCGTTTCGGCCGCGTTGAAGTATTCATTGGCGCGGCCGGTCACCAGGAACTGGTGGTTCATGTAGGAGCCGCCGAAGGCTGCCATGAAGAAGTTGTCGCACAGCGTGTACTGCTCGGCGATTTGCCACAGGTTCAGGTTTTTCGACGTTTCGCCGTAGTGGCCCATCACCAGGCCGCCGCTGTCGGCCCACGCGGCAAAGCCGTCGTTCTTGCCGCCGTTGATCTGCATCTGGTTGTTATAGAAGCGGTGCACGAGGTCGCGCGTGATGATGCTCTCGGGCAGGGGCTTGCCGGCCGCGTCGCTCAATTTGTAGGGCGCGTTGGGCAGGCCGGAAATCTGGTCTTCCTTGATCAGGTAATCGGTGCCGCCGATATTTTGCTGGTTCGGCACGAGGCCGCCCCAGATCTTCGGCAGCGTGGCCAGCGGCTTGCCGTCGCGGTCCAGCTGCTGCGCCTGTTCCGCCGTGACGGCGGACAGGGGCGCGCTGGTGCCGGGGAAATTGGCGAACAGGTTGTTGAAGCTGCGGTTTTCCAGGTAGATCACGACCACGTTCTTGACGTGCGCCTTGAGTTTCGCGTCGAGCGAACCCTTGGCGATGGTCTTTTTGGCGGGCGCGGCGTCGGCCAGCGCCGGCAGGCTGGCGGCCAGGCCGACTGCGGAAGCAGCCTGGAAAATGCGCCGGCGCGAGGGATTGGCGGGTTGGTCGGCCGGATCGGCTGGCAGGGCGGGGGCGAGGTCCTTCACACATTCTCCTTGGGTGTCTCTATGGGCACGGGCGTTGGCGGCAATGGCCGGCAACGCCCGTGAAGCGGGAAAATTGTATCACCGGCCCTGCGCCGGTGTGAAATGCTAGAACTGGTAACGCACGCTCAGCGCCACCTTGCGCGCCGGACCATACATGCCCGAGTACCACCAGTCCGACACGGAAGCCGTGTATTTTTTGTCGAACAGATTGGCCACGTTGACGGTGGCAGACAGCTTGTCGTTGACGTCGTAGCGCGCCATCAGGCTGGCCACCGAGTACGCCTTCTGTTCCCAGTGCATGGTGCTGTTGATCTGCCACGCGTCGATGTCCGAATACACGCGGCTTTGCCAGTTCACGCCGCCGCCGATGGTCAGGCGATTGAGGTCGCCGGGCAGGCGGTAGGTCGTCCACAGTTTCACCAGGTGGCGCGGGAAGGTGGTCAGGATGGCCTTGCCGGCATTGTTTTCCGTCTGGCTGTACGACCACGATGCCGAAATATTCCAGTCCGGCGTGATGGCGCCCGTCGCTTCCACGTCCACGCCCTGGGTCTTGGCGCCCTTGATGGCGCGGTTGGCAGGATTGTTCGTGCCAGGCACGGTGTAGCCGGGGTCCGATTCGGACAGATTGCTCTGGCGGATCTGGTACAGCGCGGCAGAGGTGTTCAGGCGGCCATCGAGCCAGCCGCTCTTGATGCCCGCTTCAAAGGTCTTGCCTTCGCGCGGCGCCAGCAGCTTGCCGTAGCGGTCTTGCGATGCTTGCGGCTGGTAGATGGTGGAGTAGCTGGCGTAGGCGCTGTGCGTGCCGTCGATATCGAATACGAGGCCGCCATACGGCGTGAAGACACGGCTCTCCGAGGCGGGGGACGCGCTGTAAAAATTCACGGACGGCGCGTCCGAGATGTAGTTCTCGCTGTAGCGCAGCACCTTGGCGCCAGCGATCAGTTTCAGGCGTTCGGAGAGGTTGAAGCGGCTGGCCGCGTAGGCGCTGGCCTGGCGGCGCGTGCTGTCGTAGATGACGGTGGTACCGCCAAACACGGGCGTTGCCGTGCGATTCCAGCGGTACAGGTTGACGGGCGTGTTTTCGACGCCTCTGTCGAAACGGCCATCGGTCGTGCTTTGAAATTCGCTGTAGTCCATGCCCAGCACCAGCTCGTGCTGGCGGCCGAACGCGCTGAACGGCCCGCGCACATTGACGTCCACGCTGTTGACCTGAAGCTGGTAGTCGCGGTAGTCGGCGTTCAAGCTCAGGCCATCGCCCGTGGCCTGGTCGGGAAAGCCGCCACTCACGCTCAGGTAGACGGCGCGTTCTTCCTGCGACGATTGCACGCGGTTGGCCGAGATTTTCAGCTTCCAGTCGTTCGTCAGCGCGTGTTCCAGAGTGACGAAGAGGTCGGTCGAATTGGTGTCGAAGCGGTTCGACTTGGCGGCCGGGCTGAAAGAGCGCGGCAGGTCCGTCATGGCGCCATTGCTGTAGAACAGGGGGAAGCCCAGGTAGGACAAGGATCCGTTCGAGCGCTTGCGCTGGTGCGTGACGCCGGCCGTCAGCTTCGTGTCGCGTGACAGATCCGCTTCGACCACGCCGTAGACCACTTTCTTGTTGCGGCTGTAGCCGTCGATGATGCTGTCGCCTTCTTCGTACACCGTCACCAGGCGGCCGCGCACGGTGCCAGTCTCGTTCAGCGGACCCGAGACGTCGGCCATGGCGCGCCGCTCATCGTAGGAAGCCAGCTCGCCCTCGACGGAGGCCTGGAACTGCGCCGTCGGCTTCTTGCGCACCATGTTGATGGCGCCCGAGGCGTCGCCCGCGCCCGTCATCAGGCCCGAGGCGCCGCGCAGCACTTCGATGCGGTCGTACAGCGCCATGTCGGCCAGGCTTTGCGACGGTATCGCATTGAGGCCCAGGTTTTCCGAATGCGTGCTGACGCCATCGAGCTGGTAATTGGTGATCGAATAGCCGCGTGAAGTAAAGCCCGTGCGTTCGCTGCCCAGCGAGAACAGCGTGATGCCCGGCGTCTGTGCCATCACTTGCGCGATCGTGTTCAAACCCTGGTCCTGCATGCGCTGCTGCGTGATGACGCTGACCGACTGCGGCGTTTCCCTGACCGACAGACCCAGCGGCGTGGCCGTGGCGATCGGCAGGGTGGAGACATACGCGCCCGAGCCTTCCGTCGCATCCTGCTGCGCCTTGACCGATACTTCCGGCATCATCGCCATCGCTTCGCCACCCGCCGCCGCATCGGCCGGGCGCAGCACATAGCTGCCGTTGGCGCTGCGCTCGGCCTTCAGGCCCGTGCCGCGTAGCACGCCGTTCAGGGCGGCCAGCACGTCGTGGCGGCCGCTCAAGCCGGCCGAGGTCTTGCCGCGCGTCTGCTCCGGCGTGAAGCTGAGGATGACACGCGACTGGCTGGCGACCTGGCGCAGCGCCGTGGCCAGGTCGCCGGCCGGCACTTGGAAGTCGAGGCTGGCCGCAGCGGCGGCCGCGCTTTCCTGCGCCAGGGCTGGCGTCTGGACGTTCAGCAGCAGGGCCGAACCGATGAAGACGAGCTCGATGGCATACGCCATGGGTTTGATACGCGGCTTGGAATGAATGGCAGGAGACATGGTTACCTTGTGGTGTAGTCGTCAAAAAAGAACGTTGCCTACACAGGTCACGCGAGAATCGGAAGCGGGTACTTTTTTTTGCGCCGGCGTCAAGATATATTTTCAGCGCGGCTGGCGCGCCTCGACCTGCACCCAGTAGCGCGTGCGCAGGCGCACGTCCACGGGCAGGGAGTCGGGCAGCGACAGCAGCACGGCATCCAGGTCGGCCAGCGGGAAGACGCCGGAGATGCGCAGGCCGGCGACGGCGTCGTCGCAGCCCAGCAAGCCGTGGCGGTAACGGCTCAGTTCATGCAGGAAGTCGCGCAGCGGCATGGCGTCGGCCAGCAACAAGCCCTGGCGCCAGGCCCAGATGTCGGGCGAGACGGCGTGCGCGGGCAAGGTAGTCTGCGCCGTCATGCCGCCGCCCTGGCCCGCGCGGAGCACGGGGCTGGCGTTGCCATGGCGCGGCATCAGCCGCACGGCGCCTTCCTCGACGGCGACCAGGGTGCTGCCGTTCGCCTGGCGCACCGAGTAGCGCGTGCCCAGCGCCTGCGCGTGGCCTTGCGCCGTTTCGACGAGGAAGGGGCGGTAGGGCATGCCCGTTTCGCGGGCCGTGGCGATGAACACTTCGCCCTGCACCAGTTGCAGCAGGCGCTGCGTGCCCGTGTAGCGGATGTTGACGGCGCTGCCGCTGTTCAGGTGCAAACGGCTGCCGTCGGGCAGGGTCAGTTCGCGGCGTTCGCCCACGCCGGTCGACAGGTCGGCCAGCGCGGCGCGGGCCATGTCGGGCGCATATTCGGAGCGCGCGCCGAACCAGCCCGTGAGGCCGATGGCCGATACCCACGCCAGCAACTGCAGGCTGCGGCGGCGCGAGATGGTCGAGGCAGGGCGGGAGCGCTGTGTCAACGCCGTGCGGCTGGCCTGCGCATCGAGTTCGCGCAAGCCGCCGCTGACGCTTTCGATGTGTTTCCACGCCCGTTCATGGTCGGGGTGCGCCTGGCGCCACTGCTGCCAGGCCGTTTTTTCCGCCGGCGTCGTTTCGCCGCTCATCAGGGTGGCCAGCCATTCGGCTGCCTGCATGGCGATGGCCAGGTCGATGGGCTGGCCCTGTGCGTAGACGGTGGCGCCGCGCATGTCAGGAGGCGGCAAAATCGGGCACGGCAAAAAAGCACAGCAGGTTGGCCTTGCTCAGGTATTTTTTGACGGAATGCGTGGTGGTGCCCAGTTCGGCGGCGATCTCGGCGTAGGTCATGCCGTCCAGGTGGGCCAGCAGGAAAGCGGCCCTGGCCTTGGCGGACAGCTGGTCCAGCGCGCGGTCGACCAGCTGCAGCGATTCGAGCACCATGGACATCGCTTCCGGCGACGGCGTGCTCGCTTGCGGCTGGTGCAGCAGGGCGTCGAGGTAAGCCCGTTCGAGTTCTTCGCGCCGGCAGTGGTTGGCCAGCAGGCGCTTGGCGATGGTGGCCAGGAAAGGGCGCGGCTGCGCGATCCCGGCACTGCTGCGCGCAACGAAGATCTTGATGAAGGTATCCTGCGCCAGGTCGCCGGCCAGCCCCGCATCGTGCAGGCGGCGCTTCAGCCAGTGCAGCAGCCAGGAATGGTGCTCGGCATACAGGGCCTGAAAGTCGGACGGAGGGGAAGGGGCGGACAGCATGCGAAGAGGGCGGGATAGCTTAATCTAAATGAGAATTGTTCTCATAATAACGCAGCGGCGCGCGCCAGGCAATCAGGAAAACGCGGCGTTGCTGAAATGCGACTGCGCGCCCGGGCCACGCGCTGTGCCGGATTTGCGCCTGCACACGGTAGATGTAAAAGTTTCCTTAGCGCAAGCTTTCATGTGAGAAAATGCGGCTTGTCGATGTGGTGCGGAGCGGAGCGAAAAATGATGTGGATGGTTGGCGGTGCCCTGATTCTATTGGTCGCCAGATTTTTATGGCTGGCCTATTTTCATCGGGTCAACGCGATGTCGCGCCAGGCGGAATTGATGAACTGGCTCGATATCGGCCGGGTGTCGAACCCCGATGGCGGCAAGGATATTCTGTTGGCCAGAAACGAGCGCGGCGCCCGGATCGACTGGCGCACGGGCGAAGTCTGGCTGATGAACCCCAAGGTGGCCGAGCCGTTTGCCGATTTCCTCGCCGTCGAGCGCTGGCTGACGATGCGCGACATACCGGCGGCGGGCAAGCCGGCCGCAGCCACGCCTGCGCCAGTGGAACCGGAACCGGAAGCGGCGCCTGAGCCCGGCCCCGTGCGCGACACCTTGCCGGCCTTCCAGCAAAAAGTCGATGCCTGCCTGGCCAAGGCCGAAGGCGGCCAGGAATTGCTGGAAACCAAGCAGGCGTTCGAGGCGGGCAGCGAGCCCTATCTCGAAGCGTCGACGGAGCTGAGCAAGACGGCGCTCGAGCTCGAAGTGTCGCCAGCCATGGTGGCGACGTTTCATATCAGCGCCTTTGCCGCCCTGGCCGAAACGGCGGGCGCCGACAAGCTGGAAAGAGTGGCGGCCAGCCTGCACGCGGCGGCCAGGCAGATCAGGGCCAGCGTCGCCGTGTAAAAAGCGGGCCTGGCGCGGAATGAAAAAAACCGCTGACTCCCTTGCAGGAATCAGCGGTTTTTATGTATTGGTTGCGGGGACAGGATTTGAACCTGTGACCTTCGGGTTATGAGCCCGACGAGCTGCCAGACTGCTCCACCCCGCAGGCGAATTATAACCGAGTTTGTTGCATTGCGAAAGAGCGGATTGACACGAAGGGCATTTGCTTTGCATGAGGGCGGTAGGCATGCTGCGCCGCAATGGAAAAAGCCGCTGATCCCTTTGCAAGAATCAGCGGCTTTTTATATATCTGGTTGCGGGGACAGGATTTGAACCTGTGACCTTCGGGTTATGAGCCCGACGAGCTGCCAGACTGCTCCACCCCGCAGGCGAATTATAGCGGGGTTTGCTGCAATGCGCAATGGCCGGGTTTCAGACCTTCGATTACGCCGCCGCCAGGCGCCACAGCGAGGTGACTTCCTTAGAACGGGCCGCATGCAGGCTGTCGGTGGCGTCCTGCGCGCGCGGGTGCGTGGGTTTCACGTCCAGGCGGTCGATGACTTTCAAGCCCGCCTGTTCTATCCATTCGAGCAATTGCGCGCGCGGGCGCAAGCCCAGGTGCTCGGCCAGGTCCGACAGGATCAGCCAGCCTTCGCCGTTTGGCTCCAGGTGGTCGGCCAGGCCGGCGAGGAAGCCGCGCAGCATGCGGCTGTCCGGATCGTAGACGGCGTATTCGATCGGCGAGCTGGGGCGGGCCGGCAGCCAGGGCGGATTGCACACGACGAGCGGCGCGCGGCCGGCAGGGAACAGGTCGGCCTGCACCACCTCGACCTTGTCGATCACATCGAGGCGGGCCAGGTTTTCGCGCGCGCAGGACAGGGCGCGCGGGTCCTGGTCGGTGGCGACGATGCGGGCGACGCCGCGCTGCGCCAGCACGGCGGCCAGCACGCCGGTGCCGGTGCCGATGTCGAAGGCCAGGCTGGCGCGCGCGGGCAGCGGCGCTTCCGCCACCAGGCCCACGTATTCGCCGCGGATCGGCGCGAACACGCCGTAGTGCGGATGGATGCGCTGGCCCAGGGCCGGCAGTTCCACGCCCGTGCGGCGCCATTCGTGCGCGCCGATCAGGCCCAGCAGTTCGCGCAAGGAGGCGATAAACGGCTCTTCGCCGCGGCCATACGCTTCATTGCACGCCAGTTTCACGTCCGGCGCGCGGCGCAGCGGGATCGTGTAGTCGGCATCAAAAGGCAGCAGCAGCATGGCCAGGGTGCGGGCGCGTTGCGACTGGGCCTGGCGGTGCAGATGGAACGCTTCCGTGGCGGTCGGTTCCGGCTTGGCCAGCTTGGCGGCCTTGGCCTTCTTGCTTGGCTTGTCGTTCTTGTGGTCGGCGCGGCGCGCCAGTGCCTGCAGCAGTTGGCGCGCGTTCTGGAAGTCGCCGCGCCACAGCATGGCCGTGCCTTCGCAGGCCAGGCGGTAAGCCTGGTCGGCCGTCGTGCGGTCATCGGCGATGACGACGCGCTTGGGCGGCGGCATGCCGCTTTCCGAGCGCCAGCGGGCCGCGTGTTCGGCGCCGTTTTCGCTCCAGTGGATCTGCGGATGAACGGTAGGTGAAGAGGTGTCGGACATGGGATTCAATCGATAGAAGGGGGCGCGCGGCATGGTCGCCTGCGCAGGCCGTCTTCCATTATACGTTGCTGGCCGTGCCGTCTGTGCTGCCGGCGCTGTCCGTCCCATAGGCGAGCGCCAGCGCGCGGGCGCGCGCCTGCTCTTCCGGCGTGGCTTCCACGGCATTCTTGCCGGTGTCGGCCACCGCGTCCGGCTGCACCAGTTTGAGCAAACGCAAGCTCAGGCTGCCCGCCAGGTCGCCATCGTTGCCGCTGACGCTGGCGCCATCGGGCAGGCCCTGATAGAGATTGCTTTGCAATTGCTGGCCCAGCAGCTTGAACAGGTCGTGCAGGTTGCCGGCGAAATGTGTGTCGGGCAACTGTTTGACGGGCAGGGCACCGTCATCGGATGCCGGGGCTTCCGGCGTTTCGCTTTGGGTGTGTTCAAGCACGCCCGCGCTGATATTCGATTGATATTGGACTTCCACTTCAAAGTCGAAGGTCTGGCCGTCGGCCGTCGTGATCTTGCCCTTGCCGATGAAATGCGCGTTTTCATCGAGGCTGAAGGCGGCCGCGCGGCTGCTGCCATTGGGGCCCGAGACGCTGGCGCCGCCGCTGCTGAAACTGGCTCCCGCCTGCAGATCGACGGAATCGAAGGCAACGGTGGCGCCGTCGCCGAACAGCTGGCGCGTCATGTTGCTCAGAAAATCCTGCGCCACGTCGACGGTGGCGTTGCCCAGCGCATCGGTCCGTTGCGAGAGCCCCTTGGCCGACAGGTCCAGGCCATTCTTCGACAGGGCCACGACGTCTTGCGCCGTGCGCTGCATCAGGGGTGAGCCGGCCAGGCCCGTGGCGCCGTTGCCCGTGCGGGACGGCTGCTGGCCAGCCAGCGTATTCGAGGCGGGTTGACGGCTGGCGAGGGCGGGAAGCTGGGACATGGCGGTTTCTCAATGAGCGAAGTACCGTTATTAACGGCGTTCTACGCCCATTCTTTAACCATTAGTGGTGGTGTGACCAGCTACCGTCCGCCGATTCCAGGTAGGACTTGACGGCATCGGCCTGGCCCGTGGCGTGGCGCTTGAGTTCGCCGCATGCGCAAATGCCCTGGTATGGCTGGATATGCGAGCAGGCGGAGACTTTTTGCAGGTAGACCTGCATGGATTTGTGACATTTGACGCACTTGAAGGTGAGGCTGCGGGCGGCTTTCATGGGCTTCCTTGAACTGTTGCGGGGCATACGGGAACATATGCGAAGGGCGGGATTTTACCCCACTCCGCCTGCTGTTACATACTGTTGCAACTGCGCCACGCGGAAGTCAACTGAATCAGGTCTATCACGTTGAGAGAGTACGGAGGCCATCTGGTATCCATTGAACGAGGTAGCACCATGGACAAGCATGACAAGGAGAAGCCTGCACAGCCCGCCAAGGAGCTGGTCAGGAAGTGGCTGAAAGCGGAGCTGGAACAGCGCCGGCCGCCGCCCGACCCCGAGCAGATCCGCCGCGAGCTGGGCTGGGATATGCTCAGGCTGTGCCGGGAGCCGGCCAGCCGTTAGCGACCTAACGTACGGTCACCACGCTCTTGCCGCCGGACCCCGGCTGCACGAGGATGCGGGTGGCGATGCGTTCCGTCATTTCCTGTACGTGCGAGATGACGCCCACCTTGCGGCCCATCGCTTGCAAGCCGTCGAGCGCATCCATGGCCACGCGCAGGGTTTCCGTGTCCAGGCTGCCGAAGCCTTCGTCGATGAACAGCGATTCCACGCGCACGCGGTTCGAGGACAGCGAGGCCAGGCCCAGCGCCAGGGCCAGCGAGACGAGGAACGATTCGCCGCCCGACAGCGAATGCACGGAGCGCAGCTCGCCGCCCATGTCCTGGTCGCGCACCATCAGGCCCAGCGACGGATTGTTCGGGTTGTCGATGCGTTCCAGCTGGTAGCGGCGCGCCAGGTGGTTCAGGTGCGCGTTGGCATAGCCGAGCAGCACCTCCAAGGTGAATTGCTGCGCGTAGTTACGGAATTTCTTGCCGTCGGCCGAGCCGATCAGTTCATTCAGGCTGGCCCAGCGCCGCTCGATGACGGCTTGCGCCTCGATTTGCGCCAGCATCGCTTGCGCGCTGTGGCGCCGGGCGTCGTCCTGCGCGATGGCCAGGCGCAAGCGCGTCGCTTCCTCGTTGGCCGCCTGGCGTTCCTGCAGCAGGGCGTCGAGCGCCGCCTGCAGCGCGGCCACGTCCATTTCCAGCGCTTCGGGCGGCTGCTGCACGTGCGCGGCCAGCTGCTGCCGCCGTTCGGCCAGCACGGAAACGGCTGCCGTGTGGCGGTCGGCGATCACTTGCAGGGCGTCGCGTTCGGCGCGCATGGCGTCCGGCGCGATGGCCAAGTGCGCGCGCAAGCCGGCCATGTCGGCGGGTGCGTGGGCCGGATGGGCATCCTGGAACTGGCGCAGCCAGTCGTGCAGGGCGGCGGCGGCGCCGTGTTCCTGTTCGCGCATGGCGGCCAGGCGCTGTGACAGCTGCGCGCACGCTTCGTCGAGGCGCGTGCGTTGCTGGCTGGCCGACTGCGCCGCCGTTTGCTGCCGCGCCAGCTGTTCTTTGGACTGCGCGATGGCCGCTGCCAGGCTGCGCTCGACCTCGGCCACGCTCTGGCCCTGCCATAGCGCGTTGCGCTGCGCTTGCAGCGCCGTGCGTTGTTTGTCGGCGGCGGCAAAGGCGGCATGGGCTTCCTGCGCCGTGTGCCGCGCCTTGCCGGCGGCCAGCAGCGCCGCTTCCAGTTGCGCGGCCAGGGTCGCCAGTGCGTGGCCGCGCTTGTCCTGGTCCGCCTGCTGTTTCAGCCATTGCCGGCTTTCCGATTCACGCGCCGCGCGGAAGTCGGCCGGGCCGGCGCGCCAGCCCTCTTTCCAGTCCTCGGCGCCGTCGGCGTCGGCAAAGGCGCCATCGAGCTGCGCCAGCAAGGCATCGAGCATGGCGCGCGCCGTCTCGCCCTTGTCTACGCTGGCCGCTTGCTGCGCCTGCAGCTGCGCCAGCCGCGCTTGCGCATCGGCGACGGTGCTGGTGCAGCGTGCGTGCTCGCTGGACGCCAGTTCGTGCGCCGCCTGCGTCTGCTCGCGCCGCGCGCCGGCCTGGCGCAGAGCCGTTTCCTGCTGCGCCAGCGCCTGCAAGCCTGCCGCATTGGCCGCCAGCTGCTGCGTGAACCAGTCCGTGCGCTCGTCTTCCTGCGGCAGCTGCAAGGTATCCGCATGCGGCTGCCACTGTGCGTTCAGGCTATCGATGGCGGGCGGCAGTGCAGATAGTTCTTCCGCCGTTTGCGCCTGTTCGCGCATATGGGCGGCCAGTGCCGCCTTGTGCGTGGCCAGCCTTTCCAGATTGCCGCGCGCCTGCGTGCGGCAGGCCAGCACGTCATCCTGCAAACTGGCCAGCATCGCCTGCAAGGCATCATCGGCGTGGCTGTACGGGTGTTCCAGCGCGCCGCAGACGGGGCAGGGCTGCTCGTTCTGCAAATTGGCCCGCAACTGCTCGACACTGGCCGCGCATGCCGCTTCGGCGCCCTTCAACGATTTTTCCGCCTGCGCCAGGCGAGCCTCCAGCAGCGCCGTTTGCGCCGCTTCCGCCGCCAGTGCCGTGCTTTCCGTTTGCGCGGCCTGCGCCAGCTGGGCCGCCCTCGCTTGCCAGTGCGCCAGCGCCTGCCGCTGGCGTGCCAGTTCGCTCCAGGTTTTTTCCGCGGTGCTCAAGATGCGCGCGTGTGCCTCCAACTGGCCGCGCTGTTCCTGCAGCCCCAGGCCATCGATGGCTTGCACGGCCGCCAGCGCCTCGCGCCGTTCGGCATCGCGCAGCGCCAGCGCGGCAGCGGCGCTGGCCAGCGCTGCTTGTGCCGCCTGTGTGGCGTCAAGGGCCTGGCGCACCTGCCGCGCCGATGCGGCCATGCTGGCGTCGGCCGCATCGGCTTGCGCGGCCGCTTGCCCGGCCTGGGTAAACAATTGATCCCACAACTGCCACGATTGCGCCAGCGCCTGCCACTGCTGGTGCGATGCCAGCCACTGGCTGCCCGCTTCCTGTTCCGCCTGCGCGGTCTGCTGGCGCTGCTGCAGCGTGTGCAGCGCGGCGCGCGCCGCCTCGTTGGCCTGGTCGGCACCTTGCGCCGCTTGCTTTGCCTGCTCATGCGCGGGCAGCTGGGCCAGGATGCCGGCATCGAGCGCCTTGGCCTGGTCGAGCAGGAGCGCCGCATCGCGCTGCGCCGTTTCCTTCGCCAGCAAGGCCGCTGCCGCCAGCTGCACGGCTTGCGCTAGTTGCGCTTCGCTGGCCACGGCCTGCGTCGCCTGCGCGCGCGACGCTTCCAGCGCGGCGCCGGTGCTGGCGATGTCGTTCGCCAGACGCGCCACGTCGTCGATCAGGGGCCGCGCCGGCTGCAGCAATTCCCACTGCGCCAGCGCCGCGCGGCGCTCTTCGGCGGCGGCCCGTTCGGCATCCGCGCCATCGAGCGCCTCTTTCGCCGCCGCCACCTGGGCTTGCAGCTTGTGCGTCTCCTGGTGCCAGCGCTGCTGCAGTTCCAGGACGGCCTTGCGCAAGTCGATGGTGTGCAGGGTGGTGTCGGCCGCGCTGCACAGCGCCTCGGTCTCCGCCCGTTCTTCCGGCGACAAGGGCCGCTGGTCGGCCAGTTTTTCGCCCAGGCGTTCGAGGACCTGCTTTTCCTTTTTCGCCCGCTCGAAGGCGCGCATGGAGATATCGGTATAGATGCTGCTGCCCGTCAGGGTTTCCAGCAACTCTCCCCGTTCATTGTCTTCCGTCTTGAGGAAGGTGGAAAACTCGTTTTGCGCCAGCAGCACGGCGCGCGTAAACTGGTCGAACGACAGGCCGATGCGCTTTTCGATCTCTTCCTTGACTTCCGTCTTGGTGCCGCCGATGGGCTGCAGCGCGGGCAGCTGGTGCAAGCTCATGGCGGTTGCCTGCAGCGCGCCTTCCGCCTTGGTGCGCGAGCGGCGCACGCTCCAGCGCGCGCGGTAGCTTGCGCCATCGTTGCCGACGAAGTCCACTTGCGCGTAACCGTCGGGCGTGCCGCGCCGCAGCAGGGTGCGCGTATCCTGTGCATTGACGGTTTCCTTGCCCACGTCGGGCAGGGCGCTGCCCCGTCCCAGCACTTTCAGCAAACGCGGCGTGGCGTCGTACAGGGCCAGGCACAAGGCGTCGAGCAAGGTGCTCTTGCCCGCGCCCGTGGGGCCGCTGATGGCGAACAGGCCGGAAGACGCCAGCGGCTCCTGCTGGAAGTCGACTTCAAATTCGCCGGCCAGCGAGGCCAGGTTCTTGCCGCTGATTTTCAGTATTTTCATGGTTCTTCAGTTGCGCTCACGCGCCGGGCAGCAGCAGTTCCGCCAGGGCCGACAGTTGTTCGGGTGGCGCTTCCTTGCCATATTTTTGCAGGTACAGGCGGCGGAAGATGTCGTCGGGCTGCAGCTGTGCCAACTGGTCGAGCGTCAGGTTCTCGGGCGCGCTGCTGCGCGCGGCGCTCGACGTTTCGATTTTCGCCAGGCGCACGGGCTTGCCGTCGAGCGCCGTTTCGATGCGCGTGCGCAGGCCCGGCTCTGGCGCATCGAGGCGCACGCGCACTTCCAGGAAGGGTTGCGCTTCCGGTGGCGCGGCGGGCACGTCAAGGGCGGCCAGCTGCGCCAGCACCTCGTCTATCGGCGCCGGCGTGGCGGGCACGCGCAAGAGCGGCACGGCGCGCGGTACTTCGATGGCGCGCACGGATTGCAGCGCTTCGCCGTCGATATCGAGGCACAGCACCTGGTGGCAGTAGTGTACTTCGGCGAACGACAGGGGAATCGGGCTGCCGCAGTAGCGGATGTGCTCCTGACCGCCCACGGCCTGCGCCTTGTGCAAATGGCCCAGCGCCGCATAGGCGATGGCGGTATCGAAAATCCCCGAAGGCAGCATTTCCGTGCCGCCGATGACGATGCGGCGCTCGGACTCGTTCGACATTTCGCCGCCCACCATGTGGCAGTGGCCCATGGCGACGATGGCTTGCCCGGGCTGGCGGCGCGCCAGCGCCAGGTCCGCCAGCTGGCGGTACAGCAGGGCGATACCGCCCAGGTAGGCGTCCTGCGTGTTGCCGGCCGGCAGTTTCGGCACGTCGCCGGGACGCAAAAAGGGCACGGCCAGGCACCAGGCCTGCACTTGGCCATCGCCGCCGGTGAGCGGCAGCAGCAGGCGCTCGAGGTCGATATTGCCTGCCTCGTCGCGCAGCAGATGGCCGATCACGTGGGTGCCATGCGCGGCCAGCAGGGGACCGGGCGCTTCGAGACGGCCGGCCGAATCGTGGTTGCCGGCGACGACGACGAGCTGCAGCGCGGGCAGGCGCGCGCGCGCCTGCTGCAGGAAGACATATAACTGCTTTTGCGAGGCGGCCGACGGGTTGGCGTTGTCGAATACGTCGCCCGCCACCAGCAGCACGTCGGCCTGTTCTGCCACGAGCGTGTCGAGCAGCCAGTCGAGGAAGCGCTGGTGTTCGTAGCCCCTTTCAAAATTGTGCAGGGTCTGGCCCAGATGCCAGTCGGAAGTGTGCAGCAGGCGCATGGTGTGGCAACGGTAGGGAGGACAGGCGCCAATATAGCAGGAATGATAGGGGTCAGACCCGTTGGGGGCATGTTTCCTGGTAGGGAACTTGCCGATCGCGAAGCGACTGACCCCAGCCTTCAGTTGGGCTTGCCCTCAGCCATCAAGCCGTCAATGCGCCAGCTCTGTATGTATTGCGTCCATCCTGCTTGGCCTTGTACAGCAGCACGTCGGCGCGCTGCAGCAGCACGGCGGGGGAAATGTCTTCGTCGCGGTAGAAGGCCAGGCCGATGCTGGCGGAAATGCGCACGGTGATGCCATCGAGTTCGAACGGCTGCTGCATGGCGGCGACGATTTTTTCCGCCAGCACGGCCGCGTCTTCTGGCCGGGTGATCTGTTCCATGATGATGGTGAATTCATCGCCGCCCAGGCGGGCGATGATGTCGGTGGCGCGCATGGTGTGCGTCAGGCGCTGGGCGAAGGCGCGCAGCAGGGCGTCGCCGGTGCCGTGGCCGTGCGTGTCGTTGACGGGCTTGAAGCGGTCGATATCCATGTACATGACGGCCATCAGGTGCTGCTGCTGGCGGCTCGCGTGCATGGCGTCGCTGAGTTTTTGCTGGAAGCCGGCGCGGTTCGACAAGCCCGTCAGCGCATCGACCTGGGCCAGCTTCAGCAGGCGCTGTTTTTCGCGCTTTTGCACGGTGATATCCTGGCGCATCACGTGAAAGCCCACCACCTGCAGCTTGTCTTCGCCGATCTGCGGGATGTAGATCACTTCCAGGCAGCGCTCGATGCCTTCCTTCTCGTCTTCTTCCTCGAAGCTCAAGGTTTCACCGGCCAGCACTCTTTCGATATACGGCGCCACCGTGCGGTAGCGCGCCTCGCCCACCGTGTCGCGCACGCGCTTGCCCAGCGCCTGGCGGCCCGTCAGGCCGAATTCGCGTTCATAGGCGATGTTCAGGAAGCGGTAGACCTGGTCGGCGTCGATGTAGGCGATCATGGCTGGCAAGGTGTCTGCGATGGTGCGCAGGCGCGCTTCGCTTTCCAGCAGCGCCACTTCCGATTCGCGCAAGGTGGTGATGTCGTCCAGGGTTCCCACGTAGCCTTCGATCTTGCCGTCGATGAGGATGGGGGCAATTTTGACGGAGACCCAGACCAGCCGGCCGTCGCGCTGCAGGCAGCGCAAGGTGGACTGGAATGGCGCATGGCTGCGCGTCAGCTGTTCCAGCGCCACGTGCATCAGCGGATAGTCGTCCGGGTGCAGGGCGCTGGTCCAGCCGGCGCCCAGGGCGGCCGCGCGCGGCAAGCCCGTGATCGATTCAAAGGTGCGGTTGACATAGGTGCAGCGGCGCTGGCGGTCCAGGCGCACGAGGCCCAGCGGCGAGGCGTCGTTGACGGCGGCCAGTTCGGCCTGTTTCTGGCGCAGTTCCAGCTCTTGCTGGCGGCGCTGCGAGATATCCTCGGCGATGCACAGGATATGTTCGATCTGCTGGCGCTCGTCGAACACGGGCACGGAGACGGCGCGCAGGTAGCGCAGGCTGCCGTCCGCCAGGCGCAGCGGCTTTTCCGTATGGTCGATGACGCCGTGCTCGGCGAGGATGGCGCGGTCGTCCTCGGCGTCGTGCAGGCCGAAGTCGGGCGGGAAGGCCTGGCAATCGGTCTTGCCGATGACGTCGGCGGCCAGGTGGCCGGTGATGTCCTCGGCCGCCTTGTTCCACACTTCCATCTGGCCGAAGTTTTCCGGCCGTGCGCTTTTCACGTAGACCAGCACGGGCAGATGGTCGATCAGCGACTGCAGGAAGCTGCGGTTGTCCTGCAGCGCCAGTTCGTCGTGCTTGCGCGCGCTGATGTCGCGCGAGGTGACGGCCACGCCGTCGGTGATCGGCACCACCTGGTGGCGCAGCCAGCGCGTGGCGCCCGAGGCCAGTGTCAGCTCGAATTCATCTTCCAGCGGCTGGCGTGTTTCCATCACCAGCACGAAGCGCTGGAAGAAACGCTCGCCGCGCAGCAGCGGCATGTGCGCCAGCACGCGCTGGCCCAGCAGTTCGGAGCGCGGCTTGCCCAGCATGTCGGCGGCCCGCTCATTGACGTCGGCGAAAATGAAGTCTTCCACCGGCTTGCCCTGGGCGGGGCGCCAGGCTTTCAGCAGCAGCACGGAGTCGAGGCTGCCGTGGTGCGCCGCGCGCAGCAGCGCCTGCGTTTCCGTGGCCTGGCGGATGCTGCGGCGCAGGCGCGCGCTCTGGCGCATCAGCAGGGCCGTGAAGCCGGCAATGAGCACGCTGGCGGCGAGCAGCGCGCCCACATACAACAGGCGGCGGTGTTCAAAGCGGGCCAGGGCAACGGCGCGGCTCACGCCCACCACGGCCAGCAGCGGGTAGCGCGGCAGCTCGCGGTAGCTGTAGATGCGCGGCGTCGCGTCGACGGGCGGCTCGATCAGCAGTTCCTCGGGGGCGTGCCGCGGCGGTCCCGGCATGCGGAAGTCGATGCGGTCGCTGAGGATCAATTGCTCGCCGATGCGGCCCACCGTCAGGCCGCTGTCGCGCGCCACCAGCATCAGCGCGCCATGCTCGTCGAGGTTCAGGCGGTCGTAGTCGTCGACAAAATACGTTGGGTCGACGTGGATGACGATGGCGCCGGCAAAGCGGCCCCGCGCATCGTTCAGGCGGCGCGCCAGGCGGATGGTCCAGCGCTTGCCGTCCGCGTCGAGCATCGGTGTGTCGACCAAAACCGTGTCGGATGCATTGGCGGCCAGCGCCCTGAAAAATGGCTGCGCGGCCAGGTTTTCCGGCAGATAGGCGTGGGCGCTGTCGACCACATTGCCCTGCGCGTCGATGAGGGCGATCGGCAGTTCCAGCTTCGATGGCAGCACGCTGTCGAGCAGGCCCTGGCGGCGCGTGAATTCATTGAGGCGCAGGCCGCCGTCCGTTTCCTCGTATTTGAGCTTGAACAATTGCGTGGCATGGTCGGTCTGGCGCAGCGTGAAACTGGTATGGTCGGCCAGGGTACGCGCCAGCGACTGGCTCGCGGCCACGGCGTCGCGCACGGCGCTGGCCCGCTCTTGGCCCACCTGATAGTAGACGGCCGCCCACAGCGCCAGCAGCAGGATGAGCGCGAACAGGGGCACCAGACTGATGCGGTACAGGCGGCGGGCAAGGCGTTGCAGGGGTCTCGTTATCGCTATCACGGGCGCTTGCAGGCTAGATTCATGGAAAAAGGGAGGGGCGGCGTGGCGCGCATGATAGCCGAAATCGGCTGCCTTGCGCATAAGCCCGTCGCCGCCACGCCCATCGTCTGTTCGCGGTCTGTCGCTGGGCTTATTTTGCGTTAAATCAAGTATCTGTGGTGCCGCGCACGCTAAAAAAGGTGCGCCGGTGGCGACACGGGCTGGCGGCGTGGCAGAAAAAGTACAATTGCGCCCCCATCCTCATTAAAATGGATGCTTCTACCTCCCATATCGAAAGTTGTCATGCAGAGTAAAAAGCCCGATGCGGCACGGCTGGACAAGATCGTGGCCGAAGCGCGCCGCGCCGCCGACCAGCGCGAGAGCGGCTACCGCGAGCGCTCGCTGAAGATGTACCCGTGGGTCTGCGGCCGCTGCATGCGCGAATTTACGCGTGCCAACGTGCAGCAGCTGACCGTGCACCACCGCGACCACAACCACGACAACAATCCGCCCGATGGCAGCAACTGGGAACTGCTGTGCCTGTATTGCCACGACAATGAGCACTCGCGCTACCTGGAAGCGGACCGTGGCGCCGGCCTGCTGTCGGCCGAGGTGGCGCCGGCCACGCACAATCCGTTTGCCGCGCTGGCGGGCCTGATCAAGAAAAAGGACTGAGCGGGCCGCGCCGCTTCGCCATGCGCATCTTGCTGACCGAAGACGACCCGCAGCTGGGCCGCGCCACGCAGATCGGCCTGGAGCAGGGCGGCTACGCCGTCGACTGGGTCACGAGCGCCGAACACGCGCACACGGCCGTGCGCCTGCACGACTATGGCTGCATCCTGCTCGACCTGGGCTTGCCCGGGCAGGACGGCATGCAGGCGCTGGGCGTGCTGCGCGACAATGGCTACAGCGGCGCCGTGCTGGTCGTCACGGCGCGCGACACGGTGGGCGAGCGCATCGCCGGCCTCGACGCGGGCGCCGACGACTTCATCGTCAAACCGTTCGACCTCGACGAACTGGCCGCGCGCATCCGCAGCGCCTGCCGCCGCGCCGCGGGCCGCCTGCGCGAGCACCTCGTGCACGGCGACCTCGTGCTCGATATCGCGGACCGGCAAGTGACGCAGGGAGGCTTGCCCGTGACCCTGACGGTGAAGGAATTTCGCATCCTGCAACTGCTGCTGGAACATGGCGGCCGGGTGCTGAGCCGGGAGCAGCTGGAGAAAAACCTGTACAGCTGGGGCGGCGAAGTGGAAAGCAACGCCGTGCAAGTGCACATCCACCACTTGCGCAAGAAGCTGGGGCGGGACTTGATACGCACCGTGCATGCGATCGGTTATTGCATCGACAAGCCGAAAGCGGCCTGACAAAGAAAACGGGCCGCCCTGAGGCAGCCCGTTGTGCTCTATGGCTGGTCAGCCATCAACTCATCAGAAATCGACGGTGGCCGACAGCCACAGGCGGCGTCCGTCCAGGCTGTTGACATAGCGGTTGGCGTAGGTCAAGGTCGGCGCCGACGAACCACGGTACGGCTGGTAATCGATGAAGTCCTTGTTGAGCAGGTTGTACACGGCCGCGTTCAATGTCACGCGCTTGTTCAGCTGGTAGCTGGTGCCCAGGTGCAGCATGGTGTAGCCCTTGTAGTCGCCCAGCGCGGCCTTGGCGGCGCGCGTGGAAGCCGAGGTGCCCGGATCGCGGAAGCGCTCGCTGCGGTACTCGGCGCGCAGCCAGCCGTTCCATTCGCGCGAGATATCCCACGACAGGCGCGCATTGACGGCGTGCTTGGGCGTGTCGCTCAGCGGCTTGCCCGCGTTGCTGCCACTCTTCTGTTCGCTTTCCGTGTAGGTGTAGTTGGCGCTGGCCGACAAGGTCTTGCCCAGCGGGAAGCGCGTGTTCAGTTCGACGCCGCGTGTGACGGCCTCATCCACGTTGACGGACTGGCCAAACGCGTCGACGTTGGACCAGTTGCCGAAGCTGACGCAGCCTGGACGGTTCGGCGACGGACGGTAGTCGCAGTTGACGAGACCGGTGCCCGTCGTGATCTTGTCCTTGAACTCATTGTTGAACAGGGAGCCGCTGGCCGTCCAGCCGGCCAGGTTGTCGAAGTAGGCGCCGATTTCCGTGGTCGTGCTCGTTTCCGGCTTCAAGTCCGGACTGCCGACGAGGGGGATCGTGCCCTGGCCGCCGAAACCGTTGATGCCGGGCGACAGTTGCTCCACGCGCGGCGTCTTGTAGCCCTTGCTGACGCCGCCCTTGACGGTCCAGCTCGGCGTCGCGTTCCACACGGCATACGCGCGGGGGCTGGTCTGGCCGCCGAAGATGCTGTGATCGTCATAACGGGCGCCGAAGGTCAGCGCGACGTTCTCCAGCACTTGCCATTCGTCTTCCACGAACAGGGCTTTTTGCGTGAATTCGAATTTTTTCGGCGCCACGCCGTCCGTCATTTCCGCCTTCCACCACTGCGCGCCGATGGTCGCCATGTGCTTGCCTAATGGCATGACCAGCTTGGTGTCGAAGACCTGGCTTTCCACTTCCAGCGTGCGCGCGCTGCCGGCGACGGCGCCGGGCGTGCCTGGCGGGATCGTGCGGCCCAGGGTTTCCGTCTTGTTCACCATATAGCTGCTGTCCACAGTGCCGAAGCCGAAGCGGCCCGTGTGTGACAGGGTCCACTGGTCGCGCTTGTATTTTTGTTCCGGGCCGTAGCCGCCCTGTACGGTCTTGGTGCCGAGCTGGCCGTTCGAATTGTCGTAGGTCTGGCGGCCCGCGTCCGCGTCGAGGATGACGGTGTGGTAGCGGTTCGGCGTGAAGGCCAGGCGCGCGCCAAAGTTTTCGATGTCCGCACGCACGGGGTTCGCGCCCATGCTGGCTGCCGTACTTCCGCCGGCCGCATTCGGGGAGCGGATATCGGCCGCGTCGCGGCGCTGCTTGCTGCCGCGCAGGGACAGGCCCAGCAGGTCGGTGGCGATGGGGCCGCTCAGGTAGAAGCGGCCGTTTTTCACGTCGCCGAAGTCCGATTCCTGCTGCACGGTGTAGTCGGCCGAGACGGAGCCCATCCACTGCTTGCCCACTTTGCGCGTGATGATGTTGATCACGCCGCCCATGGCGTCCGAGCCGTACAGGGTCGACATGGGGCCGCGGATGATCTCGATGCGCTCGATGGCGGCCAGCGGCGGCATGAAGCTCGTTTGCGTGCCGCCGAAGCCGTTCGGTGTGACATTGCCGGCCGCGTTCTGGCGGCGCCCGTCAATCAGCACCAAGGTGTAGTCGCTGGGCATGCCGCGGATGCTGATGTTCATGCCGCCCGTCTTGTCGCCCGCCGCGCCCACGTCGATGCCTTCCACGCTTTCCAGCGCCTGCGTCAGGTTGCCGAAACGCTCCTTCGACAGTTCCTGGCGCGTCAGCACCGTGATCGAGGCGGGCGCCTGCTTGATGTCCTGCTCGAAACCGGAAGCGGAGACCACCACTTCCGGCATGCTGGCAGGCGCGCCCGTCTGGGCGTGCGCCGGCAGGCAGGACAGGGCAGCCACGGCCAGGGCCAGGGTGGTGGGACGCGGCAGGGGCGCGCGGCGGGTGCTGTTGGACATGCAAACTCCTGATGGTGGATGAGTTATTGGTGTGTGTTGCTGTGCAAGCTAATGGGAATCATTGAGGCAATAAGAATCATTTACAATTGCGGACATGGCATCCCAAAAAATATTTCGCTCCGGATCTTGCGCAGAAGTTCTTAAGAGATTCTTAACGGCTGGCGGCGGCGTGAAAACCTGGTCCTTGCGGCGCACCCTGCTGGCCGTGCTGCTGGGCCTGACCCTGGCCCTGTGGGTGGGCAGCGCCGCCATCGTGTACGTGGAAGCGCGCCGCGAAAGCCAGGAATTGTTCGACCAGTCGCTGATCGAGACGGGCCATCTGCTGCTGTCGCTGGTGGAAAAGGATGCGCGCAAACACGGCTTGACGGGGCCGATCGACGTGCCGCTGCGCGGCCATCCGAATCCCCATCAGTATTTGCTGTTCAAGGTGCGCGACGCGCAGCAGCGCGTGCTGTACCGCAATGACGCGGCGTCCGATATCGCCCTGTCGCGCAGCGCGCCGGACGGCCTGTCCTGGACCAGCATAGCCGGCCAGCGCTGGCGGTTGTTTTCGCTGTGGGACCCGCAGCGCACTTTGCAACTGCTGGTGGCCGAGCCGACCAGCCACCGCGACGACATCAGCCGCGGCTTCTTTTACCGCATCGCGCTGTTCGGCCTGCTGCTGGTGGCGCTGGCCACGATCGCCATCTGGTGGAGCATCCACCGCGTGTTTCGCGTGCTGCAGGCGTCGGCCGATGAAGTGTCGGCGCGCACGCCCGATGAACTGGCCGACGTCAGGCTGGCGGGCGCGCCCGCCGAACTGCATCCGCTGCTGCTGGAAATAAACCGCCTGTTCGGCAGGGTGCGGCAAAGCCGCGACAACGAGCAGCGCTTCACGGCCGATGCGGCGCACGAGCTGCGCACGCCGCTGGCCGCCATCAAGACCAATCTGCAAGTGCTGCAGCGGGCCCGCAGCGCGGACGAACGCGAGGAATTCATCGCCGCCCTGGGCGCCAGCGTGGAGCGCGCCACGCGCCTCGTCAACCAGCTGCTGGCGCTGGCGCAGCTCGATCCGCAGTCGCAAGCGGAGACAGCGCTGGCGCCGGGCGACCTGGCGCACTTGCTGGCGCAGCAGGGCGCGCAATGGCAGGCGCTGGCCGCGCAGTACGGGCTGTCGCTAAGCGTGAACATGGCGCCGGCGCCGTGCGCGCTGCATGCGGACAGCCTGCAGCTGCTGCTGCGTAACTTGGTCGAGAATGCGCTGCGCTACACGCCTGCACCGGGTTTTGTGGCCGTCAGCTGCGGCGTGGAGGAGGGGCGCAGCTATCTGCGCGTGGCCGACACGGGGCCCGGCATCGCGCCAGAACTGCACGAGCGCGTGTTCGAACGCTTCGTGCGCCTGGGCGGCGGACAGCTGCCCGGCAGCGGCCTGGGGCTGTCCATCGTGCGCCGCATCGCCGAACGGCATGGCGCGGACATCGTCCTTGGCGAAGGGCTGCAGGGCAGGGGGCTGGCGGTGACTGTCGTGTTTCCATGACGGCCCCGCCAGCGGTGCTGCACATGCTTACAGCGACTTCAGGAAAGCCAGCAGCGTCTCGCGGTCCGTCTTCGACAGATTCTCGAAACGCTGGCGCGCCTTGGTCCCTTCGCCGCCGTGCCACAGGATCGCTTCCGTCAGGCTGCGCGCGCGGCCGTCATGCAGGTAGCCAGCCTTGCCGCCATTGCCCATGACTTTTTCCGTGTAGCCGATGCCCCACAGGGGCGCCGTGCGCCACATGCTGCCTTGCGCCTGTCCTTCCGTGAAGGTGTCGGCCAGTTCGGGGCCCATGTCGTGCAGCAGCAGGTCGGTGTACGGGCGGATGGTCTGGTTGCGCAGTTCCGCGAACAGATGTCCCGCGCCCGTCTTCATTTCCACCGTGTGGCAGGCGGCGCAGCGCATGCCCTGGAACAGCTTCGAACCGGCGGCCACCTGCTGCGGGTCGACCTTGAGTTCCTCGATCGGCGCCACGCCTTTCGGGAAACCGCTGGCGATGCTGCGCTGTGCCGGCACGGCCACCAGGGCCAGATATTGCGTGATCGACTGCAGGTCCGCTTCCGAGATGCCCGGCTGGGCGCCGCCCGCCGCGCAGGCCACCGGTCCCGCCATGCAGGCGCGGTTGCGGTACACGGGCGAGGTGACGGCCATGTCCAGCAGCAGCGCGTCGGCGGCCTGGTGGCGCAAGGTGGCTTTCGCGGCTTTCCAGCCGAAGCGGCCCAGGCGCACGGCGCCCGTCTCCGGTTCATACACATAGTTGGGCAGGCCCATGACGCCGTCGGCATCCGGCGTGCTGCGCGCGCGCGCCAGGATGTCGGCTTCCGGCACGGCTTCCAGCAAGCCCGTGCCGATCATCGGTGGCGCCGCGCGCAGCGAGACGATTTGCGGCACGGGGCCTTCGAAGGCCAAGGTCGGCTTGCGCAGTTCGACCTGCGTGCCATCGGCCAGGGTACTCTTGCGTGTCGTAAAACCGCCCACGCTGACGCTGTTGCCCCAGTTTTGCGGCACGCCGGACGGCGACACGGCATTCATCTGGATCGCCGTGCCGTATTGCGGGTGCGGCACCTGCTGGCCCGCCGCATTGATGCTGGCGACGCGCACGGCCATCGTGTCGAGGCGCTGGTTCACGGCCATCGGCGCGGGGCTGCGGCCATTGTTGACGTGGCAGGCGATGCAGGCCGACTGGCCGTAGCGCTGTCCCTGCAGGCCGACGGCGGGCGCGTAGCGGTCGTTGCCGCCTTCGTTGTGGTCACCGGTGGTGAAGTTGGTGTGCACCAGGCGGCGGCCCTCGACAAAGCGCTGCATGTTCTGCATGCCGATGTTGTTGTGCGGCTGCTGGAACATGAACAGGGCGTTGTCCGAGTAGTTATACGACACGGAACCGAGGCCGCCGGACAGCGTTTCTTCCGGCAGGGGCACGCCATTGAGGCGCGGCTGCACGCCATACCACGGCCGCAGTCCCGCGCCCACCACATACGTCCATTCGTACGAGTAGTAGCGGATGCCGCCATCATCGCCTTTCGATGCCATTGACGCAGTGGTGGAAAACATCGATGGCGACACTTCGATGATGTCGCCAGCCGTCAGCGCGCGCGCCTTGACGTCGGTGCCATTCGGCATGCCGCCGGCATCGAGGCCGCCATGGCCCGGGTACTCCTTGATCAGCAAGGTGCAGGCGCCGTTGATGCCGTTGGCGTTCGTCAGCCTGTCGTTGGCCGGATAGGCCATCGGCTTGCAGACGGGGACGTTGCGGTCCACCAGTTCGCCGGGCGACATCCAGCCATAGCCCGTCACGCCGGGACGGTCGAAGCCGCGGAAGAAGGCCACGCCGCCGGACAGGAAATCGACGGTGGTGTACTGGTTGACGATCAGCGTAGGCTTGGTGACGCCGCGGACCTTGCTGTTGTCGATGATTTCCACGCCCCAGGTGCGGTTCTTGAAGTACTGCGGCACGAAAGTGAGGTAATTGCCCGGACCCTTGTCCTGCGGCAGGCCCGTGACGGGATCGACCGTTTCATTCGGACCGTAGCCGATCTCATTCCATTCCTCGCCCCGCTCGCGGCCATGGCGCGCCAGGCCGCGCGCGCCGAAGCGCGTCACCAGCGTGCCGTCGGCGAGCGTGAATTGCAGGCTTTCCAGCGGCTGCGCGGCGGCGGGCAGCGGCGTCCAGCCGGCGCCGTTGGCGGGGAATTTCAGCGCCGACGTCGCGGTCGACGGCAGGCTGTTGTCGCTACCCGGCGTCTTGAAGCTCACTTCCAGCAGCGAATAGCCATACTGCGTGGCGCGCGCCACGCCCTGCAGGCGGATGTAGCGGGCATGGATGCCCAGGTTGAAGAATTCCTCGGTGCCGCCGTGGCCATTGCTCACATAGCGCACTTGCGACCAGTTCTGCCCGTCGTCGGATACCTGTAGCGCGTATTGCTTGCCGTACGCGTTTTCCCACAGCAGTTTCATGTAGCCGACGGGCGTCTTCGCGCCGAAGTCGAACTGTATCCAGGCGCCGTCCTCGAACTTGCTGGCCCAGCGCGTGCCCGTCTTGCCGTCGATCGCCATGGCGGCCGACATGCCGGCGTTTTCCACGGGAGAGGAAGTGGCGGCCACGGGCGAGATGGCCACGCCGGGCTGGCCCGGATCGATGGTGACCGGGGGCGGTTCGGTGACGGGCGGCGTCACGGGCGGCAGTACGGGTGTGCCCGAAAATGCCTGGATTTCAAAGATGGAGTAGCCATACTGGCCCACGCGTTTGACGCCCTGCATGCGCAGGTAGCGTCCTTGCGCGTCGAACCCCGTGATGTCCTCGATGCCGCCCTTGCTGTCGCTGACGTTCTGGATGGTGGTCCAGTGCGTATTGTCGTCCGATACCTGCAGCAGGTAGGCGCTGGCGTGCGCGTTTTCCCAGGCGATATGCACGCGCGTGATGCGCTGCGAGATGCCGAAATCGAGGGTCAGGTATTCATTGTCGGAGAACGCGCTGCCCCAGCGCGTGCCGTCGTTGCGGTCGATCGCGGCGCTGGCCGACAGGTCGCCCCGTTCCGCCGAGCTGGCCGTGGCGGCGACTGGCGTCAGTGCCGTTTCGGCCGATGCCTGCGCCAGCAGGTGCTGGGCCATGGCGGGCGTGGCCGGCTTGTCGCTGCCACCGCCGCCGCATGCCGCCAGCAGCAGGGCCACGGCCAGCGGCAGGCGCCGCCTGGAAAAGTGGATAAAGCCGGCCTGGTGCTGCCGGGGCCGAAGCAGGGATGTGTGCATGCGATCTTCCTTGTTTTTATTGGTTATGCGAGATTGGTCAGACGGGCTACCTCCGCATCCCCGCCTATGGTGTTGCGCGTGCTTCACCGCCACGGCAGCGCCTTGCGGGGCAAAGATAGGGGAACAATTTAATTGCCTTATGGCAATATTATTCTTAAGTTATAGAAGCGCATGAGGCATGTCAAGAAGTCTCGTGCGCTTGTCATCAACTGTTCATATAGTCCGGTTTTTTTGCACTATGCTGGTGCGCAAGGTGAGTAAAAATGTGCGAAAGCATGAATAAAATTCAAGAAAAAAATGCATGGTGCGCGACGGGAATGCGGTATCTTCCTGAAATGCCTGCCGCCGACGCGTCCCCTTTTTTTGAGGAAGAACTGACCTTGCCGATTCCGCCCGCCGCACCGATACTCGCGCCCCTCTCCCTGGCCGCCGCGCGCGCCTTGCACCTGGCCGCACAGGGCTTGCTGCAGGCGCGGCGTAAAAAGGCCGTGAAGGCCGACGTGCTGGCCGCCATCCGCCAGATGGGCGTGCTGCAGATCGACACCATCCATGTGGTGGCGCGCAGCCCGTATCTGGTGCTGTGGAGCCGGCTGGGCGACTATCCGCAGCCGTGGCTCGAGCAATTGCTGGCCGAGGGCGCGCTGTTCGAATACTGGGCGCATGAAGCGTGCTTTGTGCCCATTGAAGACTATGGCTTGTACCGCCACCGCATGCTGGACCCGGCCGCCATGGGCTGGAAATACTCCGTCAAATGGATGGCCGAACAGGGCGAAGCCGTCGCTTCCGTGCTCGAACATATCCGCGCCAACGGCGCCGCGCGCTCGGCCGATTTTGAGCGCACGGATGGCCAGGCGGGCGGCTGGTGGAGCTGGAAGCCGGAAAAGCGCTCGCTCGAAGTCTTGTTTACCTCGGGCGTGCTGATGATCGCCAAGCGTCATCAGTTCCAGCGTTATTATGACCTGGCCGAACGGGTGCTGCCGGGCTGGCACGACGGCTTGCTGCCGCCGGAAGAACAGGTGCGCCGGCGCCTGCTGCTGGCCAGCGTGAAGGCGCTGGGCCTGGCGCGCGCCAGCTGGATCAGCGACTACTTCCGCACCAAACAGTCACGCGCCAGCCTGGCGCACGATTTGCAGGCGCTGGTGGACGAGGGCGCGCTGCTGCGCTGCACGGTCGATGGCTGGATGGACGCCGTGTACGTGCATGCCGATCACGCGGAACTGGCGTGTGCGGCGGCCGCCGGCAAGCTGGCACCCACCCTGACGACGATATTGTCGCCGTTCGACCCTGTCGTCTGGGACCGCCGCCGCGCCCTGGAATTGTTCGACTTCGACTACCGGCTCGAATGCTACACGCCCGCTGAAAAACGCCGCTACGGCTATTTCACCTTGCCGATCTTGCGCCGTGGCGCGCTCGTGGGACGCCTGGACGCCAAGGCGCACCGCGCGCAGGGGCGCTTCGAGATCAAGTCGCTGGCGCTGGAAGACGGCGTGCGCGTCAGTCCCCGCCTGGTGCAGGACGTGGCTGGCGCCGTGCGGCGCCTGGCGCTGTGGCATGCGTGTCCGCAGGTCGAGATAGCCCAGGCGCAGCCGGCCGCTTTTGGCGCGCTGCTGGCCGAGGCGCTGCACGACGGCGGCGCCGCCGCAAGGCAGGCCGCATGATGCTGCCGCCGGCTCCGCCCGCGCTGCTCGACGCCGACGGCCAGCCATGTTTCGGCCGCTATACGGGCCAGCTGGATGCTTTCGAATGGGCCGCGCTGGCGCCGCCGTACGCGCGCGGCGGCCTCTGGCGCCTGTTCCACCACAAGCGCTGGCATTACGTGGCCCTGTCGACACCGGCCGTGTTCTGCGGCGTGGCCATCGTCGACCTGGGCTGGACCAGCACGGCGTTCGCCTATGCCTTCGACCGCCATAAGGGCAAGATCGTGGCGACCTTTTCGCAGGATGGCGTGCCCGGCCTGTGCGCATCGGTGGCGCCGCATGCGGGCGCCAGCAGCCGTTTCCGTTTTTTGTCGCAAAAAATCAGCATCGAGGCCCAGCCCCAGCAGCGTTACCGTTTGCGGCTCGATTGCGGCCATTTCGGCATCGATGCGGAATGCGGCCCGCCCGTGGCGCCCGCCCTGCTGGCCATCGGCCCCGTGGGCGAGGGGGGCAGCGTGCATGCGACGCAAAAGTCGGGCGGCTTGCCCTTGTGGGGCACCGTGCGCTGCGGCGCCGTCGGCTACAGTTTGGACGACGGCGTGGCCAGCTTCGATTATTCGAACGGGCTGCTGGCGCGCGAGACGGAATGGCGCTGGGCTTCGGCGCACAGCCTGGACCTCGGTTTCAATCTGCAGGCCGGCTATTTCGGCGCGCATGAAAATGCGCTGTGGCTCGATGGCCAGCTGTATCCGCTGGGCCGCGCACATTTCGATTTCAATCCCGACAATCCGCTGGCGCCATGGCATGTGTGGACGGACGACGATTTGCTGGACCTGCACTTCAAGCCGGAAGGCGCGCGGCGCGAAGACAAGAACCTGTGGATCGCCGCCAGCCGCTACATCCAGCCCATCGGCACGTTCAGCGGCTGGGTGCGCACCAGCGCGGAGTCTCCCAAGCGCATCGTGGCGCAGCTGGCGGGCGTCACCGAAAGCCACCGTTCGCGCTGGTAGGCGCGTGATTTTTTGCGAAACGCGTGACAAGGTCAAGTTTTTTTGGCAACGCATCCTATACACTGGGACGTGACCATGCCGCTCCGGCAAACCATGAGGCCAGAACATGAGTATCCGTAATCTCGACAAGCTGTTCAAGCCGGCCTCGGTGGCCCTGATCGGCGCCACGGCGCGCGAGCGCAAGCTGGGCGCCATCGCCCTGTACAACCTGCTGGGCGGCGGCTACCAAGGAGAGATTTGGCCCGTCAATCCCAAGTACGACGAACTGATGGGCCTGAAATGCTACCGCAAGCTGGCGCACTTGCCGAAGGCGCCGGACCTGGCCATCATCTGCACGCCGCCCGCCACCATCACGGCCCTGATCCGCGAACTGGGCGCGCTGGGCACGCGCGCGGCCATCGTCATGACGTCGGGCCTCGATCCCGTGCGCGAACAGTCGCTGCGCCTGGCCATGCTGAAAGCGGCCAAGCCGCACCTGCTGCGCATCCTGGGGCCCAACAGCATGGGGCTGCTCGTGCCGAAACTGGGCTTGAACGCCAGCTTCGCCCATGTCGGCGCGACGAGCGGCAAGATCGCCTTCGTGTCGCAATCGGGCGCGCTGGTGTCGGGCGTGCTCGACTGGGCCAACGCGCACGGCGTGGGCTTTTCCAAGTTCATTTCGCTCGGCGCCAGCTACGACATCGATTTCGGCGACCTGCTCGACTACCTGGCCGGCGACATCGACACGGCCGCCATCCTGCTGTACATGGAAGATATCCAGGCCGCGCGCAAGTTCATGTCGGCCGCGCGGGCGGCCGCGCGCAGCAAACCCGTGATCGTCCTGAAAGCGGGGCGCGAGGCGGAAGGCGCGGCCATGGCGGCCTGGCACACGGGCGCGCTGGCCGGTTCCGATGCCGTCTATGACGCGGCCATCCGCCGCGCCGGCATGCTGCGCGTGTATTCGGCCGAAGAACTGTTCGACGCCGTGGAAACCCTCACGCACATCCGCTCGCAGCGCGGCGAGCGCCTGGCGATCCTGTGCAACGGCGGCGGCCTGGGCGTGATGGCGACCGACGCGCTGGTGAGCAGCGGGGGCAAGCTGGCCGAGCTGTCGCCCGATACCGTGATCGCGCTGGAAAAGGCGCTGCCACGGGGCTGGTCGCACGACAACCCCGTGGGCTTGCCCGGCGACGCGGCCGTGCAGCGCTATGCCGACGCCATCAAGCCGCTGCTCGACGAGCCGCAGGCGGACGCCTTGCTGCTGCTGCACGCGCCCACGGCCATGGTCTCGTCGATCGACATCGCCGAAGCCGTCACACCGCTGATCAAGGCGACCTCGCGCACGGTGCTGTCATGCCTGCTGGGCGGCACCACCGTGGCGCCCGCGCGCCAGGTCTTCAACCGGGCCGGCATTCCCACCTACGACACGCCGGAAAAGGCCGTGCATGGCTTCATGCAGATCGTGCAGTACCGGCGCAACCAGGAAACCCTGATGCAGGTGCCGGCGCAGCTGCCCATGTCGGCCACGCCGCGCCGCGCCAGGGTGCGCGAAATCGTCGCCGCCGCGCTGGCCGCTGGCCAGACGGTGCTCGGCGAATGCCGCTCGAAAGAGATTTTGGCTGCTTACGGCATTCCCGTCGCCACCACGCGCATGGCGGCCGACGTGGAAGAGGCGCTGGCCGTGGCGGCCGACATCGGCTATCCCGTCGCGCTGAAGATCCATTCGCCCGACATCGCCCACAAATCCGACGTGGGCGGCGTGGCGCTCGACCTCGACACGCCCGACATCCTGCGCACGGCCGCCGCCGCCATGCTCAAGCGCGTGCGCCGCATGCGGCCCGACGCGCTGATCGACGGCTTCACGGTGCAGCAGATGGCGCGCCGGCCGCAATCGCATGAACTGATCGTCGGCGTGACGACCGACGCCGCCTTCGGCCCCGTGATCCTCGTGGGGCAGGGCGGCATCGCCGTGGAAGTAACGGCCGATCACGCCATCGGCCTGCCACCGCTGAACATGGTGCTGGCGCGCGACATGCTGGCGCGCACGCGCGTGTCGAAACTGCTGGCCGGCTACCGCAACCAGCCGCCGGCCGACATCGACGCCATCTGCTACACCCTGATCCAGGTGGCCGAACTGGTGGCCGACATCGGCGAACTGGCCGAACTCGACATCAACCCGCTCGTGGCCGATGCCGATGGCGTGATCGCCCTCGACGCGCGCATCCGCTTGCAGCCGGGCCAGCAGCGCGACCGCCTGGCCATCCGCCCGTATCCGCAGGAACTGGAAGAGCAGGTGACGTGGATGGACCAGCCGATTCTGCTGCGCCCCATCCGCCCCGAGGATGCGCCGCAGCACATGGACCTGTTCCACGCGCTGGACCCGGACGACGTGCGCCTGCGCTTCTTTACATCCATGCGCGAGCTGCCCGTGTCGCAGCTGGCGCGCCTGACGCAGATCGATTACGACCGCGCCATGGCCTTCATTGCCACGCACACGGGGCCGGACGGCAAGCCGGAAACCCTGGGCGTGGTGCGCGCCGTGGCCGACCCGGATAACATCCACGCCGACTTCGCCATCGCCGTGCGCTCGGCCCTGAAAGGCAAGGGACTGGGCCACATCCTGTTTGAAAAGCTCGTCGATTATTTCCGCAGCCGCGGCACGGAAGCGCTGGTGGGCGAGGCCATGGCGCGCAACAAGGGTATGCAGCGGCTGGTGAAAAGCTTTGGCGGCGACGTCACGCCGTCGGAAGAGCCTGGCGTCGTCAACCTGCATATCGGCTTGCGCGCGCCGTAAAGAAAGCGCGGCTGGCCCGTCGCCGGTTTGTGCAGGATCAAACCGGCCGCTGTCGGTAGTCTTTACACTTTCACTTCCAGGATCAGATATCCAGCCCATTTTCGGGAGTGAGTGCATGCTTACGGCAACATATATATTGGTTTCCCTGTCGGTGGAACAGGCCAGCATCCGCATGAGTCTGCTGGCTTTTCAGAAATACATGCATGTGCAGCTGCGCCACCAAAGCCGGCTCAATCTGGCCCAGCTGCAGTATGCGGGCGACTGGCTGAGCCGGCTGTACCAGGGCGGCTACTGGCGCAAGGTGGAGATGTATCTGATCCCCGCCATCCGCCAGGCCGCGCCGCATGCGGACGGTTTGCTCAATGAGCTCAACGGTTTGAACCATGCGGCGCTGGAAAGCATCAACGTCGTGCAGCAGCGCGCGGGCGCCGCCATCGACCATTCCGAATCGCAGGCCGAGCAGCTGTGCGCGGCCATCGACGCCTTTTGCGCGGCCTTGCTGCAGCGCCTGGAAAAAGAAGAGCGCGAACTGTTCGCGCTGGCGCGCAAGGTCATCGTCGGCGAAACGTGGTTTGCCATCGCCTACCAGTTCCTCGCCCATGACGCGCGCGCGCAGGAAGCGCGCCGCGGCAAGGCGCAGGTGCTGCCCTTTGTTTTGCCGGCAGCCGGCGGCAGCGCCGAAACGATAGAGGATGGCACAGAGTCCGCGTCGCCCGTGCCGCCGCAGCCGCTGCGCGCGCAGGCTTGAACGGGGAGCGAGCGCACACCCCGTTCTCGCGCCTGCGCCGGGGGCGCCGCCCTGATTTTGCGCTGGCGCTCCCATGGGGGAAATGCTGTGTTACTCACTGTGCTAATCACTGTGTTACTCAATTGGTAACTTGTACATACCTGTCCGATGCAATACCCCGGGCTTTGTTATGATGGTGGTTTTGATCCACGCGAAACCCGTCATGTTCGAATTTCTCTTCAAGCGTTCTGCCAGCAAGACTGCCGCACCCGATCCTGCCGTGGCAGAACAGGCCGCCGCCTCGGCGCAGAGCGCATCGCGCCGCGCCGAACAGGTTGCGCGTGCCCATGCCGTGGCCGGCGACGAAGCCGCCGCTGCCGATTTCATCATGTCCAGCGAATTTGCCGATGCCCGCCTGATCGCGGCCGAACACGTCCATGCCTTGCCCTTGCTGGAAAAAGTCCACCACGCCATGCGCAACACGGACCGCCGCGTTGCCAAACTGATGCAGGGCCGCATCGACCTGATCCGCCACCAGGCAGCCGAGACGCAACGCGCCCAGGCCAGCATCGACACGGCACAGCGCCTGTTGAACGATGAAAAGCTGAGCCCGAACCAGGTTGCCGAGCTGGACCGCCAATGGCAAGTCATCAAGGCCACGCCCGAGCTGGCGACGGCGTTTGCCGCCGCGCGCGCCGCACTGGCCGCCCGCCTGGAAGCGCAAGTGGCGCTGCAGCGCGCCGTGATCGACGCCGTTGCCGCCACGCGCGCCTTGGCTGCCAGCGGCCAGTCCGCCGGCGAGCTGGCGCAGGCGCTGGCACGCCTCGACGCGGAACATGCGCAGCATGCGCAATCGCCCGAGCGTGCCTCCTTGCCGAAACACCTGGAAACCGATTTCATCCAGGCGCGCGAGCAGGCGCAGTCCGCCTTGCAAGCGCTGCAGCAGCACCAGGCCGTGTTCGACGCACGCCAGGCCGCGCTGGCAGAATGGCAGGCGCAGGACGCCGCCACTCTGGACGTGGATGTCTTGAAACGCGCTTGGCAAGCTTTGCCGCGCCTGCCCGAGTCGCCATTGTCCGACAGCTTGCAGCAGCAATTTGCGGCCGTGCTGGCCAGCGCGCCGGCGCCCGTGCACGCGGTGCCAGAGGCCGCAGCGGCCCATGCCGAGCCTGTACCTGTACCGCGCAAGCCGCGCCAGGAACACGCGCCCGTGTCGAAAGAAGCGACGGAGCAATTCTTCAAGGTGCTCGACGCCATGGAAGCGGCGCTGCAGGATGGCTTGCTGCACGTGGCTTCCGAACATGACAAGACTTTGCGCGACACCAAGCACGGCCGTTTGACGCCGGCGCAAGCGGACCGCCTGGCCCATGTGCGCGCAGAGTTTAAGCGCCTGGCCGACTGGGCGCGCTGGGGCGGCAACGTGTCGCGCGAGGAACTGGTCAAGGCGGGCGAGGAATTGCCGGCGCAGCAACTCCCAATGGCCGAGCTGGCCAAGAAAGTGGGCAGCCTGCGCGAGCGCTGGAAGTCGCTCGACACCTTGTCCGGTCCCGCACCGAAGTCCCTGTGGGAACGTTTCGACGCGGCCTGCAGCGTGGCCTATGCGCCGGCGGCCCAGCATTTCAAGCAGCTGGCCGAAGAGCGCCACGGCAATGCGGCCAAGGCCCAGGAATTGATCGCGGAAACGGCGGCCCTGGCGGCCGAGGAGAGTACCGACTGGAAACACGTCGCGTCCGCCTCGCAGCGCTTGCGCCAGGCGTGGACGCGCCTGGGCACCATCGACCGCAAGGAAAAGAAACGCCTGGACGCGGAATTTGGCGCCGCGCTGGACGCCCTGTCGAAGCCGCTCGATACGCAGCGCCAGATCGAGACGGCGCGCCGCGAACAATTGATCGTCGAAGTGGGCTTGCTCAAGCCGTCAGAGCGCAACACGGTCGACATGCTGAAAGCCTTGCAGGATAAATGGCAGGAACTGGCGAAAGCCCTGCCGCTCGAACGCCGCGCGGAACAGGCGCTGTGGCAGCGTTTCCGCGCCGCCTGCGACGACATCTTCGCCAAGCGCAAGGAAACGGCCCACGCGGCCGACCACGAGCGCCGCGAACACCTGCATGCGCGCGAAGCGCTGTGCGCCGCGCTGGAAACGGCCGTCGTGCCCGAGGGCGACGACAAGAGCCGCACCGCCTTCATCAACCACTTGCTGCGCGACACGCGCGCCGCATGGAACGCCACGGGTCCCGTGCCGCGCGCCAGCGAAGCGAAGATCGAGCAGCGCTACCAGGCGGCCGTCGCCGGCGTGCAGGCGCAGGCGGACGCCATCGCCGAACGGGCTGGCGCGGCCCAAGCCAACGCCTTGCGCGACAAGCTGCGATTGGTGCAATCGCTGGAAGTTTCACTGGCTGATGGCGCCGGCACCGATGCGCAAGCATGGAGCGAGCGCTGGAGCGCCTTGCCGCCGCTCGACGCACAATACGAACGCAGCCTGCAGCAGCGCTTTGCCGCCGCCCAGGCCGCGCTGGGCGAGGGCAGCGCCGCCTACGTGCGGCAATTGCAGGCCAACCAGGAGCGCTTGCTCGATGAAGTGTTGCGCCTGGAAATCGTCGCCGGCGTCGACAGCGGCGCCGAATTTGCCCGCGACCGCCTGAAAATGCAGGTGGAAGTGCTGCAATCGTCGCTGAAATCGGGCCAGAAGCCGCTCACGCAAGCGTCGCAGCTGATGCAGCTGTGCGCGATTGCCGCCGCCACCGATGCGCGCACGGCCAGCCGCATCGAAACCCTGCTGCGCCGTATCGGAGGCAACGTCAAATGAGTACCATCGTCCGCGTCCAGCAGGCTGATTTTGACTTGAGTCAAGAAATCGCACAATTGCGTGCAGGCAACCCCAAGGTGGGCGCCGTCGTCGGCTTCGTCGGCACGGTGCGCGACATGAACGAAGGACTGGACGTGGCCGCCATGGAACTCGAGCACTATCCGGGCATGACGGAAAAGTCCATCGTGGCCATCGTCGAGCAGGCGCGGGGCCGCTGGCCCCTGTCCGGCGCGCTTGTGATCCACCGTGTAGGTCCGCTGCTGCCGCAGGAGCAGATCGTGCTGGTGGCGGTCTCGTCCGCCCACCGGGGCGAGGCCTTCGCCGCCTGCGAATTCATCATCGACTACCTGAAGACGGAAGCGCCATTCTGGAAGAAGGAAGACACGCCCGAAGGGGCGCGCTGGGTCGATGCGCGCGACAGCGACGAGACGGCGTTAAACAAGTGGGCGGCAAAAGCAAGCGCCATTTGAATCGTACGGGTCCCGCACCGTAGCTTTTGCCCAAATGCATCGGTTTTCTGCTTTGTGTATGCTTGAAAAGTACTCTCTCACCCCAATTTGGTTAACAACTAATTAACCGGGAGCGCTTTTCATGCGACAAGACAAACTCACTACCAAATTACAGGAAGCCCTGGCCGATGCGCAAAGCTTGGCCGTGGGCAACGACAACCCCTATATCGAACCAGTCCATTTGCTGACGGCCCTGCTGAACCAGGACGACGGCGGTGCCCGCTCGCTGTTGCAGCGTGCCGGCGTCAACGTGGGCGGCCTGTCGAAAGCCCTGGGCGCCTCGATCGAACGCTTGCCCAAGGTATCGGGCACGGGCGGTGACGTGCAGGTCAGCCGCGAATTCGTGGCCTTGCTGAACCTGGCCGACAAGGAATCGCAAAAGGCGGGCGACCAGTTCGTGTCCAGCGAAATGGTCTTGCTGGCGATGACGGACGACAAGTCCGACTGCGGCAAGCTGGCGCGTGAAAACGGCCTGACCCGCAAGGCACTGGAAGCGGCCATCGACGCAGTGCGCGGTGGCAACAAGGTCGACTCGCAAGAGGCCGAAGGCCAGCGCGAAGCCCTGAAAAAATACACCTTGGACCTGACGGAGCGGGCGCGCAAGGGCAAGCTCGACCCTGTGATCGGCCGCGACGATGAAATCCGCCGCACCATCCAGATCCTGCAGCGCCGCAGCAAGAACAATCCCGTGCTGATCGGCGAACCGGGCGTGGGCAAGACGGCCATCGTTGAAGGCCTGGCGCAGCGCATCGTCAATGGCGAAGTGCCCGAGTCCCTGAAAGGCAAGCGCGTACTGTCGCTGGACATGGCCGCCTTGCTGGCCGGCGCGAAATTCCGCGGCGAGTTCGAGGAACGCCTGAAATCCGTGCTGAAAGAACTGGCCATGGATGAAGGGCAAACCATCGTCTTCATCGACGAGATGCACACCATGGTGGGCGCGGGCAAGGCCGAAGGTGCGATGGACGCGGGCAATATGCTGAAACCGGCGCTGGCGCGCGGCGAGCTCCATTGCGTGGGCGCGACGACCCTCGACGAATACCGCAAGTACATCGAGAAGGATGCCGCGCTGGAACGCCGTTTCCAGAAGGTGCTTGTCGACGAGCCGACCGTGGAAGCGACGATCGCCATCCTGCGCGGCTTGCAGGATAAATACGCGCTGCACCACAAGGTGGAGATCACGGACGCGGCCATCATCGCCGCCGCCGAGCTGTCGCACCGCTACATCACGGACCGCTTCCTGCCCGACAAGGCGATCGACCTGATCGACGAGGCGGCGGCGAAGATCAAGATCGAGATCGATTCGAAGCCGGAAGTGATGGACAAGCTGGAACGCCGCTTGATCCAGCTGAAAATCGAGCGCGAAGCCGTCAAGAAGGAAAAGGACGAAGCGTCGTTGCGCCGCCTGGGCCTGATCGAGGAAGAGATCGTCAAGCTGCAGCGCGAATACAATGACTTCGAGGAAATCCTGAAGGCGGAAAAAGCCGTGGTGCAAGGCAGCACGCACATCAAGGAAGAGATCGAAAACGTCAAGCTGCAGATGGAGCAGGCCACGCGCGAGAGCAACTGGCAGAAAGTGTCGGAGCTGCAGTACGGCAAGCTGCCGCAGCTGGAAGCCCAGCTTAAGCAGGCTGACAGCGGCATGCCGAAACTCGACCCCGACCAGCCGAAGCTGCTGCGCACGGAAGTGGGCGCCGAGGAAATCGCCGAAGTGGTGTCGCGCGCGACGGGCATACCCGTGTCGCGCATGATGCAGGGCGAACGCGACAAGCTCTTGCACATCGAAGAGAAGCTGCATGAGCGCGTCGTGGGCCAGGATGAAGCGATCACGGCCGTGGCTGACGCCATCCGCCGCTCGCGCGCCGGCTTGAGCGATCCGAACCGTCCGTATGGTTCGTTCATGTTCCTGGGGCCGACGGGCGTCGGCAAGACGGAATTGAGCAAGGCGCTGGCCACTTTCCTGTTCGATACGGAAGAATCGATGATCCGCATCGACATGAGCGAGTTCATGGAGAAGCATTCCGTGGCCCGTCTGATCGGCGCGCCACCAGGCTACGTGGGCTACGACGAGGGCGGCTACCTGACGGAAGCCGTGCGCCGCAAGCCGTACAGCGTGATCCTGCTCGACGAAGTGGAAAAGGCGCATGCCGACGTCTTCAACGTGCTGCTGCAAGTGCTCGACGACGGACGTATGACGGATGGCCAGGGCCGCACGGTGGACTTCAAGAATACCGTCATCATCATGACCTCGAACCTGGGTTCGCATAAAATCCAGGCGATGGAAAGCGATGATCCCGGTGTCGTGAAGCTGGCCGTGATGGCCGAGGTACGCTCGCACTTCCGTCCCGAGTTCGTCAACCGCATCGACGAAATCGTCGTGTTCCACGGCCTCGACGAGAAAAACATCGGCGCGATCGCGAAGATCCAGCTGAAGATTCTCGAAGAACGCCTGGCGCGCATGGACATGCAGCTGAGCCTGACCGACGCGGCCTTGCAGCAAATCGCCGAAGCGGGCTACGACCCGGTGTATGGCGCCCGTCCGCTGAAACGGGCGATCCAGCAGCAGATCGAAAATCCGCTGTCGAAGCTGATCCTGGAAGGCAAGTTCGGCCCGAAAGACGAGATCCGCATCGACGCCCAGAACGGCAACCTGGTGTTTGCGGGTGCGCAGGTGGGGCTGGATAAGGTGTAATTTTTACCCCAACGGCAAAGTGCCGGGGTCAGACCCGTCGGGTCTGACCCCAGTTTTACGCTGTGGGGTGTTGGCACAAGCTAACATCGGGATAATCTAAAGCAGGGGCGCGATCAGGCTAGACCTGATCGCGCCCTTCTTGCTATCATCGTCACTATTTTCTGACTAATTCCGGAGGCGGTACGATGGCAAACACATGGCAAGCAGGGCGGCGCATTGGAGTGGGATTGGCCTTGGCGGCGGCCGTACTGGCTTTGCCTGCGCACGCTCAGGCTCAGGAAGAGAAGGTCCTGAACATCTATAACTGGTCGGACTATATCGGCGACGATACGATCAAGAATTTTGAGAAGGAAACGGGCATCAAGGTGCGCTACGACGTTTTCGACAATAACGAAATCCTCAATGCGAAACTGGTGGCGGGCAAGTCCGGCTACGATATCGTCGTGCCGACGGCCCAGTGGGCGCGCCTGCAGATCGATGCGGGCCTGCTGCGTAAACTCGACAAGAGCAAGCTGACGAACCTGGGCAATCTGGACCCGAACCTGCAGGCCAAGCTGTCGAAGATCGACCCGAACAACGATTACCTGGTCGACTGGCTGTGGGGCTACACGACGGTGGGCATCAACGTCAACAAGGTCAAGGCCGCGCTGGGCGGCATGCCCATGCCCGACAACGCGTGGGAACTGATCTTCGATCCGAAATATGCAGCCAAGCTGAAATCGTGCGGCGTATCCTTCCTCGACTCGCCGTCGGAAGTGCTGCCGGCCGCCCTGCAATACCTGGGCAAGCCCGCGTACTCGAAAACGGCCGCCGATTACCAGGAGGCGGGCAAGGTGCTGCAGGCGATCCGTCCCTACGTGACCCTGTTCAGCTCCTCAGGCTACATCAATGACATGGCCAACGGCTCCGTCTGCGTGGCGCTGGGGTGGTCGGGCGACATCAATATCGCGCGCCAGCGCGCCATCGATGCGAAGAACGGCAACGTGATCCAGGTGCTGGTGCCGAAGACGGCCGCCTTGATGTTCGACACCATGGCCATCCCGGCCGACGCGCCGCACCCGAACAATGCGCACCTGTTCATCAACTATATTTTGCGCCCGCAAGTGCATGCCAGCCTGAGCAACAAGGTGTTTTATGCGAATCCGAATCTGGCCAGCATCAAATATGTGCGCAAGGACATCGGCGAGAACAAGGCCATCTTCCTGTCGGACGCCGACAAGCAGCGCATGGCCGCGCCTGAAGCGACCACGGCCGATATCCGCCGCTTGATGACGCGCATCTATACGAAGTTTAAAACGGGAGTGTAAGACGGGAGTATAAAAACGATGATGGCGCGAGGGACGGGCCTGTTTGGCCGTCGCTGGCGCCATGCGATAGTGCCGAGGTGAGCGCTACTCGTGATAGCGGTCCATCAGCTTATGGTGGCTGCCGCGCATTTCTTCGACCAGTTCAAAGGCGACAAAGCCGATGATGGCGGCGAAGATGGCGATGAAGAGAAAAACGAGGAAGGTAATTAACATGGTCTTTCAGCCGCCGTTGGACGGCTGTCCGCTGGGTTGCTCAATGTGCGGGAGCAGGGCTCTTGCACGTAGTTGATGCAATTAAACTCTAGCAGATCGGCAGCGCTTTACAAGGCTGCTGAGTTGCGAACGCCACTAGTATTTGTCCCAGCGCACTTTTTGCGCATTTCCCCGCATCGCCCCCTTATTTCACGACCCTTACTTCACCACCAGGTCATGCGCCATCACGGCCTTCAAATAGATGCTGACGGGGTCGCCTGGCTCGCGCTGCGAAAACCACCAGGCGCTGGCCTTGCGCATTTCCCATTCCTGTTCCTCGCCCGTCAGCAGCAGGGCGGCCGCCTGGCCCAGGGTGGGCTGGTGCCCGACGATGAGCACGGTTTCCTTGCCGCCGGGCCAGTTGGCCGCCTTCAGGATGTCTTCCGCCTCGGCACCGGGCGCCAGTTCCGGCATCAGCTTGAACTTGCGCCCCAGCGCCTCCGCCGTTTGCAGGGTGCGCAGGGCGGGGCTGACGAGGATGCGGCAATTTTCCGGTAGTTGCGAGGCCAGCCATTCCCCCATGCGGCGCGCCTGTTTCTGGCCTTTGACGGTCAGGGCGCGTTCGAGGTCGGGGACGCCCGGCTCGGCTTCTGCGTGTCGCCACAAGATGAGATCCATGCTGTACTCCTCTGTGTTGAATTGCCTATTCGCCGACCTCCGCGCCCGGCGTGCCCAGTGTGTGCATCAGGTATTGCTGGGCGCTGAACGGCGTTTGCTTGCCGCGCGGCTTGCGGCGTGCGTAATGACCGGTCGGCTCCAGTTCCCATGCATTTGTATTATCCTTCAAATACGGATTCAAGCCCTCGGCGATCACGCGCCGTTTCAGCGCCCGGTCAAGCACGGGGAACGCCACTTCCACCCTGCGGAACAGGTTGCGGCTCATCCAGTCGGCGCTGGCCAGGTAGACATCGTGCGCCAAGTCGTTGCGGAAGTAATAGATGCGGCTGTGTTCGAGGAAGCGGCCGATCACGGAGCGCACCTTGATGTTTTCCGACAGGCCAGGCACGCCCGGCTTCAGGGTGCAGGCGCCGCGCACGATCAGGTCGATCTTCACGCCATCGGTCGAGGCCGCATACAGGGCGCGGATCACGGATTCGTCGACCAGCGCGTTGACTTTCACGATGATGCGCCCGCGCCGGCCGGATCTGGCGATCTTCGCCTCGTTGCGGATGGCCTTGATGATCTCGCTTTGCAGGCCGAACGGCGCCAGCCACAAGTGGTTCAGGTTGTGCGGCTTGGTCAGGCTGGTCAGGTGGATGAAGACTTCATTGACTTCCACGGCCAGGTCCTGGTTCGCCGTCAGCAAACCGAAGTCCGTGTACAGCTTGGTCGTCGTCGGGTGATAGTTGCCGGTGCCCAAGTGGGCATAGAAGCGCAGCGCGCCTTCTTCGCGGCGGATGACGAGCGCTACCTTGGCATGGGTTTTCAGTCCCACGACGCCGTACACGACTTGTGCACCCGCCTGTTCCAGTTTGTCGGCCCAGTTGATATTGGCCTCTTCGTCGAAACGCGCCATCAATTCCACGATGACGGTCACTTCCTTGCCCATCTTCGCCGCCGTGATCAGCGACTCCATCAGGTCCGAGTTCATGCCCGTGCGGTAGATCGTCTGCTTGATGGCGACGACGGACGGATCGTAGGCAGCGCTGCGGATGAAGTCGATCACCGTCTGGAACGACTGGTAGGGGTGGTGCAGCAGGATGTCGTGCTTGCCCAGTGCGGCAAAGATGTCGTTGCCGATGGCTTTGTGGGCAAGGCCGGGGAAGAACGGCGGGAAGCGCAGCTCGGGCTGCTTGACGTGGTCGATCATTTCCGACAGGCGCACCAGATTGACGGGGCCGTTGACGCGGTACAGCCGGCTTTGATCCAGGCTGAACTGGTCGAGCAGGAATTGCGACAATTCTGGCGGGCAATTGCGCGCCACTTCCAGGCGCACCGAGGTGCCGAACTGGCGGCCGACCAGCTCGCCTTTCAGGGCCTGGCGCAGATTCTTGACTTCATCCTCGTCCACCCACAGGTCGCTGTCGCGCGTGACGCGGAACTGCGAATAGGCAATCACTTCGCGCCCGGCGAACAGGTCGGAAATGTGCGCATGGATGACGGAAGACAATAGACAGAAGGACACGCCATCGCCGGAAATCTCGTCCGGCAGCTTGATGACGCGCGGCAAGACGCGTGGCGCCTTGACGATGGCGATCGCCGTGCCGCGGCCGAACGCATCCTTGCCACTCAGCGAGACGATGAAATTGAGACTTTTATTGACTACTTGCGGGAACGGGTGGGCCGGGTCGAGGCCGATGGGCGTCAGCAGGGGGCGTACTTCGCGGTCGAAATACTGCTTGACCCACGCGCGCTGCGCCTCGTTGCGGTCGCTATCGCGCAGCAAATGCACGCCCGCTTCGCGCAGGGCCGGCAAGACTTCGCTATTTAATATCTCGTACTGGCGTTCCACCAGCGCATGGCATTCCTTGCCGATGCGCTCCAGGTTGGCCGCCAGGGCAGGGTGGCCGGCCAGCGAACCGCCGATGCTGCCGGCCGCCAGCAGGCTGGCCACGCGCACTTCGAAGAACTCATCCATATTGCTGCTGACGATGCACAGGTAGCGCAGGCGCTCAAGCAGCGGAATGTTCGGGTCTTCCGCCTGGGCCATCACGCGCCGGTTGAAAGTCAGTTGCGACAACTCGCGGTCAAGCAGGATGCCCGATTTGGTCACTTCCGTGTGCAGTTCAGGTTTCATATTCTTTTGTCTTTGCAGATAGTTAATTCTAGCCGTATTTCATCATGTATGACGCGTTGTGAGTGTAATCATGAAATATGACGTAAGCGTGACATAAGCTGTCATAAAGCGTCGCCGGTCCTGTCATTTTTCGCGCCGAAAATGGCAATCCCCGGGGCGTAGGCAATTATTTCAGGATTTTTTGGCCATGTCATAAAGCTGTCATATTCGCTTGCTAGACTGCGCAGCATTCAACCGGGACTTTGAGCCCCAACAACCCTGAGGACTTGATATGCAAATGAAGCAAATGTTCAAATTTATCGTCGTGGGTGCTTCGGCAGCGATGGCATTTTCTTCCGCTTCCGTCATGGCGGCAGATATGACAGGTGCTGGCGCAACCTTCCCGTACCCGATCTACGCCAAATGGGCTGAGACGTACAAAGCCAACACGGGCAATGGCCTGAACTACCAGTCCGTCGGTTCCGGCGCTGGCATCAAGCAAATCAAGGCAAAAACTGTTGAATTCGGCGCTTCGGACATGCCTTTGAAGGCGGAAGAGCTGGAAGAAGCGGGCCTGATGCAGTTCCCGGCCATCATGGGCGGCGTGGTCACGATCGTCAACCTGGACGGCGTAACCCCAGGCCAGCTGAAAATGACGGGTAAAGTCGTTGCCGACATCTACCTGGGCAAGATCACCAAGTGGAGCGCGCCTGAAATCGCCGCACTGAACAGTGGCGTCAAGCTGCCGGACACGGAAATCACCGTGGTGCACCGCGCCGACGGTTCGGGCACGTCGTTCCTGTTCACCGACTTCCTGTCGAAAACCAACCCGGAATTCAAATCGAAAATCGGCGCTGGCTCGGCTGTGAAATGGGCCGTGGGCGTGGGCGGCAAGGGTAACGAAGGCGTCGCCGCCAACGTGCAGCGTATCAAGGGTTCGATCGGCTACGTCGAGTGGGCTTACGCCAAGAAAAACAAGATGTCGCACACCCAGCTGCAAAACAAGGACGGCAACTTCCTGCAGCCTGACGACGAAAACTTCAAGGCAGCAGCCGCTTCGGCACCTTGGACGCAAACCCCAGGCTTCGGCGTGGTCCTGACCGACCAGGCTGGCAAGAACAGCTGGCCTATCACGGGCGTGTCGTTCATCCTGATGCACAAAGTCCAGGCTGACGCAGCCAAGGCCAAAGAAGTCCTGAAATTCTTCGACTGGGCCTACAAGAACGGTGGCGCCGCTGCCGTTGAACTGGACTACGTGCCGATGCCGGCATCGGTTGTGAAACTGGTGCAGGAATCGTGGAAAGCCAACCTGAAAGATTCTTCCGGCAAGTCGATCTACTAATCGCATAGCCTGAGTCATTCATCCTTGCCCCGCCAGCAGCACGGCGGGGCAGGGAGTTAGCCAGGACCGCCCGCAAGCCCTTGCAGGCGTTCCCGGCTAAAAGAGCACGATAAAAATAGCAGTACCTGCAGTACCACCCATATGGCACACTATGAGCGCACAATCTACCTCCTCCACGATCCCCATGCCAGGCGGCACCATGACCGATTCCATCAGTCACGCGCAAATGCTTTCCACCATGCGCAAGCAGCGCTTCCAGGATTTCATGTTCCACAAGGTGACGATGCTGTTCGCCCTGTCGGTGCTGATCGTCCTAGTCGGCATCATCATTTCGCTGATCATGGAATCGATACCGGCCTTCAAGACCTTCGGCCTGCATTTCATCGTGTCCGCGGAATGGGACCCCGTCAATGACCAGTACGGCGCCCTGATCCCCATCATCGGCACCCTGGTGACGTCGGTCATCGCCTTGCTGATCGCCTTTCCCGTCAGCTTCGGCATTGCCCTGTTTCTCACGGAAATCTGCCCGGCCTGGCTGCGCCGCCCGCTGGGCACGGCTGTCGAGCTGCTGGCCGGCGTGCCATCGATCATCTACGGCATCTGGGGCCTGTTCGTGTTCGCGCCCCTGTTTGCCGACCACGTCCAGCCCATCCTGAAAGCTACCCTCGGCAACGTGCCTGTCATCGGCCAGCTGTTCAGCGGCCCCATGATGGGCATCGGCCTGCTGACGGCCGGCCTGGTGCTGGCCATCATGATCATCCCCTTCATCGCTTCCGTGATGCGCGACGTGTTCGAGATCGTTCCTGCCGTGCTGAAGGAATCCGCTTACGGCCTGGGCTGCACGCGCTGGGAAGTGGTGCGCAAGATCGTCTTGCCATACACCAAGACCGGCGTCGTCGGCGGCGTCATGCTGGGCCTGGGCCGCGCGCTGGGCGAGACCATGGCCGTGACCTTCGTCATCGGCAATGCGAATAAACTGTCGTGGTCGCTGTTTGCCGCCGGTAACAGCATCACCTCCCTGCTGGCGAATGAATTTGGCGAAGCGCAATCGGCGCTGCACGTATCCTCGCTGTTCTCGCTGGCCCTGATCCTGTTCGTCATCACCTTTATCGTCTTATCCGCCGCCAAGCTGATGCTGGCTGGCATGTCCCGCAAGGAAGGCACGAAATGAGCCAAGTAAGCACTCTCGACGCTCCGGCCAAGCCGGCCATGAACCCTGTCTACCGCAAGCGTTTGCTGATGCACCGTGTCGGCATCGCCCTGTCGGTGGCCGCCATGGCCCTGGGCCTGGCCGTGCTCGTGTGGATTCTGTTCACCCTGGTGATCAAGGGTTTCGGCGCGCTGTCCATCGACCTGTTCACGCAAACGACGCCGGCTCCCGGCAGCGAAGGCGGCGGCTTGATCAATGCCATCGTCGGCAGCGCCCTGATGGTGGGCCTGGCCACCGTCGTCAGCACCCCGATCGGCATCCTGGCCGGCATCTACCTGGCCGAATACGGCGAAGAAAACAAGCTGGCGCAAGTGACGCGTTTTGTGACGGACATCATGCTGTCGGCGCCATCGATCGTCATCGGCCTGTTCGTGTATGCGCTGTACGTGGCCCACGTGAAACACTTCTCCGGTTACGCGGGCGCCATCGCGCTGTCGCTGATCGCCGTGCCCGTGGTCGTGCGCACGACGGACAATATGCTGCGTCTGGTGCCGAACAGCCTGCTGGAAGCCGCGTTTGCCCTCGGCGCGCCGCGCTGGAAAGTCGCTACCCTGGTGCGCTTGCGCGCCGTGAAGGCTGGCGTGATCACCGGCGTACTGCTGGCATTGGCCCGCATCGCCGGCGAAACGGCGCCGCTGCTGTTCACGGCCCTGAATAACCAGTTCCAAAGCTTCAACATGAATGCGCCGATGGCCAACTTGCCGTCCGTCATCGCATCGTTTGCGATGAGCCCGTACGACAACTGGCGCTCGCTGGCCTGGGGCGGCGCACTGCTGATCACCTTCAGCGTGCTGGCCTTGAATATCCTGTCGCGCACCGTGTTCAGCCAAAAAGTCCCTAATTAAACAGATACCGAGCGAAGCGAACCCATATGAATACGCAAATGAATCCAGCACAAGACCTGGCACCAAAGAAAAAAACCATCGAGATTTCGGGCCTGAACTTTTTTTACGGCAAAACGCAAAGCTTGCATAACGTCAACCTGGACATCCACGAGAAGAAGGTCACGGCCTTCATCGGCCCGTCCGGTTGCGGCAAGTCGACCCTGCTGCGTACGCTGAACCGCATGTATGACCTGTACCCGGGCCAGCGCGCGGAAGGCTCGATCCTGTACCGCGGCCGCAACGTGCTCGACGCGGACCAGGACGTCAACATGCTGCGCGCCAAGGTCGGCATGGTGTTCCAGAAGCCGACGCCGTTCCCCATGTCCGTCTACGACAACATCGCCTTCGGCGTGCGCCTGTATGAAGACCTGTCGAAGGGCGAGATGGACGAGCGCGTCGAGTGGGCCCTGAAAAAGGCGGCGCTGTGGGGCGAAGTCAAGGACAAGCTGACCAAGAGCGGCCTGTCGCTGTCGGGCGGCCAGCAGCAGCGCTTGTGCATCGCGCGCGGCGTGGCCGTCAAGCCTGACGTCTTGCTGCTCGATGAGCCGACCTCGGCGCTGGACCCGATCTCGACCTCGAAGGTGGAAGAACTGATCAGCGAACTGAAACAGGATTACACGATCGCCATCGTGACGCACAATATGCAGCAGGCGGCGCGCTGCTCCGACTACACGGCCTATATGTATCTGGGCGAGCTGGTGGAATTCGGCGAAACGGACCAGATCTTCATGAATCCGGCCCGCAAGGAAACGCAGGATTACATCACGGGCCGCTTCGGCTGATCCGCCCCGCGCATACACAACAACTGAATACGGAGAGACAGCATGATAGGCGAACATTCATCCAAGCAATACGACAACGAACTCGAAGCGATCCGCTCGAAAGTGCTGCTGATGGGCGGCATCGTTGAAACCCAGTTCCTCGACGCGATGACGTGTTTCCGCATCGGCAATGCCGAGCGCGCGGACCGCGTGATGCGCGAAGACGACGTCGTCAACCAGCTCGAAGTGTCGCTCGACGACGCGTGCAGCCACTTGATCGTGCGCCGCCAGCCGGCCGCCAACGACTTGCGCACCATCATGGCCACCATCAAGGTGATTACCGACCTCGAGCGCGTAGGCGACGAGGCGACCAAAATCGCCCGCGTGGCGAAGAATCTGCACAAGCGCGGCAACGGCGTCGTCAATCACTACGAGATGGTGCGCGGCATTGCCAATACGGCCACCGACATGCTGCACGACGCGCTCGACGCATTCGCGCGCAACGATGGCAAACAGGCATTACAATTAATTGCGCAAGACGCCATCATCGACCATGAGTTTCGGTCTATCATGCGCAACCTGATTACCTTTATGATGGAAGACCCGCGTACGATTTCGGCGGCGCTCGATACCCTGTGGGTGGCCAAGGCCATCGAACGGATCGGCGACCATGCGAAAAACATCGCCGAATACGTGATTTACGTGGTTGAAGGCAAGGACATCCGCCACACCAAGGTGGCTGCTCCCGCCATTTCCGAGGAGCTCCCTGAGTAAGCTTTATGGCATCTGATAAAACCACGGTATTGATTGTTGAAGATGAGCCGGCCATCGTTGAACTGGTGACCTATTCGCTGCGCGAATCCGGCTGGAATTGCTGTTCCGTACAAAACGTCGCCGATGCCTGGGAATTCATCCAGCACCGCACGCCGCACCTGATCCTGCTGGACTGGATGTTGCCGGATCAAACAGGCTTGCGCCTGCTGTCGCGCATCCGCGCCGACCGCAATTTCGCCGCCATCCCCGTCATCATGCTCACCGCCAAGAGCATGGAAGAAGACAAGCTGGCCGGCCTGAACAGCGGGGCCGACGATTACGTCACCAAGCCGTTCTCGCCGCGCGAGCTGCTGGCCCGCGCCAAGGCTCTCTTGCGACGCAAGAGTCCGGAACACGCGCAGGCGCCCATGCGCGCCGGCAACGTGGCCCTGGACCCCGTCAGCTGCACCGTGATGATGGATGAACAGAAGATCGATATCGGCCATGCCGAATACAAGCTGCTGAAATTCCTGCTGGCCCATCCGGAACGCGTGTTTTCGCGCAGCCAGCTGCTCGACAAGGTGTGGGGCGACCATGTGGTGATCGAGGAACGCACGGTCGATGTCCACGTATTGCGCTTGCGCAAAGCCTTGAAAGAGGCGGAAAGCCTGATCAAGACCGTGCGCAGCGTCGGCTACATGTTGTCTGAAAAATAAAGCTAGCCTCTATGAATCCGAAATTGCTGTTCTGGGTACCGGCCGCCTTGCGCATGGTGCTGGCGCTGCTGGGCGTGGCCGTCGTCTGGTATCTGTTTGGCGCCACGTATGCGCTGGGCATCGCCTTCGTGCTGATGGCCATGATGGTGTTCGTGCAGCTGTCGTATCTGTTCCAGCTGAGTAACTGGCTGGACAATCCGCAAAGCGCCAAGCTGCCCGACGGCTGGGGCGCCTGGACCAGCATTTTCGCGCGCCTGTACCGCATGCGCCGCGACGACGAGAAAAACCAGGCCGAGCTGACGGAATGGCTGGCGCGTTTCCGCCAGGCCATGCACCTGTTGCCCGATGGCGTTGTCATCATGGACGACGTGCTGTTCCTCGAATGGTGCAACCCGGCTGCCGAGAAACACCTGGGCCTCACGCACGAGCGCGACAAAGGCATGCGCGTGACCAACCTGATCCGCAGCCCCGAGTTCATGGATTACATCATCCTGGGCCGCTACGACCAGCCGCTGACGATCACCTTCCGCAACCGCAAGCTGATCGTGCAAATCATTCCATTCGAGAACCGCCGCCAGATCCTCGTCACGCACGATGTGACGGAGACGGAACGCATCGAAATGATGCGCCGCGACTTCATCGCCAACGCGTCGCACGAACTGCGCACGCCGCTCACCGTCATCGTCGGCTTCCTGGAAATCGCTTCCGCCGAGCTGGATCTGGACGCCACCACGCGCGCCTCCCACCTCAAGCTGATGACGGAGCAGGGCCACCGCATGCAGCATCTGATCGAGGACATGCTGACCCTGTCGCGCCTGGAGTCGGTCGACTACCCGCTGCGCCCCGAGCCCGTGGATATCAAGAAACTGATGCAGCAAGTCTTGCGCGACGCCAAGGGCTTGTCGGCAGGCAAGCATGAAGTGACGATGGAATGCGACGGCCCCGACGTGCTGGGCAGCTACGACGAGCTGTACAGCGCATTCGGCAACCTGGCGTCGAACGCCGTGCGCTACACGCCGGCGGGCGGCACCATCACCCTGCGCTGGCAGGATGGGCCGGCCGGACCGCAATTCATCGCGCAAGATACGGGCATCGGCATCAGCCAGGAGCATATCTCGCGCCTGACGGAACGTTTCTACCGCGTCGACAAGAGCCGTTCGCGCGAAACCCAGGGCACGGGACTGGGCCTGGCCATCGTCAAGCACGTGCTGCTGCGCCATGGCGGTACGCTGGCTATCCAGTCCGTGGCCGACAAGGGCAGCAGCTTCATCGTCAGCATGCCCAAGTCCGTCGTCACGCCGCTGCAGGGCGAGTTGCTGGTCAAGTAAGCGAGGGAAGGGGAGGACTTCTTCCCTGTTTCCTCTGCGACTAGTGCAAGGTTGGCATAAGTCGTTACAATCAGGCCATGACTTTAATCAACACCTCTTTTCGCCACGCCGGCGCGCAACAACTGGCCCAGTCGCTGCAGGCTGCGCGCCACACTACTTTATCGCTGTTCGACTGTTACGTTACTGCCGGCCTGGACGTGGTGGCCGGCATGCCCCGTCATCCGCGCCTCAATCCGCCCTTGTGGCAACTCGCACAGATCGCCTGGTTTGCCGAGTGGTTCATCCTGCGCGAAGCCGCTTCCAGCCATCCGGCCGACGCCATTTATAACTCGCTGCTGACGCGCGGCGACGACTTGTTCGACGCCAATATGGTGGCGCACCGCGCGCGCTGGAAGCTGGAACTGCCCAGCCCGGGCGCCGTGAAAACCTATTGCCGCGAAGTGCTCGACCGGGTGCTCGATAAACTGTCGCGCGAAGCGAATGTCGACAGCGCCCTGGCGCCGTACCGGCTGGCCTTGGCGCATGAAGACTTGTGTGGCGAGGAAATGCTGGCCGGCTTGCAATGGCTGGGCCTGGAAGCGCCGGAATTGCTGGCTGCCAGCCCGGCTTTGCCGCCAGGGGCGGGCGAGATCGCTTTTCCAGGTGGCACCATCGAACTGGGCTCGCCGCGCGGGGCCGGGTTTGCCTTCGACAATGAATCGCCGCCTTATGCCTGCTACGTGCCGCCGTTTTCCATCGATGCCTGCGCCGTATCGAACGCCCAGTTTGCCGATTTTGTCGCCGACGGCGGCTACCAGAACCGCCAGTTCTGGAGCGCGGCCGGCAGCGCCTGGCTGATGCAGCAGGAGCGCTCGTCGCCCCTGTACTGGCTGCGCGAAGCGACACAATGGCGCACCATGCGTTTCGGCCAGCGCACGACCTTGCCGCCGAATGAAGCCGTGCGCCATATCAACCTGTATGAAGCGCAGGCGTACTGCGCCTGGGCGGGGCGCCGCCTGGCGACCGAGGCGGAATGGGAGTATGCTGCGCTGTCCGGCCACCCGCGCTTCCACTGGGGCCAGGTGTGGGAGTGGACGGCGACGCCGTTCGAACCGTATCCGGGCTTTGCGGTCGATGCCTGGCGCGAATATTCGGCGCCGTATTTCATGCAGCACCAGGTGCTGCGCGGCGCCGCCTTCGCCACGCCGCCGCGCCTGCATTCGCCCCGCATGCGCGCTTTCCACGCGCCCGAACGGGGCGACGTCTTTGCCGGCCTGCGCACTTGCGCCTGGTAACGGCGCAGAGAGTAGCAACCATTTCAGGAATTCTTTTGAGTACAGATAACGCCCCGCAGTTCATTCCCAAACGCATCACGCCCACGCCGGAGCAGGTCGCCATCCAGACGGCGCAAAAGAAGGTGGTCTTGATCGACGCCAATGCCGGCGCGGCCAAGACGACGACCCTGGCCCTGCGCCTGGCCGAAGCGCTGCACCGGGGACGCGCGCCCGAACGCATGCTGGCCCTCGTCTTCACGGAAGCGGCGCGCGTGGCCCTGCGCCAGCGCCTGCTGGAAGTGGGTGTGCCGCTCGGTGTCGTCAAGCGCCTGACGGTCGACACCTTCGACGCCTTTGCCGCCAAGGTGCTGTTGCAGCTGGAAAACATGCAGGTGGCAGCCATGCGCAGCGATGAAGAGCTGCGCCCGATTGCCTGGGAAGCGCTGGAAGTCGTGTCGGAAAAATATGCTCACCGCTATCCGCTGGAAATCAACACGACGAACGGGGCCATCGCCGAATTCTTGAAATTGCAGCTGCGCACCAAGGCGCGCCTCGATTTCCAGAATCCTGACTTCGAGAGCAATTCCCTGGACGACAACCTGGAGCTGCTGGGCATGTCGCGCACGCATTACCTGTGGCTGCGCGAATATGAAGGCTTGCGCGGCGCCGACACGGGCGACATCCAGTTCCGCGCACCGTTCGACGCCACCTACGACCTCGTGCGCATGCTCGACGGCGACGAGCCGCTGCGCCAGCAATTGCCGGCCTTCCAGATCATCGTGGCCGATGAATTGCACGATTTGAATGAAGCGTCGTTCCGCCTGTTGACCATGCTGATACGCCGCGGCAACGCGTTTTTCTGCGGCGCCGGCGACAAGGATCAAGTCATTTACACGTGGTCGGGCGCCGACCACCGCTTCCTGCGCCAGCGCTTCGAGCAGGAATTCCCCACCTTGCAGCGCTTGCCATTGACGGCATCCTACCGCTACGGCCCGCAATTGGCGCAGGCCGTGGGCGTGCTGAAAAACAAGGCCAGCGTGTCGGCTCTCACGCGCGCCACCCACATCGAGCTGCTCGAATATGACCACGCGCAGCCGCAGGCGTGCAGCGCCCAGCTGATCGCCGCGCTCGAACACGCGCATGCGGGCACGACGGCCATTTTGCTGCGCGACCGCGACCAGGCCATCCGCGTGGAAACGGCGCTGTTCCAGAGCGGCATCGCGTATGGCCTGGTGGACATGAACAGCTATCTGCTGAGCCTGGAAGTGCTGATGCTGCGCGGCATGGTTGCCATCGCCCGCAAGGATTTGCATGCGATCAAGAGCGGCCCGCGCCGCGGCGAGATCCTCGAAGCCCTGGTGGCGTTCGCGGAAATCCCGTTTACACGCGCGGAGCTGCAGCAAGCCAAGGCCGACGTGGCCAACTATCCCGACTTGCTGGAAGGCTTCTTGACGAACCAGCTGGCCAAGTCGCAGAACCAGGACAAGGCGGCGCTGACCCTGGCCGCCGTCGATTATCTGCGTGCGCTGCCTCCCGATGCGCTGGCGGGTGACGCGCTGCAGCACATCTTTGGCTTGATGCAGCTGGAACAGACGGCGCGCCGCATCTACGTCGATCCGGCCCAGGCGCGGGTTGTCGCCCGCTCCCTGCACGGTTTTATCGCCGTGTGCAGCGAAGCGGGCGTGGCGCTGGGCGGCTTTGCCGGCTGGCTGGGCGAGATGGAAGAGGCCGTGACGGTCTCGACCGGCAAGGCCAAGCTGGTCATCGCCTGCATCGACCAGATCAAGGGCCTCGAATACAACCATGTGATCTTGCCCTACCTGGCCGTCGACGAATTCCCGCGCAGCAAGACCGACCCGCTGGAAGAGGAAAACCGTTTCTATGTGGCCGCCACGCGCGCGCGCGACAGGCTCACCTTGCTCACGCCGGAGGATCCCGCCTACCGGAGCCGTTACATCGCCGCCCTGCAGCTGAAACAGAAGATTGTTGCCTCAAAGTCATAGATCTTTTGCCGTGTGGCCGCTTTTTGCGAAAGACGAAAGCGGGCATACTGGACTGGTGTGATTGACAGCAATCTAACCAGACAGGAGTGAAGCATGAAGATTTTCTTGACAGGCGCGGCAGGTTTCATCGGCAGTTCCATCGCGGCGGGCCTCGTGAGCGCCGGCCACCAGGTGACGGGCCTCGTGCGCAAGCCAGAGCAGGTGGCCGAGCTGGCCACCATCGGTGTGTTGGGCGTGCACGGCGATTTGAACGACCGCGCATTGCTCATCGAGCAGGCGAAGGCGGCGGACGCCGTCATCAATGCGGCCAGCAGCGACCACCGGGGCGCCGTCGAGGCGATCCTTGAAGCGCTGGCCGGCACCAACAAGGTGTTTCTGCACACGAGCGGCTCGTCCATCGTGGGCGATGCGTCGGGCGGCGAGGGTACGGAACAGATTTACTTTGAAGACAAGCTGCCGGCACCGACGGCTGACAAGGCGGCCCGGGTCGCCATCGATGACCTGGTGCTGGCCAGCGCAGGCAAGGGCGTGCGCGCGAGCGTGCTGTGCAACACCCTGATCTACGGCCACGGCGCCTTGCCGCGCGACAGCGTGCAATTGCCCCGCTTATTGAAACAGGCGCGCAAGAGCGGCATCGTGCGCCACGTGGGGCCGGGCCGCAATAGTTGGTCCAACGTGCACGTCGACGATGTCGTCAGCCTGTATCTGCTGGCGCTGGAAAAGTCGCCGGCCGGCACGTTTTACTTCGTTGAATCGGGCGAAGCGGCTTTCCGCGACATGACGGCCGCCATCGCCACCGCACTGGACCTGGGACCTGCGCAGGACTGGCCGCTGCCGGAAGCGATTGCCGAATGGGGCTACGAGATGGCTTCCTACGGCCTCGGCTCCAACAGCCGCGTGCGCGGCGAGCGTGCACGCAAGCTGCTGGGCTGGCAGCCGCAGGGTCCGTCCGTGCTGGAGTGGATCGAGAACGATATGCTTAAGCCGCCGCACGCCACCGCCGGTTGATGCAGCTCAGCAAAACCGCACCAGTGTGCGCTAGCGAACGGTGCTGTTTTGCGATCGGGAGTATGATGGCTTTGCTTGGTTGAGACGCACTGCCGTGAAGTTGGCGGCATGTTCGATCTTCCAGCAGGTCAGCCGGTCGCCTCAAGGATCGGCACCAGATTTCCGCCGCCGGCGCCGTTTGCGCTCTGCGGCTGTGCACTGCAACTCCAGGTCGCGGTGTGTGCTGCGAACCCCTTCAAGGCCGGCCTAGCCGGTCTTTTTTTTGCCTGTTTTTGGCTGTTGTTTCTGCCGTTGCGCCATTCACCGCCACCTGTCCGCCATTCGCCGAAGCGCTGTTTTCGCGCGCCCGAAATCCGCGTATCTTTACGATCAACCAACTTCAAGGGGTGACCGTGAAACCTGAACCAGCGTATTACCGCCGTACCCAGCTGCTGTGGGGCGTGCTGCTGATCGCCATCGGCGCCATCATCCTGCTGGACCGGCTCGATGTGATCTATCTCCATGACTACTATGCACTATGGCATTATTGGCCAGTGATACTGGCCGTCTTCGGCCTCAACAAGCTGCTCACGCCCGTGTCCGCCAAGCAGGTGCTGAGCGGCCTGTGGCTGATCTTCTTCGCCGCCTGGTGGTATGTGTCGTATGAAGAACTGTGGAACTTGAATTTCTACAATAGCTGGCCCGCCTTGCTGATCGCCTGGGGCGTGGGCCTCGTGCTCGAACCGCTGTTGAACAAACATTTTATTGCCTACCGGGAGTCCGAGCATGAAAAATAGACCGCCGCTGCACTCGCCATCGCAGATCGTGCTGGGCGTCATCGTCATCGGCCTGGGGCTGCTGTTCCTGCTCGATAACCTCGGCTTCATCAATGTGCGCTATACCTTCCGCTTCTGGCCCACCATCCTCATCATTTTCGGCTTGCTGAAAATATCGCAAAGCCATTCCCGCTCCGGCTACATCGTCGGCGGCGTGATGGTCTTGCTGGGCCTGAGCTGGACCTTGAAAGCCATGGGCTTGTTCTATATCAACTGGAGCATGCTGTGGCCGCTGCTCATCATTGCCGCCGGCGTGGCCGTCGTGTCGAAATCCCTGCCTGGCGGGCGGCAGCGGCAGCGCCGCCGTCACTTTGCCGCGCCGCCCGATGCCAGCGCCGCGCCTGATGCATTCGGCCAGGCCCGCAATGGCGCCGTATCGCTCGACAAGGAAGTCGCTGGTGCCACTGCGGCGCCCGGTACCGGCGCCCAGGCGGACGACGACAGCATCATCGAAGTGACGGCCATCCTGGGCGGCTATGTGCGGCGCGTGTCGTCGCAGCGCTTCAGGGGCGGCGATATCAACGTCATCATGGCCGGCTGCGAAATCGACTTGCGCCAGGCATCGATCGAAGGCGAAGCCGTGCTCAACGTATTTGCCCTGTGCGGCGGCGTCACCATCAAGATCCCGCCCGACTGGAGCGTGGTCCTGCAGGGCACGCCCATCCTTGGCGGCTTCGAAGAAAAGACCATCGTGCCGCCGAACCAGAACAAGCGTTTGTACGTGACGGGCTACGCCATCATGGGCGGCCTGGAAATCCGCAACTAGGCGCGCATGTCCGGACCCTTGTCGAAGCGGCGCGGCGCCGTGGTGGTGTTCCTGGTCTGCATCGCGCTGGGCCTGGCCCTGGCCTCCATCTTGGCCAGGGTGGCGCACGCGCCCTGGCTCAATGCGATGCTGCTGGTGGTACCCGCCACGCTCGTGTATGCGATCGGCTCGGGGTTTTCCGCGTTTTATTTGTGCCGCGCCTATCCCTTGCACGCCCGCCATCCGTTCGCCATTGCCAGCGTGATGGGCGTGGCGGCCCTGTTCGCGGGCTTGCTGTGGGCGACCCTGCTGCAATTTTTGAACAGCGTCAGCCTGTTGACGGAACAGCACTGGCTGGGCGTGAACCTGACGCCATCGCTGCTGGCCCTGTTCTTCGGCCTGGGCGCGCTGCTGTATTGCCTGGCCGCCGCCGTCCATTATCTGCTGCTCGAATTCGTGCGTGCCAGGATGGCCGAGCAGCGAGGCCTGGAAGCGCAGCTGATGGCGCAGGAAGCGCAACTGCGCATGCTGCGCACGCAGATCGATCCGCATTTCCTGTTCAACAGTCTGAACTCCATCAGCGCCCTGACGTCTATCGATGCGGCGGGCGCGCGCCAGATGACGGTGCAACTGGCCAGTTTCTTTCGCCAGAGCCTGAGCCTGGAAGCGCACAAGCACATCACCGTGCAAGAGGAACTCGTGCTGATCCGCCACTTTCTCGCCATCGAACAAGTGCGTTTCGGCGCGCGCCTGCAGGTGGCGGAAAGCATCGACACTGCCGCGCTGGCGTGTCTGTTGCCGCCCATGCTGATACAGCCGCTCGTGGAAAATGCCGTCAAGCATGGTATCTGCGGCTTGACGGAGGGCGGCCTGATCGCCATCGAGGTCCGGCGCGCAGGCAGCTTGCTGCAGATCGCCGTGCGCAATCCCGTCGATGCGGATCAGGGGCCGGCGCGCGGCAACGGCGTGGGCCTGGAGAATGTGCGCCAGCGCCTGGCCGGTGCGTATGGCCACGAAGCGGGCGTGCATTGGGCGCGGCGCGGCGCGGCGTTTGAAGTAACGCTATCGATGCCGGCACAGACCGGCGACACGGAGGAAGCATGATGCAATCAAGAATGCGGGTGGCCATCGTCGATGACGAATTACTGGCGCGCAGCGTGCTGCGCGAATACCTGGCACGCCATGACGATATCGAGATCGTCGCCGAGTGCGCCAACGGCTTTGACGCCGTCAAGGCCATCGCGGAACTGGAACCGGAGCTGGTGTTCCTCGACATCCAGATGCCGCGCCTGGACGGTTTTGAAGTGGCCGAATTGATCGGCGCGAAGACAAAGTTGATCTTTGTCACGGCCTACGACCAGTACGCCTTGAAAGCGTTCGAATGCCATGCGCTCGACTATCTGCTCAAGCCGTTCAGCGAACAGCGCTTCGACCAGGCGCTGGCCCATGCGCGTGCCCACCGCAGCATGCCCGAGACTGTACAAACGCTGGTGCGCGAAGCGGCCACGCGCGCCGCGCCCCTCGACCGCGTGCTGATACGCGACGGCGCCAAGGTCCACGTCATCGCCAGCGCGCGCATCGACTACATCGAGGCGCAGGACGATTACATCAGCATCCGTTCCGAAGGCAAGTCCTATCTGAAAAGCCAGCGACTGTCGGAGCTGGAGACCCAGCTTGATCCCGCCAAGTTCCTGCGCGTGCACAGGTCGTATCTGCTCAATATTGACGGCATCCGCCGCATCGAGGCGGCAACGAAAGACAGCCACGTGGCCATCCTGCGCGATGACACGCGCATTCCCGTGAGCAAGGCGGGCTACCAGAAGCTGAAGTTACTGGTTGGCTAGCTGCACATCCCACCACGTGGGTAGCAGCTGGCGTATTTCCGGGCGCGAAAAACGGTCGTCGATCAGGTAGACGACGCCCTTGTCCGACTGCGTGCGGATCACCCGGCCTGCCGCCTGCACCACCTTTTGCATGCCCGGATACAGATACGTGTAGTCGTAGCCGGCGCCGAAGATGTCGCCCATGCGCTGGCGGATCTGCTCGTTGACGGGATTGATCTGCGGCAAACCCAGGGTGGCGATGAAGGCGCCGATCAGGCGCGCACCGGGCAAGTCGATGCCTTCGCCAAACGCGCCGCCGAGCACGGCAAAGCCGATGCCGCGCGTGTCCAGGCCGAAACGTCCGAGGAATTGCGCGCGGGCACTGTCATCCATGCGGCGCGGCTGTTGCCACAGGGGCACGTCCGGATAATGCTGGGCGAACAAGTGGGCCGTCTTTTCCATGTAGTCGAAGCTGCTGAAGAAGGCCAGGTAGTTGCCCGGCGTTTCCGCGTATTGCTTCGCCATCAGCTGGGCGATGGGCAGCAAGGAGGCGGCGCGGTGCTGGTAGCGCGTGGAAATCGTGTCGGCCACGCGCACGGACAATTGTTCCGCCTGGAATGGCGATTCCACGTCGACCCAGGCCGTGTCGGCCGGCATGCCCAGGGTGTCGCTGTAGTAATTCCACGGACTCAGGGTGGCGGAAAACAGGGCCGTGCTGTGGCTGGCCGCGAAGCGTTCCTTGAGAAACGGTGCCGGGACGATGTTGCGGATGCAGATGGTGGAACCCGTCTCCGTTTTGCTGACGTCGAATAGCGAATGTTCGCCGAAGCTTTCCGCCAGGCGGTTGATCAGCAGCACGTCGAAATAAAAGCGCTGCAAGTCTTCGTCCAGGGCCGTGGCATGTTCGGCCATGTAGTCGCCGATGGCCGTCGCCACGCCTTGCAGGGCGCCAAAGAATTTCTCGGGCAAGGCCGCATGCACGTGGTAATCGCCATCCTGCTCTTTCAACAAAGCCGTCCACTGGCGCGACAGGCGGTCGAGCGGCTTTTTCAAGGTGTCGGGCGCGAACTTGCGCAGCATCTTCAGGTCGATCTGCGCCAGTTCGGCGGTATACATGCTGCGCGCGCGCGACACCATATTGTGCGCTTCGTCGACCAGCACATTGACTTTCCAGTCGTGGGCCAGCGTCATGCCGTACAGCATGGCGCTGAGGTCGAAATAGTAATTGTAGTCGCCGATGACGACGTCACTCCAGCGCGCCAATTCCATGCCCAGGTAGTAGGGGCAAATACCTTGCTGCAAGGCGATGGCGCGCACGGCTTCCTTGTCGAGGATCAAACCGCTGGCCAGCGCCACTTCGCGCGCCAGTGGCAGGCGGTCGTAGAAACCCTTGGCCAGCGGGCACGATTCGCCATGGCAGGCTTTGTCCCGATGTTCGCAGGCGCTGGTCTTGGCGCTCAATTCCAGCACGCGCAAGGGCAGCAGCGGGGCGCTATCCTTGAGGATGGCGCAGGCGTCGAGAGCCATCTGGCGGCCGGGTACCTTGGCGGCCAGAAAAAACAGTTTATCGAGGCCATGCGCGGCCGTCGCTTTCAACATGGGGAACAGGCTGCCCACCGTCTTGCCAATGCCGGTCGGCGCCTGCGCCAGCAAGCCGCAGCCGCGGCTGCTGGCCTTGTACATGGCTTCGGCCAGCTGGCGCTGGCCCGGGCGAAAGTCCGCATGGGGAAAGGCCATGGCCGTGAGTTGTGCGTCGCGGCTGGCGCGGTGCGCCATTTCCTGCTCGGCCCAGTCGAGGAACAGCGCGCAATGCTGTTCGAAGAAGGTGCGCAGCGCCTCGGCCGTGCACTCCTCGTGCATGACGGTTTCCTTCTGGCTCACGATATCGAAATACACGAGCGCCACGCGCAGCATGGGCAAGTTCAGTTGCTGGCACAGCAAGTGGCCGTAGATGCGCGCCTGCGCCCAGTGCAACTGGCGATGGTTGGCGGGCATGGCGTCCAGTTCACCCCGGTAGGTCTTGATCTCTTCCAGCTGGCGCCGCGCCGGGTCGTAGCCATCGGCGCGGCCCCGCACGTGCAGGGGGCCGAAGTCGCCGCACAGGCTGATTTCACGCTGGTAATCATCATCGCGCCGGCCCGTCACGGTGGCGTGGCCGGCCATGCCTTCCTGCGCCGTGGGGGACGGTGTGAAACGCAAGTCCAGATCGCCCACCTTGGCCGTGAATTCGCACAGGGCGCGCACGGCGATGGTGTAAGTGTTGCGGCTCATGTGGCCGCCTGCCACTGCAGGTAGCACACGCTGACGGGCATGGCGTGTTCGGCGCAATACGCGATCCAGCGCAGCTGGTTGTCTTGCAGGCGGTCGCCGGGACCCTTGACTTCGATCATGCGGTAGCGCTGTTCCTGTGGCCAGAACTGGATCAGGTCGGGAAAGCCGCTGCGGTTGCTTTTGATGTCGAGCAAGATGCGCTCGAACGCCTTCTTCAGGTGGACTGCCGGGATGCAGGCCAGCGCCAGGTCCAGCAAGCCGTCGTCCAGCACCTCCCAGCTGACGAAGGGCGAGACGATGCCGTGCTTGGCGGCAAGCGTGGCGCGGATGGCCGCGTGGTAGCGGCCGTCGTCCAGTTGCGCCAGGCAGGCGGCAAAGTCCGTGCTGCGGCGCTGGTAAAAATCGGCGCTGTGCAAGTCGGCCGGGCCACGGTGGAACGGGTGGAAGAAGGCGCCCGGCATGGGCTTGAAGATGGCGGGCCAGCACAGCAGGCCGAACAGCGAGTTGATCAGGGTGTTTTCCACGTAATACACGGGCGCATCCTCCCGCATCAAATGCTGCTGCACCACGCCTTCCACGTAGCACGCCAGTTCCGGATAGGGCAGCAGCAGGTCGATGCGCTCCACGGCGGCGGCCGCATTGGCCGCCTGCTTCGCATGGCCCAGCTTGCGCCGCAAACGGGGCGCCATGCGCAGCAGCAATTGCTGTTCCGCCTCGCTTTCCGGCGCGGCCAGGGCGATCAGCAGGCGTTCGTAGGCCGCTTGCGGCTGCTCGTCTTTTTCCAGCACGCGGATGGCGCGGCCACGCGCGCCCGGATAGCGGCAATCGGCGTAGGCACGGTAGGCGGCCGGCCAGTCCTGGCATTTTTCCAGGTGCTGGGCGATCTGGAAGCGCAGCTTGTCGCGCCGGCTGGCCAGCCAGGTATTGTCCTCGGACAAGGGCAACGCAGCCAGTTCCTGCAGCACTTCGTCGGCCGGCACGCTGTCGTTGTAACGTTCGCGGCACTGGTGCAGCACTTCATAGTGCTCGATATCCTGGCGCGTGCGAAACCCGCGCGACTGCGGCGAGAATTCCACTTTTTCGTATTGATACACGCCAAGGTCGGACAGCACGAATTCCGACCAGTCCTGGTGATAGTTGCCAAAGTAAATCAGGCGCAGGCGGTCGCACAGCACTTGCAAGCCGATGCGGTACAGCACGTCGGTGCAGGCTGGATGCCAAGCGGAAAACGGTTTACTTTCCCCATGCTGCTCGCGCAAGGCGTCCAGCTGCTCGGCCTTGCGCGCCGCTTTCAGCGGGGCGGCGAGGGCGAAGGCCTGGACGATTTCTGCTTTCAGCAGCAGTTCGAACAGTTCATCGAGCGAGATCGCTGGATCAGCCTCGACCCAGCCCGTGGCCAGCAAGGGCAGGGCGGCCGCGCGCGCGTCGCCGATTTCCGGGTAATTGAGCTTGCTGGCGCGAAACAGGCAGCCCTTGCGCATGACGAGGCGCACGAACAGGGCGCGCGACGGCTGCGGCAGTGCGCTGAAGGCGGCGATGAACTGCGTTTCTTCAACGCTCAGCAGATCGGCGTAACGCGCGCTGATCCAGTTCAGCACGTCCTGGAAATTATCCAGATAGTACAGGGGATTTTCCAGGACTCTCAACATGGGGGGCAATAGGGCAAGGTGAACGGTTTTACTGTGTTTATATACAGTTTAAACCTTCAGCCGCCGCTTGCCCAGTGATTTTATGTTCAGTCAGCCGTGCTGTAGGCAAAATAGCTGTCGAACTTTTCACAGGGAATCAGTTCTGCGCGCAGGCTGGCCAGTTCTATATCGGTCAGCAATCCCCGATGCGTTTCCGTGCGTCCCTTCGGCAGCGCCACCTCGTAATCGATGATGTCCCTGGCCAGCAAGGCGTGCAACACTTCGGCTTGCCGCGCCGTCAGGTAGCGCGCGTGCGTGCCCAGGGTTTTTGCCAGTTGCTCCTTGAATGCTTCGTCGCTGACGTCGTTGTACGTATCCTGGTCCGCCATGCTGTTCAACAACATGTGAACCATGAAATCTTGCAGGTTTTTTGCCAGGTACTGGGCTTCATTCTCGTCATGCCACAGCAGCACGATGGGCATCTCGCCGTCTTGCTCGCTTGACGCGAAAAAGCAGTAGTGGTCGCCCGCACCCGTTTGCGCGAAAGGGATGAACTGGAAGGCGGGATCGATCTGCCGGTAATCGTCCGTATCCAGCAAGGTTTCCGCTTCCGCGGCGACGGCCTCGATGTTGAGCAATTCGAAATCATCCGCATGCAGCAGCAGGGTGGGCCGCTCCGTCAATGTGGGATAGACCAGCTTGTACCAGTCGGGGCCGTATTCGCCCACGGCCAGCATGCCGTCGCGCTCCAGCTGCCGATACAATGCGGGATAGGTGAAGCCGTGCTGCTGTTCAATTTCTGACAGTGTCATGTTTGCCCCGTTCAACGTGATTCGTGTGGGCATGATAGCCGAGGCCGTGCCTCGCACGCTTCACGGCAGCAACGATGGACATCATTAATAAACATTTAAGTTTGCTTATGTGGCATGGTCACGTATGCTTGCCAGACTAACATCCGCCGAACCCGCATGAAAAACATCATTCTGATTTCCGCCGCCTGTCTGCTGGCGCTGCTGTCGACCATCGGCGCCTCGCTGCCATATCCGATCCTGCCGCCCCTGTTCGCGGCCGAGGCGCCGAATGCCTTCAACAATTTCCTGGGCTTGCCGTCGAAATTGCTGTTCGGCCTGGCGTTGACCATTAACCCGCTGGGCTTGCTGATCGGCTCGGCCTTGCTGGGTCCCTTGTCGGACCGCTATGGCCGCCGTCCCTTGCTGATGCGTACGGCCGTGGGCGCCGCCATCGGCCACGCCATCACGGCCTGGGCGCTGGTGATCCAGTCCTACCCTCTGTTCATCGTGGCCCGTTTCATCACGGGTTTGCTGGAAGGGAACGGCGCCGTGGCGCGCGCCATGCTGGCCGACCAGTTGACGGGGCCGCTGCGCCTGCGCGCCATGTCGTGGCTGAACGGCGCGTTTTACCTGGGCTGGCTGGTGGGCCCGATCCTGGCGGGCGCGACCCTGCATTGGGGTGTGACGGTACCGTTCTGGATTGCCGCCGCCGCCCTGATGCTCGTCGCCGTGCTGGTGGCCGTGGGTTTACAGCGTGAAACGCCCTCGCTATTGACGACGTCGTGGTGGCAAGTGGCGCGCGACCGCCATTCGCTCAATTTGCTGCGCCATGAGGAACTGCGCACCCTGTTCATCGTGCAACTGGCGTTCACTTGCGGCGTGGCCAGTTTTTACGAGTTCTATCCGCTGTGGCTGGTCGAGACGGCCAATTACCATGCACAGGAGATTGCCTGGGTGAATGTGGGCCTGTGCGGCACGATGACCATCACGTCCTTGCTGGCGGGCGGTCCCAGCCGCCATGCGCCGCTGCTGCGGGCCTGCTGGTATGCGTGCGGCGTGGCGCTGGCTGTAGGGATCTTGGCGTTAGGTAATATCTGGGTGGGCATCGCCGCCATCGTGCTGTTCGGCATTCCGAATGCCCTGTACAACACGGTGATACAGGGCTGGTGCGCCGAGCGCTTCAGCGCACACGGACAGGGCGCCGTGATGGGTTTGCTGGCCACGACGTTTTGCATCGCCAACATCGTCGTCGCCCTCAGTGGTTCCGTGCTGACTCTGATCGATACGCGGCTGATCCTCGTCGCGGGTGCCTTGTCCGCCGCCTGGGCCGCGTGGCGCATGGCGGCCTGGCGCCGCCAGCTGGACGGCGCCGTCGAGGCGAAGGCATGCCAGGATTTCTGCAGCTAGGCTCAGGCTATTTCGGGGGGATGGGAGGGGGCGAATACCGGACCCTGCCGGTGGATTCTTGTAGGTGGTAGGTCGGATTAGCGCGCAAGCGCGTAATCCGACATCACCATTAACGCCAACAATGCGTAGGATTACTTTTTGGCAGCCTTCGGCTTGGCCGCCGGCGCTGCTTTTTCAGGCGCAGCAGTGGCACCGGTCGTGGCTTTTTCCGTGGCCTGCGCCACTTGCGCGCTGGCCTTGGCGATCTGCTCTTCGACGGTCTTCACGGCCTGTTTCGTGGCCTTGGTCACTTGCTCGTAGCCGAGGAAGGCATTGTCGATGGCGGCCTTGACGATGGCGACGGCGTTTTCCGAGCCTGGGGGCACGTTTTTCGTGACGTCGTAGATCAGGGCGCTCAGATTGCTTTTCGCTTCGGCCACGTGGGCTTCTGCGGCCGTGGTGAATTCCGTGTGGATTTCCTTGATGATGTCGTCGAGTTGCTGTTTATACGCTTTGGCGCCGGCCACGCCCGGTTGCAGCTGGGCAGCGGCGGCGGCCATGGCGGCCTTCGGATCCTTGGCCTGGCTGATTTCCTTGCCGGCGGCGATGCCATCCTCGATGCCGGACTTGGCGGTGGCCATGTTCAATGCCAGCACCTGTTCCACGCCTTGAACGGCCTTCGAGGTGAGGGTGTTGAAGGTCATCAGCTGGAATTCAAACAGGGCCTTGGTGGCCGTTGCGAATTGTTCGGGATTCGTAAACATGTGGTCTCCTCGGTTTGAATAGATACGTTCTTATCGTTCCATACTCTTTCGACGCCGCAATGCCATCGCTTGCAATCAAGCCGGTGCCCCCGTGTGGTCATGGCCCCATTATTTAACAAGCGCCGGTTTTTCGCAACGGCTATCTTTGTACGGTCCCGAGGCCAGTTCCCAGCCAAATCCCAGGGTCGATTGGGCGCACGACAGGGTGCCGTCGATCTTGCTGCGCCATTTGTACCAGGGGGCAGGTCCGGCCATTGCGCAGGCGCACACTGCCAGCAAGGCCGTGGCGATCAGGTATTTCATGGGTGCTCCGAAAGAATGCTTGCGGGCATTGTAGCGCGCTTGCCGTTCAGGGCGCGGGCGATTGCGGCGCCACGGCGGGCAGCTGCAGGGTGAAGGTGGTGCCGCTGGCGTCGCCCGTGCTGCTGGTGGCGTCGATATGGCCGCCCAGCACGCCCGTGATGATGTTGTGCGCCACATGCAGGCCCAGGCCCGAGCCACCGGAACCGAGCTTGGTCGTGAAGAAAGGGTCGTAGACGTGCACGAGATCGTCGGCGGCGATGCCCACGCCCGTGTCGGCGATGGACATGGTGATCGTCTTGCCGTCGTCGCTGCCGCGTGCCCTGATGTGAATGGCGCCGCCGCTGCGGCCCTCGAAGGCGTGGCGCAGGCAGTTTTCCAGCAGGTTGCTCAGCACCTGGCCCAGCGGACCCGGATAGCTATCCATGGCCAGGCCCTCGGGCACGTCCTGCGTCAGCGTCAAGCCGGCCGCCTTGAGCTGCGTGGACAGGGGCAGCATCAGCTCGGCCACGAACTGGCGCAGCAGGAAGTGGCGGCGCTGCGAGCTGGCGCGGTCGACGGCGATCTGTTTGAAGCTCGAGACGAGGTCGGCGGCGCGCTGCAGGTTGCGCAGCATGATGGCGTCGGCCTCGCTGGCCTGCGTCAGGTAGGCGCCCAGTTCGGAGCGGCGCAAGCCATCGAGGAAGCTGGCCTGGATTTCGCGCGTGCGTTCGGCCATCGTGGTGGCGACCACCAGGCCGTTGCCGATCGGCGTATTGAGTTCATGCGCGATGCCGGCCACCAGCGCACCGAGCGCGGCCAGCTTGTCGCGGCGCACCAGTTCTTCCTGCGTGATGGACAGGTTTTCCAGTGCGGCGGCCAATTCGCGGTTCGTCTGTTCCGAGTGTTCCTTGGCCTGCGTCAGGGCCGCCGTGCGTTCGGCCACCAGCTCTTCCAGGTGGGCGCGGTGGCGCTCCAGTTCGCGCTCGTGGCGCATGCGGCCAATCGCGATGCCTGCCAGGTCGGTCGCCGTGTCGATCAGCTCGAGGTCGCGCGCATCGGGCTTGCGCACCTCGCGGTAGTACATGGCGAAGGAACCGAGTACGGCGCCATCCTGGCCGAAGATGGGGCGCGACCAGCAGGCGCGCAAGCCGAACGGCGCGGCCAGTTCGCGGTAGGGCGCCCACAGCGGATCGCACATGATGTCGCTGACCACCACCGGTTCGCGCAGGAACATGGCCGTGCCGCAAGAACCCACGCCGGGGCCGATGGCCACGCCTTCGAGCAGGGCCATGTAGTCTGGCGGCAGACTGGGGCCGGCCGCGCTGTGCATGTGGACGCCGTCGTCGTCGAGCAGCATGATGGAGCAGAGCACGCCGCGCGACTGGCCTTCGATTAACAGCAGCAGCTGGTTCAGGGTCGGGATCAGCGGCGCGCCCTTGGCGACCATTTCCAGCAGGGCGCTCTGGCCCGAGCGCATCGCTTCGGCGAGGTTGCGTTCAGTCAAGTCGATGATGCGCGCATGCACGAGCTGGCGGCCCGGCACGGACAGGCGCATCAGCCGGATTTCGCAGGCGATCGGGCGGCTGTCGCGGTGGCAGCAGCTGGCGCGGAAGACGACGATCTTGCCTTGCAAGGTATCGCGGATCTTTTCTTCCAGCAGTTGCGGCGAGGCGCGGCCGTCACTCTGATGCTGGGGGAACAGCGGCTCCATGCCGCCTTGCAGCAGCTCGGCCAGCGGCATGCCGAATAATTCTTCGGCCAGATGGTTGGCGTCGATCAGCAGGCCGTTGTCGATATCGAACAGCAGCACGGCGTCGGGCGAGCCGGCCAGGATCGAGTGGTAATTGACTTCCAGCGTTTGCGGATGCAGGGGGCGCGGCGGCGTGGCCGCACGCGGCGCGGGCGCCTCGGCCTTGTGCAGCGCCAGTTCCATGAGGATTTTTTCCGCCACGTCGCGCGCGTTGAAGGGCATCTTGATGTAGTCGGAGGCGCCGGCGCCCACGCTGCGGCCCTGTTCCTCGGCGCTGGGCGTGGCTGACATCAGCAGCAGGGGCACGCTGTGGCGTCCGCCCGCATTGCGCAGGCGCATGCAGGTGGCGCCGATATTCGAGCCCGCCAGCGCCGCGTCGAGCAGGATCAGGTCCGTGCCGCCGGCCGCCAGTTCCACGCCTTCGTCGATATCGCCCGCCAGTCCCGTGCCCAGGTTATGCCTGTCCAGCACATACAGCAGTTCGCGCACATCGTTCGGCGAATTGCTGACCAACAGCACATTGGCCCGGTCGGTGATGGAAGAAATCAACTGGTTCATGGTGTCGCGCCCTTACGCGTTTCATGGGCCTAGTATTACATCAAGGCAAGTAGGAGTAAACGATAATTCTTGATGACTCAAGGCAATGCGGATGGGTCTCGTTCACGCGGCGTTTTGTGCCGCGGGCGCCGTTGCCAGGTCGGCGCGCGCCTGTTCGATGCGCGGGTAATTATCCTCGATCCAGTCGACCAGCACGGCCAGGCGTTCGGCCGCCTCGCGTCCCAATGGCGTGAGGCTGTATTCCACCTTGGGCGGTATCACCAGATACGCCTGGCGCAGCACGAAGCCGTCGCCCGCCAGCGCTTCCAGGGTTTGCGCCAGCATTTTTTCGCTGACGCCGCCCACTTCACGGCGCAGTTCGCTGAAGCGCCGCGTGCCGCTCAGCAGCAGTACCAGCACCAGCACGGCCCAGCGGCTGGTCAGGTGGCTGAGCACGGCGCGCGACGGGCAGGTGGCCGCCAGCAGGTGGGCGTCCTGGGTTTGCCGGGCGAGGGCGGCGCGCAGGCTGGCGCCGGGAGTGTCTGTGGACATGATAGTTGGCCTTGTTGAGGTGGATTGCATTCATACTTACCAAAAGGTACGTACTTACAATAAGTAAGTAATAGTCCTATTATAGGGTTTTACCACCCATGTACCAAGGAGAAATCATGATCGTCATCACCGGCGCCACAGGCAATCTGGGCCAGCACGTCATCGCCAGCCTGCTCAAGTCCGTTCCTGCAGCCAACATCATCGCCGCCGTGCGCAACCCGGCCAAGGCCGCCGACCTGGCCGCCCGGGGCGTGCAAGTGCGCCAGGCCGATTACAACGATGGCGCCAGCCTCGACGCGGCATTCAAGGGCGCGACGAAGATCTTGCTGATCTCGTCGAGCGAAGTGGGGCAGCGCGCGCAGCAGCACCAGAACGTCATCGATGCGGCCAAGCGCGCCGGCGTATCCCTGCTGGCCTACACCAGCGTCTTGCGCGCCGACACGTCGCCGCTGGGCCTGGCCGCCGAGCACGTGATCACGGAAGCGGCCATCCGCGCCTCCGGCCTGCCTTACAGTTTCCTGCGCAACGGCTGGTACCTGGAAAACCATACGGAACACCTGGCGCCCGTGCTCGAGCATGGCGTCGTGCTGGGTGCGGCGCAAAACGGGCGTTTCTCGTCCGCCGCGCGCGCCGACTACGCAGCGGCCGCCGCCGCCGTGCTGACGACGGCCCAGCCGCAAGCCATCTATGAACTGGCTGGCGACCAAGGGTTCACCCTGGCCGAGTACGCGGCCGAAGTGGCGCGCCAGTCGGGCAAGGCGATCATGTACAAGAATTTGCCGCAGGCGGATTTCAAGGCGGCGCTGGTGAGCGTGGGCGTGCCGGAAGGCTTTGCCGATCTGCTGGCCGACTCCGATGCGGGCACGGCCAAGGGTGGCCTGGAAGACCATGGCAAGCAATTGAGCGCGTTGATCGGCCGTCCGACGACGAGCCTGCTTGACGCCGTCAAGGCGGCGCTGGCGAAGTAAGGGGAGGGAGGATGCCGTGGCAGCACGGCATCCGGAAATGAAAAAAGCCGCAAACTCGTGAAAGTTTGCGGCTTTTTTGCGAATTAGGTAATGGTGCCCACGAAGGGACTCGAACCCCTACACCCGAAGGCACATGGACCTGAACCATGCGCGTCTACCAATTCCGCCACGTGGGCACTGATGCTGCTTGTTGCTTACTGCTATATCTCACTACTGTACTGCGGACTACAACGAAAACAACTCGTTGCTGGTGGTGCCCACGAAGGGACTCGAACCCCTACACCCGAAGGCACATGGACCTGAACCATGCGCGTCTACCAATTCCGCCACGTGGGCATTGTGCTGCTTGTTACTGCAATCTTACTACTTTTCTGCGGATCACAACGATGAACAACTCGTTGCTGGTGGTGCCCACGAAGGGACTCGAACCCCTACACCCGAAGGCACATGGACCTGAACCATGCGCGTCTACCAATTCCGCCACGTGGGCATTGTTACTGCTTGCTGCTTGTCGCTACGTGTTCTGCAGCGAGGACAAAATCATAAGGGCTGGCGCGCATTCGGTCAATCAACATTTTGCACTTTTCTTCAAGAAACATGTTTTTTCGCCTGAAAAGGGCTGTTCCCTATGAAGAAAGGCTGAGGCTGCCTATTTTTTCAGCGGTTTCCGCAGCTTTTTGTCCGCAGCCATGCCAAGTGAGTTGCTTGCCGGAAGGAGAGGGCTTTTCGCTGCGGAAATGAAAAAAGCCGCAAACTCGTGAAAGTTTGCGGCTCTTTTGCGAATTAGGTAATGGTGCCCACGAAGGGACTCGAACCCCTACACCCGAAGGCACATGGACCTGAACCATGCGCGTCTACCAATTCCGCCACGTGGGCACTGATGCTGCTATTACTACTTGTTGAAAAATAACTTCACAACAATTCTGCTATTATAGCGACTTGAAGAGTTTTGCGCCAGATGAGCTTTCGCTCCATACTGCACATCAACCCTGTACCGCTTTCCTGCAACTGCATTCCCGTGAAGGTTTGTCGCTGCAAGAGACCGAGATTATAGAGCAATATTTGCCGAAGTCAAATGCATTGCGCAGCTTTTCTCCTTTTTTTCATCGGCGGGGCACTTGTTCGGTTTCCGCTACGCTGTCCGTTAGGCAAACCAAGGCGTCCTCCGGTACACTACCGGACATCACCGTGTCAATATTGACGGTGATGTCATCGGTCTTTGTCTTCCGTTTGATCACTGTCAATAACAACTATAGAAATACTTTTGAGCCAAAATACCCACACCATCCCCAGCCGGGAGGACATTCTCGGCATATTCCGCAGCGTCAACGCGCCTCTCGACCCGCAGTCTCTCGGGAAAACGCTGCAAGTGCATGCCGATTCCATGGATGTCCTGGTCCGTCGCCTGAAGGCGATGGAGCGCGACGGCCAGCTCAAGTCTGACGCCAGCGGTGTTTTCAGCCTGGCCGACCAGAGTGCGCTTGTCGCCGGTCGCGTCACCAGCCACCGCGATGGCTTCGGCTTTGTCATTCCCGATGACGCCAGCGCCGACCTGTTCCTGCCTGAGAAAGAAATGCAGAAAGTACTGCATGGCGACAAGGTCATGGCCCGCATCGTCGGCACGGACCGCCGCGGCCGCCCCGAAGGCACGATCGTCGAAGTCACCTACCGCGCCAATACCCACGTCATCGGCCGTCTGATCCAGGAAAACGGTACCTGGGTCGTCGCGCCGGAAGACCAGCGCATCGGCCAGGACATTCTCGTCACCGGTTCGGTCGGCAAGGCAAAAGCCGGCCAGATCGTCAGCGTCGAGCTGACCGAGCAACCAATGCGCTTCAAGCAGCCGGTCGGCAAGATCGTCGAAGTGCTTGGCGCTTTGGATGATCCCGGCATGGAAATTGAAATTGCCGTGCGCAAATTCAACGTGCCGCACATCTTTTCCGCCGCCGCCCTCAAGCAAGCTGAAAAGCTGCCGTTCGAAGTACGCGCCGCCGACCTGAAAGACCGTGTCGACCTGCGCGACGTGCCGCTCGTTACCATCGACGGCGAAGATGCGCGCGATTTCGACGATGCCGTGTATTGCGAGCCCGTCAAGATCGGCCGTGCCAACTGCTTCCGCCTGATCGTGGCGATTGCCGACGTCAGCCATTACGTGAAACCGAACGACGCGCTCGATATCGACGCGCTCGAGCGCAGCACGTCCGTCTACTTCCCGCGCCGAGTGATCCCGATGCTGCCGGAAAAACTGTCGAACGGCCTGTGCTCGCTGAACCCGGCCGTCGACCGCTTGACCCTCGTCTGCGACGCTGTCGTCAGCGACAAGGGCGAGCTGAAGGCTTACCAGTTCTATCCGGCCGTCATCCATTCGGCCGCGCGCCTCACGTATGACGAAGTCGCTGCCGTGCTGGGCAACACCAAGGGACCCGAAGCGGCACGCCGCGCGGACATCCTGCCGCACCTGCAAAACCTGGAAGCCGTCTACCGCGCCTTGCTGAAAGCACGCACGGAGCGGGGTGCCATCGATTTCGAGACGACGGAAACGTATATCGTCTGCAATAGCGCGGGCAAGATCGAAAAGATCATTCCCCGCACGCGCAACGAAGCGCACAAGATCATCGAAGAGTGCATGCTGGCGGCCAACGTCTGCGCGGCCGATCTGTTGCTGCGTAACAAGCACCCAGGCACCTACCGCATTCACGCCAGCCCGACCAAGGAAAAGCTCACGCAAGTGCGCACTTTCCTGAAACAGGTTGGCCTGAACCTGACGGGCGGCGACACGCCATCGGCATCCGATTACCAGACCCTGATGCAGCAGATCAAGGAGCGTCCCGACGCGGCCCTGCTGCAAACGATGCTGCTGCGTTCGATGCAGCAAGCCGTCTACAGCCCGGACAATATCGGCCACTTCGGCCTGGCGTACGAGGCGTATGCGCACTTCACCAGCCCGATCCGCCGCTATCCCGATCTGCTGACGCACCGCGCCATCAAGGCCATTTTGCAAGGCAAGAAGTACGAGCCGAAGCTGTCCGAAAAGACCGTGCTGAATACGAACGTGTCGAACGCCACGCGCAAGCAGCAGGCGAAGGACAAGGCCGACGGCAAGCCGAAGAAGACGGATCTGACGATCTGGGACGCGCTGGGCGTGCATTGTTCGGCCAACGAGCGCCGCGCCGACGAAGCATCGCGCGACGTGGAAGCCTGGCTGAAGTGCTACTTCATGCAGGACAAGCTGGGCGAAGAGTTTACCGGCACGATCACCGGCGTGACTACCTTCGGCGTCTTCGTGCAGCTAGACACCCTGTTTGTCGAAGGCCTGGTGCACGTCACCGAGCTGGGTACCGATTACTTCCAGTACGACGATGCGCGCCATGAATTGCGCGGCGAACGTACGGGCAAGCGCTACCAGCTGACCGACCGTCTGACGGTGCAAGTGGCGCGTGTTGATCTGGAAACGCGCAAGATCGACCTGCGCCTGGTCACCGATGCGGAACTGGCGGGCGAAGAAGCGCCGGCCAAGCAAGCTGGCGGCAAGCGCAAGGGCGAAAAGAAATCGATGGTCAAGCCCGGTCCCGCGACCGAGCAGCGTCACGAGATCAAAACCAGCGTCAATGGCGGCGGTAACAATGGTGGCAAACCCGGCAAGGGTTCCGGCGGCCGTTCCAACGGCGCCAAGGCGCAAGCCAAGCCTGCAGCCAAGGAAGTCCCCAAGGCGGCAGCCCCCAAGGCCGCCGCGCCGAAGCGCAGCAAGAAACCAGCCGCGGCACCCGCTGCGGCGGCACCACGTGCAGCAAAAACTGTATCAAAATCAAGCAAGAACAAGCGATAAGCGATAGATAGATAATGAAGAATAAAATGATTTTCGGCTTCCACGCCGTCACCTCGCGTCTGCGTCATGAAGCGTCGTCCGTGGAAGAAATTTTCGTCGATGCCAGCCGCGTCGACGGCCGCATGAAGGACATGATCGCCGCCGCCAAGGCTGCCAACGTGCGCGTCATGCCCGTCGACTCGTCGCGTCTGGACAAGATCGTCGGCACGCGCCGTCACCAGGGCGTGATCGCGTTTGCCTCGCAACTGTCGCTGGCGCGCAATCTCGATGAGCTGCTGGACGCCATCGACGGCCCGCCGCTGCTGTTGATTCTTGACGGCATCACCGACCCGCACAACCTGGGCGCCTGCCTGCGCGTGGCCGACGGCGTCGGCGCACATGCCGTCATCGTGCCGAAGGACCGCGCCGTGGGCTTGAACGCCACGGCCGCCAAGGTCGCCAGCGGCGCCGCCGAAACCGTCCCGTACATCACGGTGACGAACCTGGCGCGCACCATGCGTGAACTGAAAGAGCGCGGCATCTGGCTGATCGGCACCTCGGACGACGGCGAAAAAGGCTTGTACGAAGCCGATTTCACGGGCCCGACGGCCCTCGTCATGGGTTCCGAAGGCGAAGGCATGCGGCGTTTGACGCGCGACACCTGCGACATCCTCGTCAGCATCCCGATGTTCGGCTCCGTCGAGAGTCTGAACGTGTCCGTGGCATCGGGCGTGTGTCTCTATGAAGCCCGCCGCCAGCGCATCGCGCTGGAAGCCTAAAAAACGTCCATGGCGGCGTTGCATTGCCTCGCCGTACATTCGTACTGTCTTCGGCAATGCGCCTTGCCCTGAACGTTTTGTAACGCTTCCAGAAAATCAGCCGCCGCCCTTGAGGCGGCGGTTGTTTATCTGCCTCTCCGGCAGCACGCCGCCGAATACGCTACCATTTGCGTTCCACCTTATCCATTTTCATTATGTTCCACCACCTGCGCGAAGACATCAACAGCATCATCGAACGTGACCCGGCCGCCCGCAATGGCTGGGAGGTGCTGACCTGTTATCCGGGTTTGCACGCCATCGTCATGCATGGCTGGGCGCACTGGTGCTGGACGCGGCACATGAAGTGGGTGGGGCGCTTCATTTCCTATATCGCCCGCATCATCACGGGCATCGAGATCCATCCGGGCGCGGTCATCGGCCGGCGCGTCTTCATCGACCATGGCTTCGGCGTGGTGATCGGCGAGACGGCCGTCGTCGGCGACGATTGCACCATCTACCAGGGCGTGACCTTGGGCGGCACGTCGCTGCACAGCGGCGCCAAGCGCCATCCGACCCTCGAGCGCGGCGTCATCGTCGGCGCCGGCGCGCAGGTGCTGGGCAGCTTCACCGTGGGCGAGTACGCCAAGGTGGGTTCGAACGCCGTGCTGCTCAAACCCGTGCCGTCCGGCGCCACGGCCGTGGGCAACCCCGCGCACATCGTGCAAAAGGATGTCAGCGCTTTGCGCGAGGGCAGCACGGCCCATTTGTTCGCCGCGTATGGCGTCACGCCCAACGGCGACGATCCGCTGTCGAAAGCGCTGCAAGGCCTGATCACGCACGCCGTGGCGCAGGAACAGCGCATCGAAACCATCCTCGCCACCCTGAAGGCGGCGGGCATCTGCTGCCAGGGCGTGCCCGAGTGTGATAAATTCGATTCCGAGCAAATGAACAAGCTGGTTGACTAAGGATACAGGCATGACTACAGACGTACACATAGCTGAAAACGCAGCAGAAAAAAGCAGCGACAATCCGAATCTGCTCGACCCGTTCGAGATCCGCGTACTGGCCGTGCTGGCGGAAAAGGAAGCGCTGACGCCGGACAGCTATCCGCTCTCGCTCAACGCGCTGACGAACGGCTGCAACCAGCTGTCCAGCCGCGACCCCGTCATGGCCCTGTCCGAAGAAACCGTCTACGACGTGCTGCAGCGCCTGATGCAGCGCAAGTTCGTCAACGGCATCACGCAGGCGGGCGCGCGGGTCGCCAAGTACGAACACCGCATGCGCATCAAGTGGTCGCTGGAACAGGACAAGCTGGCCATCCTGACGATCCTGATGCTGCGCGGCTTGCAGACGGCGGGCGAGATCCGCAGCCGCAGCGGCCGCGTACATGAATTCAAGTCCGTGGCGGAAGTGGAGTCGGGCCTGCAGTTCTTGATCGACAAATATCCGCCGCTGGTGGCCAAGCTGGCCGTCGCGCCCGGTGCCAAGGAACCGCGCTACGGCCACTTGCTGGGCGGCGAGGAAGCGCTGGCGCATACCGAGACGGCGGCAGGCTACGCCGGCGCCGTCAGCGCGCCGCAGCAGGGCAGCCGTGTCGCCCAGCTGGAGCAGGAAGTGCTGCAATTGCGCAGCGACTTCGATGGCCTGGCGGCGCAGTTCGAGGCGTTCCGCAAGCAGTTCGAATAATTTCCGGGCAAGCGCCTATTGGGCTTGCGGGTCGAAATAGGCGGTCCAGGTCAGGCTGGATGCGGCAAGGCCCTGTGCCTTGCCAAATTGCGCCATGGCCTTGCGCGGTTTTGCCAGTCCCGCCAGGGCCACCCCCAGGTTGTAATGGGTATGGCTGTCCGTCGAGCCCAGCGTGAGCGCCGTTTCCAGCACGTTGACGGCTTCCCTGTACTTGCCCTGGTCACACAGCACGGCGCCCAGGCAAGTGAGCAGGGCGGTATCTTGCCGATCCGTTTGCCGATCCGCTTGCAAGGCGCCGTGCAGCACGGTTTCCGCTGCCGCCATGTGCGCATCCCATTGCCCGGCATCGCCTTCGGCCAGTTTGATATATGCCTTGCTTGCGGCGATGGCGTCCATTGCCGTTAGCTGGGCCAGGCGGCGCAATTGCTTCCGTCTTCCAGGGCTTCACGGCCGATTTTCTCTATCAGTTGCCAAAATTTTTCTTCGTTCATTGTTCATTTCTCGTCAATGGTCAATCGATGCCGAAAGAGGTCAGGCATGCAATGCCGGCGCGCTGCGTCCCGTCTGCGCATCTTGAGCTTGTTTAGAATACCATCTTGCCAAACGTTCGCCTATCGGCCCCTTCTTCGGTTGGCGCGTACCTGCGTGACAGACCCGGCTTTGCCGCCGCGCCCTGTCGGTCAGCTCGCGTTTCCGGTATCATTCGGCATGAATAATATTTCCTTCCAACCGTTTGTTATTGGTGTCGCTGGCGGAAGCGGCAGTGGCAAGTCCACCGTATCCCAACAAGTGCTCGCGTCCTTCGGCGCCGACATGGTCTCGGTCGTGATGCAGGACGACTACTACTGCGACCAAACCCATCTCTCCCCTGAAGTCCGGCGCCAGCAGAATTACGACCATCCGCAGGCGTTCGAGTGGCCATTGCTGGTGCAGCACATCCAGGCCTTGCGCAATGGCGAAGCGATCGAGATGCCCGAGTACGACTTCACGCTGCACAACCGCTCCAACCGGACCATCCCCGTCAAGCCGGCGCCCGTGATCGTGATCGAAGGCCTGTTCGCCTTGTATGACGAAGACTTGCGCAACATGATGTCGCTGAAGATCTTTGTCGACACGGCTTCCGACGTGCGCTTCATCCGCCGCATGCAGCGCGATATCACGGAACGTGGCCGCTCGGTGGAAAGCGTCATCGAGCAGTATCTGGAAACCGTGCGCCCGATGCACAAGCAATTCATCGAGCCGACCAAGCGCAATGCCGATGTCATCTTGCCGCATGGCGCGAATGGCCCTGCAGTCGACATGATCACGGCCAAGGTGGCCAGCGTCATTGGCCGCCTGAAGCCTGCCGGTTAACAGCCCGCCAGCTTACCGCTCCCCCATCGATTCCGAGAACGTCTTGGTGATCGGTTTCGTCAGGTAGCGCAAGACCGTCTTGCGGCCCGTGTTGATTTCCACGGTGGCCGTCATGCCTGGCTGGATCAGGATAGGCTCGCCATTCTTGCCCATCAGATTGCGCCCGCTGGTCTTGATCTGTACGCGGTAGTACGGCTGCTCGTTGCCCTTGTTGTCTTCACTTAAGGTATCCGCGCTGATGTAGCTGACGGTGCCGCGCAGGCGCCCGTAGATGCCGTAGTCGTAGGCATCGAGTTTCACGGCCGTGGGCAGGCCCGGCTTGATGAAGGCGATGTCGGCCGGTTTGACTTTCGCCTCGATGATCAGGTCATCGTCCGTCGGCACGATCTGCAGGATTTCCTCGCCCGGCTTGGCCACGCCGCCCAGGGTAGTAAGGCGCACGTTGCGCACGATGCCGTCCGTGGGCGCGTAGATATCCGTCGAACCCAGCTGCTCCTTGCGCTGGGTCACTGTCTGCAGCACGCCGGCCAGGTCTTCCTGGGCTTTCACCAGATCCGTCTGGCTATCCTGCAGATATTTGTTGCGCCGATTGGTGATCTGCGCCTGGATGTCGACCACTTGCCGCCGCAGTTTCAGCACTTCGGCGCGGCTGACGTCTCCCGTTTCCAGCAGCGGCAGGTTCATTTCCAGTTCTTCCTTGATCAGCTTCATGGCGCTTTCCAGCGAGCCCACCTCCGCCTGCACGGCGCCCTGGCGCTTGCTGAACAGGGCCAGCTGGTTGGCGCGAAACTCCGGAAACGCCTGCAGTTCGGGCGGGAACTTCGGCGCGCCGCCAAACACCTCGGCTTGCAAACGCGCCACGGCCGCCTTCAGTCCCGCCGCCTTGGCCGTGCTTTCCAGGTAGCTTGTCTCGGCCCGCGTGCGGTCGAAGCGGGCCAGCAATGCTCCCTTTTTCACCACGCTGCCTTCGTGCACACGCAGTTCGGCCAGCACGCCGCCATCGGCCACCTGGATGATCTGGTTGCGCGAACTGGCGATCACCTGGCCGTTGGCGCGCGTGACCTGGTCCAGCTCCGCCCACGAAGCCCAGGCGATGATGCCGGCCAGTGCCGCCGTGCAGCTCCAGATCAGCACCCGTCCCCGTTTCGCTTCCTCTTTCGCTTCGACCTTGGCCAGTTTCATGCGACGGCTCCTTGCGCCACCGGCGCCGTTGCGGAACTGGGCACGGCCTGCGGCTTGCCCGACAGCTTGGCCAGGACAAAGTCGCGCGGGCCGTCGAGCAGCGCCCGTCCCGCCTGCAGCACCACCAGGCGGTCGAGCAGGGGCAAGAGGGCGTTCTTGTGCGTGGTGGCGACCATGGTCACGCCTTCGGCCGCCAGTTCTCCCAACAGTCCCACGATGCGCGCTTCCGTCTTCGCATCCATGGCGCCCGTCGGTTCATCGAGCAGCCAGATGCGCGGCTTGGCCAGCAGCAGGCGCGTGACGGCGATCAATTGCCGCTGGCCGCCAGACACGCCGCGCCCGCCTTCGGTGATGCCCAGCGCCAGGCCCCGTGGCTGGCCCAGTATCAGCTCGATCAGGCCCGTGCGCTTGGCCGCCGCGAGGATCGCTTCCTCGCCCGGGTCGGCCAGCCCCAATAACAGGTTGTCGCGCAGGGTGCCGCTGAACAGCCGCGTTTCCTGCGGCAGGTAGCCGACCATTTCGCGCACCACGGCCGGCGCCAGCAGGGCCATGTCGACGTCGCCCAGGTACACCTTGCCCTCGGCCGGCTGGTACAGGCCCGAGGCCAGTTTCAGCAGGGTGCTCTTGCCCGAGCCGATGGCGCCCACCAGGCCGACCCGTTCGCCGGGGAGGATGGCGAGATTTTCCACTTCCAGCGCCACCTTTTGCGCGCCGCCGTACGTAAAGCGGATGCGCTCGAAGCGCAATCCCGTATCGAGGCTGCGCGGCGTCAGCGCGAACTGCGCGGTGTCGGCCTCGTTGGGCAGGCTGATGACCTGTTCCAGGCCGTCGATCGAGGCGCGCGCATGCGCCCACTGCACCATCACGGCGGGCAGCTGCACGATGGGCATCAGGGCGCGGTTGCTGATGATGGTGCACGCCATCAGGGCGCCCATGGTCATCTGGTTCTCGGCCACGAACCACGCGCCCATGGAGATCAGCGCCACGTTGGTCAGCTGCTGGAAGGCGGCCGTGATGTTTTGCGACAGGGCCGCATAGTCGCGGATATTCTGTTCCGCGTGGCTGGTCTCGGCCACCAGTTCGGCCCAGCGCGCCTGCATCATCCATTCGGCGCTGCTGCCCTTGAGCGTTTCCACACCATCGACGGCTTCCACCAGCAAGCCTGCCTTGCGGTTGCTGGCGTTGAGGTTCTTGCGCGTATGGATCTGGATGGCGCGCTGGAACATCAGCCCGCACACGAGGGCCAGCGGCAGGGCCACCAGCGGCACCACCACGAGCCAGCCGCCGATGATGGTGATCATGGCGAGGAAAATCACGGCGAAGGGCACGTCCGTCAGCACGAACAGCGAGGTCGACGTGAGCACGCCACGCACCATTTCAAAGCCTTTGACCTGCGCCGCCAGGGTGCCGACGGAAGCGGGACGCGCCTCCATGCGGATGCCCAGCATGCGCTGGAAAAACCATTCGGACAATTCATGGTCGACGTCATTGCATGAGTGGTCGACGATGCGGCTGCGCACCTGCTTGAGGATGAATTCCAGGCCGATCGACAGCGCCACGCCCACCACCAGCACCCACAGGGTGCTGAAGCTCTGGTTCGGGATCACGCGGTCGTACACCTGCATGGAAAACAGCGAGGTGGCCATGGTCAGCAGGGTCACCAGCGCGGTGGCCAGCACGGCGTCGACAAACACGTTTTTCTTCAGCCACAGGGCCTTGCGCACCAGGCTTAGCGCTCCGGGGCGGGCGCCGCTTTTTTCGCTGCGGCGCGGCAGGCCCACGCAAGCTAAACCTGCCAGCGAGGCCAGTTGCAAGGCGCGGCCATCGATGCCTTCGCCGCGCCAGGCGCCGTCGGCGCCGCGCGACTGCAGCAAGCCCCAGCCCGTGCTGGGGCTGTAGACGGCGAATGGCAGTTCGCCCGGCGTCGGCTCGTGCAGCGGGCGCGCCGCGCCTTCCAGCCCGGCCGCCTGCCAGATGGCGGTAAGCACCATGGCGGGCGCGCCGCTGTCATCGATATCTTCGAGCTGGCGCTGCAGGTCGGCCAGGCGCGCGGCCGCCAGATGCTGGCCTGTCAGGCGGGCGGCCCGTTCGACGAGTGTCAGCAAGCCATGTTTGATGGAGGTATCCACGCTGTCTCCTTTGTGCATCATGTCGGTGTCAATTCGCGCGCGCCAGGCCCGGCGGCGCCGTGCGCCCGGCCAGGGTGCCTGTCTGCGCGGCCAGGCGCAGGCTGGCGGCAATCGCCTGCGCGCGCGTGTCTTCCAGCGAAAACCGCGCCTGGGTTGCTTCGCGCACGGCGTTGAGCACATCATTCCAGCTCTTGCGGCCGATCACGTACTGGCGGGCATACGATTCGAATACCTGCGTCGAGGTGGTGCTGGCCTCGCCCGCGTTGCCCAGGCGCTGGCGGCTTGCCTCGGCCTCGTTCCAGTCCAGGGTGAAACGCTCGCGCACCTCGCGTTCGGCCACGTCGTGCGCGGCGCGCGCGCCTTCGCGCCGGGCCACGGCGGCGTCCACGCCGGCCTTGGCCGACAAGCCGGCGCCCGGCTGCGCCTGCAGCACCAGCATGGCGCGCGCGCGGTTGTCGGCATTGATGCCGCCGCCCGTGGGCTTTTCCATGCGCAGCACCACCTTCGGCATGTAGGCCGAGCGCTGCATGGTGATCTCGGAATCGGCTGCCTGCGCCTCGAAATCGAGGCGCTGCAGGGTGGGGGAGTAGCCGATGGCCTGGCGCATGACCCGTTCCAGGCTGGCGTCGGGCAGCGGTTCGCCCACGCCGATGCCGGCGGCGGTGACGAGGCGCACGGGTTTGCCGGCCAGCTGCGACAGCTGCGCCAGCGCGTTTTCCTGCGCCTGGCGCGCATTCGACACGTCGTTGGCCGCCTGGTAGGCGCGCGATTCGGCCAGGCGCTGGTCCGTTTGCGAACTGACCGACTGCGCCACGCGGCGCTTGATCATGTCCAGCAGGCGCTGGTGCTCGGCCAGTCCCTCTTCGGCCGAGCGCATGCGCGCCGTCTGGCGCAGCGCTTCCGTGTAGGCGGCGATCACGCGCAGCGAGAGGGTCAGGCGTTCTTCCTCGATGGCCGCGCCGGCCGCGTCGACCCGGCTGCCGGCCGCATCGATGCCGGCGTCGATGCGCCCGCCGCTCCACAGCGGCTGCTCGAGGCGCACCACGCCGCCCGTGTCCTGCGAACCCGTGGGGACCTCGGCCGACAGGCTGGGGAAGCGCTGCCATTGCGCGCCATCGAGGTCGGCGCGCGCGGCAGCCTGCGCCGAACGCTTGCCCTGCACGGCGGGATGGCTTTGCAGCGCCTGCTGCAAGACCTGGTCGAAGCTCCAGGCGGTGCCGCCCTGGGCCTGGACGAAGGAGCTGATGGATGCCATGGCCATGGCCGCCAGCAAGGCCGCGCCACGTGGCAGTACAAACAATGCTGGGGAACCGCGTAATCTCATCCCGTATTTTTCCGGCACCAGGCCTGACGCATTTCTAGGTGTGGCGGGAGCGCCCGCTGTGCTGCGCTCCCGCCGCCGTGCCAGGCGCGGCGCCTGGCGTGGGTGCCCGGCTTCAGACGACGAAGTTGGCACCCGTCAGCTGCGTGATGTTCACGCCGCTGAGCAGCACCAGCGCCGTGTCGATGGCGTTGGCGTTGCTCAGGTCAGTCGAGTGATACACGGTCACGGCGCCGCTGTTTTGCGCATCGGCGATGACGATGTAGCCCTGTCCCGACAAGACGCTGTCGTCGGCCGCGATGGCGCTGGCCGCCGCGCCGATCGACACGGACGTGCCGTCGAAGATGAACAGGTTGTTGTTGCCAAAGTCCGTGCTCACGTTGACGCCCACGGCCACCGATGCCGTCAGGTCGGCGATGGCCGACATGTCGATCACGTCGCCGCCGGCGGCCGGCAATCCCGTGCTGAAGTCGGCTACCGTCAGCGGGTTGTGCAGGGCATTCTGGCTCAGCACGAACAGCTGGCTCGCGTCCGTCAGGTCGGCCTGGGCCTGGGCCGCCGCTGCCGCCGCGGCATCGGCATTCGCCGCCACCGTCAGCGAGCCTGCGTCCGTCAGGTCCGCCTGCGCCTGCGCCTGCAGGGCCGCGGCCGCGGCCGCATCGGCGGCCAGTTGCAGTGCGCTGGCGTCCGTCAGGGCGGCCGTCTGCGCCGCTGCCAGCGCTGCCGCCGTTGCCGCATCGGCGGCCTGCGTGAGCGCCACGGCATCGGTCTGGTCGGCGATCGCTTGCACGGCGGCGGCGTTGGCCGCATCCGCATTCGCCACGACGGCCAGCGCGCTGGCGTCGGTCTGCGCCGCGATGGCGTTCGCTTGCGCCAGTGCCGCGTCGGCTGCCTGCGCGTCGGCATTGGCCTGGGCCGCCGCCGCGTCGTCCGCCTGCGCGGCATCCGCATTGGCATGTGCTTGCGCCGCAGCCGCTGCCGCGCTGGCGGCGACCGCATCGTCCGCTTGCGCCGCTTGCAGGGCCGCCAGGGACGCGGCGGCCTGTGCCTGCGCCAGCGGCGCGGGGGGCGGGGGCGGCGCGGGG
>NZ_JAHKQW010000012.1:0-189565 GCF_019345575.1 Janthinobacterium sp. NKUCC08_JDC | reverse complement strand
AATGCCCACACTTATCGACTGTTAATTGTTAAAGAACTGTATTCGGTACTGCTTTCGCGCTATCGACAAAGCGTTGTGTTTGTCAGCTGCGAAGAAGGAAGAGTATGAAGCGTTTGCAGCATTTCGTCAACCTTCTTTTTCTTACTATCCAGCCCCGGAAGGCCGTCCCTTTTGTGCCGCAAACCAGTGCGTCTCATCGGGGAGGCGAATCATATCAAAGACCGTCGAAGTTTGGCAAGCGCTTTTCCAGGAAAGCGTGCATGCCTTCTTTTTGCGCCGGCGTACCGAAGGCGGCCTGGAACAAACGGCGCTCGTAGGCGACACCATCGGTCAAGGTCGTTTCAAAGGCGCGGTTCACGCAATCCTTGATCATCATGGCAACCGAAGTCGGCATGGCGGCGATGGTCTTGGCGGCGGCAAGGGTTTCTTCCAGCAATTTATCTGCCGGCACCACGCGCGACACGAGGCCGATGCGTTCCGCCTCGGCGGCATCGATGGTGCGCGCCGTCAGCAGCAAGTCCATGGCCTTGGCCTTGCCGATGGCACGCGGCAAACGCTGCGTACCGCCCGCGCCTGGCGTGACGCCAACCTTGATTTCCGGCTGGCCGAACTTGGCGCTGTCGGCGGCGATCAGGAAATCGCACATCATGGCCAGTTCGCAGCCACCACCGAGCGCATAGCCGGCCACGGCGCCCACCACCGGTTTGCGCACGCGCAAGATATGCTCCCAGTTGCGGCTGATGTAGCCCTGCGTATAGGTATCGGGATAGGTATAGTCGGCCATGGCCGCGATGTCGGCGCCGGCGGCAAATGCTTTTTCGCTGCCCGTGAGCACGATGCAGCCGATACTCTCGTCGGCGTCGAACTTCAGCAAGGCGTCGCCCAGCTCATTCATCATGTTCTCGTTCAAGGCGTTCAGGGCCTTGGGGCGGTTCAGGCGGATGACCGCCACTTTGTCCTGGATATCGATGATCAGGTCTTCGTATTGCATAGTGTCTCCTCTCGATGAACGGTGCAACGATTGTAGCGGCTAAAGGCAGCGGCGCGGCAGGTGCGCTGCTATTATTGTGAGCCCGATCTTTTTTATCGAGCAGCATATTTTCTCTTCCCTCTTCCAGTATTGCGCCCACTATCTGCGTGGCGACGGCAGCGCCGCCAGCGTCAATTTCCGCCGCCTGTGGTTCAGCAATGGCCTCAATTGCTTCGGCGCCCAGATTACCTCGCTGGCCCTGCCCCTGTGCGCGGTGCTCTTGCTGCATGCGACGCCGGAACAGATGGGCGTGCTGGTTGCGCTGCAGGCGCTGCCGTTCGCCCTGTTCGGCTTGCCCGTCGGCGTGCTGCTGGACCGGCGCAGCAAGCACCCGATCATGCTGTTCAGCGAAAGCATGTCGGGCCTGGCCCTGGCCAGCGTCGCCGTGGCTTACTGGTGCGGCGTGCTGTCGATGCCATGGTTATATATAGTGGGCTTCATCATCGGCACGGGCTTCGTCGTCGGTGGCGGAGCCGAACAGGTGTTTCTGACTTTCCTCGTGGGCCGCGATGGCTTGATCGATGCGCAGTCGAAATTTGCCGCCACCGAATCGGCTTCGCGCCTGATCGGTCCCGGCCTGGCCGGCGTGCTGGTGCAAGTGCTGTCGGCGCCAGTCGCCATCCTGTGCACGGCCTGCGGCTATCTGGTTTCCGTTTTCAATCTGCGCGCCATGAGCGTGCGCGATCCGCGTCCCGCACCGTCCGACAAGCACGCCTTGCGCGACATCGCCGACGGCTTGCTGTTCGTCTGGAGCGAACCGCTGCTGCGCGCGCTGGCCTGGGGCGCCGGCATCTGGCACTTCCTGTTTTACGCCAGCATGGCCTTGACGGTGCTGTTTGCCACGCGCGACCTGGGCATGAGCCCTGGCGTGCTGGGCATGACGCAGATGCTCGGCGGCGCCGGCGTCCTGCTCAGCGCCTTCATCGTCAAGCCATTGACGCAGCGCTATGGCGCCGGCCGCACCATCCTGATCGGCCTGGCATCGACCTCGCTCTGTTTTGCCCTGACGCCCACGATACCCGCCGCGCTGTTCGGCAGCGCGGCGGCCAGCGCCGTGGCGTATGCCATCTTGATGTTCTTTTTCGATTGCGGCGTGATGCTGTTCTTTATTCCCTACCTGGGCTTGCGCCAGAAAGTCACACCCGACCCCATGCTGGGCCGCATGACGTCGACCATGCGCTTCCTGACGGTGGCGACGGCGCCGCTGGGTGCGCTGGCCGCCGGCTGGATAGCGGAACATTTTGGCGTGCGCAATGGCCTGGCCTGCATCGCGGCCGGCAGCATCGTGTTGACGGTGGCCATGGTGTGGGGCACGCCGCTGCGTAGCGTGCGCACCTGAAGTGGTGAACGGGAATACACTGGCAAAAGATTGCCTTGGCGACACTATTCACGCCAAAGCCCGTGAGGTTTGATTTACATCAAGGTTTTAATTGATGTAAATCCATAAGCTGTCTTACATCACTTGAGGAGCACGCTATGTTTAACACCATCTTATTTCCCACCGACGGCTCGCCGCTGTCCGACAAAGCCGCCGAGACCGCCCTCGCCTTCGCCCAACTGAACAAGGCCAAGCTGGTCGCCATCAGCGTGGTGCAACCATTCCCGTTCTCGCCGATGGCGGACGGCGGCATCGTGCTCGACGCCAGCCTGTATGAACAGCAGATGCAGGAAGCGTCGCAACGCGCCATCGACAAGATCGGCGCAGCGGCAGGCGCCGCCGGCGTGCCTTTCGAAGGCGTGGTGGCCGTGTCGCCGAGCCCGCACGATGAAATCGTCAACGCGGCGCAAACCTACCATTGCGACATCATCCTGATGGCTTCGCACGGCCGCAAGGGTTTGAACAAGCTGTTCGTGGGCAGCGAAACGCAAAAAGTGCTGGCCCACACCCACCTGCCAGTGATGGTCTTGCGCTAAGCTACACCACGAACTGCCCGGCGACGCTTTCCCTAGCGCGCCGGCGCCTGCTTCGGCAACAACACCCACACGGCGCCGCTCTGCTTCATGCGGCCCGCATTCTCGGCCGCTTCCGCGCCAAAGCCAAAGAAATAATCGACACGGATCGGCCCGCGAATGGCGCCGCCCGTATCCTGCGCCATCACCAGCCGCTGCATGGGAATCTCGCTATTGGCTTGCGTGGTGGACAGGAACACGGGTGCGCCCAGCGGCAAAAAGCGCGAATCAATGGCCACCGAACGCTGCGGCGTCAGCGGCACGCCCAGCGCGCCCTTCGGCCCCACTTTCGGGTCGAGCAAGCGCTCTTCCTTGAAGAAGACATAGCTGGGATTGGCGTTGAACAATTCATCCTTGCGCGTGGGATGGCCGGCGATCCACGCCTTGATGCCCTGCGCGGAGGCCTGGCTCAAGGTCAGCTCGCCCTTGTCGACCAGGTAGCGGCCGATCGATTTATACGGATGGCCATTCTGGTCCGCGTACGCCACGCGCACGGTTTCCTGCGTATCGGTCAGCTGCACGCGGCCGGAGCCCTGCACCTGCAGGAAGAAGGCCTCGACTTCATCATCCACCCACAGCAATTCCTTGCCCGTGACGGACGTGGCGCGCTCGATGTCGGCGCGGGTCGCATACGGTATCACTTTCTTGCCGACCAGCTTGCCCCGCAAGCGCATGTTCTTCAATTCCGGATACACGCCGGACAAATCCACCGAGACGAGGTCGTCGGGCACCTTGTACAGCGGTGTCTGGTATGGGCCGCCCCGCTTGCGCGCCCCGTGCAGCAGCGGCTCGTAGTAGCCGGTCACCAAGCCGGTACTGGCGCCATCGGCGGTGATGACTTGATTCGGCACAAAGAACGTCTCGAAGAACAGGCGGATGGCCTTGTCGCTGTCGGCATTCACCTGGCGCGCGATGGTGCACGATTCCTTCCAGTCCGGACGTTTCACAAGCACGCCGCACGACGCCATGAAGGCGGGCCAGGCGGCGCGCATGTCGTCGCGGGCCCAGCCAGGCAAGGCGGAAAATTTGGCGGGCACGAAGGTGGGTGCCGCCACATCCGCGGCGTCCTTGGCGTCGGCCGGCTTGGCCGGAACCGGCCTGACGACGGTCGGCGCGATGGGCGGCGCCTTGCCGCTGGCAGCGGGCGGCGCGGGCGGCGTGGTACAGGCGGACAACGCAAGCGCGACGGCGCCGATTGAAACGGGTAGACTACCGCGTGTCAACAGACGGCGGGTAAATACTAAGCTGCGGGTAAATAACATAGGGGTGCGTATGTGGATCTTGATGATAGAGGCGCTGGTGGCGTTCTTCTTGCTGGCATTTATAGTCTGGTGGACCATGTATTCGGGTAAAAAACCCGCACCGCCGGCGCGCAAGCAACTCAGCGAAGAACAGGACAGCACTGAAAAACTGAAGTAAGGGGGCGCAAGCCCCCGGCGTTGCGTCAATGCAGGGTGCGCGGCACCGACAGCACGAACTCGGGAATCGGCGCTTCAAACTGATGGCCATCTTCAGCCACGCAGAAATACTCGCCGTGCATCGAGCCTTGCGGCGTGCCCAGCATGGTGCCGCTCGTGTATTCGAACTGTTCGCCCGGCTGCAGCAGCGGCTGGTGGCCGACGGCGCCCAGGCCGCGCACCTCTTCCACCTTGTTGTTCGCATCCGTGATGACCCAGTGGCGCGAAATCAGTTGCGCGCCAGCCGTGCCCGTGTTGACGACGCGGATCGTGTAGCTGAACACGTGCCGCCCCTGGTCCGGTGCCGATTGCTCGGGCAGGTATTGCGTCTTGACCGTTACCGTAAATTCATAAGTCGCCATCGTCATTCCTATTCAGACATTGCAGTCATTATGGCGGCGCGTGTGCCGCATTGGCCACGGCGCGCCGCGTATTCTGTGTTTCATCGTGCTTCAATGAGGCATGGCAGCGGCGTCAAGCGTAAAATAGCGCATCTTCGCATTTTCTATCCTTTGGCTACTCCACCATGACTACATTCCGTATCGCTCCCAGCATCCTGTCCGCCGACTTTGCCCGCCTGGGCGAGGAAGTGCGCAACGTCGTTACCGCCGGCGCCGACATCATCCACTTCGACGTGATGGATAACCATTATGTGCCGAACCTGACCATCGGCCCGCTGGTGTGCGAAGCGATCCGCCCGCACGTGCAAGTGCCCATCGACGTGCACCTGATGGTCAAGCCTGTCGATCGCATTATCCCGGATTTCGCCAAGGCTGGCGCGAACATCATCACCTTTCACCCGGAAGCGTCGGATCACGTCGACCGCTCCTTGCAGCTGATCCGCGACAATGGCTGCAAATCGGGCCTGGTATTCAACCCCGGCACGCCGCTGCACTACCTGGAACACGTGATGGACAAGATCGACATCATCCTGATCATGTCCGTCAACCCGGGCTTCGGCGGCCAGTCCTTCATTCCGCAAGCGTTGAAAAAAATCGCCGAAGCGCGCCGCATGATCGACGAGTCGGGCCGCGACATCATGCTGGAAGTCGATGGCGGCATCAAGATCGACAACATCGCCGCCGCCGCTGCTGCCGGCGCCGATACCTTTGTCGCCGGCTCGGCCATCTTCGGCAAGCCCGACTACAAAGCCGTCATCGACGCCATGCGCGCCGAACTGGCAGCCATCAAGGGCGCCTGATGCAAGCGGGCACGGTGAAAGACCACGTACTGGCCGGCGTGCGCGCCGCCATCATCGACCTCGATGGCACGATGCTCGACACCGTGCCCGATTTTCATGTCGCCATCAATGGCATGCGCGCCGAGCTGGACCTGGCGCCCATCAGCGCCGATGCCATCAAGCTGATGGTCGGCAAGGGCTCGGAAAACCTGATCCGCACCGTGCTGGCGCTCGACTTCGATGCGGCCGGCGTGGAACAGCGTTTCGAGCAGGCGATGGACGGCTACCAGCGCCACTACCTGGCCATCAACGGCCAGTTCAGCACCCTGTACCCGGATGTGGAAGCGGGGCTGGCGGCGATGAAGGCGGGAGGCCTGCGCCTGGCATGCGTCACCAACAAGCCGATCGCCTTCGCCCTGCCCCTGCTGAAACTGAAAAATCTCGACCAGTATTTCGAGATCGTCTACGGCGGCGATTCGCTGCCGAGGAAGAAACCGGACCCGCTGCCGCTGCTGCAAGTGTGCGCGGACTTCGACCTGGCGCCCGCCAAAGTGGTGGCCATCGGCGACTCCTCGAACGACGCGCAAGCGGCCAGGGCTGCGGCTTGTCCCGTACTGACGGTACCCTATGGCTACAATCACGGACACTCTATACACGATACCGATTCCGATGGTATAGTAAAGACACTGCTCGAAGCAGCCCGTTTTATTAGCATGCAAAACTAACCGGCATACTGACCAAACCCACCACCATATCGTGAACACGTTTCTCATCAAAAAACACAATGTCACCCAAACCGGCTCGATTGAGGCCTGGCTTTGGCGACGCTGGCAATCCTGGCAGGCTTAAGGGCCGAGCCGTTACGATTGCTGCCGGCTGCACCCGTATAGTTTGCGCATATTGCGCCTGTTGCGTGCCCCGGCAAGTTTTTTGATAACCCACCGCAGGGTTTGTGCACTATGCACATGCATACCCTGACGGCATGGAGAGAAACATGACCGAACTCGAATTCAAATCGCTGTCCCAGCAAGGCTACAACCGCATCCCCCTGATCGCAGAAGCGTTCGCCGACCTGGAAACCCCGCTCACCCTGTACCTGAAACTGGCACAGTCCCAACAAGGCGGCAAGAACACCTTCCTGCTCGAATCCGTCGTCGGCGGCGAACGCTTCGGCCGCTATTCCTTCATCGGCTTGCCCGCCACGACCGTGTTGCGCAGCCATGGCAAGCGCACCGAGATCGTCAAGAACGGCGTCGTGATCGAAGAGCACGAAGGCAATCCGCTCGACTTCATCGAACAGTACCAGTCGCGCTTCAAGGTGGCCCTGCGCCCCGGCATGCCGCGCTTCTGCGGCGGCCTGGCCGGCTACTTCGGCTACGACACCGTGCGCCACATCGAGAAAAAACTGGCCGGCGGCGCGCCGAAAGATGACTTGAAGCTGCCCGACATCCAACTGATGGTGACGGAAGAACTGGCCGTCATCGACAACCTGTCCGGCAAGCTCTACCTGATCGTCTACGCCGATACGACGCAGCCCGAATCGTTTTCGAAAGCGCAGCAGCGCCTGAAGGATTTGCGCATGATGCTGCGCCGCGGTGTCGATGCGCCCGTCACCAGCGCTTCCGTGCGCACGGAAACCATCCGCGACTTTTCCAAGGAAGACTACCTGAAGGCCGTCGCCAAGGCGCATGAATACGTGATGGCGGGCGACCTGATGCAGGTGCAGATCGGCCAGCGCATCCGTAAACCCTATGTCGATTCGCCACTGACTTTGTACCGCGCCTTGCGTTCGCTCAACCCTTCGCCGTATATGTACTTCTATAATTTCGGCGACATGCAAATCATCGGCGCCTCGCCCGAGATCCTGGTGCGCAACGAGAAGACGGCGGACGGCGGCAAGAAAGTCACCTTGCGTCCCATCGCCGGCACCCGTCCGCGCGGCGCCACGCCCGAGCGCGACGCCGAACTGTCGGCCGAGCTGCTGGCCGACCCGAAAGAGATCGCAGAGCACGTGATGCTGATCGACCTGGCGCGCAACGATATCGGCCGCATCGCCGAGACAGGCAGCGTGCACGTCACCGACCGCATGGTCATCGAAAAATACTCGCACGTGCAGCACATCGTCTCGAACGTGGAAGGCACCCTCAAGAAGGGCCTGTCGAACCTGGACGTGCTGCGCGCGACCTTCCCCGCCGGCACCCTGACGGGCGCGCCGAAAGTGCGCGCCATGGAAGTGATCGACGAACTGGAAATCACCAAGCGCGGCATCTACGGCGGCGCCTGCGGCTACCTGTCGTTTGGCGGCGAAATGGATGTGGCCATCGCCATCCGCACGGGCGTGGTCAAGGACGGCATGCTGTACGTGCAGGCCGCGGCCGGCATCGTGGCCGACTCCATCCCCGAAATGGAATGGCAGGAAACGGAAAACAAGGCGCGCGCCGTGCTGCGCGCCGCCGAACAAGTGCAAGATGGCCTGGATGGAGGGTTTTAAGATGCTGCTCATGATCGACAACTACGACTCCTTCACCTACAACATCGTGCAGTATTTTGGCGAACTGGGCGAAGACGTGCGGGTCTACCGCAACGATGAAATCACGATCGAACAGATCGAGGCGCTGAACCCGGACCGCATCTGCATCTCGCCCGGCCCGAAAGCGCCGGCGCAGGCTGGCATTTCGGTGGCAGTGCTCAAGCACTTTGCCGACAAGAAACCGATACTGGGCGTGTGCCTGGGGCACCAGGCCATCGGCGAAGCGTTTGGCGGCAAGGTCATCCGCGCCAAGCAAGTCATGCATGGCAAGACTTCCCTCATCGCGCATACGGGCGTGGGCGTTTTCAAAGGCTTGCCCAGCCCCTTCACAGTGATCCGCTACCACTCTTTGGCGATTGAACGCGCCTCGCTGCCTTCCTGCCTGGAAGTGACGGCGTGGACGGACGACGGCGAAATCATGGGCGTGCGCCACCGGGAATACGATATCGAGGGCGTGCAGTTCCACCCCGAATCGATCCTCTCGGAGCACGGCCACGCCCTGCTGAAGAATTTCCTCGAGCGCTGATCCCATGCGCACGCCACGGCGTGCCATCAGTGTCCTCCTGCGCCATCATTGAAGAAGGAAGCATCATGCCGATCACACCACAAGAAGCCCTGCTGCGCTGCATCGAACACCGCGAGATCTTTCACGACGAAATGCTGTACCTGTTCCGCCAGATCATGTCCGGCGAAATGTCGCCCACCATGATCGCGGCCCTCACCATGGGCCTGCGCGTGAAAAAGGAAACCATCGGCGAAATCGCCGCCGCCGCGCAAGTGATGCGCGAGTTTTCCACCAAGGTGCCCATGGCCGACACCACCAACCTGCTCGACATCGTCGGCACGGGCGGCGACGGCGCGCACACTTTCAACATTTCCACCGCCTCGATGTTCGTGGCGGCCGCCGCCGGCGCGCGCGTGGCCAAGCATGGCGGGCGCAGCGTGTCGTCCTCGTCCGGAAGCGCCGACGTGCTCGATTCCTTGGGTGTCAACATCAACCTGCAGCCCGAGCAGATCGCCCAGTCGATCGCGCAAACGGGCATCGGCTTCATGTACGCGCCGAACCACCATGCGGCCATGAAGCATGCGGCGCCCGTGCGCAAGGAGCTGGGGGTGCGCACGATTTTCAATATCCTCGGGCCGCTGACCAACCCGGCCGGCGCGCCGAACATCTTGATGGGCGTGTTCCACGCCGACCTGGTCGGCATCCAGGTGCGCGTGCTGCAGCGCCTGGGAGCGCAGCATGCGATCGTCGTGTATGGCCGCGACAATATGGATGAAGTGTCGCTCGGCGCCTCTACCCTCGTCGGTGAACTGGTCAACGGCGAAATCCGCGAATATGAAATCCATCCGGAAGACTTCGGCATGTCGATGATCGCCAGCCGCAACCTGAAGGTGGCCGATTCCACCGAATCGAAAGCGAAGATGATGGAAGCGCTGCGCGGCGAGCCTGGTGCCGCTGCCGACATCGTCGCCCTGAACGCGGGCACGGCGCTGTATGCAGCCGGCGTGGCCAGCTCGATCGAAGACGGCCTGGCGCGTGCGCGCACCGCCGTCAGCTCGGGTGCGGCCTTGGCGAAACTCGACCAATTCGTGCAGGTCACGCAGCAGCTGGGCACCCCGGCGCAAGCGTAAGCCCTCCGCCCTCCTTTATAGAATAGCGACCATCATGTCCGACATACTCGATAAAATCCTGGCCGTAAAAGCCGATGAAGTGGCCAAGGCCAAAGCCCGCCGCAGCCTGGCCAGCCTGCGCGGCGACGTGGAAAGCGACAGCGAACTGCGCGCCGGCCTGCGCGGCTTTGAAGCAAGCCTGCGCCAGCACATCGCCGCCGGCAAGCCCGGCATCATCGCCGAAGTGAAAAAGGCATCGCCGTCGAAAGGCGTGATCCGCGCCGACTTCCGCCCTGCCGACATCGCCGCCAGCTATGCCCAGCACGGCGCGGCCTGCCTGTCCGTGCTGACCGACGAGCAGTTCTTCCAGGGCTCCGTGGAGTATCTGCAGCAGGCGCGCGCCGCCTGCGCCATTCCCGTACTGCGCAAGGATTTCATGGTCGACATGTACCAGATCTATGAAGCACGCGCCATGGGCGCCGACTGCATCCTCCTGATCGTCGCGGCGCTCGACCATGGCCTGATGGCGGAGATGGAAGCGTGCGCCCACGAACTGGGCATGGGCGTGCTGATCGAAAGCCACGACGGCGAAGAACTGACGGCGGCGCTCAAGCTCAAGAGCGCGCTGATCGGCATCAACAACCGCAACCTGCGCACGTTCGAAACGTCACTGGACACGACCATCAATCTCTTGCCGCGCATCCCGCAAGACAAATTGATCATCACGGAATCGGGCATCCACAGCACGGCCGACGTGCAACGCATGCGCGATGCGCACATCCACAGTTTCCTCGTGGGTGAAGCGTTCATGCGCGCGCCCGACCCCGGCGTGGAGCTGGAACGCCTGTTCAGTTAAACCATGGTAGGCTGGCAGCCATGAGACACGCGATCACCGTCCTTGCCGCCGCCAGCCTGCTGGCAGCCTGCCAAAGTACGCCGCCGCCAGCGGCGAACATGCCCACGTCCACGCCCTCTCGCACGCCGGCCGCGATAAAGCTGGCCGCCAGCATCGACGCCTACAAATCGCTGGTGGCGCAGCAGATCATGGCGGCCAACGCTGAATACACGTTCAGCGGGCGCCTGCCGCCCATGCTGCCGGCCATCGTCGTGCTCGACCTGAGCGTGGGCCCTGACGGCGAACTGAAAAACGTACACGTGCACCGTTCGCGCAACAGCGAAGCATCGGCCGCCGCGCTGGCCGCCGTGCGGCGTGTGCAAAACGCGTTTCCACCGGCCGGGCACCTGATGCGCCGCCACGCCCGGACCTTCGATTTTTCCGAAACCTTCCTGTTCAACGACCAGTACCGCTTCCAGCTGCGGACATTGTCCGGCCCTCAGTAAGCGCGCAAGCATCGAGTTCGATGCGGTCGCGTCCCCGCTCCTTGGCCAGGTACAGGGCCGCATCGGCGCGCGACAGCAGCTGTTCCAGCCCTTCCACCACCGATGCCTGGCAAGCGACGCCGATGCTGACCGTACACGGTGGCAGCCCCGCATGACTGGGCTCGTGCAGCAAGGCGCGGATGCGTTCGGCCACGCCCAGCGCGTTATGCGCCGGCATGTCCGGCATCAGCACGACGAACTCCTCGCCGCCGAAACGCGCCACGCAATCCGATTCGCGCAAGGCGCTGCCGATGACGGCGGCCACGTGCGCCAGCACCTGGTCGCCCACCGCGTGACCGTAGCGGTCATTGATCAATTTGAAGTAATCGAGGTCGATGCTGAGCAGTGTCAGAGGCAAACGGCGGCGGCGCAGATTGCCTGTCTCGCGCGCATAGGCGTCGCCAAAACCGCGCCGGTTCAGCACCTGCGTCAGCGGATCGTGGGTCGAGCGGCGCTCCAGTATCTGCTGCAGGCGGCGCGTGGCCACCGTCATGAAGCCCACCGTCAGCAGCAGCGCCATGAAATTGGCGACCGCCAGATAGATGCCGGCCGGCGTGCCGGCCACCATCAGGTTCACGCTGGCGCCGCCATGCAGCAAGGCCGACACGCCGCGCGCCAGTACCACGACGGCTTGCATCAGCATCAGCGCGCCAAAGAAAAAACTGGAAAAGTGGCGCTCGCCATGGCGCCACACCAGCTGCACCTGGCGCGCGTAAAACAGGAAGACCAGCAGGGAAAAGACCGCCACGCGCACCGAGAAATCGGGGCGCGCCAGCAGCCACCAGCTATTGCCGGCGACGGCCAGGGCAAGTATCAACAGATAGGCGCGGCGGCTGGGCGCCAGGCCGAAGAATTTCTCCGTGCCCAGCATCGACAGGCCGATGCCGGCCACCAGCGCCGCATTGGCAGCGATCATGGACAATGCCGGCGGCAGCACCTCGCGGGTGCCGAACAGCAGGGACGCGCACACCAGCAACAGCAGACCGGCCGCCCAATGCCCGAGGCCCTGCACCTCGCGCCGGAAGCTGCGATACACCGAGAACATGACGATGCTCATCGCCCCGCACATCAGGGTCGTCATCAGCATGATGGTTCGGGGATCGAGGGTTTGCACGTTGGGCGCGATCTAAAAGAGGCAGTTCGGCAATTTTAGTTTAGTTAAAGAAAAATTAGTTCATTTGCAGTAAATATGATGGCAAGAGGCCAAGGCGGCCGGCGGATACGCTGCATTGAGAAATTGCAGCCTGAAATAGAAAACCGGCCAGTGACGGCCGGTTCTCTGTCTTACCGCATGACGAACAGCTTATACAGCGCTAGGACGCTTCGGTCCCGTGGCTTTCTTTGGCGCCGGCAGCAGGGCCAGGTTGACGCCCGGCACGCTGTCGCCCTGCAGCACGGCCGCGAACGTCATCAGCTCATCGCGGCGGAAGGCGTGGACCGCCACCTTGGCGCCGACGGCGTAACGGCCCAGCAAGGTATCCAGGTTGGTGCCCGTCACGCGCAAGCCATCGATGGCCACCAGCACGTCGCCCGCCGACAGGCCGGCTGCGTGGGCGGCGCCGCCCTGGTGCACCTGCGCCAGTTTGGCGTCGTTGCCGTCGCGGCCAAGGTTGACGTCCAGGCTGGCTTTTTCCGCCTTGCGCGCGTCGCTGTATTTCACGCCGAACGGCGCCAGCAGGCGCGCCAGCGGCACGTCGTCCGTGCCGCGGATGTAGCGCTCGAAGAACGATTTCATGCGCGTGCCGGAGACTTCATCGAACAGGGCTTCGACTTCGGCCGGCGTCACGCCGCGCGCTTTACCCTTGTAGAAATCGCGGCCATAGCGCTGCCACAGCGCCTGCATCACGTCGTCCAGCGATTTCTCGCCATTTGTCTTGCTGCGGATCGTCAGGTCGAAGGCCAGCGCGATCAGCGAACCCTTGGTGTAGTAGCTGACGATGGCGTTCGGCGCGTTTTCATCCTGGCGGTAGTACTTGCCCCAAGCGTCGAAGCTGGAATCGGCCACGCTTTGCTTGGTGCGGCCGCTGCCGCGCAAGACGCTGTTGACGGTTTTCCCGAGCAGCTTGAAATAGGCCGCTTCATCGATCAGGCCCGCGCGCACCAGCATGAGGTCATCGTAATAGCTGGTGAAGCCCTCGAACAGCCACAACAGCGGCGAGTAGCTTTCCGCCTGCAGGTTGTACGGCGCAAAGGCGGCCGGCTTGATGCGCTTGACGTTCCAGGTGTGGAAATACTCGTGGCTGCACAAGCCCAGGAATTTCAGGTAGCCATCGCCGATCTCGGTGCTATTCGACGCTGTCGTCGGCAGGTCGGCGCGCGCGCAGATCAGCGCCGTCGAGGCGCGGTGTTCGAGCCCGCCGTAACCGTCGCCGACGGCCATGGTCATGAACACATAGCGGTCCATCGGCGCTTTTTTGGTTTTCGGCTCGAAGAAGGCGATCTGCGTTTCGCAGATAGCTTTCAGGTCGCGGCACAGACGGTCCAGGTCCAGGTTCGGCACCTTGCCCGTGACGACGATATCGTGCGGCACACCATGCGCGGTAAAGGTGGCCAGCGCGAAGTCGCCCATCTCCACCGGGTGGTCGATCAGCTCATCGTAGTTGGCGGCCTGGTAGCTGCCGAAGCCATAGCGCTTCGCTTTCAGCTCCGGCAGGGTGGTGGCCACTTTCCAGGTCTTGCAGGCCGCATCCTTCGGCTGCACGATGTGCACTTCATGGGCGTCGGATTCCTGGCCCAGCACGCGCAGGAACACGCTGGTGCCGTTGAAGAAGCCGTGATTCTGGTCCAGGTGAGCGGCGCGCACGGACAGATCCCATGCATACACGTCGTATTCGACCGTCAACGGGCCCTTGCACGGCGCGGCTTGCCACGAGTGCTTGTCCAGTTTGGTCAGCGCCACGGCCTTGCCCTCGGACTCGGCGCGGATGCTGACGATGTTGCGCGAAAATTCGCGGATCATGTAGCTGCCCGGAATCCAGGCCGGCAAGGCCAGGACCTGGCCGATGGCGGCCGGCGACTTGACGGTCAACGTCACCTTGAACATGTGGCCGGCCAGGTCCGCTGCGGCGATGCTGTAGATGATGCCGGCGGCCGGTGCGGCTTTTGCCTTGGTTTTCGCAACGGCTTTGCTTGTGGCATTGCCGGAGGCTTTTGCGGTGATTTTTTTAATCGGTGCTTTCTTCATGTTTTCCTCGTGTCTGGCATGGATATTCTACAATCGCCCGGGCGCGCCATGCACCGGCGACAAATCGTCAGGTGTATCAATATCGCGCAAGATGCCGCCGTCGTCCACTGTCACTTCGCACACGGCATGGCTGTTGACGATGCTGCGCGCGCCCTGGTCGCCATCGAGCGCCAGCAGCAGCGGCAAGTGATAGGCGCCAAACGCGACAGGATTGCCGCGCCGTCCCTCGTACACGGGCACGGCGATGCGCGCGCCATCGCCGATGGCTTGCGACAAGGCGGCGATTGTAGCCGCTTCCACGAAAGGCATGTCGCCCAGGGCGATCAGCCAGCCCGGCGCGCCGCGCACATAATCGATGGCGCAGGTGAGCGAGGCGGCCATGCCCGTGTCGGCATCATGGCAGACGCGCACTTCGCAACCGAGCGCGCCGAGCACGCGCGCCACCTGCGTATCGTCTGCGCGCACCACGGCCAGAACGCGCGGCAAGGCCGCCAGCATGGCTTTTGCTGCCGCCGCGACCACCGGCAATCCCGCATGCGGGCCTTCGGCCAGCGGCTGCAATAATTTGTTCTGTACGCCGGAAGGGTCGAACCTGCGCCCCCTTCCGGCTGCCAGCAAGATGCCGACCGTACTCAAAAAACCGCTGCCGTCATGCGGCCGCCAGGTCGAACGGCAGCTTGCGCAGGCGCTTGCCCGTCAGGGCGAACAGCGCATTGGCGAATGCAGGCGCCAATGGCGGCACGCCCGGCTCACCCATGCCCGTTGGCGCGTCGCCCGATGGCACCAGGTGCACCTCGATCACGGGCATGTCGGGCATGCGCGGCACCGGGTAATCGCCGAAGTTCTGCTGCTCCACCACGCCCTCCTTGAGCGTGATGGCCGCGCCGGGGATGGTCATGCCCAGCGCCATCAGCGCGGCGCCCTGCACTTGCGCCTCGATCGTCAAGGGGTTGACGGCCAGGTTGCAATGCACGCCCGCCCATACCTGGTGCAGCTTGGGCGCGCCTTCCACCACCGAAGCCGTCACCACGTAGGCGACGACGGAATTGAACGACTCGTGCATGGCCACGCCCCAGGCTTGTCCCTTCGGCAGCTTCTTCTTGCCATAGCCGGACTTGGCCACGGCCAGATCCAGCGCGACGATGTGGCGCGTATGCTTGGCATCGATCAGCTGCTTGCGGTAGGCGACGGGGTCCATCTTCGCCACGTGCGCCGCCTCGTCGATCAGGGTTTCCATGACGAAGGCCGTGTGCGTCGAGCCGACGGAGCGCCACCACAGCACGGGCACGTTCGCCTTGGCCGTGTGCACGGACAGCTTCATCGGCAGGGTGTACGGCTCGCCCATGCCTTCGACCATGGTGCCGTCGACGCCATTTTTCACCATGAAGGCTTCGAACGGCGTGCCGGCCATGATGGACTGGCCCACGATGGTGTGGTCCCAGGCGAGGATCTTGCCCTTGGCGTCGAGGCCGATCTGCGCGCGGTGCACGTGCGACGGCCGGTAGTAGCCGCCCTTGATGTCGTCCTCGCGGCTCCACATCAGCTTTAACGGACCGCTCTTGCCTGCCGCGCGGTACGCCTTGGCGACGTTGACGGCTTCGACCACGTAGTCGGACGAGGGCACGGCGCGTCGGCCAAAGCCGCCACCGGCCATCATCGTGTGCAGGGTCACCTGCTCCGGTTTCAGGCCGGAAGTCGCGGCAATCGCCGCCTGGTCGCCCGTCTGGAATTGCGAACCGACCCACATCGTGCATTTGTCCGCTTGCAGATCGACGACGCAGTTGAGCGGCTCCATCGGCGCGTGCGCCAGGTAGGGGAATTCGTAGACGGCTTCGATCTTTTTCGGCGCCTTGGCCAGCTTGCCCATGTCGGCAGGCTTGGCGATGGTGCCCGGCGTTTTCGCCAGCGCCTTGAAGGCGGCCAGCTGCCTGTCGCTGCTGACCTTTTCCACGGCGCTCGTATCCCATTCGATCGCCAGCGCGTCGCGCCCCTGCTTGGCAGGCCAGTAACCGTCGGCGATGACGGCCACGCCGCTGCCGCCACGGTCCGTCTTCACTTCCAGCACCTCGAGCACGCCCTTGATGGCTTTCGCCTTGCTGGCGTCAAATTTCGCCACCTTGGCGCCAAACACGGGCGGGCGCGCCACCATGGCCACTTTCGCGCCTGGCGGCTTGAAGTCGATGCCGAACTGCTGCTTGCCCGTCGACTTGGCGGACGCGTCGAGGCGTTTCACGGGTTTGCCGATGATGGAAAATTCGCGCGGGTCCTTCAGCTTCACGGTGGTAGGCACGGGTTGGCGCATGGCCGCGTCGGCAAACTCGCCATACGTCGCCTTTTGTCCGCCGGGGCCATACAGCACGCCCTTGGCGACGCGTACCTGGTCGGGATTGACTTTCCACTGCGCGGCAGCGGCGCCCACCAGCATGGCGCGTGCCTTGGCGCCGATTTCGCGGTACTGCGTAAACGAGTGGGCGATGCTGCCCGAGCCGCCCGTCATCTGCATGCCGTAAGCGGCATCCTTGTACTGCTCGCCGGCGGGCGCCAGCGCGCCGTGCACCAGGCTCCAGTCGGCGTCGAGTTCCTCGGCGATCAGCATGGGCAAGCTCGTTTGCACGCCCTGGCCAAATTCCAGCCGGTTCACCTGCACCGTCACCGTGTTATCGGGAGCGATGTGCAAAAAGGCGTTCGGCGCATACACGGGCTTGGCGGGTGCGGCATCGGCCGCCTGCGCCAGCTTGCCTGCGCCCGGCAGGAAAAAGCCCAGCATCAAGCCGCCGCCGGCCACAGCGCCGGCTTTCATGAAACCGCGCCGCGACACGCCATCGGCCGCGCCAACCACAGCCACCGGCGCCGATGCCAACGCCGCGCCCAGGGTCACCCCGCCATGCTGCAATGCTTCCTGATTCAACCATTCGATACGCATGCCGTTCTCCTCAGGCCAGGGTCTTGGCCGCGTCCTTGATGGCCGCGCGGATCCGTTGATAGGTGCCGCAGCGGCAGATATTGCCGCTCATGGCGCCGTCGATGTCGGCATCGCTGGGCGCCTTGTTGGTGCGCAGCAGCGCCGTCGCGCTCATCACCTGGCCGCTCTGACAGTAGCCGCATTGCGGCACGTCGTGGCGTACCCATGCCGCCTGCACGGCCTTGCCCACCTGGTCGTTTTCCATCGCTTCGATGGTGGTGATCTTTTGCGCGCCCACCGAGGAAATCGGCGTGATACACGAGCGGATCGGCTGGCCGTCGAGGTGCACCGTGCAGGCGCCGCACAGGGCCGCGCCGCAGCCGAACTTGGTGCCCGTCATGTTCAGGTTATCGCGCAGCGCCCACAGGATGGGCGTGGAAGGATCGGCGTCGACTTGCGTGTCGCGTCCGTTGATATTCAAGGTAATCATCTGCTGCTTCCCCTTTTTGGATTGTTATGGCGTCTACGAACAACACTTGATGATACGACAGCGGAAAAAAACGCAAAAAAAAGCGCGCCTTGCGAGGGCGCGCCGTCCAGCCTTCCTGGCGACAGCCCGGATTACTTAATGGTCGAGAATTTCTGTTCCAGCGTTTTCGCATCGACCGCGCCCGGAATGCGGCTGCCGTCGGCGAAGAAGATGGCTGGCGTGCCCGAGACGCGCAGCTGCTGGCCCAGGGCCAGGATTTTTTCATGCGGGTTGGCGCAATTGGCGGCGACCGTGGCTGGCGCCTTGCCGTTCAACATCCAGTCATCCCAGGCCTTGTTGCGGTCCGGCGCGCACCACACATTGCGCGACTTGACGATCGAATCGGGCGACAGGATGTTGTACATGAAGGTGTAGACGGTGACGTTGTCGATTTCCTTCAAAGCGTTCTGGCGGAAGCGCTTGCAATAGCCGCAGTTCGGATCTTCGAACACGGCGATCACGCGCTTGCCATTGCCCTTGACGGTTTTCATGGCCGAATCGAGCGGCAGGTCGGAGAACTTGATGCGGTTGACTTCGTCCAGGCGCACCTTGGTGAGATCCTGCGACGTCTTGGCGTCGAAGACGTGGCCGACGAACAGGTATTGCGCGCTCTTGTCCGTGTACAGGATGTCGCCGCCCGTGCGCACTTCGTACAGGCCGCCGTACGGCGTTTCCTTGACCGAATCAACCTTGGCGCCTTCGCCCAGGCGCGGCTCGATCAGCTTTTTGATGTTCGCTTCCGTCGGCGTTTCGGCGCCAGCGCACGACATCATCAGGCCCGAGGCCATCAGCAAGGCGATTTTGCTCATGCTTCTGTTCATTGTTATCACTATCACTTCTCCACTTGAAACGCCCGGCGAAACTGGCAGGGGGCCCGGCGCCATTATCTCTTTAATAAAACGAGCGCCGCAGACCAGCTGCGGCGACCTTGAATTTTCACTGCTGCCATTATCCGGCGATATCTTAAGATACGCTGATATTTACTGATGCCCCAAGGCGTGCGAAATCATTTTCCGCTTCAGCGCAGGTAATTTATCCAGCAAGTTTAATCCCAAATTGCGAACCACGCGCAACGGTTCCAGATCGGCGCCAAATAATCGCGCCAGGCCATCGGTGGCCAGCTGCATCAGCAGCACGTCTTCCTTGCGCGCGCGCGCATAGCGGGCCAGCACGCGTTCGTCGCCGATGCCGCGGTGCGCTTCGCGTTCAGCGATCGTCTTGACCAGCTGCGCCACGTCGGCAAAGCCCAGATTCATGCCGTGGCCGGCCATCGGGTGCACCACGTGGGCGGCGTCGCCCACCAGGGCCACGCGCGGCGCAACCATGGCGTGCGGGCGCATCAGGGTCAGGGGGAACGCGCGCACCAGCTCCGGCTGCAAAGGAGTGAGTTTACCCAGCTTGTCCTGGCAGTATGCGGACAAGCGCGCGGCCAGGGCGTCGGCCGGTTCGGCCATCAAGGTCTCGGCCAGCGCATCGGGCGCCGACCAGACGAGAGAGACGCGCTCGCCCGGCAGCGGCAGCAGCGCGACGATGCCTTCGCTGCCCGTAAACCACTGGTGGGCCGCGTCATGGTGCGGCTTTTCGCAGGCGAAGTTGCTGACCACGCCGCGCTGGCCATACGAGCGATAATCGAGGCCGATGTCGCACTGTCCCCGCACCCACGACTGGGCGCCGTCCGCGCCCACCACCAGCGCGCAGGTGATGGTGTCGCCGCCATCGAGGTGCACGATGGCCGAGTCGTTCGTCCATTCCAGACGGCTGGCGCGGCCCTGCAGCACGCTGACGTTGGGCGCGAATTTCAGGGCGGCGTCCAGCGCCTGGCCCAGGTTGCGGTCTTCGATGATCCACGCCAGGCTGCCCACATGGGCGCCGTAGGCGTCGAAACCGAGTCCGCCCGCCTGCGCGCCGTCGCCGTTGACCAGCATGGCGTCGACGGGCGCCACCCTGTCGGCCTCTAAAGCGCCCCACACCTTCAGCGACGACAGCAAGTCGTGCGCCGTGTGATTGAGCGCATACACGCGCACGTCCCAGCTGGCTTCGAGCGGCTTGGCGGCCGAAGGGGATGCGGTCACCGGCGGACTCGCCGGAGATAACAGGGTGACGCTTTGTCCTGCCTGGGCAAACGCCAGCGCCGTGGTTTTCGCGATGGCGCCGTTGCCGACGATGCAAACGTCGCTGTGGCTGTGCATGAAGCGCCGCATGGTAGGGGGAGTGGGACTGTTCATGCGGCCATTATAGCGTTTGCCCCACCTGTTTCAGATAGTCCGGAAGTACAGAACGCGTGCCTCAGATCAAGCGGCGCCATGAAAGACGGGCAACACGTGGTCCGCGATCTCCTGCATCGTCTCGGCCAGCGGGCGGCGGTTCTGCCGCAGTTCCAGGCCGATACTGAAACCGCCCTGCCCCAGCTTCGTCATGGCGCCCATCTCAGTCCCACTGCGGCGCCAGGCCGTCCGGGTTGGCCAGGCGCTCGCCCCGCTCCAGGGTCGCCATCTGCGCCATCTCGTCCGGCGACAGGGTGATGCGCTGGAAATGCAGGTTCGCTTCCAGGTTGGCGCGTTTGGTCGACGACGGAATCACGGCAAAGCCCTGCTGCAGCGACCAGCTCAGGGCCACTTGCGCCGGCGTCACGCCATGTCTGGCGGCGATGGCCGCGATCACGGGGTCGGCCATCACCTTGCCATACGCGAGCGGCATGTAGGCCGTGATGTGGATGCCCTGGCTGCGCGCGAAATCGATGACCTTGCGGTTTTGCAGGAACGGATGGATCTCGACCTGCTGCGTGGCGATTTCCGATGCACCCACCGTATCGATGGCTTGCCGCAGCTGCGCGTTGGTGAAATTCGATACGCCGATGGCCCTGGTCAGCCCCTGCGCCTTCGCCTCCGCCAGCGCCGCCATGTAGTCGGCCACGGGAATCGCGTCGTTCGGCGACGGCCAGTGGATCAGGGTCAGGTCCAATTGTTCCAGCCGCAGCTTGCGCAGGCTGGCCTTCAGGCTGGAAATCAGCTTGTCGCGCTGCAGATTGTCGATCCATATCTTGGTGGTGACGAACAGCGCGTCGCGCGGGACGGCGCTGGCGGCGATCGCCTGGCCCACTTCGGCTTCATTGCCATAGATTTGCGCCGTGTCGATATGGCGGTAGCCGACGTCCAGGCCCGTGGTGACGGAATCGATGACGACCTGGCCCTGCAGGCGGAAGGTGCCCAGGCCGATTTCAGGGATGGCGGTGTGATTGGTGGTGGTATTCATGCGGCAGTCCTCTCAAATACATATCGATGACGACACTATGCGCCCTTCCTTTGTTGAGAAAAATACCGTTTATATCAAATCATATTTGATCTACAGGCAAGTAAAATGATGCCCATGCAGGAAATCCGGGAAAAGTCGTCGCCGGCTCTTGCATTCCCGTTTTGGTCTGCTATAATTCGCCACCTTGGCCTGGTAGCTCAGTCGGTAGAGCAGAGGATTGAAAATCCTTGTGTCGGTGGTTCGATTCCGCCCCGGGCCACCAAGAATTCAGCAGCACCTATCAAAAACGCCACCTTCGGGTGGCGTTTTTGTTTGTGGCGCCGTCACATTCCCTCCCAGCTCATCATCCGGCACCATTGCACAAGACGCCGGCATTCCTGACACAAGATTTTCCCCACGGGAACATGTTAAGATTAATTAAAAATTAACGCCTGTATCAAGGAACATGACCGTGAAACAATGTTTATTACTGGCTGTTGCCAGTGCCCTTGCCAGTACCGGGATGGCGCAGCCTGCGCAAGTCGCAGCACAGGTGACAACGTCTTCAAGCGCCACGCAGCAGGAACCTCGGCGCGCAATCCCACTCAGGCCATGGGAAAAAAGGCTGGCAGCGTCGACGTTTTCCATGCAGATGCTGGCAAGCGGCCGCATTGATCCCGACTACCCTGGCTTGCCGCTTGGCCTCGCCGTGACCGCCATACAAAAATTCTTGGCCGACAAAAAAGGCGAATTCGAATCGACGGCTGATTATCAGCGTAGAAAGACCGCTGCCCTGGATGAAAAAATCATCGGCAACTCAAGCTTGAATGACTGGTTTGCCTTGGTGACCCCGGTCAAGAATAACGAACAATCTTCAAATGCCATCAGCTACGAATTCAATGCGAATACAGGAAAAGTAAAGCTCTTTGTCTTGCCTTACTCTTTTGAGCTGAATGGCATCGGCGCTCCTGACTACGACCTCAACAAACTGCGATACAAGGGCCTGGATCAATTTCAATTGAGTTCCAAACTGAAATCAAAAGGTCCGTACAAGGGGCCTGGCAGCTATCGCGCAAAATACCCCATCGAAGAAACCGACACGGCAAGGCTGGGCATTGCAGTCAATCGCATCCCGTTCCTGGATTTTCAGCGTGACAATTTCCAATCTAACAAGAAACCTGTAATCCAGTTGACGATGGAAAATGCCGTCGCGGCAAAAGAGCTACCTGCCTTGAAGGCGCTGCTCGTGATGAAAGTGGCGGCGCCTTACCTGGTCTATAATTTCTACCGGTCCGAGTTTACTCCGGACAGAACGGACATGAAAACAATACAAAGCATTTACCTTGCCGGCAATATGGCTGGCATTATTTTTTACTCCGGCATCACCGGCGACATTCTGGGGCGATTACCCGCAGGATTTGGCCTGCCTGTCGCACCGAATTAATGCAAAAAAAAGCCAACCCGAAGGTTGGCGTTCTCAAATCACGCAAGGCGGCCGCCTGCGGCCAGCCACATCGCTTTTACCACATCAAATCATCAGGAATCTGGAACGCCGCGTACGGATCGTCCTCGTCCACTTCCGTACTGGCCTGCTTGACGCGCACGACGATGGCGGGGTCGCGTTCGGCGATCTTGTCGGCGATGATGCGCGGCACCAGTTCCACGGCCCCGCCCAGGCAGACGATCACCAGACGGCCCGCCACCAGATGGGCTTGCACGGCCGCCGTCACGTAGATGCGCTCGATCTTGTTGTTGAACGTGAAGTTATACGGCACGTCGCCGTTGTTGCCCTTGCTCTGACGGTTCTTTTGCACCATTTGCGCGATCTGCGCCACGATGGCCTTCTGGTTGGCGGCCGCGTCGCGCTGGGCGTTCAGTTCGCGCGCGCGTTCCGCATTCTTGCGCTGCGTCTCGAGCGCGGCCAGGCGCACTTCGTCGACACTTTGCGTGCCGCTCTTGCGCTCGTCCTTTTTTTGCTTGCTCTTGTCCTGGTTGGCCAGCTTGACCTTCTTCTTGTCGACCAGGCCGGCCTTTAAAAACTGCTCTTGCAACGAGACCATAACTACTCCGTATTGAGGGTGCGCCGGCCAAGGCAGCGGCATCGGCCGGTGGAAAGACGCTAGCATAGCAAAAAACAGGACCGCTACCGCCGCAACATGATTGCCAGGAGCAGGCAGTGGACGTCTGGCGCCCGGCAGTAACAAAAAGACACACACAAGTGGAAATTTTGTTGATAAATGTCATATAGTTAGTTACGTTCTGCATACCGGCATTACCTGCCGCTTGCATGTACCCTTCCACCGACTGCGCCTAAAGGATTTACCATGAAACAATTCATCGCCCTCTGCATCGCCGCCGCGTTTGCCAGCACCGCCTTTGCCGCCGCACCGGAAGCGGCGCCCGTCGCCAAGACGGCCCAACAGTCAAAAATGACCACCTGCAATGCGGATGCCGCCGGCAAGAAAGGCGATGAGCGCAAGGCCTTCATGAAGGAATGCCTGAGCGCCAAGCCGGCGCCGGCCATGACGCAGCAAAACAAGATGAAAGCGTGCAATGTCGACGCCAAGGACATGAAAGGCGACGCCCGCAAAGCCTTCATGAAGGAATGCCTGAGCGCGCCGAAGAAATAAGCGCCTCGCCTGCCTGTCCCCGCAACGCCAGCATCATGCTGGCGTTTTTTATTGCGCTGCGTAAGCCTGCATCAGCCGGTCGAGGAAAACAAACAGCTGGCCGTTCATCGCTTGCCAGTCGTGGGCGCGCAGGATCGCTGGCTGCTGCACGAAGCGGTGCGACGTGAGCGTGGCCAGTTCTGCTTCCGACGCGGCGATCAGCAGGTCGACCACCTCCGGCGTGAACTCCATATGGCACTGGAAGCCGTACACCAGATTGCCGTATTCGACGATCTGACGGGGGCAGCCTTCGCTAGAGGCGATGACCTTCGCGTTGCCGGTCAGGCCCGGCATGTCGCTGTGCCAATGCCCCGTTTCCAGGACGTCGCCAAAATGGGCGAACTTGTCGTTCGCCTTTCCGTCTGCCGTCAGCGTGATGGGGAACTTGCCGATTTCCTTTTCAGGGCTGTGCGCATGGCGCGCTCCCAAGGCCGCGCCGATCAGCTGCGCGCCCAGGCAAACGCCGACGACGGCCTTGCCCGCCGCGGCACAGGCGGCTATCAGGGCCTGTTCGGCCGCGGCGTCGAAATGCGGACACTCCTCGCGCGTCGTCGACGGCGACTGCGGCCCGCCCATGACGACCAGCAGGTCGATGTCCGCGATGGAATCAGGCAGCGGCTCATGGGCATAAACGCGGGAATACGTGGCCTCGTGGCCCCGTTCGCGCACCCAAGTCTCATAGGCGCCCGGCGCCTCGAATGCTTCATGCACGACGAAATGGACTTTCATGATGTTCCCCTTCTGTAGCGAGTAAATGAAACTATGGCCGGCCCAGCACCTGGGCCAGCACTGCGGCGAACGCCTCCGCGCCCGCTTCGTCGATGGCCGACACGGTGATCCGCAATCCCTGCGCCGACGCCTGCACGCCGAACGCTTCGCCGCCGCGCACCAGCCAGCCATGCCGGGCCAGTGCCAGCACGGCCGCCTGGCTGCTGTCCTGCAGCGGCAGCCACAGGTTCAGCCCATCGGCCGGACTGGCGCAGACCAGGCCTTGCGCCGCCAGCGCCGCCGCCACCATGTCGCGGCGGCGCGCATAGTCGGCGCGGGCCAGGACCACCTGCGCGGACACGTCGGACGACGACAGGCAGGCGCTCACGGCGTCCTGTAAGAGATGGCTGACCCAGTTCGTGCCGGGCGCCAGGCGCAGGCGCAAACGCTGTGCCGTCTGCCCGTCGCTGGCGACAACGGCCAGGCGCAGGTCGGGACCGAAGATCTTCGATACGGAACGGACCAGCGCCCAGCGCCGGGCCGCCGGGGGTATCACGTCCTGGTAGCCGGCGGCGGACAGCAGCGAAAAATGGTCGTCGACGATGACCAGCACATGCGGATAGGCGGCCAGCACGGCGCGCAGCTGGTCCGCACGCGCCGCGCTCAGGCTGCAGCCGGTGGGATTGTGCGCGCGCGGCGTCACGATAACGGCTTGCGCGCCTTGCGCCAGCGCCCGTTCCAGCGCCTCGGCCTGCATCCCCTCGGCATCGACGGCCACGCCAACGGCGTGCAGTCCGGCAATTCGCAAGGTGTTGATGCTGCTGACGAAGCACGGGTCTTCCACGGCTACCTTGTCGCCTGCGGCCAGGTACGCCCCCAGGAGGCGCTCGACCGCATCGACGGCCCCATTCGTCACGGTGATGTCGTGGCCTTCGGGGCAATCGCCGGCCAGCCAGCGCCGCGCCAGCACTTCCAGTTCCGGGTCCACGGTGGCTTCGCCATACAGGCGCGGGCGGTATCGCTTGCGCGCCAGGGCCGCGCCGACGTCAGGCAGCCAGGCCAGGTTCGGATTGCCGCCGCCCAGGTCGGCCAGCGGCGAGCCGGGCAGCAAGCCTTCCTGCTCGCCGGGATCGCGCTGCGCGCGGATGGCCGTGCCCAAACGCCCTTGCGTGACCGCGATCCCGGCCGTCACGAGGCGCTGGTACGCCAGCGACACGGTATTGCGGTTGACGCCCAGGGTCGCGGCCAGCTCGCGCACGGTCGGCAACTCCTGACCCGGCAGCAATTCCCCCGCCTGCGTCAGCGCGCGGATGCTGTCGAACAGTTCCGCGGCGGTTTTCCCGGCAATCTTCACGATAGTCTCAGACATGATATATTTTGGCATAGGACAATAATACACCACTCCCGCGACTGCTGCCGCTAAAGGCGAACACAAGGCTGACACATGAACACAGACACTCCCCTGCTCACCCCCACCATGCATGAGCGGCATGGGCGCTGGCCGCAAGCCGTGTCGGCGGACGACTTCCGCCGCAATCTGGCGGCAGTGCATGCGCGCATGGCCGCCGCCTGCCAGCGGGTCGGACGCGATCCGGCCGGCGTGCGCCTGCTGCCAGTCAGCAAGACCAAGCCCGAGGCGAGCCTGCGCCTGGCCTACGCCGCCGGTTGCCGCATGCTGGGAGAAAACAAGCCGCAGGAGGCGGGGCGCAAATGGGAAGCGATGGCGGACCTGGCCGACCTGCAATGGTCGGTGATCGGCCATTTGCAGACCAACAAGGCCAAGCTGGTGGCGCGCTTTGCCAGCGAATTCCAGGCGCTCGACAGTCTGCGCGTGGCCGAGGCGCTGGAACGGCGCCTGCAAGCGGAAGGGCGCGGACTCGATGTGTTCGTGCAAGTAAACACCTCGGGAGAAGCCAGCAAGTACGGCTTGCCGCCGGACGAGGTGGCCGCTTTCCTGCGCCAGCTGTCCGCCTTCCCGGCGCTGCGCGTGCGCGGGCTCATGACCCTGGCGCTGTTGTCGGCGGAAGCCGTGCGCGTGCGCCGCTGCTTCGTGCTGCTGCGCGAATTGCGTGACCGGCTGCGCCAGGACGTCCCCGATGGCGTCAGCCTCGACGAGCTGTCGATGGGCATGTCCGGCGATTATGAAATCGCCATCGAAGAAGGCGCCACCGTCGTGCGCGTCGGCCAGGCCATCTTCGGCGCGCGCGATACGCCCGATAGCCACTACTGGCCCACGGCGCAAACGGACTAGGCGGGCCAGTACGCCTTGTGGTCGCGCCGTCAATCATGCCGAATGATCAAGATGACATGCTGAAAGATACCGCGTAATATTTTTACCATACTGCTCAGCTCGGCAGCAGAGCTCACTGGTGAAAGGACGGCAGCGTGGCCGCGTCAAACGATCTCGCGCACTGGCGCGGACAGATTTTTGCGCGCCTGCTGCAGGCGGTGCTGCTGCTGGGCATCGTCACTGCCATTCCCAGCGCCCTGCTGGCCGCGCGCGAAGCTATCTGGTCCATAGTCGCCCTCGACTTGCTGGCCATCGGCTGGATCGGCCTCATCTGGCATCTGCGCGCCATGCCCTACCGCTGGCGCGTGTGGCAATTCCTCATCGTCGCCTATCTGGTGGGCGTGGGCCTGCTGATGAAAATCGGCCCCGTCAGCCAGATCTACATGATGCTCATGCCCGTGCTGGCGGCCCTGCTGCTGGGCATGCGGCCAGCCCTGTCGACCCTGGCCCTGACGTCGCTGACCATCTTTCTGCTCGGCCTGCATCCCGACGTGGAGCTGCAATTGCGCGGCGTGCCCGATTCGCCCGTGCTGCGCGCGCTGATCGTGGCCCTGAACTTCCTGTTCATCGCCGCCGTGCTGACCCTGTCCTGCGCCTTCCTGCTGCGCCACCTGGAACGCAGCAGCCAGGCCCTGTCGCAGTTGAACGCCGACCTGCGCTTGACGGCCACGGCGCTGGCCCGCCTGAACGACATGGTGATGATCGCAGAAGTGGCCGATACCGCGTTAGGCGCGGGTACGGTGCCCGCCACGCGCATCATCTTCGTCAACGATGCCTTCGAGCGCAGCAGCGGCTATGCGCGCGCCGAAGTGCTGGGCCGCAGCCTGCTGTTCCAGCAAGGCCCCGCCACGGATGCGGACGAACTGGCGCGCGTCGCCGCCGCCATGTCCCGCGCCCAGCCAGCAAGGGCGGAATTACTGAATTACAACAAGGCCGGCAAGGCGTACTGGGTCGAGGCGGAACTGGTGCCGTTTACGGATGCGGACGGCAGGCAGACGCACTGGGTGGCCGTCGAGCGCGAAATCGACGAGCGCAAGAAATCGGAAGCGGACATCCACCGCCTGGCCTTCTACGATGTGCTGACGGGCTTGCCCAACCGGCGCCTGCTGATGGACCGCATCGGCCACTTGCTGGCCGCCGCGCCGCGCAACCATACCATCAGCGCGCTGATGTTCATCGACCTCGACCACTTCAAGCACATCAACGACGCGCGCGGCCACGCCACCGGCGACGCGCTGCTGCGCCTGGCGGGCGAACGGCTGGCGCAGCTGATGCGCAAGGCCGACACGGTGGCGCGCATCGGCGGCGATGAATTCGTCGTGCTGCTGGCGCACCTGGCCGATGACCTGGACAGCGCCGCGCGCGCGGCGGCCCAGGTGGCCGAAAAAATCCGCGCCGCCATCGCGCGCGACTTCGAGATCGGCGCGCAGTCCTATCATTGCAGCGCCAGCATCGGCGTGACCCTGCTGCCGAAAATGGAGCAGCAGGCGCACGACCTGCTGCGCGAAGCGGACATCGCCATGTACCGCGCCAAGGCCGAAGGGCGCAACGGCATCGCCTTCTTTGAAGCGGCCATGCAGGCGGGCGTGGAGCGCCGGCTGACCCTGGAACGGGCGCTGGCGCGCGCCCTCGATGACCATGTTTTATGCATGCACGTGCAGCCGCAGGTCGACCGGCACGGCCGGGTCACGGGCGCCGAATTGCTAATGCGCTGGCCGCAGGCGGACGGCACGTACATCGCGCCGGATATCTTCATTCCCATCGCCGAGGAATCGGGGCTGATCGTCAAGCTCGGCCACTGGGCGCTGCGCGAAGCATGCCGCGCCGCCAGGGTGCTGGCGCAGGCGGGATCGCCCGTCGCCCTGTCCGTGAACGTCAGCCCGGCCCAGTTTCGCCAGCCCGATTTCGCTTCCCGCGTGCAGGCGGCGCTGGCCGAACACGGCACGCCGGCCGGCGCCCTGATCCTGGAATTGACGGAAGGCTTGCTGATCGATCAGCGCGACGCCTCGTTGGCGCGCATGCGCGAACTGGCGGACCTGGGCATCCGCTTTTCCATCGACGATTTCGGCACCGGCTATTCCAGCCTCGCCTACCTGACCTCGATGCCGCTGTATGAACTCAAAATCGACAAGCGCTTCATCGACGACACGCCGCACGATGCGCGCGACACGGCCATCGTGCAAGCGATCCTGGCCATGGCGCGCCACCTGGGCTTGCGCGTCGTGGCCGAAGGCGTGGAAACGCAGGAGCAGGCAGACTTCCTCATCGCCCATGATTGCGACGGCTTGCAGGGCTTCCTGTATGCGCGGCCGATGCCGCTCGCCGACTTTCTCGCCTGGCTGGCCCGGCATCAGGCTTAGCTTTCCGACATTTCCTGCACGCAACTCCTCCGCTAGAATACCGGCCTCATAGCCTGTACCTTCATCATCCCCTTTGATTAAAGCGATCCCCGATGCGTCTGGTTCTTCCCCTGCTGCCGCTCCTGCTGCTATCTCTGCTGCCTGCCGCGCATGCGGCCCCTTCCTCCACCGCCACCACGCCCACGCCGATCACCTTGGACCAGGCCATGGCCGATCCCGACTGGATCGGCACACCCGTCGAAGCGGCATGGTGGGGCTGGAACGGCCAGCTCTACTACAAGCAAAAACGCCTCGGCTCGCCCCTGCGCGACACCTATCAATTACCAGACGCGAACGCCAAGCTCAATAGCGGCAAGAAGGTCGACGATGCGCAGCTGGCCAACCTCGATGGCCAGCAGATGGTCGTCAACCGGGCCGGCACGCGCGCCATCCTGCTGCGCAACGGCGACTTGTTCGAGCGCGACCTGAAAAACGGCGCCCTGACGCAAATCACGCGCGGTGTGACGGCCATCAGCGACCCGCAATATTCCAGCGACGGCGGCGCCGTGCAATACCGCAGCGGCACCGACTGGTTCAGCTGGAACCGTCTTGATCGCCTGAGCGCCCCCGTCGCCCTGCTGCGCGCGGCCAAGGACCCGGACGCCAAGCCGGAAGCGGACGCCCTGCGCGAGCTGCAGCTGCGCCTGATCGTCAACCTAGCGCGCCAGAAGGAAGACCGCGACGCGAACCGCGAACGCCGCCACGAAGAGCGCCGCCTGGACGCCACGCGCGCGCCGGAACCGATCTACCTGGGCGAGAAAGTGACGATTTCCGGCAGCGCCCTGTCGCCGGACGGCCGCTGGCTGCTGTTCGTCACGCAGGATAAAGCTGCCGAGAAGGGCAAGCTGGGCAAACTGGCCCGCTATGTCACGGAAACGGGCTATCCGGAAGCAGACGACGAACGCACGCGCGTGGGCCGCAACATGCCGATCGCGCAAAGCCTGAAACTGGCGGACCTGCGCACGGGCCAGGTGCGCGAGATCGCCTTTGACAGCCTGCCCGGTATCGCCACCGACCCGCTGGCAGCCTTGCGCGCGGAACAGAAGCTGCCGCCGTTGAAAGGCAACCGTGCCGTACGCATCGACGCCCAGCGCGACGGCATCGCCTGGACCGATGACGGCAGCAAGGCCGCCGTGCGCATCCGCGCCATCGACAACAAGGACGGCTGGCTCGCCAACGTCGACCTGGCCAACGGCGCCCTCGTGCCCGTGCACCGCATCAGCGATACGGCCTGGGTCAACCGCCGCGCCGAGGAATTCGGCTGGCTGCCAGACAACGCCACCTTGTGGTATCTGTCCGAGGAAAGCGGCTACGCCCACCTGTACACGAAACAGGGCGCGGCTCCGGCGCGCGCACTGACCAGCGGCCAGTGGGAAGTGAGCGCCGTCGAGTGGAGCCGCGACGGCAAGAATGCCTATTTCATGTGCAACCGGCAAGCGCCAGGCACGTATGAAGTGTGCGCCAGCACGGCCAACGATGGCGGGGCGCGCGAAGTCACGAATCTGAAAGGCGTGGAAAACTTCGGCCTGTCGCCCGACAACGGCAAGCTGCTGCTGCGCTATTCCACCAGCTATATGCCGGCCCAGCTGGCGACGGTTCCCGTTGCCGGCGGGAAGGCGACTATCCTCACCGATACGCGCAGCGACGCCTTCAAGGCGCGCAGCTGGGTCATGCCGGAACTGGTGCAAGTGCCGTCCACGCACGGCGCGGCGCCCATCTGGGCCAAGCTGTACCGGCCAAAGCAGCTGGAAGCGGGCAAGCGCTATCCTGTCGTCATGTTCGCGCACGGCGCCGGCTACCTGCAGAATGTGACCGAGCGCTATCCCGTGTACTTCCGCGAACAGATGTTCCACAACCTGCTGGTCGAGCAAGGCTACATCGTGCTCGACGTCGACTACCGCGCTTCGCTCGGCTACGGCAGCGCCTGGCGCACGGCCATCTACCGCCAGATGGGCCACCCGGAACTGGAAGATTTTGTCGATGGCGCCAACTGGCTGGCAGCCCAGCACCAGGGCGACATCAAGAACGTGGGCATCTATGGCGGCAGCTATGGCGGCTTCATGAGCCTGATGGCCCTGATGCGCGCGCCGGACATCTTCAAATCGGGCGCCGCCCTGCGCCCCGTGACGGACTGGACGACCTACAACCACGAGTACACGGCGAATATCCTGAACACGCCGGACATCGATCCACAGGCGTATAAAATCTCGTCGCCGATCGAATACGCGGACAAGCTGACAGGCAACCTGCTGATCGCGCACGGCATGATCGACGACAACGTGTTCTACCAGGACTCCGTGCGCCTGTCGCAGCGCCTGATCGAGCTGAAAAAGGACAACTGGGAAATGGCCAGCTACCCGATGGAGCGCCACGGTTTCGTGCAGCCGGAAGCGTGGTATGACGAGTACCGCCGCATCTATCAATTGTTCCAGCGTACGTTGAAGTAAGCGATATCAGAATGTCGGGTTACGCGGCTACGCCGCTAATCCGACCTACGCCGGAGAGAGTAGGTCGGATTAGCCCGCAAGGGCGTAATCCGACACCACACTCACTCAGTCAAACGGCACCGGCCGCGGCGTCGTATCCGACGATGGCGGCAGGATCGGCAGCACGATATGCGGCTGCTTGCCCGTCAGGGTTTTCAGGAAAGCGACGAGCTTGGCGTTTTCATCGGGCGTAAAGGTGCGGCCCAGCTGCAAGCGGCCCATCACGTCGACGGCCTGCGTCAGGGTCGCCGCTTCGCCATCGTGGAAGTACGGATACGTCAGCTCCACGTTGCGCAGGGTCGGCACCTTGAAATTGAAGCGGTCCGCATCCTTGCCCGTCACGGCCGAGCGCCCTTCAGCCGTCATCGCCGTCTTGTACGGTTCCACCACGCCCATCTTCTGGAAAGTATTGCCGCCCACGGCAGGGCCGTTATGGCAGGCGATGCAGCCGCTCGACTTGAACAGCTGGTAGCCGGCCAGTTCGTCTTTCGTCAGCGCGCTTTTCTTGCCCGACAGCCATTGATCGAAACGCGAACCGGGCGTCACCAGCACTTCCTCGAAGGCGGCGATGGCGCGCGTGACTTGTTCGATGGTCAGCTTGTCCTGGCCAAACACTTGCCTGAACTCCGAGCGGTAAGCGGGAATCGAGGCCAGCACGTCGATGGCCAGCTCGTGCGTAAAAGCCATCTCGCCCGGATTGGCGATGGGGCCGCCCGCCTGCTCCTGCAAATCCTTGGCGCGGCCATCCCAGAATTGCGCCACGTTCATGCTGGCATTGAGCACGGTGGGCGAATTGATGGGCCCGCGCTGCCAGTTGTGGCCGATCGAGGTCTTGATATTGTCCGTGCCGCCCATGCTCAGGTTATGGCAGCTGTTGCAGGAAATAAAGCCCGAGCGCGACAGGCGCGGATCGAAAAACAGTTTCTTGCCTAGCTCGACCATCGCTGGATTGGCCGCCTTGGCGGCGGTGATGGGCTGGATCGGCTCCTTGCTGGCGGCGTGCAGCGCGCCACTGAAAGCGAGGCTGGCGATGAAGAGGAAGGGGGACATGGTGCGGCGCATAGTCTAACTCCTGGAAACATTCCCGAATCGGCGGCGCGCACCGGCGCGGGAATGCAGCGTGCCGGCCCGGTCGCCACCCGTACATCGCTGATTGGATGTTGATTTATATTAACTTTGACGGGTTGACAATGGAAATGACCGGGATCAAGGTTCTGGCCAAGTGCGAATCGCGCTTGCCATTTACGCAAGCGTGGCACATGATGAAGGCATGAAAACGCCTACCTACTCCGCCCTGTTGCGCGCCACGTGCGCCAGCTTCCTGCTGCTGGCCGCCAGCGCCTGCGGCAGCGCCCCCACGCAAGATGATGCGCCGCCCGCCCCCGGCAATGCCGGCTTGCTGGCGCAAATCCAGGCGGAAGTGGGCACCGCCGCCTGCGATTCCACCCAGCAATGTCAGACCATCGCGATCGGCGCCAAGGCTTGCGGCGGCCCCGAGCGCTATTTGGCCTGGTCCAGCAAAAACAATGACGGCAAGAAGCTCAAGGCCCTGGCCCAGGCGCAAGCCGAAGCGAGCCGCAAGCAGCAGCAGGCGGACGGCATGATGTCGACCTGCTCCATCGTCACGGACCCGGGCGCCACCTGCGAAGCGGGACGCTGCGTGTTGCAAAAGAGCGCCATGGGCGGCAACGCCGCCATGTAATCGAATGTGCCGGCAACACGTCAGGATTGCAATTGCAAGGTCTTGACGATTTTGCTCTCCACCCTCTCGCCCGCGCCTGAGGTGGTGTTCTTGCTCTCCTTGCGCAGCAACAATAAATGGTCGCCGCTGACGCCATACTGGCGTGTCTCGTCCGACTTTTGCGTAAAGCTGACGACGACAAAGGCGCGCCCGCTCACGTCAAAGTGGAAATGGCTGGCCAGCGGCGTGCCGTCCGCGGCGATCCACACCTCGATGCCGCCTTCGAACTTCTTCACATACTTGCGGTCTTTCTCAGGCACCTTGTCGAGCGACAAGGTAAAGCTGAGCAGGCGCGCCGGCTTGCCCTTGTAGCTATCCATTTTTTCACTACTGAACACGGCTTCCTCGATCTCGCGCGACAGGGCGTCCGCCGCCGACACCATGGAACGCAACTCCGTCGCCTTCATTTCTCCCAGCGCAAAGCCGATCGGCGTCTTCACCTTCGGATCTTTCACCCTGGCGCGCTGCTCGGCCTCCACTTTCGCCAGCAAATCCTTGCCGTAGAGCACTTGCAAGCCTGCCGGCCCGCCTTCGACGGTGACTGTCGCCTGGCCGCTATCCTCTTCCGCCACCTTGCCCTCGCCCTCGCGGCGCCAGCTTTTCGATTCGACCTGCGCCTTGATCGGCATCTGGCCCTGCAATCGGGCCAGCGCCGCAGTTAAATCGGCCAGCCCATCGGCCCGCGCCGCGCCGCAAAACAAACTGAACAAGCCCGCCACCGCCAGGCCCTGCACTCCAATACGTCGCTGCATCGCCACATCCCTTCGGGTCATACAAGGATGCCAAAACACCATGTTTTGGCCATCTGTTGCATTTGAACACAGCTAGCTCTGGTCAGGTAGAAAGTCTTTCTGCTATAATTCGCCGCCTTGGCCTGGTAGCTCAGTCGGTAGAGCAGAGGATTGAAAATCCTTGTGTCGGTGGTTCGATTCCGCCCCGGGCCACCAAGAATTCAGCAGCGCATAGCAAAAAGCCAACCTTCGGGTTGGCTTTTTTGTTTTTCTTTGCACAAAATCTCTCCCGCCCCACCGCTGTGTACGCAAACGTACGGACTGCAGCGGCCCAAGAGCCCATGCTGCAGGCAGACCACACACCCTTCCCGCCGCCAGCGCCCTGCGCGACACGGCGCAACGGCCACCTGGCCAGTTCTCCCCGCTACACCGCCATGCGAAACTCGCGCCCGACGCCGTCGAGCCGTTCCGTACATTACGGCACACTGCCAAAGGATGCATCATGAAAACTACCCTGATATTGCTCGCGCTCGCCTCTACCCTTGCCCTGACGGCTTGCCAGCGCGAAGCACCACCCGCACCCACCGTCGTACAAGTCGTTCCCGGCCCTGCCGGCGCGCCTGGTCCTGCCGGCGCGACGGGTGCCACGGGCGCTGAAGCCCCTGCCGGCGCGACCGGTGCCACCGGCGCCACGGGACAGACCGGCGACAGCGGTGCCGCCGGATATGACGGCGCCAAGGGCGCCACTGGAGCACAAGGCAACGATGGTGCCAAGGGCGACGACGGCGCCAAAGGTAAGACGGGCGACACGGTGATTGTCGTTCCACAACGTTAATACGCTTTACTCCGGACACCACAACGCCAACCCATCCGGTTGGCGTTGTGCGTATGCGCTGTACCGCACAGTAACATTCGCCATCTCGGCCTATCCTGTTGTCATATAACAGGGAGATATCGCATGCTGACGATCATACTGGTGGCGGCCCTGCTGGGCCTGGTTGTACTGTTCGCGCCCGGCCCCGTGCGCCGCGCCCTGATTACCCCACACCTGCTGGCCCTGTTCAAGCGCATCTTGCCGACGATGTCCGACACGGAGCGCGACGCGCTCGAGGCGGGTACCACGTGGTGGGATGCGGACCTGTTTTCCGGCAAGCCCGACTGGCCCAAACTGCTGGGTTATGGACGCGCCTCGCTCACGGCCGAGGAACGCCATTTTCTCGATCACGATGTCGAACGGCTGTGCGAACTGGTCAACGACTGGGAAACGCAGCAGGCGCAGGATTTGCCGCGCCCAGCCTGGGACTACATGAAGGCGCAAGGTTTCCTCGGCATGATTATCCCGAAGCAATATGGCGGCAAGCAATTCTCCGCCTACATGCATTCGCAAGTGGTGATGAAGCTGTCGAGCCGCTGCTCGGCGCTGGCCGTGACCGTGATGGTGCCCAACTCGCTGGGACCGGCCGAACTGCTGCTGCACTACGGCACAGAAGAACAGAAAAACCATTATTTGCCGCGCCTGGCCAACGGCACCGAGATTCCCTGCTTTGCCCTGACCAGCCCGTACGCGGGTTCCGACGCGGCCGCCATTCCCGACCTGGGCGTGGTTTGCATGGGCATGCATGAAGGACGCCCTACCCTGGGTTTCCGCCTCACGTGGAACAAGCGCTACATCACCCTGGCGCCCGTGGCAACCTTGCTGGGCCTGGCATTCCAGACCAGCGACCCCGAGCATCTGCTGTCCGGCAACGATGCGCCGGGCATCACTTGCGCGCTGATCCCCGCCAGCCACGACGGCGTGGTGATCGGGCGCCGCCACCATCCCTTGAACGCCGCTTTCCAGAACGGCCCCACCTCGGGCAACGATGTGTTCATCCCCATCGACTGGGTCATCGGTGGCCAGGCGCAGGTGGGCAAGGGATGGCGCATGCTGATGGAGTGCCTGGCGGCCGGGCGCGCCATTTCGCTGCCCTCGTCCAGCGTGGGCATGGGCAAGATGGCCGTGCGCGGCACCGGCGCGTATGCGGCCGTGCGGCGCCAATTCAACATGCCTATCGGCAAGTTCGAAGGGGTGCAGGAAGCGCTGGCCCGCATGGGCGCCAACCTGTATCTGATGGATGCGGCGCGCACCCTGGCCGCGCACGCCGTCGATCTGGGCGAAAAGCCGGCCGTCATTTCCGCCATCGTCAAATACCACGTCACGGAACGGGGCCGCGCGCTCGTCAACGACGGCATGGATATTCTCGGCGGCAAGGGCATCTGCGTCGGTCCCAACAATTTCCTGGCCAGCGCCTACCAGCAAATCCCCATCGCGATCACGGTCGAAGGGGCCAACATCCTCACGCGCAGCCTGATCATCTTTGGCCAGGGCGCCATCCGCGCGCATCCGTATGTGCTCAGGGAAATGGCTGCCGTCAGCGAAAGCGACGGTCGCAAGGCCTTGCGCGATTTCGATACGGCCTTCTTTGGCCATGTCGGCTTTGTGCTGGGCAACCTGGCCAGGGGATTGTGGTACGGGCTGGGCGGCGCGCGCCTGGCGGCCGTGCCCGATGCCGGCGTGCCTGTACTGACGCCCTACTACCGCGCCCTGACGCGGTTGTCGACGGCGTTTGCCGTCATGACGGATATGTCGATGTTCGTGCTCGGTGGCGAACTCAAGCGCCGCGAGCGGCTGTCCGCCCGCTTGGGCGACGTGCTGGCGCAGCTGTACCTGGCATCGTCCGTGCTGAAGCGCTACGAAGACGATGGCCGGCCCGAGGCCGACCTGCCCTATGTGCACTGGTCGCTGCAAGATGCGCTGGTCAAGGCGCAGCAGGGCTTGACGGGCGTGCTCGACAATTTCCCCGCGCGCGTGCTGGCGGCGCTGCTGCGCACCTTGCTGTTCCCGTTTGGCTTGCCCCACCGCCCGCCATCCGACGAACTGGGCAGTGAAGTGGCGCTGGCCCTGCAAACGCCGGGCGCCGACCGCGAACGCCTGCTGGCCGACGGTTATGTGGCCAACGACAGCAACGACCCCGTGGCCTGCGCCGAGCGGGCCCTGACCCTGCTGCCCGACATCCTGCACATCGAAAAACGCCTGAAAGACACGCCCGAAGGCGCGGCCCTGCGGCACCTGCCGCAAAGCCTGTCCGCCATGCAGCAGTGGCTGGCCGCAGCCAAGGCGGCGGGTTCGGTCAGCTGCCAGGAGCACAACACCTTGCTCGACTATGCGCGCCTGGTCGACGGCTTGATACAGGTCGACGATTTTGCGCCCGCTGCGGCGCAGCCAACACACTTGCAGGCGCACGGGGCCGATATCAACAGCCGCGCAGCCTGAGCCGGATTGCGGCCTATACTGAATTGAGCGGGTGCTGTGCCCGCTCTTTTCGGAAAGGAGTCGATCATGACGCGCAAATTCATCGATTGCCGGGAATTCCCAAGCGACACGCATTGTTCGGTGGCCATCTCGGCCGACAGCGAGGAAGAGCTATTGGGGATTGCCGTGGAGCACGCGGTCTCGGTACACCATCACCACGACACGCCGGAACTGCGCCAGCAATTGCGTCAACTGTTCAAGGACGGCATGCCGCCCGAACACCTGCCCATGACGGGACAGGCCGGCAACAGCGGGACCGCGCATGCGCACTAGCCGGCCAGGGCTTGCGCCGGTTTCTGAAAGCGCAAGCCCGGCACGAGCGGCACCAGGGACACACAGGCTTGAACGCCTGACGCCTGAGCACGCCGGCAGCGGATGCCAATCCCTTGACCCAAGGCAATGCAATATGCGGCCAGCCAGCATAAGATCGCCGGCTTTGCCCATCCTCCATGCGCCACGCTCCCGAACTCCTCCTGCCTGCCGGCTCCCTGGCCAAGATGCACGCCGCCTTCGACTTTGGCGCCGACGCCGTCTACGCGGGCCAGCCGCGCTACAGCTTGCGCGTGCGCAATAACGATTTTTCGACCTTGCAAGCCTTGCAGGAAGGCATCGATGGCGCCCATGCGCGCGGCAAGCAATTCTTTGTCGCCAGCAACATCTTCGCGCACAACGCCAAGCTGAAAACGTATTTGCGCGACATGGAACCGGTGATCGCCATGCGCCCCGACGCGCTGATCATGGCCGACCCGGGCCTCATCATGATGGTGCGCGACAAGTGGCCGGACGTCCCCGTACACCTGTCCGTGCAGGCGAATGCCGTCAACTGGGCCGACGTCAAATTCTGGCACCGCATGGGCTTGACGCGCGTGATTTTGTCGCGCGAACTGTCGCTCGACGAGATCGAGGAAATCCGCCAGCGCTGCCCGGAAATGGAGCTCGAGGTCTTCGTCCACGGCGCGCTGTGCATCGCCTATTCGGGCCGTTGCCTGCTGTCCGGTTATTTCAACCACCGCGACCCGAACCAGGGCACCTGCACGAATTCCTGCCGCTGGGATTACAAGGTGAAAAACGCGTCCGAAGACGCCAGCGGCGACCTGGGCGGCATGCAGGTGGTGCCGCTGGAATTTCACCAGGCGCTGGCCGAGGCGGACAACAATGCGTTTTCCGCCCTGCACCAGCAGCCGCGCCACCCGCTGGCCGACCAGCCCTATCTAATTGAAGAAGCCCAGCGCCCGGGCCAGCTGATGCCGATACTCGAAGACGAGCACGGCACCTACATCATGAATTCGAAGGACTTGCGCGCCGTCGAGCATATCGAGCGCCTGGTTAAAATCGGCGTCGATTCGCTGAAGGTCGAGGGCCGCACCAAGTCGCTGTACTACGCGGCGCGCACGGCGCAAGTCTACCGCCAGGCCATCGATGACGCCGTCGCGGGCCGCCCCTTCGACATCAGCCTGCTGGGCCAGCTGCAAGGCCTGGCCAACCGCGGCTACACGGACGGTTTTTACCAGCGCCACCATACCCAGGCGCACCAGAACTACATGCGCGGCGCGTCCGAGGCGGACCGCAGCCAGTACGTGGGCGACGTGCTGGGCGTGGCGGACGGCTGGGCCAGGGTGGAAGTGAAAAACCGCTTCGCCGTGGGCGACCGCATCGAGGCCGTGCATCCGGGCGGCAACCGCGACGTCACCATTACCCGCATGCTCAGCGATGACGGCAAAGAGATCCAGGTGGCGCCCGGCAGCGGCCACTTCGTGCGCATCGAACTTGACGGCGCTCTCGACAAGGCCTTGCTGGCCCGTTATTTGTAACCGCCAGTCTGCTGCGCGGGGTAGCGAAGCAGTCTACAAGTGTTTGATTTGACAAGAAAAATTCCGGCTGGCACTACCTAAATAATTTGTTTAGGCTTCAACATTGCTATACGATACGGCCACCCGCGCCCGGGGGCCTTATCGGCATCCCGTGCGTCCCTGACACGTTCACCGGAATCCCCGATGCCACCTGCCACACCCGCCCTGATCACCAATGACGCCGTCGTCCTCGGCCTGCTCGCCATGACCCTGGGAGCCGTCTTCTGGAGCGCTTCCCGCCCAGACGGCTTCTGGAAAAAGTTCTACACGTATATCCCGTCGCTGCTGATGTGCTATTTGATCCCGGCGTTGCTCAACACGTTCGGCATCATCGACGGCAACGCGTCCGGCCTGTACGCCGTGGCGCGCGACTACCTGCTGCCCAGCGCGCTGGTGCTGCTGTGCGTGGCCATCGATTTCGGCGGCATCATCCGCCTCGGCCCCAAGGCCATCATCATGTTTTTGACGGGCACCCTGGGCGTCATGCTGGGCGCCCTCGTCTCGTTCGAAGCCTTGCGTTTGATCCACCCGGAAACGGTGGCCGGCGACACGTGGCGCGGCATGACGACTGTCGCCGGCTCGTGGATAGGCGGCGGCGCCAACCAGGCGGCCATGAAGGAAGTATTTGAAGTGGATGCCACCATGTTTGGCCAGTTTGTCGCCGTCGACGTGCTGGTAGCCAACGTCTGGACGGCCGTGCTGCTGTTCCTGGCCGGCCGCGCGGGCGCCTTCGACCGCTGGACGGGTGCAGACTTGACGGCCATCAATGCGCTCAAGGACAGCATCGAAAGCTACCGCGCCCAGCACGCGCGCGTAGCCAACCTGACCGACATCATGATCATCCTCGGCGTGGGCCTGGGCGTGACGGGCCTGTCGCACTTCCTGGCCGGCCCCATCATCAGCTGGATCAACACCCTGCCCGCCGCATGGCGCCTGCAGGATTACAGCCTGACGTCGAACTTCTTCTGGATCGTCGTGCTCGCCACCACCTTCGGCCTGCTGCTCAGCTTTACCAAAGCACGCAGCCTGGAAGGCGCGGGCGCCTCGACCATCGGCTCGGCCATGCTGTACGTGCTGGTGGCTACCATCGGCATGCACATGGACTTGAAAGCCCTGTTCGACAAGCCATTTTTGTTCCTGCTGGGCCTGATCTGGATCGCCGTGCATGGCGGCCTGATGCTGCTCGTCGCCAAGCTGATCCGCGCGCCCCTGTTCTTCATGGCCGTGGGATCGCAAGCGAACATCGGCGGCGCCGCCTCGGCCCCCGTCATCGCCAGCGCCTTCCACCCATCCCTGGCCCCCGTGGGCGTCCTGCTGGCCGTGCTCGGCTACGCGCTGGGCACCTACGGCGCCTACATCACGGGCTTGATCTTGCGCGGCATGGCGGGGTGATCCCTGTCCTGGCTTGACCAGCCAGGCACGCAAGAATGACGACAACGCCAGCCTTAGGGCTGGCGTTGTCGTTTACGGCTCGCATCGGCCGCAGCATCCCCAAAAATCCCCACAATGTAGCAGAAACCCCTCAAAACCAAATTTCCGCACCATTTTTGTGCGAAATCTGCGATGATAGTTTCCCAAATAACCGATTACCTCCATGGAATTCTGATGAAATACGCATCTGCTCACGAGTATGTCCAGCATGTCGCCGCACGCAATCCAGGTCAACCCGAGTTTCTGCAAGCCGTCACCGAAGTCATGGAGAGCTTGTGGCCGTTCCTGGAACAGCACCCGAAATACGCGGAACAAGGCTTGCTGGAACGCTTGATCGAGCCGGAGCGCGTGGTGATGTTCCGCGTGTCGTGGGTCGATGACCACGGGCAGGTGCAAGTCAACCGCGGCTACCGCATCCAGCACAGCATGGCCATCGGACCGTACAAGGGCGGCATTCGCTTCCACCCTTCCGTGACCTTGTCCGTGCTGAAATTCCTCGCTTTCGAGCAGACGTTCAAGAATGCGCTGACGACCTTGCCCATGGGCGGTGGCAAGGGCGGTTCCGACTTCGATCCAAAGGGCAAGAGCCCGGGCGAAGTGATGCGTTTCTGCCAGGCCTTCGTGAGCGAACTCTTCCGCCACGTGGGTTCGGACACGGACGTGCCGGCCGGCGACATCGGCGTGGGCGGGCGCGAAGTGGGCTATATGGCAGGCATGATGAAAAAGCTCAGCAACCGCGCCGACTGCGTGTTCACGGGCAAGGGCGCCAGCTTCGGCGGCTCGCTGATGCGGCCGGAAGCGACGGGCTACGGCACCGTATATTTTGCGCAGGAAATGCTAAAAACGCGGGGCCGCTCGTTCGAAGGCATGCGCGTGTCCGTGTCCGGCTCGGGCAACGTGGCGCAGTACGCTGTGGAAAAAGCCATGGCGATGGGCGCGAAAGTCATCACCGTCTCCGATTCGAGCGGCACCGTCATCGACGAGGCAGGCTTTACCCCGGAAAAACTGGCCATCCTGATGGAGGTCAAGAACCATTTGTATGGCAGGGTCAGCGACTACGCCGCGCGCACGGGCGTGCGCTTCGAGGCCGGCGTGTCGCCATGGCATGTGCCGGTCGATATCGCCCTGCCCTGCGCCACGCAAAATGAATTGCATATCGACGACGCGCGCACCTTGATCGCCAACGGCGTGCAATGCGTGGCTGAGGGCGCCAACATGCCGACCACCATCGAGGCAGCCAAGGCATTCGAAGCGGCCGGCGTGCTGTATGCGCCGGGCAAGGCCAGCAATGCGGGCGGCGTGGCCACGTCCGGCCTGGAAATGAGCCAGAACGCGGCCCGAATTTCCTGGCCGCGCGAGGAAGTCGATGCGCGGTTGCTGCAGATCATGCAGGGCATCCACGCCGCGTGCAAGCAATACGGCACGCGCGCCGATGGCACGGTCAGCTATGTCGATGGCGCGAATATCGCCGGCTTCGTGAAAGTGGCCGATGCGATGCTGGCGCAGGGCGTGATTTAATCATCGGCCAACGGTGGTGTCGGATTACGGCGCCTTGCGCCTAATCCGACCTACGCCGACCTACGACATTTCTGGCTTCATCAGGCTCTTGCGGCTGATGGTGCGGCCCGACACCATGAACTCGCCGTTGCCGCGGTAATGTAACGTTTCCGGCAGCTTGGGCGAGGTGGCCACGTGGGCTTTCACGCACTCGAAGATGAAGAAGCCGCCTTTCGGATTGCCCGCCACCTGGGCCAGCTTGCATTCGAAGTTGGCGTAGCACTCGGCGATCAGGGGCGCGCCCACCAGTTCGGCTGGTTGCGGTGTCAGGCCGAAGGCCGTGAACTTGTCCGTGTCTTCACCGCTGCAATTGCCGATGGCGACCACCTGGTCGACCATGTCGGCCGTGGGCAGGTTGATCACGCACTCCATGCTGCGCTTGATCATTTCATAGCTATGGTTCGCGTCGGAAATAAAACAGCCCAGCAACGATGGCGTGAATTCCATCAGCATGTGCCAGGCCATGGTCATGACGTCGCTTTCGCCCTGCCACGTTGAACTGACGAGCACCACCGGCCCCGGTTCGAGGAAGCGCCGGATATCGGCGACGGGATAATCTTCTTTGTGGTAATTTTTCATCTGGTCTCCAGGACGCGGTACGCCATAGCATAGACCAACGGCGCCTTGCCGGGCGCGCGGCTGGCCGGCCGCAGCGTGTCATCGGCACCGCGATTTGTGCCGTTCATCGCAAATTTCTCCCCCTTGGAGATGTTGCAACATAGAATACACTGATCAACTACTCAAGGAAACCGCCATGCGTCCTCTGTTCCTGTTGTCAGTCCTGTCCCTCGCCTGCCTCTCGGCCCTCGCGCATGCGGACGAGCAAACCCGCACGGTAGCCGCCTTCAACGCCATCGACATCCGCGGCCCCATCAGCATCGAAGTGGAATCGGGCAAGGAGCAAAGCCTGCTGCTGCGCGGCGACCAGAAATTCCTCAGCGGCGTCATCACGGAAGTGGTCGATGGCGAGCTGAAAATTTCCATGAAGGACAAGGACATCAAGAAGACCGAGGGCGACCCGCGCGTCATCATCACCATGCCCACCTTGCGCAAGCTGATCGCGGAAGGCGCGGGCGAAAAGATCCTCACCAAGCTCAATGGCCCACGAGTCGACATCAGCTACAAGGGCGCGGGCCGCCTGGCCGCCGATGGCCAGGTCGACTGGCTGCGCCTGAAGGCGCAAGGCGTGGGCGAAGTCGATACGAAAGCCTTGCTGGCGAAAAACGTCGATGTGAATTTCGAAGGCATCGGCTCCGTCAAGGTGTATTCCTCGGGCGAACTGAACGCCGTGGTGCGCGGCATGGGCGAGCTGACCTATTACGGCAAGCCGAAGATCGTGCACAAATCGATCGCCGGCATCGGTAGCGTCAATGCCGCCAAATAAGATTTCCTAGAACAACAAGGCCATCAGGCCACTGGAGACCGCATGACCGCAACACATGATACCGAAGCGCCGCTGGTGCTGCGCGAGGAGCACAATGGCCTCGTCACCCTGCGGCTGAACCGCCCGCTGCAATTCAATGCCCTGTCCGAAGCCATGCTGGCCGCGCTGCAGGAAGCGCTCGACACGATCGCGCAGCAGCCGCACGTGCGCTGCGTGGTGCTGGCCGCCGAAGGCAAAGCCTTTTGCGCGGGCCACGATTTGCGCCAGATGCAGGCGACGCGCCAGCTTGCGTATTATCAAACCCTGTTCGCACAATGCTCGCGCGTGATGCAAGCCATTCAAACCTTGCCCGTGCCCGTGATTGCCCGCGTGCACGGCATCGCCACGGCGGCCGGCTGCCAATTGGTCGCCAGCTGCGACTTGGCCGTGGCGGGCGCCTCCGCCCGTTTTGCCGTCTCCGGCATCAACGTGGGCCTGTTCTGCGCCACGCCATCGGTCGCCCTGTCGCGCAATGTGTCGCCCAAGCGGGCCTTCGACATGCTGGTGACGGGGCGCTTCATCGACGCTGACACGGCCGCCGACTGGGGCCTGATCAATGAAACCGTGGCCGACGCGGCGCTCGACGACGCCGTGGCGCGCCTGGCGCAGCAGATCATGGCGAAAAGCCCGACGGCCATCCGCTACGGCAAACAAATGTTCTACCGGCAGCGCCAGCTGCCGCTGGACGACGCGTATGCGTATGCGGGGGACGTGATGGCGCGCAATATGATGGAAGAGGATGCGGAAGAAGGCGTGACTGCCTTCCTGGAAAAGCGGCCGCCCGGCTGGGCGGCCATCAAGTAGCTTAACGTTCCTGCTTCATCTGCTGCTGGACGGAAAGGCTCAAGGTCCCCAGGTCTTCCTTGCCCAGCATCGGCAATTGCGCCAGCAGGTTGGCCAGGGCCGAGCTGCCCGTCACGTCCAGCTCGGACGACTGCACCAGCACCGTGCCGGCGCCCGTGAAGTCGATCTGCTTTTCCTCGCCCGACAGGGTAAAGCCTGTGAGCGCGCCGGCGGCCGAGGCCCAACCCTGCACGTGGGCGTAATCGTAGTGATACGAAGGACTGGGGCAATCGGCCCAGCCCAGCACGGCCTGCTCGTCCACGCGGCATGGCAACTCGAGGAAATGCACGGGGCCGTTCGACGAGGCGATCACTTTACCCGTGCCTATCATGGTCAGGTAGCCGGGCAAGGTCGATTCCTGGCAAATCACATCCTTCGTGAAACCCAGCAGGTTTTTCGCGCGGATGGTCATGTTGGCGTTGTCCAGGTCGTAGCAGGCCAGGTCGTTGCCGTTGTCGCCCAAAATCAATTGGCCTTGCCCTTGCGCGACGACAAAGTGGTGGATGTATTTCGGCGCATTGAATGCGTTGCGCACGATCAAATCGAGCACGCTGCTGCCCATGGCTTCGAAGCGCAGTTCGCCATAGAAGGCGATCATCTTGCCCTTGCGAATGAAGATCTGTTCCTTGACGTCGATGACATACGAAAAACGGTTCAGGTTATCGTTCTTCGGCAAGGTATCGGGAGTGTAAATCGTCATGGCTTACCTTTCGCTCGCTTGGATATAGACCGTGCCCTGGCCCGTGAACTTCACCTGGTACGATTCGCCGGACGCCTGGCCGACGAAGGTTTTCCAGTTCAGGTCCGTGACGATGGTCGAGCTCAGCTGCCCCGTGTGGCCGATATACGCTTGCGGGTCGACAAACACGGGCACGTCCGGCGTGACGGGCAAGCCGATGGCGTTACCGTCGGACAAAATCGCCACGTCGCCCGTGCCTTGCAAGGTGGTGGTAAACAAGCCCTGGCCCGAGGCCATGCCGCGCACCACGCCCTGCACGCCGCCCTGGTTGCCGAGGAACATGGTGCCGGCCGTCAAGCGCGCATCGAAGGCCAGCAGGGAATCGCTTTCCACGTAGAACGTTTCGCCGCGCACGGGGACGATGGTGACGAACAGGCCGCCCTGCGCGTAAAACACGCTGCCCGTGCCACGCGCCGACATCATGGCGTAGCCTTCGTTCGTGACGGCGCGCATGGCCAGGCTTTGCACGCCCTGGCCGGCCAGGAAGGAGCGGCTGAACGCAACGTCGCCCTGGTAGGACACCATGGCGCCCTTGCGCGCGAACACTTCTTCATTGCCGAGTTTGACCTCAAGCATCTTTTCATTGATCTGCTGATAGACAGGCATCGCGGGTCCTCGCTAACTTAACGTTCGGCGGGCTGGATGAACACCACGCCCTGGCCTGTGAATTTGTGCTGGTACGATTCGCCCGAGCTCTGGCCGATCATCGTGCGCCAGTTGACGTCGAAAACGAATTCCTGGCGGATGTCGCCCTTGAAGCCGACGAAGGCGTCCGGGTCCACGCGCAGCGGATGCGCGGGCGTCACTTCCAGCATGATCAGGTTGCCGCGCGAAATGACGGCCAGGTTGCCGTTGCCTTCGACGGTGGTGGAAAACAGCCCCTGGCCCGAACTGGCGCCGCGCAGGCCCGCAAAGCTGGTGCCCGTCTTCAGGCTCGTGTCGTAGGCCAGCAGGCTGCTGCTTTCGATGGTCAGCTTTTCGCCGGCCAGCGCCATGACGGTGATCTCGGCCGCATTCTGCGCGAAAAACACCGTGCCGGTGCCTGAAGCCTGCATCACCTGCATGCCTTCGTTCGTCACCTTGCGCTTGAGCGCGCCAAAGAGGCCCTCGCCGCCAAGCAGGGACTTTTCAAATTTGATGGCGCCCGTATAGGCGACCATCGCGCCGGCAATCGCCAGCACTTTTTCATCCTGCAGGCGCACTTCCAGCAGGCGGTCGGTATTGGTGCGGAAACTGGTCACGCGCGACTCCCCAAGAATGCCAGGCCACAAAGCCATGGCTATCCGACAAGATACCGGGGGCGTTACCGCCATGCAAGTGCTATTCCTCCCGAACGGGGGTCTGCGTTAAAAAAAAGGCGTGCCCGGAGGCACGCCTTGCGCTGACATTTGAAACGGTTTACTCGGCCAGCACCGGCTTGGCGCCGCGCGCGTTCTGGAACAGCGGCACGGGATCATTGGTATTGACCTCGACCACCGTCACGCCCTGCACCACGCCAGCGACCTGGTAGCCGACGGCGCCCAGGTGGCGCTTGCCTTCGGCCAGGTTGGACCAGCTGAGCGACACAGACGCGGTGCCGCCCATGAAGGCCGTGCCCGGCATCAGCGCCTTGAAGCTGCCGTTGTTCAAGCCCGGCGCCAGCACCCACGACGACAAGGTGTAGTCGGCCTGGCCGTTTTGCGGCGCAAAACCGATCACGCACACCTTGTAGGTACCGGCGGCGGGCAAGCGCAGTTCCACCTGCTCATTGGAACTTTCATTGCCGCTGCTGCCGACGAGCACATTGGCGGCGTTGTAGACCTCCATGTCCAGGTCGGTATTCGCGCCGCCCGTCGTTTCCGTATCGTAGGTGGCAAAGCGCGCCGCCAGGGTGCCGGCCGGGACCACCACGTTGTGCACGTTCACGCCCGTCGCGCCGCCCGCCTTGCAGGCAGCCGATGCGGCGGCGCCCGTCACCGCCTGGCCGATCGTGCGCGTCTGGCGCACGGCTTCGACGAGACCCGATTTGACGCCGACCAGCGCGCCCGTGAAGCCCGTACCCAGGGTCAGCACCTTGCTGCCCGTGGCCGCTTCGCTGCTGACCAGCGGAATGGCGGCCAGCGACGTGCCGCGCGCCGTCAGCGGGCTGCGCACCGTGTGCGTGCCATCCGTCCAGCTCAGGGCGCCGTAGGTCCAGGTATTGGCCGGCGCCGTCGTGCGCGTCAGCTTGACCTGGTACTGGCCCTTGGCGCCCGGCGCCAGGCTCAGGCTCGTTGGCGTCACCGCCACCGTGTAGCCGGGCAGGCTGGCCGAGACGTTATAGACGGCGCTGCTGGCGCCCACGTTGGTCACCGTGCGCGTCAGCACTTGCGTGCCCAGTACGTTGGCCGCCGTCAGCGACGCCAGGTTCAGGTTGTAGGCAGGAATGGTGCCGACGGCCTGGCAGGTGGCGGGACTGTAGACCTTCAGGTTCAGGCCGCACAGGAAGCGCGCATAGTCGATTTCCGACACGTCGTACACGAGGCCGGGATCGGCAGCGCTGTTCGGTGCGATGTGGCCGGCGCCCTGGCCCCATGGCAGCTGGCCCGAGTTCTTCGCCGTGGCATCCCACGACACGGAACCGTTCAAGCCATCGGGATACGTGCTGAAGGCCGTCGTCATCAGTGCCGACTTGATGGCCGCAGGCGACCAGCCCGGATGCTGCTGCTTGAGCAGCGCCGCCACGCCGGCCACGTGCGGGCTGGCCATCGAGGTGCCGGAATAGAAATCCCATTCCGCCACGGGCGCCGCGCCGCCAGCGGCCACGGCATCGCGCTGCGCCGGCGTCAGGTCGGCCGTCACGCCGGCGAGGATGTTGGTGCCGGGCGCCGACATGTCCGGTTTCAGGATGTTCGCGTTGGCCACGTTCGGTCCGCGCGAGGAACGGTCGCTGACGATCGGCGCCTGCACCGTCGTGTCGGCGATCGTATGGATCTCGCCCAATGCCGCCGTGCCGTCCGGATTGGACGCCATGAAAGCCTTCAGCGCGTCGCCCTGCGCCTGCGCCAGGTGCACGGTCGACAGCGTGTGCGCCTGGTTGATGATGGTGTTGGCGCCGCCGGCCACGTTGGCGATGACCACGCCCGCCGCGCCCGCCGTCCTGGCATTCGCGCTCTTGTTGACCAGCACGTTGCCGCCGCGGTCGCACACGAGTATCTTGCCCGCCACTTTCGCCGGGTCCAGATAAGCGGAGGTGGCATCGGCCCCGCCGAAGCAGCGCAGCAAATTGAGGTCCGTCGGCAGCACGCCGGCCAGGCCCGCATCGCGCGAGCGGATCAGCGGCAGCGCCGGCGTCTTCGCATTGCTCGATGCGCCTTCCAGCCTGGTGCCGTTGCTGAGGATGACATTGCCCGCATACAAGCGGTTGTGCGTGGAATTGGCCACCGTCGCCAGCCAAGGGCTGATGTGCGAGACAGGCGCCGGCACGTCGGGCGCCGGCGTGGATGGGCCGGAATTGCCGCCCGACGTGGCGACAAACACGCCGGCCGCCGCCGCGCCGAGGAAGGCGACTTCCGTCGGCTCGTCGAAGGCGCCGCCGCCCGCGTTCGGGCCGATGGAGAAGTTGATGACGTTGACGCCATCCTTGACGGCCTGATCGATGGCGGCCACGCTGTCGGCCGTGGCGCAACCGTTGCGGCCCGTCGATGCGGCCGTCCAGCAGACTTTATAGGCGGCGATGCGGGCACGCGGCGCCATGCCCGAGGCCTTACCCAGCGACACGCCGTTCGAGGTGGCCAGGGCACCATTGTTGCCGCCGGCCGTGGACGCCGTATGCGTGCCATGGCCGCCGTGCCCCGTCAGGCCAGCGACGGAATCACGCGGCGACAGGAATTCCGTCCAGTGCAGCGCCGACGTGGAAGCGCGGTAGTAGCGCGCGCCGATCAGCTTGTTGTTGCAATTCTCGGCGCTAAAACCTTCGCCCGTCTGACAGGTACCCTGCCAGCTGGCCGGTGGCGCGCCGTACACGACGTTGCTGCCGCTGTGGCTGGGCACGCCGTTCTCGTCGAGGCGGTCGGCAAAGGCCGTGTTCTCGGGCCAGATGCCGCTGTCGACGATGCCGATGATGATGTCTTCGCCCGCGTGTGTCTTGCCGCCCAGTTGTTCCCACAGGCCGCCCGGCTTGTCCAGGCCCAGGAAGGTGGGCGTGTAGCTGGTGTCGAGCTGCAGGATGGAGTCGGCGCTGATGCTGGCCACGCCGCTGTTTTTCTTCAGGGCCCGCACTTCATCGTCCGTCAGCAAGGCGGAAAAGCCGTTGAAGACGACGCTGTACTGGTGCGTGATTTCCGCCGCGCTGACGGTGCCGGCCACGGCGGCCTGCTTGCTGTCGAGGTAGCTCAGGTAGGCCTGCACATCGGCGGCGCCCACGTTGATGCGCGCACCCGGGGCCGGCTTGGTGGCGGCCAGGCCGTCGACCTGGCCCGTGTAGGTGGCGGCCGGCTTGTCGACCAGCTGCACGATGTAGGAGCGGCGTTCCTGCGCCTGCGCCGCTTGCGCCAGGCTGGCGGCCAGCAGGAGGATACCGAGAGAGACGGGACGTAATTTCATCTCACGCTCCTTGCACGGTGAACGCTGCGAACTTGCCGCTGCGGCGGCGCGACAGCATGCCGATGGCGCCCAGGCCGGCCAGCAGCAGCATGTAGGTCGACGGTTCCGGCACGGCGCTGATGTTGATATTGTCGAGCGCAAACTGGCCCTGGTTAAAGGCGGGGAAATCGATGGAATTGCTGCACGCGCCAGTGTCATTGAAAATGCAGGCGTTGAAGGTCAGGCCCGTGAAGGAATAGTTGCTGAAGCCGCCCAGCAGGGATGCGCTCTGGAAATGGTAATTGCCATCGCTGCCCTGGCCCGGAAACGCCAGCGACGTGCTGACCACCTGGCCGTTGCTGAGGGTGCCGCTCAGTTGCAGCTGGCCCCACTGCATGTTGGGCAAGCCGGAAACGGGCGCGATGAAGGAATAGTCGAAACCGGCCAGGCTGAACGCCTGGTGGTCGGCACGCGCGAAATTCACGCCGCCATCGTTGAGGATGGCCAGGTAGTTGCCGGTGGCGCCCTGCGGGCAGGCGGCGATATCGCACGACGAGCCCACGCGGCCATCGAGGATGGCGCCCACGCCGCTGACGCCGCCGCCGGCCGCCGTGGTCGGGTCGGCCAGGAACAGCAGGTTGTAGCTCGACGTATTGAGCGTCTGGCCGCTTTCATACACGTCGGGGGGCAAATTATCGAAGGTCAGGACACCGGCCATGGCCGGCGCCGAGGCCAGCACGGACAAGGTGGCCAGCGCGGCCAGGATGGTGGCGCGGCCGCGGGTAGCGGGCCGATCGGCGGTGGCGGGCGATACCCGCGCATGTGATGGACGATTCATTCTATTCCCTTGGTTGTTGTGGATAGATAGGTCGGCAGGTCTCGCGCCCGCTTTCAGCTTTTTCACAAAAGTGTCAACAAATATAGCAAACCACACAAAACAAATATCATATTTTTAATATCATTTATTTATTTTTTATCTAACTCTGCGATACTTTGTTTTGTTTTATCTATGAAAGCTTGAGCAATCTCAACGTTACATCGGACCAACAATGCCTCGCACCGCAGACGTGCGCGCCAGCGCGCCGGCCCGACTTCAGATAAGCTCGAAAACCGCGCCTGCCGCGCCGTCATCCCCGTCACATCGCGGTACACCTGTTCCATCCTGGAACACTTGTCTCTCGCCGCGAAGCGCCCGGCCACAGCCCCTGCGCGATGGCATGAAGCTTGCACAACAAGGGAATCGACCGCGCTCAGGGAGCAGCATCATGGAACACCATCAATTTGCCGGCAACGGCAGCGCAGGCACGCGGCCGGCCCGGCGCCTCCTCGTGTGCTGCGCGCTGGCGCTGGCTTTTTTCCTGCTGGCCGCCAGGCTGGATCTGGCCGAACGGCTGACCTACGCGCTGTGGCGCCAAGAGCACTGGCAACTCGATGAACTGGCCCTGAGCCTGCTGTTGCTGACGCTGGCGCTGGCCGGCTTTGCCGTGCGGCGCGGACGCCAGGTGGCGCGGCTGCTGGCGCAAAACCGCACCCTCACGCAGCGCCTGCTGCGCGCGCAGGAAGAAGAGCGCTGCGCGCTGGCGCGCGAGTTGCACGATGAAGTGGGACAGGACTGCACGGCCATCCGCGCCGCCGCCAGCTACATCCTGCGCGCGCGCGATGGCGACCAGGCGAACGTGCAGGCGTGCGCCGCCAGCATCGCGCGCTCGTCGGAAGCGCTGCATGCGATGGTGCGCACCATGCTGCGCCGGCTGCGCCCGCCCGTGCTCGACAGCCTGGGCCTGGCGCCGGCCCTGCAGGCGCTGTGCGACAGCTGGTCCCAGCAGCACGGCATCGCCTGCCATTTCGCACCGCACGCCATTCCCGCCAGCCTCGACGACTGCACCGCCACCGCCATCTACCGCCTGGTGCAGGAAGGCTTGACGAACGTGGCGCGCCACGCGGGCGCCAACCGGACCACGGTGGAATTGCGCGCCGATGCGCACGGCTTGCTGCACCTGGCCATCGAAGACAATGGCCAGGGTTTGCATCCAGACAAAACGCCGACAGATGGCTTCGGCATGCTGGGCATGCGCGAAAGAGTGGCCGGCCTGCGCGGCCATATCCGCTGGATCAGCGCGCTGGGCAACGGCTTGCGCATCGAAGTGGCGATGCCGCTGGCGGCAGGTGCGGCATGAACGCGGCCATGACCCCGATCCGCGTGATGCTGGTCGACGACCACCCGGTGGTGCGCACCGGTTACCGGCGCCTGCTGGAACAGGGTGGCGACATCGCCGTCGTGGCCGAAGCGGGCAATGGCGAAACGGCGTATGGCTTGCATCTGGAACACGCTCCCGACGTCTGCGTGACGGATTTGTCCATGCCCGGCATCGGCGGCCTGGAATTGCTGCGCAAGCTGCTCGCCCGCGATACCGGCGCCCGCGTGCTCGTGTTCAGCATGCACGACACGCCGCAGCTGATCGCCCGCGCGTTTGAGGGCGGCGCCTGCGGCTTCGTCAGCAAGCAGGCCGACCCGGAACACCTGGTCGATGCCGTGCGCGCCGCCCACGCGGGCCGGCGCTACGTCGATCCGCACAGCGCGCCGGGCGTCCTGCAAGGCACTGCCCGCATGGAAGCGCAGCGCTTGAGCAGCCTGAGCCAGCGCGAATTCGAAATCTTCCGCCTGCTGGCCGAAGGCCGCAGCGCCGCCGACTGCGCCCGCCTGCTGCACGTGAGCAGCAAGACGGTGGCCAACCACCAGACCTGCATCAAAGAAAAGCTCGACGTGCCCGGCCCCGCCGCGCTCGTCCACTTGGCCTTGCGCAACGGGGTCATCGAACAGATCCACTCTTAAAACACGTAGCGCAAGCCCACATTCACGCTGCGCGGAGCGCCGGCCGCATAGAAGGTCGCGTTGACCATCGGATACTCGCCGTTCACGGCCGGCAGCGGCCGGGCACTAAAATTGCCGTTGGCGTCGAAACCCGTCGCGCCCAGCTGGGCCGCCGTCGCATAGTGCCGGTCGAACAGATTGTTGACCTGGGCGAACACGCTCAGTTGCCGTGTCAGCTGGTATTTGCCATTGAGCTCGACCACGGCGTAGCCGCCGCTCTTGCCCGCGCCCAGGTACGCTGGTCCATCCGCCTGGTGCGCGTTGTTTTCATTGCCGCGCGCATAGGAACTCGACACGGCCGTCATGGCCAGGCCCACCGTCCAGTCGCGTCCGCCCTGCACCTCCACGTGCGCCTTCAGGATATGGCTGGGAGTGAGGGGAATCCGGTTGCCCGGCGTGATGGCGATATTGCCTTCCAGGCCGGGCGCCTCGGCGTCGCTGCTGCTGTTGGCGCTGCCGTTGACGGTTTCCCGGCTCTGATACGTCGCCTGCAGCCACGTGTAGTTGATGCCGAAGTCCAGCGCGCCCGCCTTGCCGTCGAGCGCCAGCTCCACACCCTGGTGGCGCGTCTTGCCGAAATTCTTGAAGTAGCCGAAACCGGCCTGGTTGTCGGCCACGAACAGGATATCGTCATGGTTTTCCGCGCGGAACACGCCCGCGCTCCAGCGCGCCACCTCGCCCCACTGGCCGCGCACGCCCGCTTCCCACGTCTTCGTCACCACCTGTTTCAAGGGCGGGTCGCCGGCCATGGCGTTGGGCAGGCGGCAGGGGTTTTCCGGATCGGCGCAGCCAAGCTCGATGGCCGTCGGCGTGCGGCTGCCTTCGTTGTAGCCGAGATAGGCGCTGATGCCTGCGGCCGGCGCGTAGGCCAGGCCGATGGCGGGATTGAAGCGGCTGAAACGGTGATCGCCATCGAGCGAACCGCTGCCGCCACCGGGCGTGATGGCGTCGCGGTTGCGCACCGTGCTGCGGTTGTAGCGGCCAGCGATAGTCAAGGTCAGCTCTCGATTGAATGCCATGCTGTCGCTCGCATACACGCTCCATGTGCGCATGCGCCCGCTCAAATCGACCCGGTTATCGACGGGCGTGCCATCGTCGTCGATTTGCGTGCCGTCGGCAAAGAAGTCGACGGGCGTGATGCCGCGGTCCGGGTTCAAATAGCCGAACTGGCTCGTCTGGCGGAAGGTGGCGTGGCTGGCATCGAAGCCGGCGCCGGCCGTGACGGCATGACGCGCGCCCGCCACGTCGGCCAGCGCGGTGAACTGGCCTGAAAAACCATAGTTTTCCTGCTCGGTATGGCTGCGGTTGATCATGCCATTGCATTTTTCGGCCGGCTCGTCATTCAGCAGCACGTTGGCTATGCAGCGCCACTTCGGAAACGGCGTATTGGACGGATTCGCCCCGCTGGCGGGAAAGCCCGTGTAGCCGGCCGCCGCCAGGGCCGCGCGCTCGGCCGCGCCGGGCTGATAGATGGACTGGTCGAGCGACTCGTCGTTGAGGTCGCCATTGAAGGTGTGCGTGTCGATCTTGCGGTAGTAGACATTGCCGGACAAGAGCAAGGCAGCGCTGGCCTGGTGCTTGCCCGTCAGATTCAGCAAGGTCGACCTGTTTTCCGTCAAGTCAGGCTTAGTGTAGACGCTGCGGTAGTCGCGCGCCAGCATGCGCTGTTCCTGCAAGCCGTTGCCCGTCAACGCATTGTCCGCGTGGGCCACGGTGACGGCGATATCGGTGCGCGCATCGCCCCATCCCAGCTTGCCAAACACCTGGCGCACGTCGGATGGCGAATCGTCGCGCCAGCCCACTTCCTTGAAACGGTTGCCCGTCACGTACCAGTGCCAGCCCTGCGCATTGCTGCCGCCATGCTCGACCTCCACGGCGCGCCGTTGATCGGAACCCAGGCGCGCCTCGACGGCGGTACCCGGGTGGCTCTTGCCATCCTTGGTCTGCAGGGCCAGCGCGCCACCCAGGGTGTTCAGGCCGAACAGGGGATTCGAGCCGGGCATCAAGGTCAGCGAAGCGATCGCCATGCGCGGTATCAAATCCCAGCTGACGACGTCGCCGAACGGCTGGTTCAGCCGCATGCCGTCCAGGTACACGGACAGTCCCTGCGGCGTGCCCAGCAAGGGCGAGGCCGTATAGCCGCGGTAGCTGACGTCGGGCTGGAACAGGTTGTTCTGCACTTCGTTCACGTAGACGCTACCCAGGTTGCGGCGCAGGAAGGCGGAAATATCGAGCGCGCCGCTGGCGGCGATCTGCTGTGCGCTGGCCGTCTGCACGGGCGCAGCCAAGGTATCGCGCGGCTGCTCCACGGTGGGCAGCGGCATGCTGCCCGTGATGATGACGGTGGGCAAGTCGCCCGAGGCGGCCAGGTTCGCGGCCAAGCTGGCGGCAGCAGGTTCGGCTGCCTGTGCCTGGCACAGCGCCATGGCAGCGGCAGCCAATAAAGTCAGTTTCATGCGGGTCCCCGTTTTTATCATGGTTTTTATGTCTGTCCAGTATCGGACAGCCACCATCGATGAACTAGGGAAAAACTCCCGCCGTGCAAGGAAACTTAGCGCTGCAAGGGCAAATAGCTCTGCTTGAGCTGGCGCAGCACGAAACTCGATTTGCTGTGGCGGATGCCGGGAATTTTATACAGGCGCTCGCGCAGCAGGCGTTCATAGTCGCGCGTGTCGCTGACGGCAATGCGCAGGTAGTAGTCGTAGTCGCCGGAGACGAGGAACGCTTCGAGCACTTCCGGGATCATGGCCAGCGCGTGGCCGAACTCGAACAGGGCCTGGTCGGAATGGTCGTCCAGGGTCACTTGCACGATGACGGTGTCGGCCAGCCCCACCTTGGCCGCGTTGACGTTCACCGTATAGCCTTCGATGACGCCATCGTCCTCCATGCGCTTGATGCGCGCCCAGCACGGCGACGACGTCAGGCCCACCTTGGCGCTCAGTTCGTGCAGGCTGATGCGGGCATCCTGCTGCAGGGCCGTCAGGATGGCGAGGTCGAATTTGTCGAGCTTCATTTTGCAATTTCCCATGTTTGCAGCAAATTTTGCTGATCAAGGCATTTTATACGAGAAAACCAGCAGCCTTTTCTGCCATGGCAAGCAGAAAATAGATACATGAAACCCGATCCCGCCCCCCTTCTCGCTCCCGCCCACGATCTTGCGCCGCGCAACGGCGCCAGCACCCTGATCGACACCCTGCTGGCCCTGGGCGTCGACACCGTCTTCGGCTATCCCGGCGGCGCCGTGCTGCCCCTGTACGACGCGCTGCACGCGCAGCCGCGCTTGCGCCACGTGCTCGTGCGCCACGAACAGGCGGCCGTGCATGCGGCCGAAGGGTATGCGCGCAGCACGGGCCGGCCCGGCGTCATCTTCGTCACGTCCGGCCCCGGCATGAGCAACACCACCACGGGCTTGCTCGACGCCCTGTGCGATTCGATTCCCGTCATCTGCATCAGCGGCCAGGTGGCCACCACCAGCATCGGCACGAACGCCTTCCAGGAATGCGACGCGCTGGGCATCTCGCGCCCCGTCACCAAGTGGAACCGGCAAATCCGCACGGCCGACGAGACGGCCGCCGTCGTGCACGAAGCGTACGTGCAGGCCACGCAAGGCCGGCCGGGCCCCGTGCTGATCGATTTTCCCAAGGATATGCAATTGGCGACCGTCGCGGCCAACACGCCGCCGCCGTCCGTCGCCAACGTCGCCGCCCCCTTGCCCGACGCGGCCGATATCGAGCAGGCCGCCAGCCTGATCGCCAACGCGCGCCAGCCCGTGTTCTATGGCGGCGGAGGCCTCATCAATTCCGGCCTCGATGCCTGCGCCGCTTTCCAGCAGCTGGTGAAACTGGCGGCCGCGCCCTGCACCCTGACCCTGCTGGGCCTGGGCGCCTTTCCCGCCTCGCATCCGGCCTTCCTTGGCATGCTGGGCATGCACGGCACCCTGGAAGCGAACCTGGCCATGCACCATGCGGACCTGATCGTCTGCGTGGGCGCCCGCTTCGACGACCGGGTGACTGGCAGGCTGGACGCCTTCTGCCCCGGCGCAAAGGTCATCCACGTCGATATCGACCCGGCGTCGATCGGCAAGGTGGTGCGCGCCGACGTGGCCCTGCGCGGCGATTGCGCGCCCGTGCTGGTCGCCCTGCTGGCGCAGTTGCGCGGCCGCCTGCTGGCGGACCGCCAGCCGTGGTGGCAGCGTATCGACGGCTGGCGCGCTCAGGACAGCCTGGCGTTCGACGACACGCCGGACGTGATCGCGCCGCAGGCGCTGATGCGCCGACTGCAGGCGGCCCTGGACGGACAGGACGCCATCGTGTCCACCGACGTGGGCCAGCACCAGATGTGGGCGGCCCAGCACTTGCGCTTCGAGCAGCCGCGCCGCTGGCTGACCTCGGGCGGCGCCGGCACCATGGGCTATGGATTGCCGGCCGCCATCGGCGCGCAGATCGCCCATCCGGGCAAGCGCGTCGTGTGCGTCAGCGGCGACGCGTCGATTTTGATGAATATCCAGGAACTGGCCACGGCCGTGCAGCACCGCCTGCCCGTGAAAGTGGTGCTGTCGAACAATGGCTACATGGGCATGGTGCGCCAGTGGCAGGAACTCATCCATGGCGGGCGTTACAGCCACAGCTACACGGAAGCGCTGCCCGATTTCGTCGCGCTGGCGCGGGCGTTCGGCTGGCAGGCGCATACGGTCAGCCGGCGCGAAGACCTCGACGCGGCGCTGGCGGCCTGCCTGGCATCCGAAGGCCCCTACTTCCTCGACGTGCGAGTGCATGGCGAAGAAAATTGTTTCCCCATGATGGCGCCCGGCGCGGGGCACCATGAAGTGACCCTGTCCAAGGGACAGGTGTACAGCGAGCGGTAGGTCGGCATGACCACCGGCCACGCCGACGATGTTGCCGGATTACGCGTGGCGTTGCCACGCTAATCCGACCTACTCGCCCCCACGGGTAGGTCGGATTAGCGGCGGTACGCCGCGTAATCCGACATCACCACCGGCCGGATTACGCCCATATCCTGTAGATCCAGTAACTTTCATCTTCGCGGCTGGCGCGTGCCAGTTCGGTGGGACTCAGGCCGGTGATGGCGCGCACTTCGCGGCACAGGTGGGCCTGGTCGGCGTAGCCGCCCTCGGCGGCGATATCGGTCCAAGAAGCATTGCCTTGCAGCATGGCCTCGCGTGCGTCGAGAAACGACTGTTCCGCGCGGCGCATGCGTCGCAGGGTGCGCATGGGCTGGCCGGCCCAGGCCTTGATGCGGCGCTCGATATTGCGCGCGCCGCTGGCCAGGCCCGTCGAGGCCGCCTGTACGCCCAGGCGGCGCACCCAGTCCTGGATGGCGCCGGTGGGATGGTCGCCGCTCTTGCGCGCCAGCGCCCAGCGCGGCGCCAGGAATGCTTCCACCAGCGCGATGCGCGCTGCATCGTCGGGCGCGGCCAGCACGGCGTCGGACAAGGCCAGCCAGTCGGCGTCGAACAGCGGTTCCAGCGGGCGCACCTGGTCGAACAGGGCCGCCATGTCGATGCCCGTCAGCGCGTGCAGGGCGGCCGGATACAGCATCACCATGAACGAGTGCACGGGGCCGGGGTTGTAGCTGACCAGCGGATAGCCGCGCGGTCCGCTGAACAGGGCGGGCGGCATGCGCACGTGCAGCAGGTCGGAGCCGGGCGCGGCCGCCTCGACGTCGCCCGCGACCGTCCACAGCAGGCAGCACATGGGCGTGGCGGGAAAGCGGTTCAGGCGCTGCGCGGGCGGCAGCGGCGCGCAATGCGTGGTGTCGCGCACGAGGAAGGCGCGCACGCAGGAAGCGAGCGCGGTGCGCGGCGCGATCAAGCGGGTCAGGGGCGTGGGGGCGGCAGGCATGGCGACGATTGTACCGGCAATTTTTGGCCGCGCGCGATGTCGTATTCGTTCAAGACGCGTGCGCGCAAGCGCGCTAGAGTCTAGCCATCGTTCCCACGACAACAGGAGCTTTTCATGCCGCCACTCGACCACGCCGCCGCACCCGCCACCACCCTGCGCCAGATCCGCCAGTTGCCGGGGCCATTCGCCTTGCCCATCATCGGCAACGCCATGCAAGTGCGGCTGCCGCGCATCCACCGCGACGTGGAAGGCTGGGTACGCCGCTATGGACCTTTCATGCGTGCCTGGTTCGGCCGCACTCTGGTACTGGTGGTGGCCGACAGCGAGGCGGTGGCCGCCGTGCTGCGCGACCGCCCCGATGGTTTCCGCCGCCCCCTCAGCAGCTACATCGTTTCGGAGGAAATGGGCGGCAATCCCGGCGTCTTCCTGGCCGAAGGCAGCGAGTGGCGCAACCAGCGCCGCATGGTGATGGCCGGCATGGCGCCAGGTGCCATCAAGGCGTATTTTCCCGCGCTGGTGACGGTGGCGCAGCGCCTGCAGCGGCGCTGGCAGCATGCCGCCACGCAAGGCCAGTCCATTGCCCTCGATGGCGACCTGAAACGCTACACGGTCGACATCATCGCCGGCCTGGCCTTCGGCACGGAAGTCAATACACTCGAATCGGGCGAGGACGTGATCCAGCGCCACCTGGACGCCATCCTGCCAGCCGTGGCGCGGCGCAGCCTGTCGATGCTGCCCTACTGGCGCTACGTCAAGCTGCCCGTCGACCGGCGCCTGGACCGCGACGTGGCGGCGCTGGACGTGGCCGTGGCGCAACTGGTGCGGCAGGCGCGCGAACGCATGGAACAAGACCCCGCGCGGCGCGTGCGCCCGCCCAACCTGCTCGAAGCCATGATCGCCGCCGCCGACGAACCCGGCAGCGGCGTGAGCGACCGCGCCGTGGCCGGCAATGTGCTGACCATGCTGCTGGCCGGCGAAGACACGACGGCCAACACGATTTCCTGGATCATCTACCTGTTGCAACGCCATCCGCACAGCCTGGCCAAGGCGCGCGAGGAAGTGCGGCGCCTGGCACCCGACGTGACGCAGTTCACCGTGGCGCAAATGGATAGCCTCGACTACCTGGGCGCCTGCGCCAGCGAGGCCATGCGCTTGAAACCCGTGGCGCCCTACATTCCGCTCGAAGCGCTGCGCGACACGGTGGTGGGCGACGTGGCCGTGCCCGCCGGCAGCATGCTGTGGTGCGTGATGCGCCACGACAGCGTGTCCGATGCGCACTTTCCCGATGCACAGGCTTTCCAGCCCGAACGCTGGCTGGAAGGCGGCGAGGCGAACAACAAGCGCGCCGCCATGCCTTTCGGCGCGGGCTTGCGCACGTGCCCGGGCCGCTACCTGGCCTTGCTGGAAATCAAGATCGCCATGGCAATGCTGCTGGGCAGCTTCGACATCGCCGGCGTCGACACGCCCGATGGCGGCGAAGCGCAGGAACTGATGGGTTTCGTGATGTCGCCCATCGGCCTGACGATGCGCCTGGCGCGGCCGCAGTGATACCATGGGGGAAGTCCCATACATTCGACCTTCCCATGACCATCCGCCTGGAATCGCCGCAGCAAGCCGACGTGCAAACCCTGATCGCCGAGCTTGACGCCTACCAACAGACCCTGTATCCGGCTGAGTGCGTCTACTCGCTGGACCTGGCGTCCGTGCCGCCTGATACCCTGCTGTTTGCCGTCGCCCGCGATGCGGCAGGCGCGGCGCGCGCTTGCGGCGCCATCGTCGTCACGCCCGATTTCGGCGAGGTCAAGCGCATGTACGTGCACCCGGACAGCCGCGGCCTGGGCCTGGCCAAGCGCCTGCTGGCCCTGCTGGAAGAGCAGGCGCTGGCGTGCGGCTGCCGCTTGCTGACCTTGGAGACGGGCATCCACCAGCCCGAAGCCATCGCCCTGTACGCGCGCCACGGCTACCAGCGGCGCGGGCCGTACGGCGACTATCCTGACGATCCATTCAGTGTTTTCATGGAAAAACCGCTGCAGGTGGCGGCATGAGTGCGCCTGCCGACAGCCTGTTTGACATCCGCGCGCGCCTGCGCACCTTTGCCGACGAGCGCGACTGGGACCAGTTCCACACGCCGAAAAACCTGGCCATGGCCCTGTCCGTCGAAGTGGCGGAACTGGCCGAGCACTACCAGTGGCTGCCCACGGGCGCGGACGCCGAGCTGGACGAGGCCAAACGCACGGGCATCCGCCATGAACTGGCCGACGTGCTGATGTACCTGGTGCGCCTGGCCGACAAGAGCGGCGTCGACCTGCACGCGGCCGTACTGGAAAAGATGGAACTCAATGCGCAGAAATACCCGGCGCAGCAGGTGCGTGGCGACGCCCGCAAATATAGCGAATACTGAACGAATACTGAGTCACCCACCCGTGCGTGGCTGATGCGCAAAAAAGCGTAGCATCCAGCCATGCGCATTCCTATTTCCCTGCTGCTTGCCTGCCTGCTCCCTGGCCCGGTTGCCCTGGCGCAAACCGCACCCGTGCCGCAGGTCAAAGTGGACGCCACGCGCGACCCCGTCGATAAATCGTACCGCAAGATGCTGCAGGGCGTGGACCGCTTCGAGCGCGACCGCGCGCTGGCGCCGCAAGCGAGCTTGCGCTTTCGTCTACTGCCGCGCCAGCCTGGCGTGGACATGACGGGCGTGCAGCTGCGCATCGCTGGCGACACCGTCAGCATCCCCTTACCCTTGGCCGAGGACAACAGCTTTGCTCCCGTGCGCAATGCGCAAGCGGCGCGCGAAGACGCCGTGCTGATCGCCAACCGCAAGGCCACCACCATGAGCTGGCGCGCGCAAGTGATCACGCCCGGCTTGCCGCCCGGCACGCGGCGCCTGGGCGACCTGCGCCTGGAATGCCGCGCCGGCATGGATTCGGGCCTGATCTCGAACGACCCGCAAATCATCGCCTGGCTGTCCAGCATGCTCTACAGCACGGACAAGGTGTGTTCCGAGCCGGATGGCAATTATTTGTTCTTCACGGAGCGGCCCCTGTTCGGCGTCACCCTCGTGCATGGCGAGCGCCGCCTGGCGTTGCCGTTCAGGATGCTGTACGCGGGCGGCGAGCAGACGCCCGCCTCGCTGCCCTATTGCGATTGCCAGGTCTTGCTTGACCGCACGTATTACGCGCCCTTATGGGATGCCAGCTGGCCCGACGACACCCTGCTGGAATTTACTTACATGGACGAGGTGGTGCCATGAAATGGCTGCTGATCGCCATGCTGGCGCTGCTGGCCGCCTGCTCCGGCACGCGCGCCTTGCAGGCAAGTAAGAACGTGCCATATGCCACCTTGGAACAGACGGTGCAACCGGGCAGCAGCACGCGCGAACAGGTGCGCGCCGCGCTGGGAGACAGCACGTCCATCCGTTTCGACAGCGGCAATGAAGTATGGATGTACACCTACCCGGCCGCCTCGGGCGCGCAGGGAGAATATGTGATTTTGTTTGGCGGGGATGGGGTGGTGAAGAAGGTGCGCAGCGGAGAGGTGTATCGGGTGAAGCAGTAAAAGTACCCAAAAAGCAAACTGGGGTCGTACCCTGAGGGTACGACCCCGGCCTTTCGCCGTTGGGGTAATTAGCGTGCTTTCAGCAAAGCGCGCGACGCCACGCCCGCGCCCACGCTGCGTCCCATACCAGCTGTCTTGCGCTTGGGCGAGGCCTTCAATTTGAAGATGCCGATCGACTGGGCCACGCTGTCGGTGCGTTGCGCCAGGCTGGTGGCGGCAGCAGCCGCCTGCTCCACCAGCGCCGCATTCTGCTGCGTGATGCCATCCATGTGGATGACGGCCTGGTTGACTTGCCCGATGCCCTGGTTCTGCTCGCGCGTGGTCGAGGAAATCTCGTCCATCACTTCCGTCACCCTGGCAACCGAGGCGATCACTTCCGTCATGGTGGCGCCCGCATTGCTGGTCAGCACGCTGCCCGCATTCACGGTGGCGATCGAATGGTCGATCAGGTTCTTCACTTCTTTCGCCGCTGTTGCCGAGCGCTGCGCCAGGCTGCGCACTTCGCCGGCCACGACGGCGAAGCCGCGGCCATGCTCGCCCGCGCGGGCCGCTTCCACTGCCGCGTTCAAGGCGAGGATGTTCGTCTGGAAGGCGATGCCGTCGATGAGACCAATGATGTCGAGAATCTTGCGCGACGAGGTGCTGATCTCGTCCATCGTGGTCACCACTTCGCTGACGATGGTGCCGCCCTTGGCCGCGACGGTAGACGCCTGCGCCGCCAGCTTATTGGCCGTGTCCACGTGGTCGGCGCTGTTCTGCACCGTGGAAGTCAGCTCTTCCATGCTGGCCGCCGTCTGTTCGAGGCTGGACGCCTGCGATTCCGTGCGGCTGGACAGGTCCATATTGCCCGTGGCGATCTCGGCCGTGGTGACGCGGATATCCTCGAAGTTGGCGCGCACGTCGCCGATGATGCTGTGCAAGTTGATATTCGTCTGGCGCAAGGCCGCCATCAATTGGCCCATGTCGTCGTCGCGCACTTTGTCGATGACGCCCGTCAAGTCGCCGCCAGCCATCTTGCGCGCCACCGTGATGGCCTCGCCCAGCGGCGCGACGAGGGAATTGTGCAAATGGGCCCAGAAATACAGCATCAGCGCCACGGCCGCGGCGGCAGCGCCGCTGAGCCAGCTGCGCGTGGCCGTGCTCGTGTCGCCATCGATATTCCACACGGCGCAGCCGAGAATGGCCAGCACCACGCCAAAGACGATGCAATGCAGGGCCAGGTCTTGCGACAGGGTCAGCTTGCGCCACTCGGCCAGCTTGGCAGCCCAGCCCTGGCGCACGACGCGGCCATTGCGGATCGCCAGCTTGGCGCTATTGCCGTCTTTAAAACTTTTATACAGGGCTGCCGCTTCGTTGATCTGCTCGCGCGTGGGCTTGGTGCGCACGGACATATAACCGATCGGGCGGCCGTTTTCGATGACGGGCGTGATATTGGCGAAGACCCAGTAGAAATCGCCATTCTTGCAGCGGTTCTTGACCATGCCGGTCCATGGCATGCCCGTCTTGATGGTATCCCACAGGTCAGCAAACGCTTCGGCCGGCATATCGGGATGACGCAGAATATTCTGTGGCGCACCCAGCAGTTCCATTTCTGAAAAACCGCTGACTTCAATGAAATACTGATTGGCGTAATTGATGTTTCCTTGTAAATCCGTCGTGGAAACAATCGTCATGCCTTCATTTAATACGTATTCATTTTGCGTGATAGGCGTATTGACCCGCATCGTCGCTCCTCTATTTTTTTCAACTAGCATAACAAAATCATAAAAACAATATACCACATCAAGCACCCATGATATATCGCCCCGGCGACAGTGACACTGGTCAAAAAATTTAATAAAAGCTAATTCATTTATGTTTTAGAATTTACTTTGATTCAACTTGATTGATTTTATTGAATGCAAAATTCAAATTGCGCGCAAACACAATAATTAATAAAAAATTATTTATCGGCGAAGCAGGCAATAAATACGCCGTATGCGCCGACAAAAAGGCGCAAGGGAACTGGCGCAATGGCCGGCACGTGGCGACGCCTGCCGCCAACCATAGCGCGGTAACAATATTCATTTCTTGAGGGAAAATAAAAACTGGCGCGAATGCGCCAGTGGGGGAACTGTCTCCAATCCGCGACACAGGCGCCGGAGCGCCCGTGGGGATGGCTTACTTAAAGGTTTTGCGCGGTGGCGACTTCGGACGCGGCGGCGCAGGCTTGCGCTCCGTCGTGCCATCGTCCAGGCTGATGCGCAGCTTCTGGCCCGAGACCACGACCGATTTCAAGTGGTCGAGGATTTCCGGCGGCATGCCTTCAGGCAGGTCCAGCACGCTGTAGTTGTCAAAGATATCGATGCGGCCGATATGCTTGGCTTCCAGGTTCGCTTCGTTGGCGATGGCGCCGACGATGTTGCTTGGCGTCACGGCGTGTTCACGGCCCACTTCGATGCGGTAAGCCGTCACGCCTGGACGTGGACGTTCCTTCTTCGGCGCGCGCGGCGCAGGGGCTGCGTCGCCCGCGTCCGCTGGCGCATCCTTGAACGCTGGCGCGGACTTGGCGGCGAACGGCTTGCGCGGCGCGGCTGGCGGCGCCAGGTCCGGCGCGTCGCCGTCGCGGCTGATGCGCAGCTGCTGGCCCGCGACCCACACGGTTTTCAGCTGATCGAGCAATTCTTTCGGCATGCTGTCCGGCAAGTCCAGGACGCTGTAGTCGTCATAGATTTCGATGCGGCCGATGTTTTTCGAATCGATACCCGCTTCGTTGGCGATGGCGCCCACGATATTGCCTGGTTTCACGCCATGCTGATGACCGACTTCAATGCGGAAGGTCTGCATGCCGGCGTCGGCTGGACGCTGGATACGTTCCTTTTTCGGGAAGGCCGGGCGTTCGCTGCGCTCGTTGCGGTCGAAGCGGTCATTACGCTCGAAACGGTCACTGCGCTCAGGGCGGTCAAAACGGTCTTGGCGCACTGGACGGTCGTCTTGCCACGTGGCTTGCTCGCGCGCCTTGTTCTTGTCCAGCAGCAGCGGCGTATTGCCACGCGCCATCTTCGCCAGGGCAGCGGCGATTTCGATGGCGGGAATGTTTTGTTCGCGTTCGAAATCTTCGATCAGCGATTGGAACTGTTCCAGTTCGCCCAGGGCCAGGGTTTCGCTGATCTGTTCCTTGAACTTGGCGATACGCACGTCGTTGACGGCCTGGATCGTTGGCAGTTCCAGCATGCCGATCGGCTGACGGGTCGAGCGTTCGATGGCTTTCAACAAGTTCTTTTCGCGCGGGGTGATGAACAAAATCGCTTCGCCGCTGCGGCCGGCGCGGCCCGTGCGGCCGATGCGGTGGGTATAGCTTTCCGGATCGTGCGGCACGTCGTAGTTGACGACGTGGCTGATGCGCTCGACGTCCAGGCCGCGGGCGGCCACGTCGGTTGCCACGAGGATGTCGATCTTGCCGTCTTTCAACTGCTGGATCGTGCGCTCGCGCTGGGCTTGCTGGATGTCGCCATTGATGGCGGCAGCCGAGAAGCCACGGGCTTGCAGCTTGCCGGCCAGCTCTTCCGTGCCCAGCTTGGTGCGGGCGAAGATGATCATGCCGTCAAACGCTTCCGCTTCCAGGATGCGGGTCAGCGCGTCGAGCTTGTGCATGCCCGACACGAGCCAGTAGCGCTGGCGGATGTTGTCGGCCGTGCCCGTCTTGGCGGCGACCGTCACTTCGGCCGGGTTCACCAGATAGGTCGTGGCGATGCGCTTGATGACGGAAGGCATGGTGGCCGAGAACAACGCCGTTTGATGGCCTTCCGGGGTTTCTTTCAAGATACGTTCGACGTCGTCGATAAAGCCCATGCGCAGCATCTCATCGGCTTCGTCGAGCACCAGGGTTTTCAGCTTGGACAGGTCGAGCGAACCCTTGTCCAGGTGATCGATGACGCGGCCTGGGGTGCCGACGATGACGTGCACGCCGCGGCGCAGGGCCGACAGCTGCGGGCCGTAGCTTTGGCCGCCGTAGATCGGCAGCACGTGGAAGCCGGGGATGTGGGCGGCGTACACCTGGAACGCTTCGGCGACCTGGATGGCCAGTTCGCGCGTCGGTGCCAGGACCAGGGCTTGGGGTGAGCTTTGTTTCAGATCGATGCGCGACAGGATCGGCAAGGCGAAGGCAGCGGTTTTACCCGTGCCCGTTTGCGCCTGGCCCAGCACGTCGCGGTTCGCGAGCAATAATGGAATCGTGGCCGCCTGGATAGGCGACGGTGTTTCGTAACCGACATCCTTGAGCGCGCGAATCAGCGGCTCGCTCAGGTTAAGGTCGGAAAATAAGGAAATTGGTGTATCAGACATGAAATCACTCACAAGTTCGCTCGAATCGCCCAATGCGAAAGAGTGTATCCGCTAGTTTACTCTTTACTGGACCTTACCGGGTGGAACGGGGCGGCAGAACGCCATTTTTTGCAGTCTAAAACGCAGAAAAATCGGCGATCCGCACGCAATTGGTGCAAAAACCAAGCAATATTATATGTTTTGCAATAGATTCGACTACTTTACAGATGCGCCTCGATATTGCTTGCCGCATCGACCGAGTGGCGCAAAAATTCCAGCAAGTCCTCGTTCAGCCTGTCCTTGTGCGTCGTCGCCAGGCCGTGCGGCGCGCCCGCATACACGAGCAGCTTGCTGCCTATGATGAGTTCGGCAGTGCGCCGCGCCGAGGCGGCAATCGGCACGATCTGGTCGTCGTCGCCATGGATCACCAGGGTCGGCACGTCGAATTTGGCCAGGTCAGCCGTAAAATCCGTCTCGGAAAATTGCTTGATGCACAGGTAGGATGCCGGCATGCCCGCCTGCATGCCTTGCCGCCAGAAACCGTCGCGCACGCCCTGCGACGGCTTCGCATCGGGCCGGTTGTAGCCATAGAAGGCCTCGCTCAAATCCTGGAAAAATTGGCTGCGGTCGGCCTGCACGCCGGCGCGGATGGCGTCAAATGTGGACAGGGGCAAGCCCAGCGGGTTTTCCGTGGTTTGCAGCATCAGTGGCGGTACGGCGCCCACGAGCACGGCGCCAGCCAGACGCCCGGTGCCATGGCGGCCGATGTAGCGCGCCACTTCGCCGCCGCCCGTCGAGTGGCCGACGAGGGTGGCGCCCGTCAAATCCAGCGCGTCGATCAGGGCGGCCAGGTCGTCGGCATAGGTATCCATGTCGTTGCCGTCGAACGGCTGGCTTGAGCGGCCATGGCCGCGCCGGTCGTGCGCGATGACGCGGTAGCCGCGCGAGGCCAGGTAAAACATCTGGTCTTCCCACGCGTCGGACGACAATGGCCAGCCGTGGCTGAAGACGACGGGCGGGCCGCTGCCCCAGTCCTTGTAGTGGATCAATGTACCGTCGGCGGTACGCAGGGTATTGCTCGATTGCAAGTTCGTGGCAGTCATGGAACGCTCCTTGTCGGTGGACCAGCAGCCATTGTGGCCGCAATTGGCCCGCGCACGCCGCGCGCTACGCCAGGGCATTGCGGTAGAGTAAGATTGTCGCTGCTTTGCTTTCCCGTATTCACTTTTGGAGTCGTCATGCGCTTTCCCTTCGTCCTCGCCGCCAGCCTGTTCAGCACGGCCGCCCTCGCCCAACCGCTCGTGGCCGAAGCGCCCCTGCGCGCCCATCTGTCCTTCCTGGCCGACGATTTACTGGAAGGACGCGGCACGGGCCAGCGCGGCGGCGACCTGGCCGTGCGCTACCTGGAAACGCAGGCGGCCGTAGCCGGCCTGCAGCCGTTGAAGGATGGCACGTACCGCCAGGCGCTGACCATCGTCGGCAGCAAGGCCTTGCCATCCAGCAAAGTCACGTTCAGCGCGGGCGGCAAGACCTTGTCTCCCGCCTTCGGCAAGGACATCGTCTTTGGCGCGGCAAATGGCCAGCAGACAGTGGTGTTCGACGCGGCCGTCGTGTTCGCCGGCTACGGCATCCGCGCGCCAGAAGAAAACTGGGACGATTTCAAGGGCGTCGACCTGAAGGGCAAGCTCGTCATCATGATGGTCAACGACCCGCAACCCACAAGCGCCGAACCGCAGCGCTTCGCCGGCAAGTCGCTGACCTATTACGGCCGCTGGGTCTACAAGTACGAGGAAGCGCTGCGCCAGGGCGCCGCCGGCGTGCTGCTGATACACACGACCGCATCGGCTTCGTATCCGTGGTCGGTACCGGCCAACGGTTTCGGCCATGAACGCTTCAACCTGGCCGGTGCGGGCAATGCGATGGAAGGCTGGCTGCAGGAAGACATGGCGCGCACGCTGTTCCAGGCGAGCGGACAGGACCTGGACGCCTTGCGCGCGCAGGCGGAAACGCGCGAGTTCCGCCCCGTGGCCCTGAACGCCACGGTCAAGGTGGCGCTCGACAGCCAGGTGCGCAGCATCGAGCAATTCAATGTGGCCGGCATCGTGCCGGGCACGGATCCGAAATTGAAGGACGAGGCCGTCATTTACTCGGCCCACTGGGACCACTTGGGCAAGGATGACGAAGGCAGCCAGCGCGCCGGGCAAAGCGACCATATCTACAACGGCGCCATCGACAATGCGTCGGGCGCGGCGGCCTTGCTGGCCATGGCGCAAGTGGCCGTGAAACAGCCGGCGCGCCGCACGCAGATCTTCCTGTGGCCGGCCGGCGAAGAAACGGGCATGCTCGGCAGCACGGCCTACACGCGCGCGCCCCTGTGGCCGCTGGCCAAGACAGCCGCCGACCTGAACCTCGACAGCATGAATTTTGTCGGCAAGACGCACGACATCGGCGTGGCCGGCGCCGAACGCAGCAGCCTGTACACGAGCGCCGCCAAGGTCGCCAAGCGCATGGGCCTGCGTCTGGCGCCCACGATCCCCGACCTGTCCGGCGCGTTTTACCGGGCCGACCATTTTGCCTTCGCCAAGGCTGGCGTACCCGCCTTCAACGTGGGTTCGGCAGTGTTTTCCGGCGACGGCTCGTTCGACTTCGTCCAGGAGCCGAAAGCGTCGGGCGAGCGCCTGGTCGCATTTAAAAAGGACTACCACCAGGTCACCGATGAGTACAACCCGTCGTGGGACTTGTCGGGCATGGTGCAGCAGGCGCAATTTACATTGAACCTCGGCTATGAAGTGGCGAACGACAAGAATTTGCCGGTGTGGAACAAGGGCGAAGCGTTTGGGAAGGTCAAGCGCTAGGCATCATGAAAAACACCGGCCTGTGCCGGTGTTTTTACAAGCGTGCCGGCCACAATCCCGTAGGTCGGATTAGCGGCACAGCCGCGTAATCCGACAACATTGTTAGCGCCGGTGGGAATGCCGGATACGCGGCTTCAGATTGCCATGATGCGTTTCAGGTCGACGAACGCCGTTTCATACAGATGCTGAAACGCGCCGACCATGACCTCTTCCACGCCTTCGGCCGCGTCGAATTCGCTCGACCATTCGGCCACGCACTCGTTCGCGCCCGGCTCGCCCGTGACGCGCAGGGTGGAACGGTAGTTCTTGACGGGGATGGGGCCAGAGACGATGGTGTAGCTGTAGCTCTTGTCCGCTTCGCTGTAGCTTTGCAGGCGTTCGGCGATGATGGCGCCGTCCGTGGTTTTCAGGCGGCGCACGCGGCCGCCGTGTTCGGACAAGCTGGTCTTGATCGAGCTCGACCATTCAGCCAGCGACTGGAAGCCGCCGATAAAATCCCACACTCGTTCGGCGCTTGCCGCCAATATTACAGAAACAATTACTTGGGCCATCTTTAATTCGGTTCCTCATCCAGGTTTGCCGGGCGCCGCGCCCGGCCGGCCGGAGTTGCCCGGCACAGTCGCTATTTTAGCGCCCATGCCGCTTTGCTGCTGAGCAAACTATGGCAACTGGCCAGCCTGGGGTGGCTGTCTTACAGGTTTTCCGCCAGGAAAATCAGGGAATTGCCATGCGCCTGGGCGGCGGAACGCTGCTGGTAGCTGTCGCGGTGGGTGCAGTTGAAACCGTGCTCGGCGCCCGGGTAGATATGGATTTCCACGTCTTGGCGGTCTTCGAAGCGCTCGGCGATCTTTTGCACGGCTTCCGGCGGAATATGGCTATCCTGGCCGCCGAAATGCATGAGCAGCGGCACCTTGATCCGGTCGGCCAGGTCCAGCTTGTTCTGGATGCCGCCGCCGTAATAGGCGATGGCCGCATCAACCAGGCCGGCCGCGGCCGCCTGATACGACAAACGGCCGCCGAAGCAGTAGCCGACCGAAGCGAGCTTGCCCGTCACTTCCGGACGCGCGCGCAGGACAGCGACGGTGGCGGCGATATCGGCGTCGGCCTGCGGATTGTCGGTGGCCTGCATCAGCTCGACGGCGCGCTTCCAGCCGTCCGCGTCATAGCCCAGCTCGATGTGCGCGCCGGCGCGCCAGAACAGGTCCGGCACCAGCACCACGTAGCCATCGGCCGCGTACTGGTCGGCCACGGCGCGGATGTGCTCGTTGACGCCGAAAATTTCCTGCAACAGGATGATGGCGGGACCCTTGCCCACGTGCGGCACGGCCAGGTAAGCCTGGAAGCTGCCGTCCGGGCCGGCGATATCGATCCACTGCGAAGTTGTGCTCATAGAAAACTCCAGTCTGAGGTTGGGGGGAATGCCACAGCCAGGCATGTTACTGGTTTTTCCTCTTTTCTGCCCCCGCCCTTGGTCCAGGCTCAATACATCTCGCGCAGGTAAATCACGGGGCCCGATTTGAAGACGCCGAAGACGACGGTGCCGACGGTGCTGGCCAGGTAGGGATGGCTGCCCACGGAAACATCCACGCTGCCGGCCTTGCCGGCGCCGGGCGCCAGCAAGGTCAGGAGATTGGTTTGCGGCAGTGCGCCTTGCGTGACGGTGTATATCCGGTCATCAACGGCCAGCTTGCCGCAGTCCAGCGTTTTCTTGCAATTGACAAACAACACGTCCGACTTGTTCAAGGCACTGACGTTGTCAAGCAGATTCGTGACCCACTTCGTGCCGTTCCAGTACTGGACTTGCACGGCCAGCCTGACTGGCAGCAATTCGGAGCCATAGCCGTGGGGCACCATCCATTGCCCCGACAGCACGGTCATCCGTGCCTCGTTCTGTATCAATGGCGAGATTGAGCTGACGACGGCGCCGCCGGGATAGGTGCTGCTGGCGCGCAAGCGCACGTCGGTAGGCGCCACCTTCAGCGGCACGCCGGCCTTGCCCGGAAAACGGTAGGCGACCATGGGAAGGGCAACGCCGAGGGTGAATTTCGCGGGCGCCACGCCGGTGATGGTGGTCTGCGCCTTCTTGCCATCGGTAAGCCGGCTGCTGCCATCGGGGGTACTCGGCGGAAAGGAAATCGTGCCCGTGGCCGCATCGAGGCCTTCGAGCAGCACGGGCGCCAGGACGCTCGGGACGCGGTCGTCATAGTTTTTGGTCGGCGTCCCGCCCAAGGCGCGCGCCGTCACGCGCACGCCTATCGCCTGCCCCGAGTAAGCGTAGCGGCCTTTTTCCCCGTCGTTGGCGCAGGTGAGCGGTGCGGCGCACGGCGTGGCGATGCCGGCGGGAGCGCCGGTTTTCACCAGTTCCGTAATGAAGTGGTGCGGGATAAACTGCACCTCCCCGCTCACGCCCGAAGCCTTGGGCAAGGCCGGCACAGCAAGGTTGGCATCCAGATAACCGTTGGGGTTGGCCAGATTGAAAGCGATGGTGATGGTGCCCACTTCCGACCAGTTCATGTCGCTGCTGACAACGCTGCCATTCGTAAAGACCACGCCACCCTGCATGGCCGGCTTGGCTGGTGTGTCCGGCGCGGCGATCTCGCTGGTCGTCGGCTTGACCAGGCTGGACAGCGAAGGCAGCACCGTCTCCGCCGGCTTTTCATTGCCGAAGTTCGGCGTCACGGCGCCCACACTATTGAGCACACTCATGCTGACCGCCACAGGCGCACCCGCGCGCTGGGGGTTGGCGATGGCAACGACGCTGAACGAGGCCGGTACGACGGTAACCTTGCCGCTGCCCGTCATGCTCAAGCCGGCGTCGCCGGTTGTGGCCGCCCCCGTATAGGTGGCCTTCAAATTCAGCTGTCCCACGTCCGCATACGACATGATGGCGGTGGCGACGCCCTGGTCGTTGAACGCCAGGTTGACGTTCGCGCCCGCCGTGCCGCAGGCGCTGGTACTGTTCGATGCCAGTGGCACGAACGCCCCGGTTCCCTGCACGAAAACAGGCAGGGTGCCGCTGGCGGGATTGCCATAGCTGCAAGCGAGATTCAGGTTCTTGCTGGTACTTTTGAACAGGGGCACGCAAGCTTGCGGGGTCGAACTGGGGGGCGCCTGCACGGCGCTGATACTGAACGATTGCAGCTTGGCAGAAACATGATTGACGGGAGTGACCGTCAAGCCTGTCGCCGCAAAGCTCATGTCGCAGCTGCTGCTGTTGTCCGAAGCACGCTTGCATACGAGCGCGCCCGTGGTGCCGGGCACGCTCGTCAGGCTCAGGGTGGCAGTGCCGGCCGTGTACTGGCGCACGCTGGCCGTCGCCACGCCGGTGTTGCCTATCTGCGTCGCCGTGCCGCCAGGGCTGACAGTGACATTCACGCCGTTCGTGTACTTGGCGCTGCAGGCGGCATCCGCGCATGCCGTCACCGTCACCGTCTGCGGCGCGCACGTCAGGGCATTGCCCGAATGCTCGATCTGGAAATGGTGGGGCCCCGCCTGCGTACCCGGCCCGCACTTCGGACCCATCGGTTCATTGAAAGCCCAGCCGCTGTTGTTCGTCACGCAGCTGCACGGATACGACGGTGTATAGGTTTTGCAGGTGATGGTTTGCTGCACCCGGCCCTGCCAGCCCAGAGTGATGTGGTCGACCTTGGCGTTACCCGTGATATAGGCGTTGGACGAGTCGAGCGTTACCTCGCCGGCGTCCACATTACCCTTGATGCCATTGCCCGAGGCGATCGACAAGGAATTGCTGGCTTCCACATCGCCCGTGACGAGCAGGCCGGACGCTTTCAAGTCGATCGTCGGCGATTTCAGGTTACCCGTCACCTGGCTGCCGGAACCGATGGTCAGCGAAGTGGTCGCCGTGATATCGCCCTGGATGCGGGTATTGGCGGCCAGGATATTGACGATGGTGCCGCTGATGGGCCCGTTGATGACCGAACCCGAGGCGATTTCCACCGGGCCCTTGGCGCTGATCCTGCCCGTCACCGTGACGTTGTTCGAGCCCATCTTGATGGCCGTGGCGGAAATATTCGCCGTAATCGTCTGTTCCTGCGCGCCCAGGAAGAAAGTGCCGCCCTCGGCTGTCAGGTTTCCGCCCGTCACCTTCAGGTTCGGCGGATTGATGTCCTTGATGTCGAGATTGCCCTTGACCGTCAGCGCGGCATTGCCGCTCATCGTCAAACCCTGGTTGTAGCTCATCGACAAGGAACTGTTGACCGTCACGCCATACGCGCTGCCAATGACGATGACGTCGGTAGAACCGAGCGCCAGCGAGGCGCACGTGTATTGCAAACCGTCCTGGCTCAGGCCGCAGCCGCTCACGGCGCCGCCATTGAAGTTGAGCGTGGCCGCGTGGGCAAGGGATGAGCCCAGCAGCAATGTCAGGGCGGAAAAAAAGTGGAGTAAGCGCACGATATTCAGGAATCCGATGGGTGGGGAGCCAGCGGGCGCGCCGATTATTTCATGCTAACCTACGCCATCGCTGTTGTTGCATTATGGCAGTATTTATCCCCCTCGCGCATATCGCATGATCAAGCAAAGCCCCAAAGAATTTCCCCTGCGCACAGTCGACATCATCGTCTATCCCGGCTTCAAGGCGCTCGAAGCCATCGGCGCCATGAAGGTGTTTGATTACGCCAACACCCATTTGCGCCTGCGCAAGCTGCCCGGAGGTTACGACGTGCGCATCGCCTCGACGGCCATCGGCCCGGTCGAATCGGACACGCTGATGTCGCTGCACGCGAGCAAGGCGCTCGACGCCAGCCGCCTGCCCGACCTGGCCGTCATCGTCGGCTGCCATCACGTCGAACAAGTCTTGCACGACATCCCCGCCCTGGCCGCCTGGGTGGCCGAGGCGGCGCCGCGCATCGATACCCTGGCGGCCCTGTGTACGGGCTGCTTTTTCCTGGCCGAAGCCGGTGTGCTCGACGGCAAAAGCGCCGCCACGCACTGGAGCGCCGTGGACAGCCTGCGCCAGCGCTATCCATTGATACAGGTCAATGCCGATGCGATTTTCGTGCGGGAAGGGAAATTCTGGACGTCGGCCGGCGTGACGGCCGGCATCGACCTGGCGCTGGCCCTGGTGGAAGACGATTTCAGCCGCGATATCGCGCTGGAAGTGGCGCGCGACCTGGTCGTGTATTTGAAGCGGCCCGGCGGCCAGTCGCAGTTTTCCGTGCACCTGTCGAGCCAGATGACGACGCATCCGACCATCCGCCAGTTGCAGGGCTGGATCATGGAGCATCTTGCCGAAGAACTCACCGTGCCGCTGCTGGCGGCCAGGCTGGCCATGAGCGAACGCAATTTTACGCGCGTGTTCCAGCGCGAAACGGGGACCAGCCCCACGGAATTCATCGACACGGCCCGCTTCGAAGTGGCGCGCCGTTTGCTGGAAGACAATGTATCTTCCTTAAAACAGGTGGCCGTGCAGGCGGGCTTGCATAGCGAGGACAGGCTGCGCCGCCTATTCCAAAAGAAACTCGCCATCACGCCGCGCGACTATCGCGAGCGCTTTTCCAGCACGGCGCGCTAGGAGGTCAGCGCGGCTTGCCGTGACGCACGTGGCGCGTGGCCAGCTGGCGGCTCTGCAGGGCCAGCGGTGTAAACAGGAGTGCGCACAGCAGATACGTCGCCAGCAGCGCCAGCCAGATGGCGGGCGTGGCAAGGCTGGCGGCATTGCTCCACCACAAGGCCAGCAGGGAAGACAGGGCCGCGCCGAGGAAGACGGGCAGCATGCGGCGCAAGGTCGCGAGATAGGCAGTGGCAAACATGAACGGCTCCCAAAGCAAGGCGGTGATGTCTTCACACTAGCAGGGGCAGACGGCGAAGTACAGCGTGCCGTCCTGCCCCGTCCGTCAAGTGTTGCGCAATGAGTACAGTCAAATAAAATTAATACAACACGACGGAACGGATCGATTCGCCGCTCTTCATCAGGTCGAAGCCCTCATTGATGCGTTCGAGCGGCAAGCGGTGCGTGATCAGGTCGTCGATGTTGAGCTTGCCTTCCATATACCAGTCGACGATCTTCGGCACGTCCGTGCGTCCCCGCGCGCCGCCGAAGGCCGAACCGCGCCATTCGCGCCCCGTCACCAGCTGGAATGGACGGGTGGAAATTTCCTGGCCCGCCGCCGCCACGCCGATGATGAACGATTTTCCCCAGCCCTTGTGCGTGCACTCGAGCGCCTGGCGCATCAGGGTCGTGTTGCCCACGCATTCGAACGAATAATCGGCGCCGCCATCGGTCAGCTGCACGATGGCGTCGACGACGTTTTCCACTTCGTTCGGGTTGATGAAATGCGTCATGCCGAACTTGCGCGCGATGGCCTGGCGCGCCGGGTTGATGTCGATACCGATGATCTTGTCGGCACCGACCATTTTCGCCGCCTGGATCACATTCAGCCCGATGCCGCCCAGGCCGAACACGGCCACGTTGGCACCCGCTTCCACCTTGGCCGAGAACAAGACGGCGCCCACGCCCGTCGTCACACCGCAGCCGATGTAGCACACCTTGTCGAATGGCGCGTCTTCGCGGATCTTCGCCAAGGCGATTTCCGGCACGACGATGTAGTTCGAGAACGTGGACGTGCCCATGTAGTGGAACAGCGGCTGGCCATTGAGCGAGAAGCGACTGGTCGCGTCCGGCATCAGACCGCGGCCCTGCGTGGAACGGATGGCCTGGCACAGATTCGTCTTTTGCGACAGGCAGAACTTGCACTGGCGGCATTCCGGCGTGTACAGCGGGATGACGTGGTCGTCCTTTTTCAGGGTCGTCACGCCCGGGCCCACGTCGACGACGACGCCGGCGCCTTCATGGCCGAGGATGGCAGGGAAGATGCCTTCCGGATCGGCGCCGGACAAGGTGTAGTAATCGGTATGGCAAATGCCCGTGGCTTTCAGTTCGACCAGCACTTCGCCGGCGCGCGGGCCGGCCAGGTCGACTTCTTCGATGGTCAGCGGGGCGCCCGCCTTCCAGGCAATCGCGGCTTTGGTTTTCATGTGTGTCATTCCTGCTCGGTTTCAGATGTGCCATTATCGGGCGCTGGCGGGCGCGATGGCGCGGCTGGCCACGCGCTTGTCTGAAAACGCGGCGCATTTGTCCGATGGCGCCGCACGTTTGCGCCAACGCAAACCTACAGGCACAAAGACGCGCATTCTTGGCACAGGCTCCCCGATTGAGCCGCCGTTGCGCCGTTCCCGCAGGAGACCGACATGCGCCATATCCTTTCCCGCTTTCCCCGGCCTTGGCTGGCCCTGCTGCTGGCATGCTGTTTGGCCCTGCTGGCCGCCTGTGGCGGCGGCGGCGATGACGACCCTGCGCCTGGCCCCACCACCGGCAGCCTGACGGTCAGCATCGGCGGCTTGCCGGCCGGCGTGGCGGGCGCCGTCACGGTGACGGGACCTGCGTCCTACAGCAAGACATTGACGGCGAGCGCCACGCTCACGGATCTGGCGCCGGGCGCCTATACGCTCAACGCCGCCAGCGTGGCGCAAGGCACGGGACCGCTGGCGCCCACGCCCGTCACGCAGCAGGTGCAAGTCAATGCGGGGGCGACGGCCAGCGCCAGCGTCCTGTATGCGGCGGCCACGCCGCTGACCCTGGGCCTGCAGGAGGTGGCCAGCGGCTTGAGCGTGCCCATCTTCCTTACGGCGCCGCCCGGCGACAGCCGTTTGTTCATCCTCGAACGGGCCGGCCGCATCCGCGTAGTGCAGAACGGCACTCTGCTGGCCACGCCCTTCCTCGACATCAGTACGCTCACCACCACCAGCGGCGAGCGGGGTTTGCTGTCGATGGCCTTCCATCCGCAATACGCCAGCAATGGCTATTTCTTCCTGTATTACACCAACCTGGCCGGCGATATCGTCATCGAGCGCCGGCAGGTGTCGGCCGGCAACGCCAACATGGCCGATCCCCTGTCGGCGCTGACCATCCTGACTATTCCCCACCCCACGTTCAGCAACCATTATGGCGGCTTGCTCAGCTTTGGGCCGGACGGCTATCTGTATGCGGGCACGGGCGATGGCGGCGGCGCGGGCGACCCGCCCCGCAATGCGCAAAACACGAATGTCCTGCTGGGCAAGCTGCTGCGCCTGGACGTCAACGCCAGCACGGTGGCCCAGCCGTACGCCATTCCGCCCGGCAACCCGTTTGCCACAGCAGGCGGGCGCCCTGAAATCTGGGCCTACGGCTTGCGCAACCCGTGGCGCTACGCCTTCGACGTGCCAGCCCAGCTGCTGTATATCGCCGATGTGGGCCAGGCCAACCTGGAAGAAGTCGACGTGCGTCCCGTGGGCCAGGCGGGCAACAACTATGGCTGGAACATCATGGAAGGCACGCAGTGCTACAACAGCACCAGTTGCAACCAGGCGGGGCTGGTTCTACCTGCCATCGAATACGGCAACAATGCAGCCAACGGCTGTTCGATCACGGGCGGCTATGTGTACCGGGGCACGGCCTTGCCGGAACTGGCGGGGCAATACCTGTATTCGGATTACTGCAGCGCCTGGCTGAAGAGTTTCAGCTACAGCAATGGCACGGCATCGGCCGTAAAAGACTGGGGCATCACGAATGTGGGCAACATCCTGTCGTTCGGCCAGGATGCGCAAAACGAGCTGTACATGCTGAGCGGCACGGGCAAGGTGTACAAGATTGTACGTAAATAAGCGTACGCAAAAAGATGGGCCAATAAGGTGGGCCAATGAGGTGGGCCAATGAGCATGTGCAAGCAGTCATGGCGACGCACGCCTGAGGCCGCGTTTTTCGACGGGGCGCGGGGAACCGGCTAAAATTGGTTTTTCCGCCGCGCCCTGCGCACCAGCCCAAGAGAACACCATGGCCCGTTTGAAACTTGAATTTCCCGAAGACCAGTACTGCTATTCCTCGCAACTGACGGTACGCACGACGGACATCAATGCCGGCAACCATCTCGGCAACGATTCCATGATTTCCATGATTTCCGAGGCGCGCGCCCGCTTCCTGTTCGAATATGGCGTGCGCGACATCGAAGCGGACGGCACCGGCATCATCGTCACCGACCTGGCCACCACCTACCGCGCCGAAGCCCATGCGCGCGACCAGCTGCTGTTCGAAGTGGGCGTCATGGATTTCAACAAGTATGGCGGCGACATCACCTTCCGCATCACGCGCCCGCGCGACAACACCCTGATCGCGATGGCCAAGTCCGGCTTTGTCTTCTTCAACTACAAGCGCAGCCAGGTCGTGCCCATGCCGGAAGAGTTCGGCAGCAAGTTCCCGCAGGTGAACTGGATCGATTGACAGCAGCTCGATGCCGCCATGCTGTATCCTTGCCAGGAAGATAATTAATTCTGGAGCGGCATGCAATCAGCAATAACGGCAAGACTGTGCCTGGCCCTGGCGTTGCTGGGCGTCTTGCCATGCGCCCTGGCCGCGCCGCAAACCGTCACGCTGTACGGCGATGATGACTACGCGCCGTACAGCTATGTGGAAAACGGTGTCTTCAAGGGCATGTATATCGACATCCTGCGCCAGGCGGCGGGCACGATGCCCGGCTACCGGCTGGAATTGCAGCCGCGCCCCTGGAAACGGGGGCTCGACGCGCTGGAAAAAGGCCAGGTTTTCGGCCTGTTTCCGCCCGGACGCAAGACGGAACGCTCGTACGTGCAACCGTATTCAGCCGTGCTGCACCGCGAATCGGTGGTGCTGTTTTGCCATGACGCCGTCATGCGCACGCCGCGCACGCACTTCCCGACCGACTTTGCGGGTCTGACCATTGGCGTCAACACGGGTTTTTTGCTGTCGGAAAAGTTGATGGCGCCAGCCCGCCAGGGGCTGCTGCGCCTGGAAGCGGCCAAGGGGAATGAAGCGAACCTGAAGAAACTGGCCCTGCGGCGCATCGATTGCTACGCCAGCGACCGCGGCGCGGCACGCCACACGGCACGCCAGCTTCAAGACGAACTGGCCGGCTACGGCTTTCAATTGCGCGAAGTGCTGGAATTGTCGTCCGAAGCCACCTACATCGCCTACAGCGCGCGCAACACGCCCGCCTACAAGACCGATTTCATCGAGAAGATGAATGCCGCCCTGCTCGCCATGCGGCAGAACGGCGAGCTGGTGCGCATCGAAGGCGCTTACCTGCGCTGATTTACTACTTGCTCACTACTTGCGCGCGTGGCGTTTCACCTTGACGCCAAAGGTATCGGAAAACCAGTCATCGATCATCAGCTTTTCATAGCGCAACTTTTCATTGCTGAAGTAAGGATTGATGCGGCTCAGGTATGACATATCGGACAGGGCCGCATTGCCGCTGCTGATGACCTTGCCATCCTGTTCCAGCACATACTGCAAGCGCATGCGCGGCCAGTCGACCCGGCCATTCATGACACGGATATCATGGCCGGCACGCAGCGAAGGATTTTCACGTCCCGCCAGGTCCACATCCGTGACGTCGATTTTCAAGGTCCGCCCGGGCGGCAGCGCCATACCCAGCTTCTCGAAATGCCGGGTCAGCTCCTTCAGTACGTCTTCCCGTTCGTTCGGATCGAACGGCACATCCGTGAATTGATCCGGTTTGCTGAAATGCACTTCGGTTCCTGCCCAGGCCGCGCTGCTGGCCAGCAAGGCCAGGCCGGCGATCAGGACGCGCGTTGTCTTCTTTTTCATGATGTAATCCTTTCAGGAAAAATATGGGTGGCGCATGAGCCACTTTTTATCCGATTCACTATACCCCCATGCGCCGCCGTTCAAAGCGAAATTCATACCTTGTTACCTTTTCCTACGGCAACTCTGACAAGACCGGCCGCCGACTTTTTTGCAGATTCATTGGCAATATTAATTAAAACAAAGTATTGTCTTGAAAATATAGTTGCCTAAGCGATAAAGTATAGATAGTGTCGGCAGCACGGATTTAAAGTGCTTTTTTAGCACGTGTGTTGCATGATTTTAGTCAATTGTTCTTGCTTATTGTTAATACTTAGCTGTCAGTCTACAATCGACAAAATGCGCCCGAAAAACGCGCAACGCCGGTCATGGCGCACAGGAATTCCTGGCGCGGGCGTCTCAGCATTGCGTCAGTTATGCCTTTTAGCGGAACTCGCCCTTATGTCATTTTTGTCTTCAGCATCGCCCAAGTTACCTCCCTGGAAAGTCCTGCTCGTCGATGATGAACCCGACATCCACGACATCACCAAACTGACGCTGAGCCGTTTCCGCCTCGAAGGCCGCGCGCTGAGCTTCGTGCACGCGTACAGCGGCGCCGAAGCCAAGCAGGTGCTGGCGCGCGAAGAAGGCATCGCGCTCGTCTTCCTCGACGTGGTGATGGAACGCGAAGACAGCGGCCTGGAAGTGGCGCGCTGGATGCGCGAAGACCTGGGCAACCAGTTTACGCGCATCGTGCTGCGTACGGGACAGCCGGGACAGGCGCCGGAAGAACGGGTGATCGTCAACTACGACATCAACGACTACAAGGAAAAGACGGAACTGGACCGCACCAAGCTGTTCACCACCACCTTTGCCGCCCTGCGCGCCTACCGCGACATCATGAAGGTGGAAGAGGCGCGCCAGGCCCAGCTCCATTACCGCGAAGGACTCGAGCGCGTCATCGCCGCCTCGGCGCACATCTTCAAGCAGCGCAACCTGCGCGACTTCGCCAGCGGCCTGCTGCAGCAAGTCGTCGCCCTGCTGCGCCTGGAAACGAGCATGCTGCTGCGCCTGCGCGGCGCCAGCGCCATCACGGGCGAGCAGGACTATGAAATCCTCGCGCAGATCGGCGACCATGAAGCCGATGGCGGCATCCTCAGCCCGTCCCTGCTGTCGCAACTGGACGATGCCAAGAGCAACAAGATTTCGCGCCTGCATGGCGACACCTATGTCGGCTATTTCCCGAACAGCAGCGGCAAGGCGTCCTTGCTGGTACTCAAAGGTGTGGAAGAAATCTCCGATCTCGACGCGCAATTGCTGGAAGTATTCTGCTCGGGCGTGGCCATCGCCTTCGACAACATCCTGCTGACGCAGGAAATCACCGATACCCAGGCCGAGCTGATCCTGCGCCTGGGCGACGTGGTCGAATCGCGCTCGCACGAAGGCGGCAACCACGTGCGCCGCATGGCCGAAGTGTGCCAGCTGCTGGCGCAGGCGTCCGGCATGTCGGAAGAGGAAACCATGGTGCTGCGCCACGCGGCGCCCATGCACGACATCGGCAAGATCTCCACCCCCGACGCCGTGCTGCTCAAACCGGGCAAGCTCGATGCGGCCGAATGGGAAATCATGAAGCAGCATCCGACGGTAGGCATGTCCATCCTCGACGGCTCGCAGCGCCCGCTCCTGAAGGCAGCGGCCGTGATCGCCCACCAGCACCATGAAAAATTCGACGGCAGCGGCTACCCGCAAGGTCTCGTCGGCGAAAACATCCACAAATACGCACGCATCGCCGCCGTCGCCGACGTCTTCGACGCCCTCATGCACAAGCGCTGCTACAAGGACGCCTGGCCCCTGGAGCGCGTCGTCAGCTACCTACGCGAAGTGAGCGGCAGCCACCTCGATCCGCAGTATGTGGAGTTGTTGATTGCGAATCTGGATGAAGCGCTGGCGTTGAACAAGCGTTTCCCCGACTAGTAGGTCGGATTAGCGCTTGCGCGTAATCCGACAACATTGTTGGCGCCGCCGACGGCGCCAGATTACGCGGTTCATCAAAGAGCCAAGTGCCCCCCGAATCGATACGCACGCCAGAAAAATACGCTTCGGCCCAAGCCCCCAACATGGGCGTTCCGGGCCAAGCGGGCCTGAAAAATGTCGAGGGCAAGGCGCAGCGACGCAGACAGTACGCATGTACGGCAAGGAGCTGCAACGCCGCCATCGGTATTTTCTCAGGCCCGCGTCTCCGGCCCGCCGTTTTCAGGTTTTCAAGGACACATCATTGAAACCGAGAGGGAAGCGTATCTTGTAATGCAATCCCATCCCCGGCGCACTAACCACCTTCACCGTCCCTCCCAGCGGTCCCGTCACCAGGTTGTACAGGATATGCGCGCCGAGTCCGCTGCCGCCCGAGCCCCGCTTCGTCGTGAAAAAGGGGTCGAACAGCTGTGCCAGGGTGGCGCTGTCCATGCCCATGCCATCGTCGCTGTAGTCAAGTTCCAGCATGTCGCCCGCCGTCCTGGCGGACAGCTTGATCTTGCCCGGCTCGCCTTCGGCAAAGCCGTGCACCAGTGAATTGACCACCATGTTCGTGACGATCTGCGAGACGGCGCCCGGATAGCTGCGCAGCTGCACCTCGGGCGCGCAGTCGATCTCCACTTTGACCGGCTTGCCTTTCAGCTTGGGCTGCAAGGACAGCAGGACTTCATCGAGGTATTTGCGCAAGTTAAAGCTGCGCAATTCGTCCGACGACTGGTCCACGGCCACCTGCTTGAAGCTGCGCACCAAGGCCGCGGCCCGCTGCGTGTTCGTCGTCATGATGCGCAGGGTCTGGTCGATGATGTCGAAGAATTGCCGCAAGCCGTCTTCGTCGAGCTGGCCGCCTTCCAGGTCTTCGCGCGTCAGTTTCAATTCCTGCACCAGGTGGCTGGTGGCCGTCACGCAGATGCCCAGCGGCGTATTGATTTCATGCGCCACGCCCGCCACCAGGCGCCCCAGCGACGCCAGCTTTTCCTGGCGCACCAGTTCCGACTGCGCTTCCTGCAAGGCGCTCAGGGCGCTGTTCAGGGCCGCGTTCTGCTCTTCCAGCGCTTCCTTGGCCTGGCGCATGGCGCTGTCGGCCTGGATGCGGGCCATCGCCACGGCCACGTGGCTGGCCATGAAAGCCAGCACGTCCAGTTCCGCCTGGCCATACACGACGGATTCGTCATAGCTTTGCACGATGATCACGCCATATTTGCGCTCGCCCAGCAGCATGGGCGCGCCCATCCAGCTGGCGATACCGACATTGCCCAGCGGTTCATCCATCTCGCCGCTGGCCACCAGCGCCGCATAGCTGCTGGCATCGAGCAGGCAAGCCTTGCGCCGCGCCAGCACGTACGAACTCATGCCGATGCCGTAATGAAAGCGTTTCACGGGCGCCTGCGCATCCTTCTCGTCGACGAAATACGGGATCGTGATGTCCTTGTTGTCCGGGTGGTACAGGGCGATCAGGAAATTCTTTGCCGTCACCAGTTCGCTGATGATGGCGTGCAGGCGCGCATACAGGGTCGTCGCGTCGGCCGCCTGCGCCGACAGGTTGGCGATTTCATACAGCGCATGCTGGAGGTTTTCCGCGCGGCGCCGCTCGGCCACCTCGTGCGCCAGCAGGGCCGTGCGCTCCTGCACCGCCTTTTCCAGCCGGTCCATACTTTGCATGCCTTGCAGGGCGCTCGACACGTGGGTGGCGATCAGCGCGAACAGGGCCTGGTCTTCCAGGCTGAAGCGGTGCTGCGCGTCATAGCTCTGGATGACGATGGCGCCCAGCACCTGGTGCTGCTGGTCCAGCAGCGGACAGCCGATCCAGTGCTCGGCCGCCGTGCCGCCGCCCCAGGCGCCGCCGCCGATGGCGCGCATGGCGTCGTCGTCGGCCGTCATCACCAGCTGCTTGCGGTTGACGATGACCCATGCCGTGGGCGACTGCGCGGCGCTGGCCAGGCGCACGCCCTCGTCCGGGTCGGGCGCGGTGTCGAATTCATCGACAAAATAGGGAAAGCGCACGAGACCGTCGTCATGGTCGCTGAGCGCCACGTAAAAGTTCGCCGCATACATGATGCGTCCCAGCGCCGCATGCACCGCCTGCAGGAATTCGCTGATATCGCTGCAGGTGCTCGAGCGCTGCCCGATCTCCAGCAACACGGTTTGAACGGCTTCCAGACGGCTGAGGCGGCTTTCCATGGGTGACTATGTACCTTGTGCAAGTATATGTTCTGAAAATCAATATTATCAGTTCAGCCCGGCCTTGGCACGGCATAAAACGGAGAATCTTGCCTTGAGGCAGAGCAACACACGCCACGCGCACATTTGCCACGCTGGCAATACAGTGGCAGACTAGGCCCCTTCCTACAGACCAGACTGTCCTCATGACCGCCACGCTACGCGCCTCGCTTCGTCCCTACACCCTCGCCGGCCTGCTGGCCTTTGCCGCGCTGGGCATGCCGCCGCTGTGCGCCGCGCCAGCCAAGGCGCCGGCGGCGGAAACGGCCGATGGCGGACGCTATTTCGGCCCCCTCGTCGCGGGCAAGATGCATGGCCAGGGCCGGCTCGAATACGCGAGCGGTGCGTTTTACGAAGGGGGCTTCGCGCGCGGCGTGTTTTCAGGCCAGGGCAAGCTGCGCCAGGCGTCGGGCGTCGAATACACGGGCGCCTTCCGCCAGGGCGCCTTCGATGGCATCGGCCGCTACACCTCGCCCAAGGGCGAGATTTATGCGGGCAACTTCGTCAAGGGCAGCTTCGAGGGACAAGGCCGCTTCCAGGGCGCCGACGGCGCCACCTTCGAAGGCCACTTCAAGCACTGGCGCCCGCACGGCGCCGGCAAACTGACCGACACGGACGGCACCGTCTTCGAAGGCGACTTCGTCCAGGGCCAGGTGCAGGGCAAGGCCAAGGTCACCACCAGCGACGGCATCCACTACGAAGGCGAGCTGAAAGACTGGAAATTCGAAGGTGAAGGCGTACTGCGCACGGCCGACGGCGACGAATACCGGGGCGGCTTCAAGAATGGCCAGTTCGACGGCAAGGGCGTGCTGCGCTACGCCGTGGCGCAAGCGGACGGCCGGCGCGAAGACGGCGGCAACTGGACGGAAGGCCAGCTGGACGACCCGGCCCTGGACAAGCTCACGCGTGACAATATCGAGCTGGCCCTGTACAACCAGCGCAGCCTGCTCGACGGCGCCCTGGCCCGCATCGCACCGCGCGACACGGCGAAAAAGATCAATCTGTATTTGCTGGGCGTGGCCGGCGATGGCGCGCAGGAAGTGTTCCACCGCGAAACGGCCTTCGTGCAGCGCCAGTTCGACCGCGATTATGGTACCGTGGGCCGCTCCTTGATGCTGGTCAACAGCCGCAACACGGTGGCCCAGCAGCCGATGGCCACGCGCACCAGCATCGCCGCCAGCCTCGACGCGCTGGGCGCCAAGATGGACAAGCAGAACGACATCCTGTTCCTGTTCCTCACCAGCCACGGCTCGCCCGAGCACGAACTGGCGCTGGCGCAAAACGGCATGGACTTGCACAGCCTGCCCGCGCAGGAGCTGGCGTCCATGCTCAAGCACAGCGGCATCCGCTGGAAAGTCATCGTGATCTCGGCCTGCTATGCGGGCGGATTCATTGCGCCATTAAAAGATGACAACACCCTCATCATCACGGCCGCGCGCAGCGACCGCACCTCGTTCGGCTGTGACGACCAGAACGATTTCACGTATTTCAGCGAAGCGTATTTCAAGGAAGCCTTGCCAAAGAGCGCCGGCTTTGCGGAAGCCTTCGACAAGGCCAAAGTGCTGGTGCAGGCGCGCGAAGCGGCCGACTTTAACGAAGGCGGCATGGAAGCGGAAGAGCATTCCGAGCCGCAGCTGTTCCAGGGCAAGGCCATCGCCGCGCAGCTGAAGGCGTGGCGCACCCAGCCGCGCTGACATGGGCACGGCCTTCTTTCTTTCTGTACAATAGCCGTCACCATGCGCCGATTCTTCCTCATTTTTCTGCTGTTCGTGCTTCCGCTCCAGATGTCCTGGGCCGCGGCGAGCGCGTATTGCCTGCATGAGGAAGGCAAGGCGGCGCAGCACCTGGGTCACCACAGCCACCAGCACAAGGCCGAGGCAGATGCGGACAAGCAGCCCGCCGGCGACAAAAAAGTGGCGGACCAGCAGAAAAAAGGCCAGCCGCACAGCGACTGCAACGTCTGCCATGGCATTGGCCACGCGTGGCTGCCAGCCGGCTCCAGCCTGCCCATCGGCGACACGGCGTCCGTCAACGCGGACACCTCCCCCTTCTTTTACGCTTCCCACATCCCGGACGCTCCCAAGCGCCCTGACTGGTCGTCGGCCATCTAGGCCGACGGGACGTTTCAATCACTTATCGCAGTAAGTCAGGCGCAGGCCTGCGCGTCCCGTCGAATTCTTTTCCATGCTTTTGGAGAATTCGATGTACCGATTCATTTTCTTGCTATCCGCTGGCCTGCTGGCCGGCAACTTTGCCCATGCACAAGCTCCACAGGAGCCTGCCGGCCCCCTGACCCTGCCCGCCGCGCTGGCTCTGGCCAAGGGCGGCAACGCCACCCTGTCCGCCGCCCGCCACGAACTGGCGGCGCAGGGCGGCGCCCTGCAGCAGGCACGCGCCCTGCCCAATCCGGAACTGCAAACCGTGCTGGAAGACACGCGGCGCGCCACGCGCAGCACCACGGTGCAACTGAACCAGCTCATCGAACTGGGCGGCAAACGCGGGGCGCGCGCCGCCGTTGCCCAGCGCGGCGCAGACCTGGCGCAAGCGGGCCTGTCAATGCAGCAAGCCGACACGCGCGCCGCCGTCACGAGTGCCTTTGTCGACGTGCTGGCCGCGCAGGAAGGCTTGCGCCTGGCCGACAGCGCACAGGCCCTGGCCGCGCGCGCCAGCGACATCACGGCGCGCAGGGTAACGGCCGGCAAGGCCTCGCCCGTCGAGGAAACGCGCGCCAGGGTCGCCGAAGCGAGCGTGCGGCTGGAGCTGAACCTGGCCCGCAGCACCCTGGCCAGCGCCCGCAAGCGCCTGGCCGCCCTGTGGGGCAACGCCACGCCGCGCTTCAGCGTCGCCGAGGGACGGCTGGAAACCTTGCCCGAACTGCCACCGGCCAGCGAACTGGCGGCGCGCCTGGAGCAAGCCCCGGCTGTGCGCCAGGCGCAAAGCGCGCTGGCCCAGCGGCAAGCCATGCTCGACGTGGAACAGCGGCGCGCCACGCCCGACGTCACGGTCAGCATCGGCATGAAGCGCTCGGAAGAGCTGGGCCGCAACCAGGCCATCATCGGCCTGGCCCTGCCGCTGCCACTGTTCGACCGCAATGCGGGCAACAAGCTCGACGCCCTGCGCCGCAGCGACAAGGCCAGCGACGAGCTGGCCGCCGCCCGCATCGCCGTGCAAACGGACGTGGCCGCCGCCACCGAACGCCTGGCCACGGCCCGGCTCGACGTGGAAAGCTTGCGCCAGGACATCTTGCCCGGCGCCCAAAGCGCCTACGACGCGGCCAGCAAAGGTTTCGAGTTCGGCAAGTTCGCCTTCCTCGACGTGCTCGATGCCCAGCGCACCTTGCTGCAAGCCAAAAACCAATACCTGCGCGCGCTGACGGAAGCGCAACACGCCGCCGCCGACATCGAACGCCTGCTGGGTACACCAGCTCCCCTGTAAGGAACACCATCCATGAACATCACACTCAACAAAAAACAGGCGGTCGCCATGGCTTCCATCGCGGCCGCCGGCGTCGTGCTGGCCATCCTCATCCTCGGCACGGGGAAATCCAGCGCCCCGCCGGCCCTTGCCGTCAAGGCGGAAGCACATGCTGAAAAGAAAGACGAACACGGCCACGAAGAAGTGGAAGGCAAGCTGGAATTGACGGCGGCGCAAAGCAAGGCCGCCGGCGTCGTCATCGCCACGGCCGCGCCCGGCCGCATCAAGACGACGGTCGCCCTGCCCGGTGAAATCCGGTTCAATGAAGACCGCACGGCCCACGTCGTGCCGCGCCTGGCCGGCGTGGTCGAAACGGTGCAGGCGGACCTGGGCCAGCTTGTCAAGAAGGGACAAGTGCTGGCCGTCATCGCCAGCACGGAATTGTCGGAACAGCGCAGCGCGCTGCTGTCGGCGCAGCGGCGCTTGTCGCTGGCCCGCTCCACGTATGAGCGCGAAGAAAAACTGTGGCGTGAGAAAATTTCAGCCGAACAGGATTATCTGCAGGCGCAGCAGGCGTGGCGCGAAGCGGAAATCGCCGTGCAGAACGCGCAGCAAAAGCTCAGCGCCCTGGGCGCCACGAGTACCAGCAAAGGTCCGCTGAACCGCTATGAGATCCGCGCGCCGTTCGACGGCATGGTGCTGGAAAAACATATCACCCTGGGCGAGGCCGTCAAGGAAGACGCGAACATCTTCGTCATTTCCGACCTGTCGACCGTGTGGGCGGAAATCGCCGTGCCGGCGAAAGACTTGGCCACCGTGCGCATGGGAGGCAAGGCGGAAGTGAAAGCGTCCGCGTTTGACGCCAGCGCGCAAGGCACGATCACCTACGTGGGCGCGCTGCTGGGCGAGCAAACGCGCACGGCCAAGGCACGCATCAGCTTGCAAAACCCCGACATGGCCTGGCGCCCGGGTCTGTTCGTCACGGTGGAAGTGGTGTCCGGCGAAGCGGACGCGCCCGTCACCGTACACAGCACGGCCATCCAGACGGTGGAAGACAAGCCCGTCGTCTTCGTGCAGGTGAAAGATGGCTACCAGGCCACGCCCGTGGTGCCGGGCCGCAGCGATGGCACATTGACACACATCAAGCAGGGCCTGGCCACCGGCACGCCGTACGCGGCGCAAGGCAGTTTTGTCCTGAAGTCCGAGCTGGGCAAAGATTCCGCCGGCCACGAACACTGATCACGTCAAACTAAAGGAAACCATCATGTTTGAACGCTTGATCCGCTTCGCCATCGACCAGCGCTGGCTGGTGATGCTGGCCGTCGCCGCCATGGCTGGCCTGGGCATCTACAGCTATCAAAAGCTGCCCATCGACGCCGTGCCCGACATCACCAATGTGCAGGTGCAAATCAATACCCAGTCCGCCGGCTATTCACCGCTAGAAACCGAGCAGCGCGTCACCTTCCCCATCGAAACGGCCATGGCCGGCTTGCCGAATCTGGAACAGACGCGCTCGCTGTCACGCTACGGCCTGTCGCAAGTGACCGTGATCTTCAAGGATGGCACGGACATTTATTTCGCGCGCCAGATGATCAACGAGCGCTTGCAGGAAGCCAGGGAAAGCCTGCCGTCCGGCATCACGCCCAAGATGGGCCCCGTCTCCACGGGCCTCGGCGAAATCTACCTGTGGACGGTGGAAACGCAGGACGGCGCGAAAAAGCCGGACGGCACGCCGTACACGCCGACGGACTTGCGCGAAATCCAGGACTGGATCATCAAGCCGCAGTTGCGCAACGTCACGGGCGTGACGGAAATCAATGCCATCGGCGGCTACGCCAAGCAATACCAGGTGGCGCCCTACCCTGAAAAACTGGCCGCCTACGGCATCAGCCTGCAAGACGTGGTGACGGCGCTCGAGCGCAACAACAGCAACGTGGGCGCCGGGTATATCGAAAAACAGGGCGAGCAGCTGCTGATACGCGCGCCGGGCCAGGTGGCATCCAAAAGCGACATCGGCAACATCGTCGTCGCCAATGTGCAAGGCGTGGCGATCCGCATCCGCGACGTGGCCGACGTGGTGCTGGGGCGCGAGCTGCGCACGGGCGCGGCCACGGAAAACGGCCGCGAAGTGGTGCTCGGCACCGTCTTCATGCTGATCGGGCAGAACAGCCGCGCCGTCTCGCAAGGCGTCGACAAGAAGATGGTGGAGATCAACCGCAGCCTGCCCAAAGGCGTGCACGCCGTCACCGTGTATGACCGCACGGTGCTCGTCGACAAGGCCATCAATACGGTGAAGAAAAACCTGCTCGAAGGCGCGGTGTTGGTGATCGCCATCCTGTTCCTTTTCCTCGGCAATATCCGCGCGGCCATCATCACGGCCATGGTGATTCCGCTGGCCATGCTGTTCACGTTTACGGGCATGGTGCAATACCATGTGAGCGCCAATCTGATGAGCCTGGGCGCGCTGGACTTCGGCATCATCATCGATGGCGCCGTCGTGATCGTGGAAAACTGCGTGCGCCGCCTGGCCCACGCGCAGCAGAAACTGGGCCGGCCGCTCACCTTGCAGGAACGTTTTCAGGAAGTGTTTGCCGCATCGCAAGAGGCGCGCCGCCCCTTGCTGTACGGCCAGCTGATCATCATGGTCGTGTACCTGCCCATCTTCGCGCTGACGGGCGTGGAAGGCCGCATGTTTACGCCGATGGCGCTGACGGTAGTCATCGCCCTGCTGGGCGCCATGCTGTTGTCGATCACCTTCATTCCGGCCGCCGTGGCGCTGTTCATCGGCGACAAGGTGGCGGAAAAGGAAAACGCCATCATGCGCGCCGCCAAGCGCTGGTATGCGCCGCTGCTGGACAAGGTGATGCGCAACACGCCCGTCGTGCTGACGGGCGCGGCCGTGGCCGTCGTGCTGTCAGGCTTGCTGGCCACGCGCATGGGCAGCGAATTCGTGCCCAGCCTGAACGAGGGCGATATCGCCATCCAGGCCCTGCGCATCCCCGGCACCAGCTTGACGCAATCGCTGGCCATGCAGCAGCAGCTGGAAAGCAAGCTCATGGCAAACCACAAGGAAATCGCGCGCGTGTTCGCCCGCACGGGGACGGCCGAGATCGCGTCCGACCCCATGCCGCCGAATATTTCCGATGGCTACATCATGCTCAAGCCCCGCGACCAGTGGCCGGAACCGAAGAAACCGCGCGAGCAGTTGCTGGCGGAAATCGAAGCGACGGCCACCAGTTTACCGGGCAATAACTACGAGTTTTCGCAGCCGATCCAGCTGCGCTTCAATGAGCTGATTTCCGGCGTGCGCAGCGACGTGGCCGTGAAACTGTTCGGCGACGACATGCTTGTCCTCGACGGGACGGCCGCGAAGATCGCCGGCGTGCTGGGCAAGATTCCCGGTGCGACGGAAGTGAAGGTCGAGCAGACGACGGGGTTACCGATGCTGACGGTGCAGATCGACCGCGAGCAGACGGCCCGCTACGGCCTCAACATTGCCGACGTGCAAGCGGCGATTGCCACGGCCATCGGCGGGCAAGAGGCCGGCACCCTGTTCCAGGGCGACCGCCGCTTCGACATCGTCGTACGCCTGCCCGACAGCCTGCGCAGCGACCTCGAGCAACTGAAACGCTTGCCCATCGCCCTGCCCCTGGGCGCGGCGGCGGAAGGCCGTGCCCGCTTCATTCCGCTCGGTGAAGTGGCCAGCCTGCAAGTGGCGCCGGGACCGAACCAGATCAGCCGCGAAGACGGCAAGCGCCGCATCGTCATCAGCGCGAATGTGCGCGGACGCGATATCGGCTCGTTTGTCGCCGACGCCACGCAGCAGCTGCAAGCGCAAGTGGCCATCCCGGCCGGTTACTGGACTAGCTGGGGCGGCCAGTTCGAGCAGCTGCAATCGGCCACGAAACGCCTGGAGCTGGTGGTGCCCGTGGCGCTGGCCCTCGTCTTCGTCTTGCTGTTCGCCATGTTCGGCAACGTGAAAGATGGTTTGCTGGTGTTCAGCGGCATCCCGTTCGCCTTGACAGGCGGCATCGTCGCCCTGTGGCTGCGCGACATCCCCATGTCGATCTCGGCCGCGGTCGGCTTCATCGCCCTGTCCGGCGTGGCCGTGCTGAACGGCCTCGTGATGATCGCCTACATTCGCCAGCTGCGCGAACAGGGCATGCCCTTGCAGGATGCCATACGGGAAGGGGCGATCACGCGCTTGCGGCCCGTCTTGATGACGGCGCTGGTGGCGTCGCTGGGTTTCGTGCCGATGGCGATTGCCACGGGCACGGGCGCCGAAGTGCAGCGTCCGCTGGCCACCGTGGTGATCGGCGGCATCCTGTCGTCGACGGCCTTGACCTTGCTGGTGCTGCCGCTGCTGTACCGGCTCGCGTATCGCAGGAAAGAAGAGGAGGTAGGTCGGATTAGCGTGGCCGAAGGGCACGCGTAATCCGACACATGGTTGGCGCTGGTGGCGTCGGATTACGGCCTTTCAGGCCTAATCCGACCTACGCCTGCCGCGGCTGTACCGGCTGGCGTATGCCGCAAGAGGTAGGTCGGATTAGCGCGCAAGCGCGTAATCCGACACATTGTTGACGCCGGTGGTGGCGTTGGATTACGGACGGCGGTAGCCGCCCTCGATCCAGTTCGCGGCGGACGTCGCATTGAACTTGAACGCGGCCGAGGTGCGCACCTTGGCGATCTGTTCGCCGTCGGCGTCGTAGGCGCTCAGTTCCGCGTACGGGTGGTCTTCGTCGGGGACGATGTCGAACATCACCTTGACTTGCCCCTCGTCCGTGGCGACGAACAGGTTCTTGTGCAATTGCGCATGCAGCTGCTGCTCGTGGCGGCGCAGCACTTCCGACGCCGTCTTGACCAGGGTATTGAAGGCGTTGACGTCGAGCGGCTTCGGGTTTTTCTTGTCGCGGCCCATGGTCCACGGGCCCACCAGCGCCGGCTCCGGTTCGCCATCCTTGATCATGGCCACGGCCCAGCCTTCATCTTCCTCGTTCTTGATCACCCTCGCCGTCCAGCCATTGCCCACCCACAGGCGCGGCTCCTGGATCGGGGCATCATTGTCCTGCTCGGCTGCTTCGTCGGAAAAGTCGGGGAAATCGGTACTCATGGCGGTGCTCGTGATGGAAGGTCGGGGCTAGCATGATAGTCGAAAACGCCCGCCCGTGCCGCGTTCCCGGCGGCACGGGTGAACGTTCAACACTTCCGTCCGGCATCTTCCCACGCGACTGTCAGCACATGGACATGGCAGGCCGGTTGGGCCAGGTCAGCGGCGGGCCCGGCGGCACCCAGCGCGGGTCGATGGCCGGCAGCGGCGCATGGTAATTAAAGGGATTGATGATGATCGGCGGTATCGCCGATGGCGCACCGACGGGCTCGGCGCAGGACTGCGTGGCGCTACGCTGGCGCGTGATTCGATGGTCAGGGGGGGATAGCGATTGATCCCCGGTATCTGCAAACAAAAGCATGTTGCCCTCCTTGCGAGAGTGAGGTATTCAGTATAGGACGGCTTGCGTACATTACAAGAAAAGAAATCTTGTTCCAGATCAGCGTTTTCTGGCCTCCAGCGCCTTCCATACCGTGAAAATGACGGCCTGTCGCACGCCGCTGGCGGCAAACCGGGCGCGCCCCTACAGTGTGACCATGCAATACCCGATCACCCACACTGCGAGGCTTACCATGAAAAAACTGCTCACCTTCGTCCTCATCGTCATGCTCGCCTGCCTGTTCCTCGACAAGGTCGGCGGCAGCGACATGCACATGCAGTTCAACGGCGACGATGTCGACGGTCCGCTCGAGTGGCTGTTCGGCCTCGTGTTTGCCGGCGGCGGCTTGCTGATCGCCGCCATTGCGGTGGTGTGCGCCGCCATCGTGGCGGGCGTGGTGCTGGCCGGCGTGAGCGTAGTGCTGATCGCCGCCGTGGCCCTGTGCGTCGTGCTGGCGCTCGCGCTGAGCACGCCCGTGCTGCTGCCGCTGCTGATACCCGTCGCCATCGTCTGGCTGATCGTCAGCCGCAACCGCAAGCAGACGCAAGCGCGTCAGCACAGCCTGTAATCACTGCGCCATGAATTTGCTGAGCACGCCGTCGCCGCCGCCATCGTTCTGTTCGATGCGGTTGCGCCCGCCCCGCTTGGCCCGGTACAGCGCCTCGTCGGCGCGCGCCAGCACGGCGTCGCAATCGGCATCGGTACCGGCCATGGCAGCCATGCCGATGCTCACCGTGATGGTGATCACCGTGCCGCCATCGATGGTCAGCGAACTTTCCGCCACGCGCCGGCGCAGCCGTTCGGCAAACACGGCGGCGGCGCTCAGATCCGTGCCCGGCAACAAGATGGCAAATTCCTCGCCGCCCACGCGGCCCGGCACGTCGACCTTGCGCAGCGCCTGGCACATCAGCGCGCCCAGGTGGCGCAGCACGGCGTCGCCCACGGCATGGCCATACTCGTCGTTGACGCGCTTGAAGTGATCGATGTCGAGCATCAGCACGCTGGCGCAGCTGGCCAGCTCGCGCTGCAAGCGGGCATGCTCGTTTTCCAGCGACGCCATGAAGTGGCGCCGGTTCGGCAAGCCGGTCAGGAAATCCGTAGTGGCCAGCTGCAGCAGTTCCGCGTTCATGCGCTTGCGCTCGGTGATGTCGAGCGAAGACACCATGACGAAATCGAGGCTGTCCGCATGGCCAGGCATCACCAGCAAGCTCAATTCATTTTGCCGCGCCGCGCCATCGAGAAGCACGAAGCTGCTCTCGCACTCGTACAGGTGGGCGCCGCCAGCCAGCGCCAGCAGCGCATCGCCGAAACGGGGCAATGCACTGTCGTCGAAATTCTGCGCCAGGCTCAAGGCGCCGCGGCGCTGGTCGTCCTCGTTGGCGCGCACCTGCGCCAGCGCGGCGCCGTTCGCATCGATGATGCGCACCAGCCCCGCCAGCCGCCGCAGCGCGTCCGGATTGGCCTGGAAGTGGGCGCCCAGGTCGCGCACACCCGCTTGCTCGAGCGCATCGAGCGCGGCGCGCACGGCAGACCAGTCCTGTTCCCACAAGGCCACGGGCGCATGGTCGTACAGGCTGCGGAAACGCGCTTCGCCCGCGCGCAGGGCCAGCGCCACCTGCGCCTGTTCAATGGCCATGCCGGCCAGGTGGGCCGCCTCGCTCAGCCGCGCCAGATGCGCCGCGCCCGGCAAGGTCGGCTGGCGGTGATACGCCATCAGCACACCGAGCAGCTTGCCCGAGCCGCCACGCACGGGCTCGGCCCAGCATGATTGCAGCTGGGCACGGCACGCCAGTTCCATCGTTTCCTGCGCAGCGGCATGCAGATCGCCGACGATCACGCGCTGGCCGTCGCGCACGGCTTGCGCGGCGATGCCGTGCACGCCCTGCAGGGTGTCGAGGTCGTGGCCATGGCTGGACAGGTTGAAAAACGCGGGCAAGCTCGGCGCCGCACCCAGCACCAGGCGGTGGCGGCTTTCGTCGAGCAGCAAGATGCTGCACAGCATGGCGGGATGGTCGGCTTGCACGCTCAGCACCACGCTTTCCAGCACCCGTTCCAGCGGCGCGCCCGTGGCCAGCATTTCCAGCACTTGCCGCCGCGTATGCTCGCGCCGTTCCATCTGGCTGCGCTCGCTGATATCGCGGAAGGTCCACAAACGCGCCTGCTCATTGCCCAACTGCATGCTGCGCACGTATTGTTCGACCACCCGTCCATCGCGCAGGTGCAGCACGTCGCGCCGCTCGCGGTGGCCGTGCGGCGCGTGGGCGCGTGCTCCGAGGAAAGGCGCCGCCTGCTCGAGCTGGCTTTCCACATGGCGCACGAGCGCCGTGCCATCGGCTTGCCAGTCGAGCGCGTCGGGCACTTGCCACAGGTCGCGGAAACGCCGGTTCGACGTGAAGATGCGGCCGTTGATATTGTCGACCAGAATGCCGTCGATGGTCGAATCGAGGATGCTGCGCAGCATGGCCTGGCTGCGCTGCGCCGCCTCAGCCATCGCCAGCACGCTCGCCTGCCCCTGCTCCAGCTGGCCGGTCAGCTCGCTCGAGCGCGCCAGCGCCGCCTGGGCGCGGGCACGGCCCGCCGCCAGCAGCCAGGCCGCCAGCGCCAGCACGATGCTGGCCAGCAAACCGGTCCAGGCCACCAGACGGGGCCGCGCCAGCAGCTCGCCATCGAAGCCCGGCATGGCGCGCACGCGCAAGGTCCAGGGGCGGCCGGCGATGGTGATGACTTGCCGCGACACGAGGCTGTCCGACGCGGCAGAGGAAAAGCCGCCCGGCAAGCTGTCGTACATCAGGGTCGCCTCGGCCAGTTGCGCGCCGTCATAGATTTCCAGGTCCAGCTGGCGCGCCGCCTCGCCGCCCACGCCCGCCATCAGGTCGCCCATGCGGAACGGCGCAAACACCCAGGCGCGCAAGGCGGCGCGCCGCTGTTCCACGCTCGCATGCAGCATGCCATTGTCATACACGGGCAGCACGACGAGGAAGCCATGCGCCTGGGCGCTGCCGCTATCTTGCACCAGGTGAATCTTGCCCGTCATGGCGGCCCGCCCCGTATCGCGCGCCTGCTCGAGCGCGGCGCGGCGCACGGGTTCGGACCAGAGGTCATAGCCGAAGGCCAGCAGGTTGCTGTCGCTTAAAGGTTCCAGATAGGTGATGGGCGCATGCCAGGCGCGCTGGCCGTGCGGACGCACGGCATAGCCGGGATAGCCTTCCGCGCGCACGCTGGCCTCGTGCCGCGCCAGGCCGGCGCCGGGCAACAGCGGCAGGAAGCCGATGCCGTGGATTCCGGGAAAGTGACGGTCCACCTGCTGCACCGACAGATAGGCATGGAATTCGCGGCGCGTGACTTCCTGCGAACTGGCATACAGTCCCTGCACCCCGTGCAGCACCTGGATATAGGTCTGCATGCGGCCGGCGATGTTGCCCACCAGTTCGCGCACGCGGAAATCGAAATCGGCCTGCACCTGCTGTTCGCTGGCATCATGGGCATTGCGCCAGGCGCCGTACGTCAACCCCAGACACAGCGCCAGCACCAGCGCGGCCAACGCACGCGGTCCCACCCAGTGCGACACTGGCTTGGCAAACCACGACGAAGACGCGCGTGTAGACATGGCAGGCTGACAGGACGGACATCAAACCATTTCACGGCCAGCAACATGGCTGGCAGCGGGCTGTACAACTACCATCGGTAGTCGATGAGAATGATAGTACGTTACAGCGGGCGCCCTTGCAATGCTGAATATTGTATTAAAAAGAGCACATATTTCGTGAACGCAATGATGTGTACTCCAGGAAAATTCGATGCCATGAAAACCATCGCCCGACACTGGTATGATCGCCCCGCAATCCATTACCGAGGAGCCGCGTTTGCAGCAAGATAGCTGGCAGGGAACACTCTGGCTGGCGCCGGACTTTGCCATCTTGCATGGCGCAGCGGGCGCCACGGACAGCCACGCCCATTATGCGCACCAGCTGATGCTGAGCACGGGAGCGCCCTTCACGGCCGAGCTCGACGGCATCATCCACACAGCGCGGCACTTGCTGGTCGACAGCCTGCGCCCGCACGCCATCATCGCCGCGCCGGCACCCATGCTGACCATCTATGCGGAACCGCAGCGCCTGGGCGGCGCGGCCCTGCTGGCGGCGGCCGCCAGCGCCGGCGTACCCAGTCTCGACAGCCTGGCCGCCGCGCTGCAGGCGCAGCCGCGCGAGCGCTTGCCCGATCCCCGCCTGCTGCGGGCGCTGGACAAGGTCGATGCGCTCTTGTCTGGCAAGGTCAGCGCGGCGGAAGTGGCCGAGGCCGCGCATTTGTCGCTGAGCCAGCTGGAGCGCCTGTTCAGCGCCCAGCTGGGCTTGCCTGTGCGGCGCCTGGTGCTGTGGCGCCGCTTGCGCCTGGCCATCCGCTTCATCTTGCTCGGCAGTACCCTGACGCAGGCGGCCCACGGCGCCGGCTTTGCCGATGCCGCGCATTTTTCGCGCACCATGCGCAGCCTGTTCGGCGTGCGCGCCGACCGCAGCTTGCGCCAGCTCGACGTCAAGCTGCTCGATTGACGGCACGATTGAGTGCCTGCCGCAAGCCGGCCGGCAACTCCGGCGCGCGCACGCCCTCTTCCGCGCGGAACGGCTCCAGCAGCTGCGGTCCATAAGCGACGGGATAATCGGGACGGCTGCCGATGCCCAGGTCTTCGCCCCGCATGCGATAGCCGGGCGCGTCGAAGGCCGTGCCCAGCAGACGGTCCCAGCACGTAAAGAACAGGCCGAAATTCACGTCGCCGGCCGTGCCATACTTCATGTGGTGAAAACGGTGCAAGGGCGCCCAGGCGAACACGTGGCGCAGCGGCCCCATGCGCATGTCGACATTCGCGTGCTGCAGCAACAGCTGGATCGCCACGGCAAACGCCAGCACGGCCATGACCTTCTCCGGTATGCCCAGCAGCAGCAAGGGCAGCATGCCACCCGCCGCTTCGAGCAGCAGATGCAGCGGATGTTTCATCCAGCCGTTGAAACCGTACATGCGCTGCACGCTGTGGTGCACGGCATGCAGTTTCCACAGAAAATAATAGCGGTGGCTCAGGTAGTGCACGAGCGTGATGCCGCAGTCGGCAATCAGGATCGCCAGCAGCAGCTGCGCCCAGAACGGCAGCTGGCCCGGCCAGAACGGCCCCAGCGCCAGATGCCCGGCCAGCAGGGGAAAAGCCGCCAGGCCCAGCAGGTACAGCGCTTCATTGACGAGCGCGTGCAGCGTATCGCGCCAGCTGTCGCCGTGACCGTCGTTCCACGCGCCGTCGTACGGCAGATAGCGTTCGGCAAGAAAGGAAGTGAACAGGGCCAGCAGCAGCAAGGGCGGCAAGACCCACAGGGAATAGTGGCACACCGCGATCAGGCAAGCGGCGCCGCCGATGAAGCCGGCCCAGAACACGGGGCCGTACAGCGCGGCAAAGAGGGATTTCATGGCAAGACGCTCCTGTGGCAAAAACCACAGCATGGCTGGTCTCCCCGCCGCGCCGCTTGAAGAAACGGCGCAACCTGTTACTTCAGGGCTTTTCTCGCAGCATATTGCTGGTAGCCATTCGCGCGCAGGGCGCAGGCGGGGCAAGTGCCGCAGCCATAGCCCCAGTCGTGCAGCTCGCCCCGCTCGCCCAGGTAGCACGTATGCGTGCCGCTGCGGATCAGGTCGACCAGCGGCTGGCCGCCCAGGTCTTCCGCCAGGTCCCAGCTTTGCGCCTTGTCCAGCCACATCAGCGGCGTTTCCAGCTTCATGCGCGTGTCCATGCCCAGGTTCAGGGCTACTTGCAGGGCCTTCATCGTGTCATCGCGGCAATCCGGGTAGCCGGAAAAGTCCGTCTCGCACATGCCGCCAACCAGCACCGTCAAGCCGCGGCGGTAGGCCACGGTGGCGGCGACGGTCATGAACAGCAAGTTGCGTCCAGGAACAAAAGTGTTCGGCAAACCGTTTTCCTGCATGACGATCTCGACGTTCTGCGTCATGGCCGTATCGGAAATGGCGGAAATGAGCGACAGGTCGATCATGTGATCCTGGCCCAGGCGGCTGTCCCATTCGGGCGACTGCTGGCGCATCTGTTCCAGCACGCCGGGACGCACGGTCAGTTCGATCGCATGGCGCTGGCCATAATCAAAGCCGATGGTTTCCACGCGGCTATAGTGTTTCAAGGCCCAGGCCAGGCAGGTAGTGGAATCTTGTCCACCGCTAAAGAGCACCAGTGCGGAGTCCGTTGCTAGCATAATTTCTTTCTTTTCAGTTTTATTCTGTCCGAGTGCGTGGGAAAACATGATTCCCTGCGCAAAAAATACTTATTCGTCCGCCATCAGTTTACCTATTCCGGTAACATGCAGTCAGCATTTACTTATCTGGAGCACCATGTTTTCTGCACGACCCATACGGCATACGGCTGCCGGCAAGGCGATACGACCACGAATTTTGGCACAAGTAGTGGCAAAAGTAATGGGGCAACTGACACTGGCGGCCGCCGGCGGTGCCATCTTGCTGTTTCCTGCCGCCCATGCTGCCGCACAAGAGGCCACGCAGGATGCTGCTCCAGAGAGCGCCAGCACCACGGAAGCGGCGCCTGCCCCGCTGCAGTACGAGGTCAAGGTCAACGCGCCCGGCGACCTCGATGAGCTGCTCGAAAAAAACCTGGACCTGGAACGCTTCCGCGGCAACCCGCGCATGGACCGCGAGCAATTGCGCCGCCTCGTGCGCGCTACGCCCGAAGAAGCCAAAAACCTCATCGCCACGGCCGGCTACTATACGCCCGTCGTCACGGTGCGCGTCGATACGACGGGCGCCAAGCCCGTCGTCATCGTCGACGTCGACCCGGGCCAGCCCGCGACCATCGACAAGGTCGAGCTGGAATTGCGCGGCTTCGACCCCACGCCGCCGCTGGCCGCCAGCGAGCCCTACGATACGGAAGCGCTGAAGCGCAGCTGGGCCCTGAAGACGGGCAGCGTGTTTCGCCAGTCCGACTGGGAAGCGGCCAAGCGCGCGCTGCTGCGCGAAGTGGTGCAGACGCGCTACCCGCGCGCCCAGCTGGTCGATACGCAAGCCGTGGTCGACCCGGAAACGCACAAGGTCTCGCTGCTGGTGGTGCTCGACAGCGGCCCCGAGCTGCGCTTCGGCGAGCTGCGCATCGAAGGCTTGAAGCGCTACGACGCCAGCATCATCCGCAACCTCGACAAGATCCGTCCCGGCGATTACTACAGCGAATCGGCGCTGCAATCGTTCCAGGCGCGCCTGCAGGACACGGGCTACTTTGCCAGCGTGGAAGTGAGCGCCGACATGAGCAGCATCCTCAGCGAGCAGATCGAGGCGGGCCAGGAAAGCCAGCAAGCCGATGCCGCCGGCGCCGCGCCCGACGCCAAGCCGGCCAACCGTGGCCCCGCGCCGCAGTTGCCGCTGGTCGTGCGCGTGACGGAAAACAAGCAGCAGAACGTCAGCGCCGGTCTCGGTTTCAGTACGAATACGGGAAATCGCGCCCAGCTCAACTATGACAACCTGAACGTGTGGGGCACGCGCTTCAAGAGCGCGATCACCATGGAAACGAAGAAACAGGCGGCGCACGCCAATTTTTACTTTCCAACGACCGAGCGCGGCTACAACGACAGCGCGGGCGCCTCGTTCGAGCGCAGCGACATTTCCAACGAAATCACGGCCGTGACGACCATCTCGGCCAAGCGCAACTGGGGCGGCACCAACCTCGAGCGCAGCCTGACATTCGAGTTCCTCAGCGAAGACAAGACCGTCGTGGGGCTGGAACAGACGCGCAGCAAGAGCTTGCCGCTGACCTATGCCATCACCAAGCGCAGCCTCGACAGCCTGCTGTTCCCCACCAAAGGCTATGTCATCAATGCCCAGGTGGGCGGCGCCCTGCTGCCCGTGCTGACGGACGAGCGCTTCGTGCGCGTGGCAGGCAAGGCCGTGTATTACCGTCCGCTCGGTGAAAAGGGCGAGCTGATCGTGCGCGGCGAAATGGGCGCGCTGGGCTCAAAGGAAAAACGCGGCGTGCCGGCCGTCTACCTGTTCCGCGCGGGCGGCGACCAGTCGGTGCGCGGCTATGCCTACCAGGAACTGGGCGTCAAAGAGGGCGACGCTACCGTCGGCGGGCGCTACATGCTCACCGGCAGCGCCGAATACCAGTACTGGTTCAAGCCGAAGTGGGCCATTGCCGCTTTCTATGACGCCGGCAACGCGGCCGACACCATGAAAGCGGCCATGACGCCGAAATCGGGCTACGGCCTGGGCGGGCGCTACAAGAGCCCCGTCGGTCCCATCAATGTCGACGTGGCATATGGCCACGCCGTCCACGCCTACCGTTTGCACTTCTCTCTGGGATTCACTTTCTGATGTCCGATATGACTACCGAATCGCCCGGCGCCGTCCCTCCGCCGCCGGCGAAAAAACCGCGCCGCTGGGTGCGCTACGTACTGATCGCCGTCGCCAGCCTGGCGGTGCTGCTGGGCGGCGCCTTCTGGTTCCTGGGCCGCGAATCGACCTTGCAGATGCTGGTGCAAAAAGTGGCCAGCGCCAGCGGCGGCGACATCGAAGTGTCGGGCGTGTCCGGCTCGCTGTACAACCGCATGCACCTGGGCCACGTCAGCTACCGCAGCAAGACGCAGCACATCACGGCCGACAATATCGACATCAACTGGTCGCCGTTCCAGTTCTTCTCGGAAGGCATTGCCATCAGCGAACTGCACGTGGCCAGCCTGTCCGTGGAAAGCACGGCGCCGTCCGAGGAACCGTCGACCATGCCCACCAGCCTGGCCGCGCCGTTCAGGATCGGCATTGCCGACGCGCGCCTGGACAAGGTGACCCTGGTCAGCCCGGGCGGCAACACGGTGTTTGAAAAAATCCATTTCACCCTGTCGGGTGACAAGTCGCAATGGCAACTGGAAGACGCCTCAGCCCTGACGCCGTTCGGCCAGGCCACGGCCAGCGCGACGATAGCCGCCACGCAGCCGTTCAAACTGTCGGGCAAGGCCGGCTTGACGCAGCTCAACCCCGCCGCCGGCGAAAAACCGGCTGCCCTCGCCTTGCAACTGGGCGGCGACTTGAACGTGCTGAACGTCACGGCCAAGGGCAGCGCGGGCGCGGCCACGGCCGACGCCCGGCTGGCGCTGGCGCCGTTCGATCCCGTCATCATCCTGCGCTCGGCCAGCATCAAAGGCCGCAACATCAATCCGGGCAAGTTCGACACCACCTTGCCGCAGGCGGACCTGAGCCTGGAACTCGATGCCACCATCGACACGCGCCCCAACGCGCAAACCGTGTCGGGCAAGCTGGCCATCCTCAACCACGCCGCGCCGGGCCCCATCGACCAGCAAAAGCTGCCGCTGCGCCAGTTCGAGGCACGCCTGGGCGGCACCCTGACGGCCACGACGCTCGAGTCGGCCATCATCGACTTCGGCAACGCGGGCAAATTCACGGGCGGCGGCAAGCTTAACCGCGACGCGGCCGACGCGCCCATCGGCAATGCGCAGCTGACCTTGCACACGGACAAGATCGACTTGCAGCACATGTACAGCAGCATCAACAGCACGAAAATCGTCGGCGACATCGTGCTCGACAGCGACGGCAAGACGCAGACCCTGCGCGCCAAGCTCGGCGAAGCCAAGCTGCGCCTGGACGTGGAAGCGACCTTGGCCGACTCCTTGGTGCAACTGCGCAAGGCGACCTTGCAAGCGGGCAAAAGCAGCGTCAATGCGACGGGCCAGATCAGCCTGAAGGACGAGCAGCCATTCAAGGCCGTGGCCAGTACCAGCCGTCTCAATCCCGCCGACTTCGGCGCCTTCCCCGTGGCCGACCTGAACCTCGACGTGCGCGCGAATGGTCACGTGGCGCCCAAGTGGCTGGCGAATGCGGACTTCACCGTGCGCCCCAGCAAGCTGCTCGACCAGCCCCTGTCGGGCAAGGGCAAGCTGACGGCCGATGCGGCCCATTTCAGCGGCATCGACGTGCAACTGGCACTGGGCAAGAATAACGTGACGGCCAAGGGCAACTTTGGCGGCGCTGGCGAAAAACTCAACTGGAACGTCGATGCGCGGCAACTTTCCGCCTTGCAGGGCGACTTGCTGGGCACGGTACTGGCCAGCGGCGTGGTGCAGGGAACCATGCAGCAGCCGCGCACGAGCTTTGTTGCCGATGCGAAGGGCCTGGGCCTGACCAGTGGCAAGCGCCCTGCGCCCGACAGCGCCATCCACGCCAGCGGCGAAGTGGGCTTGACGGGAGCCAAGCAGCAAGCGGAATTGAAAATGACGGGTTCCCTGCAAAAGATCAACCCGGCCGCGTTTGGCGCATCGCTGCCCAATGGTAACGTCAATGCGGACTTCAACGGCAGCGGCCGCCTGACGAGCGACTGGCAAGTGGCCCTGAACCTGGCCCTGCGCGAATCGACCTTGCAAAACGCGCCGCTGGCCGGCTACGCCAAGCTGTCGGCCAATGCGAAACGCATCGACAGCGTGGATACGGAATTGCGCCTGGGGCCGAACAGCCTGCTGGCCAAGGGTGCGCTGGGCGGCGCCACGGACCAGCTGACGTGGAAGCTCGATGCGCCGCAACTGTCGACCCTGGGCCCCCGTTTTGCCGGCGTGCTGCATGCGGCCGGTTCCGTCTCGGGCAAGATGGATGCGCCCGCAGCCCAGCTGACGCTCGACGGCAAGGACTTGACCTTCTTTGGCGACCAGCAGTTGAAAGCCGTCAAAGGCAGCGCCAGCGTGGGCGCCGGCCAAGGCGCGCTCGACCCCATGGTCAGCAGCCTGGAAATCACGGGCTACAGCACGCCCACCTTCAAGCTGGCCAGCGCCCGCCTGGGCACGACGGGCACGCGCGGCAGCCATACGGTGAGCCTGGCGGCGCGCAATGACGATTTCGACGCCACCGTGCAAGTGCGCGGCAGCCAGAGCGGCGCCAGCTGGACGGGCACCATCGACAGCCTGCAAAACAAGGGCCGCTATGCGCTCGTGCTGCAAGCGCCCGTGCCCGTGAAAGTGGCGGGCCCTGCCAACAGCGGCGTGGCGGGCCTGGGCCAGCCCGAGCAGATCAGCGTGGGCAACACCGTCATCAAATTGCCGGCAGGCAGCATCACCATGCAAAGCCTCGTCAAGAACGGCCCCCGCTGGACCAGTTCCGGCCAGGCGGCCGGCGTAGCGCTGACCTATCTGGCGCAAGTGATTCCCGCGCTGCAAGCCAATGCGCGCAGCGACCTGACCCTGGGCGCGCAATGGTCGCTCGACATGCAAGTGCCGACGGCGAAACAGAAGGATCCATCTTTGGCCGGCATGCTGCACATTTACCGCGAAAAAGGCGACGTGACGGTGGGCGTGGAACAGCCGCTGGCGCTGGGCTTGCGCACCCTCGATGCGAGAGTGGACGTGGCCAACCAGCAGCTGCGCCTGGCCGTGAAACTCGACGGCGCGCGCGCGGGCCAGAGCGACATCAATGCCACCGTGCAAATGCTGGGCGGACGCATCAGCAACGACAGCGCCCTCTCGCTGACGGGCACCACCAATATCGATTCGCTGGCGTGGCTGGCGCCGCTGACGGGCCAGCCGGGCCTGGAACTGGGCGGCGCCTTGAAGGTGGCCCTGTCCGGCAGCGGTACCATCGGCGCGCCGCAATTGAATGGCGACATCAACGGCAGCAAGCTGCTCGTCAACTGGGCCGACCAGGGCTTGAAATTGCGCAATGGCGTGCTGCAGGCGAAGCTGGCCGGCGATCAACTGCAATTGCAGCGCCTGAGTTTTGACGGCGGCGATGGCAAGGTGCAGGCCGATGGCTGGGTACGCTTTGCGAATGGCGAGGCAAGCCTGGAACTGAAACTGCTGGCCGACCGCCTGCAAGCGCTGTCGCGGCCCGACCGTACCCTGGTCTTGTCGGGCAACAGCACCCTGGTGCGCAACGACAAACGCTTCAGCTTCGAGGGCAAGTTCAGGGCCAACCGCGCGCTGATCGAACTGGCGCCGCAAGACACGCCGACGCAAAGCAGCGACGTGGTGGTGCTGGGCAAGGAAGTCAAGGGCAGCAAGGAAGCGCCGTCGCTGCCCCTGAATATCGACCTCGAGTTCGACCTGGGCAATGCCTTCCACCTGCGCGGCATGGGCATCGACGCGGATCTGGCGGGCAATGTGCGCGCCAGAGTCATCAACCGCGCCGCGCCGCGCGTGACGGGCAGCATCAAGGTCACCAGCGGCCAGTATGCGGCCTACGGGCAGAAGCTGTCGATCGAACGGGGCTTGATCGCCTTCACGGGCGCCTACGACAACCCGTCGCTCAATATCCTGGCCGTGCGCAAGCGTCCCGAAGGCGAAGCCTTGTCGGAAACAAACGTGGAAGCGGGCGTGGAAGTGCGCGGCACGGCCCAGGCGCCGACGGCCAAGCTGGTGTCCACGCCAAGCGTGTCGGACAGCGACAAGCTGGCCTGGCTGATCCTCGGCCACGGCGCGGAAACGGCGGCCGGCGATGAAATGGCCTTGCTGACGACGGCGGCCGGCGCCCTCTTCGGCGGCTCCGGCGGCGGCCTGCAAGGCAAGCTGGCCAATTCGCTGGGCCTCGATGAAGTGGGCCTGTCGCAGGCGCAAGGGCTGGAAAGCACGGTCGTCACCGTCGGCAAGCGCCTGTCCTCGCGCGCCTACCTGACGTTCGAGCAAGGCACGAGCACGGCGACGAGCCTGGTCAAGCTCCGTTATAAGCTGAACCGCCGCATCACCTTGCAATTCCAGACGGGCACGAACAATGCGCTCGACGTGTTGTACACGTGGGCGTTTGATTAGATTGGCGGCCAACCATGTTGTCGGATTACGCGGGGCGTTGCCCCGCTAATCCGACCTACGTTCCATGTGCATGCGCGTAGGTCGGATTAGCGGCGCAGCCGCGTAATCCGACACCAGCAGAAACACAAAGGGCGCCGCGGCGCCCTTTTTCATCAATACTGCAAACAGCTTACTCGGCCACGTCGAGCCCCCGCTCGATCATGCCTTCGACGTAGGCGCGCAGATACTGTTCCAGCGCGGGGCCGGACAGCACGTTGGCCGTCAGCGCGCCGTGCGGCGAGCCTTTCAGCACGCCGTCGTGGTACACGCGCGCAATCCAGGCCACGTCCGCGCCCTGGGTATAATCGAGTTCATAGTCGAACGATTCTCCGCTGACTTTGCGTGTGTAGACTTCCTTGACAATTGCCATCTAAAACAGCCTTTCTTGAAGAGATTAACTGGGGTGCGGGTGCGGCACCGGATCGTCCTGCGGCACCGGGTGCACGGGCCCCGGCTGGCGCCCGGGCGCTTCTTGCGGCTCCGGCGCCGGCATGGGTTCATCGACGGGCGCCGGGTCGGGCGCGCGGTGGCTATGGATGACTGACATGGCTGGCCTCCCTGCAGACAAAGGAAGACCATACCACGAGATGCGCGCCGCTGCCCTTATTTGCTTGCAGGCTTGGCGTCGGCGGCTGGCGGCGCCGCGTTCTTCACATATTTCTCCAGCCAGTTGTTGCTTTCATACAGCATCTGCATGATCGATTCGCGCGCGCGGTAGCCGTGGCTCTCGTTCGGCAGCATCACCAGGCGCGCCGTGCCGCCCAGTCCCTTGACGGCCTGGAACATGCGCTCGCTCTGGATGGGGAAGGTGCCCGAGTTGTTGTCCTGCTCGCCATGAATCATCAGCAGCGCATCCTTGATCTTGTCCGCATAATTAAATGGCGACATGGCCTGGTAGACGGCCGGTGCCTGCCAGAACGAGCGCTCTTCCGCCTGGAAGCCAAACGGCGTCAGGGTGCGGTTGTAGGCGCCGCTGCGGGCGATGCCGGCGCGGAACAGGCGCGTGTGCGCCAGCAGATTGCCCGTCATGAAAGCGCCATATGAGTGGCCGCCGATGGCGATGCGGTTGCGGTCGGACACGCCGCGGCGCACCACTTCCTCAACGGCAGCCTCGGCGTCGGCCACCAGCTGCGGCAGATAGGTGTCGTTCGGTTCCTGCTCGCCATTGCCGACGATGGGGAACGATGGATTGTCGAGCACGGCGTAGCCCATGGACAGGAAGGCGGCCGGGCCCCAGTAGCTGACGGCATTGAATTTGTACGGCGAACCCTTGGTCTGGCTGGCGGCGCTGGCCGTCTTGAATTCCTGCGGGTATGCCCACATCAGGGTCGGCAGCGGGCCGTCGCGTTTGACGTCATAGTTCGGCGGCAGCATCAATGTCGCCGTCAAGTCCACGCCGTCGGCGCGCTTGTAGCGGATCAGCTCTTTCTGCACGTCCTTCAATTGCGGCAGCGGATGGGGGAAATGCGTGAGGGCCGTCAATTGCGCCGCGCCCTGCTGTTTCAGGTTGCGCACATAGTAATTCGGCTGCTCGGTCGGCGATTCGCGCGTGGACAGCAAACGGCTGCCATCCTCGTCCAGCACGGCCACCACGTTTTCATAGTAGGGTGCGGCGCTCTGGAACAGGCGCTGCTTCTGTTTCGTCGCCAGGTTCAGGCGGTCGATGAAGGGACGGTCGCCTTCCTTCGACGCGCCCTGGCCGTCGAGCAGGATGGAGTTGTCAAAGGCGATCAGCAGGCGCGGCAAGCCGGCCGCGTCGGCGCGCATGACGGGCTGGCCCGGATCGTTGTAGCGGTCTTCGAACGATCCCGCATACACGAGGTCGGCCGGCGCGGAAGGTTGATCTGGCGAAATTTTCCACTGCTTGACGGCGCGCGTCTTGTACCACGCTTCGCTGAGCAGGGCCAGGTCGCCACGGCCCCAGGCCACGCCCGCATAACGCGAACCGAGCTTGGCCAGCACGGCCGGCTTGGCGGTGAACGGCGCCGCCTGCGTGTAGACGATGTCGCGGATCTCGACCGCCTTGGCCGGGTCGCCGCCATCCTGCGCTTCGGCCCACACCAGGGTGGCTGGCGCATCAACCCGCCAGCTGACGGAGCGCACGCCGGCGGACACGGCATCATTGCCTGGCGGCAGGCCTTCTTCCAGCGGCAGGGCCGCCACCGCATGCACCACCTTGCCATTCAGGTCGCGCACGTCGATCTTGTGGGCAAAGTCGGAGGCCGGCACGATGTAGGAATACGGACGCACGATGCTCGTCGTCAGCAAGTGCTTGCCATCGGGCGAGGCCGCCACGCGCGAGAACTGGCCCGGCTGGCCGACGAGGCGCTGCTTGCCCGCCACGTCCAGCAAGGCCAGCTGCACGGTGATGTAGTGCTCGAACAGCTGTGCATCCTGTTCGTTTTTCAGCAGGTCGGGATAGGTGCGCAATTGCTTGACGCCGCCGCCCGGCACGCTGTCCTGGATGGACGGGCCTGTCGGAATACCGCTCGCCACGGGCGCCGCGCCCAGCTTGGCCGGTTTCAGTTGCACCAGCAAGGTCTTGCTGTCTGGCAGCCAGGAAAAACCGCGGCCATACACGGTCGACAGCGCTTGATTGCCCAGCTTGCGCGCCGCTTTCGTCTGCACGTCAAGCAGCCACAGTTCCACGCCCGATTCCTTCACGCCCTTGGCGGGGTCGGCATAGGCGATGTGCGTAAACGCCAGGTAGCGCTGGTCGGGCGACCAGGCCAGGTCGGCGATGCGGGGCGAGGCGGGCAAGCCGCTGACCTTGATTTCCTTCTGCGTATCGATGTTGAGCAAGCCCAGTCCCGTGTGAAAACTGAAACGGCTGGCCGAATACGTGCGCGGATTGATGCGCAAGCCCGCCAGTTTCAGTTCCGGCTGCGCCACTTCGCTGATGCTGGGCAAAGATGGCGTGGGCAGCACGGCAGCCAGGTTCCGTTTCGGGCTCAGGCTCAGGGTCGGCGCGCGCGGCGCATCGACGATGGCTTGCAGAGGCGCTGGCGGGGCTTGATACGCGCCATCTTGCGCCATGGCCAGGGAAGACGAGGCCATCAGGCCGACAGTGATGGGCAGCAAAGGCAAACGAGTAGACATGGAACTCCAGTGTATGAAGGTGGCGACAACAAGCAAGCGCACCGCACCGCTCATGGCGGCGCTGTGTGACAGGGCATAGTGCGTTCATGCCATGTAAATGTCAACCAGCAACTTTTACCGTTTGACAAGCATCGCCGCCCGTCCCCATCTGGCTTACAATCGCTGTTTTACCCGCACCCGATTGCCTACATGGAAACCACTACCCTCGCCCTGCTGTTCCTGGTCCCGCTGCTGGTCTGGCGCATTTATTCGCGCCTGAAAAAACTGGTGGCGCGCCAGAAGTCGCAGCTGTGGCGCCACTGGAGCGTGGCGGTCGTCTTTCCAGCGCTGCTGCTGTTCCTGGCGACGACGACGAAATTCGAGCTGTTGCCCCTGTCCAGCCTAGGCGCGGGCGCGCTGGCCGGTGGCTGGCTCGGCGTGCTGGGCTTGAAGCTGACGCGCTTCGAACAGGTTGGCAAAGACTTTTTCTTTACCCAGCACCGCTATCTGGGACTAACCATCACGATGCTGTTCATCGCCCGCCTGCTGTACCGCGGCATGCAAATCTATATGAACACGCGCCTGGACGTGCCCGTGCCGCCGCCACCGTTCGGCCAGAGTCCGCTGACCATGGCCGCCTACGGCCTCGTCATCGGCTACTACGCCGTGTATGCGTGGGGCCTCGTGGGGGGGGGGGGGGGGGGGGCCCCCCCCCCCCCCCAACAAACCGCTGCAGGCATCGGAGTAAGTCACATCAGTCAGTAGTACTGGCACAGACCGGTACACGTCGTCACCGACAGCGCCTGGCGTATCGCCGCCAGCGCCGGCGCCAGGGCCGGATCGAGATCCTTGTCCCCATCGGCCAGGCTGGTCAGCAAACGCTCGCGCAAGGGCGGCGCCATCAGATTGGCATTCGCTGCGGCGTGCTGCGCCGCCGCTTCCAGCATCCGCTTCTTTTGCGCCACGTTCCAGAACGGCACTTGCACGAACTGCACCACGTTCACAAACATGGTGCTCGATCCCTTGCTGAAGGCGCGGGCGCGCATGCGCTCTGTACTGCTCACCTCGGGCAAGGGCTGGCTGCTGAACTCCTTTTCCATCAAGCCAATCAAGTGCGCATGGCAATGCATGCCAAAGGCGAACAAGGCGGCCATTTCATCGCCGTAATCGGCCAGGTTCCGCGTCACCTGTTCCCTGCGCGCCTGCTGCAATTCGGCGCCCGACAACGGCAGCGGCCGCGTGAGGCCAAATTGGTAATAGGACTTGCCCAGATTGGTGCTCCGTTCGCACAGGGCTACGCTCTGATTCATGTCTTGCAGCGCCGCCACGGGCGCCTGGAACAGGCGCGGGCCATCGGCAATATGGGCAAACAGCTGCGCCACGCCAGGGTCGCCCAGGCGCGGCAAGCCGCTTTGCGGCGTGGCCTTGGCCATCAGCACTTCCAGCTGGCCGCTCGCTTGCTGGAAATCGGTATAGCTGTCGGCGAAGGCGGCGGGCGCCACGAGGGCGGAGGAAAGGCAAAACAAACGGCCGAGGCGGCGCAGCGGCATGGAAATGGACAGGGACATGAGATCAGGAAAACACTATTGGATAACTGGCAATTATAGGCAATCTGTATCCACAGTGTATTTAATTGCTTTTACGCCAGCATTTTTCAAACGATGATGGTCACACGCGGCCAGCGCGCCGCATAGTTCTTGCTGGCCAGGCGCTGCGCATAGCCGTCCTGACTGATGCGCACTGGGTTGCGCCGCACCACCATGTCGAACAGGTCATCTAGGCCATGCGGCGCGATGATGCCGATCCCGCCGTCAGGCTGCAGATGGATGCCGACCGCCGTGGCAAACTCGGGCCAGGAAGCGATGGCGTCGTCGAGCGACAGCAGCGGCGGCACGGCGTAGCCGAACTCGTCTTCAAACCACAGGTGCACCCGGGCCTGGTTGCACACTTCCCACGGCACGCCGGGCAGCACGGTTTCCAGGCGCTGGCGCAACTGCGTTTCGCTTTCCGGATGCACATCGTGCGCATCGAAATACGCCACGTCGATGTCGCTCAATGCCGACGGTTGCGCGTAGCCGTGCAAGGCGTCCCACACGAGGTTGCGCACGGCGCCGGCGCCGATGCAGCAGTGGGGCAAGCCCAGCTGCGCCACGGCGTGCAGGGCTTGCATGCACCACGGCGTGGCGTGGGCGATGGCGCGCAGGCGCGCGGCCAGCGCTTCCTGCGTGCTCATTGCTATGGCCGGATCCGTGGCGCCACGCCGTCGTGGTCGCCCGCGCTTTCGACATTGCCGAAGTACACGTCGAGATCCTGCTTCGGATGGAAGTTGCGCAGCTTGACTTGCAAGGTGGTGGGGTTAATCTTGGTGAACGTGCCCGGGAAGCACAGGCTGACCAGCTCGTCCGGCTTGCCCTTGATCAGGTTCAAGGTAAAGTCTTCGATGCCATTCTTCCACGTGTTGCCGGTCGTCAAAATGTACGACACCCACACGGCATTGACGAAGCCGCTTTCGCCCTGCTTGGCCGCCAGGCGGTTCCACGTCTTGTAGAAGGCCTTGTCGCCACAGTATTTCTTTTCAAATGTATCGCCATCGCCCAGGTAGGACGCGCCCGGACCGGCCGCGACAAATGGCGCATATTGATGGCGCACGCGCACGACTTTGCCGGCGGGGAATTTCTGCTGCCACAGATAGATGACTTTGACAGTCCAGGCCGGCACCCATTCCTCGTCGTACAGCTGGGCCAGCAAACCTTCGCGTATCATGATCTTGCTCTGCGCGGCCGTCAGCGGCGCCACCTTCTTGTCGAACGGCGTGTGCGAAGGGAAATACGCGATCTGCGCATCCGACAGGCCCAGCTGGCGCAAGCGGGCCGTCACGTCGGCGCTATCGAGCTTGGCGACGAAGGTGGTTTGATAGTCCTTGCGCTTGCCATCGACGTCGACGGTGAACTGCTGCGGCTGGCCGTAATACGTGGGCGAGCCATGGTAGCCGGCCGAGTATTCGGGCAGCGGGAAGAAGATCGTCTCTTCCACATCCTTGGCGGATTCGTTGAGGAACTCATACTCGACCTTGATCAAGTCCGTGCTCACGCTGAGCACTTCCTTTTTCATGGCCACGGCATCCGTCTTGCCGAACAGGATGCCGCCCGCGCTCACGGAACCGATGCCGTCGTTGGCCACGGCTGGCGCCGAGCACGCCAGCGCCAGTACGGCAGATGCGAGCAAAGTGCGTATAAGCATCACGCCGCCTTGCCCGGCGCGGGTTCGACCCGGCGCTGCAGCACGAAAATCGGTTGCGCCCATTGGGTATCCTTTTTCTTCTTGCTGGTGATCAAAGTAAGCTCGGACGGATCATAGACGTCCGTGTTGTGCGTCAGCGGCGTCGTCATCAGGTATTGCGCTTCCGTATTCTTCAGGAATTCGCCGACCAGTTGAATGTTGCGGATATCGAGGTGGGCAAACGGTTCGTCGATGAAGACGAAGCCGCCGGAACCGTCTTCCGATTTCAGCAAGCCGATCAGCAGCACCAGCGACTTCATCACCTGCTGGCCGCCCGACGCTTCGCCATCGTTCATGCCGATGACGCCCTTGCCATCGAACTTGAAGCGCACGTGCAAGCCCGCCTGCGACAGCTGCACGTCGTCGTTTTCCAGGCGCACGGGGTCGGCATGGACTTCGATGCCGGCCAGCTCGCCCAGCTCCTTGATGTTCTTGCTGTAGGTCTTGATGGTGTAGCGCAAGCGCTCCATGTAGGCGCCGCGGGCATTGCCCGTCGCTTCGATGGCGCGGTTGTTCTGGTAGCGGCGCTCGTCCGTTTCCGACTGGCGGCCGTGCAGCTGGTCCGACAGGCGGTGGTGCTGGTCGATGACGGTCGCGTCGAGTTCCCAGTCGTCGCGCGCCAGGCTGTTTTGCAGGCTGGCCACGCGCAGATCGACCTGGTGCGCATTCTGGTGCTCGGCCACGAGGGCGGCGCGACGTGCGGGACGGCGCCAGCTTTTCGGCAGGTGGCGCCACGCATGGCGCAGGGCCAGCAAGGCGCGCGCATGCTCGGCGCGCTGCTCGATCTGCTTCTTGTAGCCGAGACGCGAACCGGCTTCCGCTTCCGACAAGGCCAGGCGCGCGTTTTGCCACACCGTATCGGCACGCGTGCGCGCCACGGTGGCGTTCTTCGTCAGGTTTTGCAGCTCGCCCAGGCGGCCGCCCACTTCCAGGCGCTCTTCCTTGAGCGGCTTCGAATTGCGCAGCGCTTCGGCGAATTCTTCCTGGCGTGCGCTCAGTTCCTTGGCCGCGTCGACGCCGGCGATGCGCGCCTTCAGGGCGCCCACTTCGGCCGCCAGTTTCGAGATCGCCAGGGTGAGCGTGTCTTCCTGGCCTTCCAGGCCCGGCAAGGAGCGCAGCAGCGCTTCCAGGCGGCCGCTGCGGCCAGCCTGGCCGAAGCGGTAGCGCGACGCTTCCACGAACAGCGAGCGTCCGCCGCGGCGTTCGCGGTGGTAAGCCTCGGGCGTGATCCACTCTTCGTGGTTGCCCAATTTAAAGCCTGCTTCAACGGAGTCGACGCGCGAAATGCGCGACAGCTGCTCGATCAGCCAGCTTGGCACGGGCGCGGAAAATTTCACCACGGCCAGCAAGCTTTCGTCTTTCGCCACGGGCGCCGTGACCAGGTCGGGCACGATGAAGTGGCGGTAGCGCTCCTTCTCGGCCAGGCGGTAAGCGGCGGCCGCATCCTTGGCCTTGTCGAGCAGGACGACCGAGGCGTAACCGCCCAGCACGCCTTCGACGGCGCCCTGCCAGCGGCTATCCGTCACTTCGACGATATCGGACAGCATCGCGTGGGAAATGCCCGCGTCGCGCAGCGCGCGGCGCATGCCGCGCACATTGTCCGGCTCCGGCATGGCCGTCTTGCCTTGCAATGCTGCAATCGTCGCCTGCTCGCCCGCGATACGCGCCGACAGGGCGTCGCGCTGCTGGCGCTGGCGCAGCAGTTCCGCTTCCTTCTGTTCCAGCTGGGCCGCCACTTCGGCGATGTCGCTGCCCGAATCGGCGGCCAGCTTCTGCAGGCGATCCTTCTGTTCCAGCAGGCTGTCCAGCGGTTTCAGCTTGGCATTGATCAGTGACAAGCGGCTCTGCAGGCCGATCGACTCCTGCTCCAGCAGGGTCTCGTTCATCTGCGCGTCGGACAGCGCCTTCGCTTGCGCGGCCAGCGCATTGCGTTTATCGGTCAGCTGCTGGTCCGCCTGCGCCATCGGCTTGCGCGCATCGCGCAATTGCCGGCTCGCGATGGCCGCTTTTTCGCGCGCCTCGTGGTATTGCAGGCTGGGAAGCACTTCTTCCAGCAGGTTGCGGCGCTCTTTATGCAGCCCTTCCCACTGGTGGTAATTGGCCACGCGCAGGCGCAAGCCTTCCAGGTTGGTTTTCGACGCTTCCAGTTCCGTCTCGAAACGTTTCAGCTCCACTTCCGTGTCGCGCTGGTGGCGCTTGGCTTCGTCGTAGGCATCCAGCACTTCCTTGTCGCCAAACACTTGGAATACGAGGTCGAGCAGCTGGCGCGGCGCATATTCGCACAATTTGTCCGTCTCGCCCTGCTCCAGCGCCAGCACTTTCGACATGGCTGGCGACAGGCCCGCATTGGCGAGGCGCTTGCGGTAGTTTTCCACGCCGAGCCAATCGTTGGCATCCGTGATGTCCTCGATCTGCACATTGCCCGGACGCATCAGATACTGGCGCTTCCAGTCGCCGCCATTTTTCTGAATCTGGCAAAACAGGGTCACTTCATCGTCGCTGAAGAAGCCGGAACTGCGGAATGGCCGGTTCGACAGCTGCTTGCCCACGTTCTTGTTGTCGACCACGGCGCGCAGCCAGGCCGTCTGCTGGCCCGAGTGGCGCGCATAGTGCTTGTACGTGCGCCCCATCGAGCAGTCGAGGCCGAACAGGGTGCGCAAGGCGTCAAGCAAGGTGGTCTTGCCCGAACCGTTCTGCCCCGCGATGGTGATGATCTTCGCGTCGAGCGGGATATTCTTGATGCGCTGCCAGTAATCCCAGTGCACCAGTTCAAGTGATTTGATATGAAACATGGGCGCTTTCAGTGAGGAAGGTCGGACGCGGGCTCGTCGCCAGCGTCAGGCAGGTCGCCGATGTCGGCGGACAGGTCGTCTGCCAGATCGGCGTCAGGATCGATGGCCACCAGGCGCGCCGGCGCCCGCTTGAACACGTCGGCCAGGGCGCCGTTGATGATGCGCTCTTTCAACACATCCGTGTCCATCATCAAGTCCAGCAGCGGACCTTCCAGGATGAAATCGCCGCGCCGCTCGATAAAGCCCAGCTTGGCCAGGGTGCCCAGGTTCATGTCCATGCGCGTCTTCTTGCCCAGCTTGTCGCCGAAGTCCGACAGCAGCGCCTTGTAGGAAATGCCGATCGACGCATCTTCCGCGCGCGGCAGCGGTTTTTCCGTGCCGAACATATCGTTCTGGTCATCGTCCGCATGCTGGTGCGTTTCCTGGCGTTCGCGCTTGGGCAGGATGATCTGCGCCCACAGCACCACCAGCAAGGCCACGCCATCGCGCGCCAGGCCGAAATTATTGTTTTGCCACACGTCGCGCGCGCCGAAAATCTTCGGCTCGATGGTGCGCGTCAGGGCCAAAGTCACGTGGTCGGCATACACGTTGTCGAGCAGTTTCAAGCCGCAGGCCAGCAATCGCGCATCGATCTCGGCGCGGAACAGCTCGTCGGACAGCACGCGTTTGACGAGCTTGTCGTCGCGGCGCAGGGTTTGATGCGTGAGCAGGCGCGCAATCAGGATTTGGGAATCGTCATTCATCGGCTGTGCCGCTATCTAAATCAAGTGAAACATTCAGTGAAAGCGAGGCGATCGACATGGCCGCCACGTGGGGGTCGGTCAGTTGGACCATCTCGTCGGTCGGTGTAAAGGTAATCGGCAGGCGGGCCAGTTCGGCCGTCGAGCCTTGCAAGCTCGCTTCGGAGACGTCACCCAGCAGCGGCAGCATCGAGGCGCGGTATGACGCCACGGCAAAGCTGGCCGGCAGCAAGGAATCCTGCACGGGCACCGATTTCGGCCCCTCTTCGCCGATGCTGGGGAAATTGCCCAGACTGGCGAAGTTCGACAGGCGGTCCAACAGGTCATCGAGTTCAAGCTGCATGGCGGGTCCGTCGCTGATGGTGGTGGGCGCATCCTCTCCGCTGGGCAGGCCCGTGTTGGTAATGCCTGCCGCCCGTTCGGACAGCAGTTCCGTTTCGGCAACGTCGATCATCTCGGCCGGCGTGGAGAACAGCGGCACGACGGGCTGGTCGATGGCGCCTTCGGCCAGGCTGGCCAGGTCTTCGTGCAGCAAGAGCCAGCGCTTGATGTCCGTGGTCGACAGGCCAGACTGGCCCAGGTGCACGCGCTGGCGCTCGATCTGGTTCAGCGCGCGCGAAAACATGCCTTGCATGTTGAGCAATTTGCTTTGCGCGCGGCCGATTGCCTGCGCCGCCTTGTGCGTGGCGCTGTCCGCGTTTTCATCGGACGTGATGGCCACGAGAATCTCGGAACCCTTCTCGACCCAGTCGCACGCCATGTTCCACTTTGCCTGCGCCGTGCGCAGCCGGAATTCGGAACCGGAAGCGATGGCGTCGGAGAATTCCTCCGTCAAGTCCACCAGGCGTCCCAGCAAATGCTGGAGTTGTTCAACCGACACGCCGCCGACGGCTTGCGCGCCCGCTACCTGCGACAGCAGAAAACCCATTTCCGCTTCGTCTTCCGTCTGGCCCAGGCCCAGCAAGCTGTCGATGGCGGACAGCACGTTGCGCGCCATCGGCGTCACGCGGTACACGCCCTGCTGCGCATCCCAGGCCAGCAACTGGTTCGAGCGCAGGCGCAGCAAGACCGTTTCCAGGCTTTCCGGCAACAGATAGGCAAGTTTCGTGTTGATATCGGCGCGCGTATAGGCGGACGTGGCCGCATCGGACGCGAGTTCGCGCAACACGAGCAGACGCACCAGCACGCCGTCGAAACCGCCGTGGAACAGGGCCGTAAACACTTGCAGCAGAGGCTGCGCCCGCTTCAAGTGAAAAACTTGCTCTATTTCATCGGCCGAAATATTGGGCTGGAAATGCGCCTGCAAGGAATCGTGATGCTCTTGCTCTGTCTGATTTGCATCCGTAGCCACGGCTGCACTTGCCATTATATCAATCATTCTTTTCCGGATGAGTGTTCAGCGGGCGGCGCAGCGGGCTAACGCAGCGCTGCGGGGCGGGGGCGTCAGTATATCAGTTCTGACATGCAATTTAGCGCGTGGGAGGGGGAGGTGCGGACACGGCGCAACGCTGGCGCCTGCTTATCAAGACTCCTGATGGCGAAAACGGGCGGACAAGGGTCAGTTCCTTTGGAATCGGGATGCGCCCATTGGGCACCTCCCCCCGGCGGGTCTGACCCCACAACAACAGCAAGCACTTACTTCTGCACGACCTTTTGCAAGGTTTGCTCGACGTAATCACCATCTTCATCGGCGAACGTCACCTTCACGGGATACCATTCCAGCGACGGGGCCAGCCACAGGTCCACTTGCTGGCCCTTCTTGTCCGGCGGCGGCGCCTTGATCAGGTGCACGGCCTCGACCAGACCCTGGCCGGTGGCGACAGTCTCCTGCTTGACGACCTTGAAGGTCCAAGGCTCGGCGTCGCGGCGGCCGGCAACGAAGAAGCTCCATTCCGAACCGGGCGTGAATTTCTCGGGCGTGGCGCGCGCTATGCTGACCAGTTGCCAGACGGTGCTGTTGCGGTCCTGCTCGCCGCCTTTCAGCGGATAGCTGTCATCGCCTTCGCTGAAGACGATGGTCTTGCTGTCGCGCTTGAAAGTAGTCGTGGCCGCTTCCTTGCGGAAACGCTTTTCCACGAACTGGGCTGGCGCCAGGCCGTAATCGTCGACCGTGCCTTCGCTGCGCTGCTCGAGGATCTTGCCGAACAGGGCAGCCTTGGTTTCGGCCAGCAGCGAGTACTTGCCGTCGCCGGCGCGCCAGTTGCTGACCGATTCGCCGGACAGCGCGATGCCGCGCTGCTTCGCCTTGATCGAATAGACGAGGTCAGCCGACGGCGCCAGCTTGTACGGGCGCTTGATGACGGGGTGGTCCACAGGCGCGTCGGCCATGGCGGGAGCGAAGGTGGCGGCCAGTACGCCGGCGGCCAGCAAGTGTTTCAAAGAATGCAGAGTCATCATTTATTTTCCTGTAGCGTCATTGACGCGAATTTGGGTCACGGTTTGCGTGGTCAGCGCCCCGTTCGCTTCGGTATTGCGTATTTGTACCGGATACCATTGCATCGATGGCGCCAGCCAGATATCGAGCTGCGACGAATACGTGCCGGGCTTCGGCGGCCGGCGCAAATGCCAGGTCACCAGGCGGCCCATCTTGGTCTCCAGTTCTTCCTCGCCCACCAGCTGGAAACGGAACACGGTCGCTTCCTTTTCCTCGCCGACGAGGATGTCGATATTGCCAGCCAGCTGATTGACGTCGGCGCGGCCGATGGCGGCCAGCTGGAATGGCACGGTGGCCTTGTCTTGCGCCCCCTCCTGCCATGGCGCCGTGGCCGTCGTGGCCGAAAACGTGATGGCCTTGGCGTCGCGGTTGAAATGCGTGGCCGTTTGCGCGCGGCCCTTGCGTTTCTCCGTGGCCGTGACGGGCACGATGCCGCTGCCATCGATCAGGCCCTCGCTGGTCAGTACCAGCAGGTTGATACGCGTGATCAGCATGCTCAAGCCCACTTCCAGTTTCAGCTGGTACGTGTCGCCCCGGTTGTCCCACGCCATGGCTGCCACGCCCTGCCACTTGGTGCCGTCCGCATCGCGCCGGTCCACGTGCAGGTCGAACTGAGCCGATGCAGGCGCATTCGTCTTGTAGCGCCGCGCCTGCTCGACGGGCGGCGGCGGCGGACTGGCCGGTGCCGGTGCTTCCGCCACGGCGGGCGGTGGCGCCGTGATGGCTGGCGCGCTGGCCGCCGGTGCCGCTGGCGTGACCGGCCCTTGCGGCGCGTCGCTGGCGGGCGCCGTGAACTGGGCCGTGTCGCTCGACGGCAGCTCCGTCGGCGGCGGCGGTGGCGGCAAGCGGGGCTCGGGCAAGGGCCGCAGCTTGGGCGGCGGGGGCGGCGCCACCGGCACGGGTTTGGGCGGCTCGGCGATCAAGGCCATGCTGACCACCTGCGCATGATCCTGCCCCAGCGGCACCATGCTGGCACGCGAGGTGAGCCATTCCAGCGCCACGTAATGCAGTGCGCCGATGACCGCGACAAAAATGACGGTGCGGCGGCGCGGTGGCGAAAAGAAGGAGTCAGGCATCATAGGCCGTAGTGTAACGCCTTCCCCCTACTTCCCGCTTCTTGCCCGTACTCAACTCCTGCTGTTTTATGTAAGAAAATGTTGGCGGCTTTGCGTCAGTTGCAAGCTGATATCTGCTACGCTAGGCACATCCACCTACCAGGAGATTTCGCATGGCAAACCCGCAAATGCCCCAAATGCCGGGCGCAGCAGTTGTGACCGACACCCTCGACTTCGTCAAGAACCTGTGGGGCAGCATGAGCGTGCCCGGCATGGGCGTGCCTGGCATCACGGCGCCCACCATGTCGGTGGAAGAGCTGGACAAGAAAATCAACGACTTGAAAGCCGTCGAAGCCTGGCTGAACCTCAATACCAGCATGCTGCGCGGCAGTATCCAGGCATTGGAAGTGCAGCGCGGCACCATCGCCACCCTGAAATCGATGGGCGCGTCCCTGGCGGCAGCCATCACCCAGCCCGGCGCCAGCGAGAAATCCGTGTTTGAATCGGTACCCTACGCTTCCGCGTTTTTCCAGCAAGCCGCACCCGCAGCTGCGGCACCAGCGCCTGAACCAAAGCCGGCGCCTGCCCCCGCACCGGAACCAGCTGCGGCGGCGCCCAGCGATGCCGGCAGCCAGGCGGCAGCCCAGCTGGCCAATCCAAGTGCCTGGTGGAATTTGTTACAAGATCAGTTCAAGCAGGCCGTGTCGACAGCGATGTCGCCCGATGCTGCCAGTTTTGGCGGTGGAGCGGCTGGAGCGACGGCCAAGCCAGCGGCCGGCAAATCCGCCAAGCCCGCTGAAGCAGGCACGGCAGCCAAGGCCAAGGCCCCGCTGCGCAAGGCGCCGGCAAAGCGCGCGGCACCCAAGTCGAAAGCACCAGGCAAGGCCTGATGTTTCAAGCTGGCGACATGATCAGGCGATACGATGAATGCGGATCGCCTCGATCTGATTGTCGGCTTGGCGTTTTACGTCACCGATCGTGATCAGGCCTTCGTCGGCCAGCGCCTTGGCGTGCTCGTACGAAGACTGGAATGTTTCCAGCGTGTCTCCCTTGGCGGCGACCGGGCGTACCCAGGCAACGGCGCCGACTTTCATTTTTTTGTATACTTCATTGACCACATCACGCATAGTTTCTTCCTTATTGTTGTAGAGCAACTCAAGCACGGGCGAACCCACGCTGGCCCCTAGTTTATCATCCGGCACGCTCACGCACGACTTTTCCCCCTTTTTCCGGCACCGGCGGCGCTTTTTCCGCTACCACGACGGCCTCTTCCGGCCCGGGCGGCGGCGTCAGCTGCACCAGTTGCTCCATCAATTGCGCGAAGCGCTGCTGCCCTGGTGCAATTTTGTCCACATACAACAACACTTCCATGGCTTCGGCCGCCAATTCCGCCTGGTAGCCGCGCTGCTCCAGGAACGACACGATGATTTGCGCGGAATTGAACAGGATGCGCAAGTTGTTCGGCAGCTTGTCGCGCGCCGTGCGCATCCAGGCAACGGCTTCGTTGAGCTTGTCCGTCTTCCACAGCAGCACGCCCTTGTTCATCAAGTCCGACGCTTCCTTGCGCGAGGCGATGATCAGGCTCGTGCCCTCGTCGCCCATCTTCGCCTTGTCGAAAATTTTCTGCACTTCGTCCTGCACCACCTGGTTATCGTGGTTGTTCTTGACCACGTAGCACAACAAACCGGCCGGCGCATCCTTGACGCCGACGGCGAACAGCAGGGTCGCCAGTTCCATGCAAATGCTTTTCTCGGGCCGCGCCGGGTCTTCGGCCAGCATCGCTTCGAGTTCGTCGCCGCACTTGCGCGCGCGCCGGTAGTCGCCCGTTTCGTGGTGCACCATGCCTTCCGTGATCTTCGCGCGCAGCCCGATCTGCTCGGGCGAGAATTCGCGCTGCGCCAGCAGCAGCCATTGCAGCGCTTCCTTGGCATCCTTCTTCAGGCCGCACACGCGCGCCAGGCCCAGGTAGGCGTCCGGCGTCTTCATGACGGAAAACTCGCCGATGGAGATGCATTTGCGAAAGGCCTTTTCCGCCATGCTGACATTGCCGACCTTCAAGGCCGCCAGTCCCAGGTTGCGCTGGCGCGGCACGGAATTGGGCGACAGGCGCGCCGCCTTTTCCAGCACGCCGCACGCTTCCTCGTGCTGGCCCATCAGCTGGTAGGCGACGGCCATCTGGTCGTAGGCATCGATGTAGTACTTGTTTTCCACGATCACGCCCTGGAAGATTTGCCGCGCCGCCTCGTGCTCGCCGTTGTTCATGCGGATCTTGCCCAGGCCCGCCTTGGCCCAGCTGTAATCGCGCTCGGCCAAGACTTTTTCGTACACGGCGCGGGCCTTTTCCGGCTCGCCGCTTTTCAGCAGCAAGCTGGCCTTCATGCGCAGCAATTCCAGCTCGTGCAGCTTGTTGAGCTCGATCTGCGCGTCGCACAGCTTGGCCGCGCGCAGATAATCCTTTTCCATGCAGGCCTGGTCGATTTCGCGGAACACCTGCTTCTTGTGCCACACGCGGTTCAGCCGCGTCAGCAGCACGCCTTCCGTGATCGGCTTGATCAGATACGCGTCGGGCTGGTGCTCGGCCGCGCCCATCACGGATTCCACGCTTTTCTCGGCCGACACCATCAGCCACACGCTCGACGGCGCCGTCAGGTTGCGCACGCGCGTCTCTTCCAGCACTTGCTGGCCGTTCTTGCCTTCGCCCAGGTTGTAATCGCACAGCACCACGTCGTAGCGCGTCTTGGCCAGCAGCTTCATGGCTTCGCCGCCGCTGGCCGCCTGGTCGATATGGCGCGCGCCCAGGTTGCGCAGCGATTCGCGCAGCAGGATGCGGATGCCGATGAAGTCGTCGACCAGCAGATAATGCTTGTCGGCCCAGTCGGTGCTGCCCGCTTCGGCGGCGGTGGCGTGGCTGTCTGTCGTCATGGAGTCCTCGTTCAGGGCAGGCGCAGGATGAAACAGCCGCCGCCCAGGGCGCCGCCATTTTCCAAGGCGATGCTGCCGCTGCTGCCCCGGTGCTTGTGCATTTTTGCCACTTCGCTGGAAAAATACAGGCCCAGGCCCGTGCTGTTGGTGGAAAAATTCACGCCGGCCGCCATGCCATCCATGGCCGCGCTGCCCGCGTCGAGCAAGGCCTGCGTATAGCCGTCGCCATTGTCTTCCACGCGCAGCTCGAGCATGCCGCCGTGCTCCCGCACGGACAGGCGGATCGTGTCCTTCGTGTAGCGGATGGCGTTATTGATCGCATGCGCGAGCACGCCGATGACCAGGTCTTCATCGAGGGTCCAGATCAGCTCCGGCGCACAAGCCGTCTCGAGCCGGATGCCTTTCGAGGTCAGCAGGATCTTTTCCTGGTCCACCACCTGGTCGACCACCTGGCTCACCAGCTGCGGCTGCACATCGAACGGGTAGCCGGGCTTGCCCACTTCCTTGTACAGGGCCAGCAGCTGGATCAGGTTATCGTTGAGGCGCTTGGTCTGGTACAGCATCTGCGCCATCTGCAGGTAGGCGGGGTCGGCCTGGGGGGCTGTTTTCGCCTGCTCGGCCGCCAGCAGCGACTCCAACGTGCCGCTGACCACGCTGATCGAGTTTTTCATGTCGTGCACGGTCGACGCCAGGAACAGGAATAGCTCGGGCGAGCTGTGTTGATCTTCCACCGGATATCTCCTTGGGCCGCAGCTTCAATATTGCCAAGGATAAATTATACCGCCAGCCTGCGGGCGCCAGCCAGCCACGCGTAAAGTCCGTGACATGACGCAACAATGCCGCCCCCGCTTGCGCAAGGGCGGCATCAGGCTGACAAACAGGCAAGATCAGCGACGCGCACCCGCCAGGCGCTTGACCACGACGATCATGCGGTCGATTTCCTCATACGTGTTGTAGAAGGCGAACGATGGCCGCACGGTCGCTTCCACGCCGAAGCGGCGCAGAATCGGCTGGGCGCAGTGGTGGCCCGAGCGCACGGCGATGCCCTCGTCGTTCAGCGCGCGCCCCACTTCCGCCGGCTCGTAGCCGGCCAGCACGAACGAAGCCACGCTCGCCTTGTCCAGCGCCGTGCCGATCAGGCGTACGCCGGAAATGGCCTGCAAGTGATGCGTCGCGTACTCCAGCAGCGCGTGCTCGTAGGCGGCGATGTTTTCCAGGCCGATGCGCTGGACGTAATCGATGGCCGCGCCCAGGCCCACGGCATCGGCGATATTGCCCGTGCCCGCCTCGAAACGGTTCGGCACGCCCTGGTAGACGGTGCGCTCGAACGTGACGTCGGCGATCATGTTGCCGCCGCCCTGCCATGGCGGCAATTGCTCGAGCAAGTCCGCCTTGCCATACACGGCGCCGATGCCCGTCGGGCCAAATACCTTGTGGCCCGAGAACACATAGAAATCCGCACCCAGCGCCTGCACGTCCACGCGCAGATGCGACACGGCTTGCGCCCCATCGACCAGCACACGCACGCCGGCCGCATGCGCCAGCGCGATGATCTGCGCCACGGGCGTTACCGTCCCCAATGCATTCGACACCTGCGTGACGGACACCAGCCTGGTGCGGCCGTTGAGCAGCTTGCGGAATTCATCGAGGATGATCTGCCCGCTGTCGTCGACGGGAATCACGCGCAGGCTCGCGCCCTTTTCCGCCGCCAGCTGCTGCCACGGCACGATGTTGGCGTGGTGCTCGAGCTGCGAGACGATGATCTCGTCGCCGCTGCCGATGTATTTGCGGCCAAAGGTATTGGCGACCAAGTTTATGCCCTCGGTGGCGCCCCGCACAAAAATGATTTCATTGGGTGAAGCCGCACCGAGGAAATTGGCCACCTTGGCGCGCGCCGCCTCGTACGCGTCGCTGGCGCGCGCCGCCAATGCGTGCGCCGCGCGGTGGATGTTCGAGTTCTCGTGCGCATAGAAATACGACACGCGGTCGATCACCGACTGCGGCTTGTGCGTGGTGGCCGCATTGTCGAACCAGGCCAGCGGCTTGCCGTTGACGCGCTCCGCCAGTACGGGAAAATCGCGCCGCACGGCATGCACGTCGAACGGCGCCGGCGTCTGGTGCTGGCCCGGCTTCGTCGCCGAGGGCAGCTCGGTCTGGAAATAGAACACGGGCTGGCTGTTAGCCGGCGATACGGGCAGCTGGCGCGCGGGTGCCTGCTGCGGCGCGGCCTGCCCCAGCCCCTGCTGCGCCAGGCCATCGAGCTTGCCGTTCGACGCGGGATAACCATGCGCGCCGCCGACAAAATAGTAGGGCGACGGCGCACCGAGGCTTGATGCACGCGGCGTCGGCACGGAAGCCGGCGCCGGCGCAACCGGTGCCTCCAGCGGCGCCGTCACGGGCGGCACTTGCGCCGTCGCCACGCCTGGGGCGATGGCGGCGAAGGAAGGACCGGGCTGCGGCGGCGGACGATTCGCGTAGCGGGGCGCCGCATCGAGCACGCTGCCGGAACCGCCAAGGCTGGGCGACTTGTCCAACGCGGGGGCCAACCCCGGCAAGCGGGCAAAGAATTCACCGGCCAGGCGGTTCAAGGTCGCTTCGTCGGGTAAGAACGGGACGGCAGGCAAGCCCGCCGCGCCATCACTTGTAGGTGTCTGGGTAGTCATGGTATTTACCGATCTCCACGTCTTCCAGTACGGCCAGCGCATCGTCGGTCAGCACGGCCAGCGAGCAATACAGCGAAATCAGATAGGACGAAATCGCGTGGCGGTTGATGCCCATGAAGCGCACGGACAGGCCCGGGCTTTGCTCGCCCGCCAGACCAGGCTGGAACAGGCCGATCACGCCCTGCCGCTGTTCGCCCGCGCGCAGCAAAATGATCTTCGTCTTGCCGTCTTCGATCGGCAGTTTGTCCGATGGCACCAGCGGCACGCCGCGCCACGTGAGGAACTGGGAACCGAACAGGCTGACCGTCGGCGGCGGCACGCCGCGGCGCGTGCATTCGCGGCCAAAGGCGGCGATGGCCAGCGGATGGGCGAGGAAAAAGCCCGGCTCTTTCCACACTTTCGTCAGCAGTTCGTCGAGATCGTCCGGCGTGGGCGCGCCCGTCAGGGTAAAGATGCGCTGGTCGTCATGCACGCTGGCCAGCAGGCCGTAGTCGGGATTGTTGATCAATTCGCTTTCCTGGCGTTCCTTGATCGTCTCGATGGTCAGGCGCAGCTGCTCCTTGATCTGGTCGTGCGGGCTGCTGTACAGGTCCGACACGCGCGTGTGCACGTCGAGCACCGTGCTGACGGCATTGAGAAAATATTCGCGCGGCTGGTCGTCATAGTCGACGAAGGTTTGCGGCAGTTCCGACTCGTCGCGCTGCGAGCAGGCGACGCGCACGTCCTTCGGATTTTTCACGCGATTGAGGCGGTAGATACCCGCTTCCACGGGCAGCCATTGCAGCAGGTGCACGAGCCAGCGCGGCGTGATCGTGGATAACTGGGGGACGCTCTTGCTTGCATTGGCCAGCTGGCGCGCGGCGTTATCTCCCAGCGCGAACTGGTTCTCTGTTGCTTCTGCCATGACTACTCCCGATGAAAAAAGTGAATATGCTTATCTGAAAAACGAATAAAGTATCGGACGCCCCTCTCTTTTTCTCAACATGCTATCGCCATCATCACGGCACTTAATCCAACCGCTTTACTCCACCAATTCCGGTTCGCAGCGCGCCATCAACCCGGCCAGGCCGATGCCCAGCGCGATGGCCAGTTTTTCCACCGTCAGCAGCGACGGCGTGGCGGCGCCCCGTTCAATTTCGCCGATGAACGAGCGGTTCAAGTCGGCCGCTTCGGCCAGCCGCTCCTGCGACCAGCCATGCCCTTCACGCAACTGGCGCACGGCCAGTCCAAACTGTTTGATCAACATGCTGTCCTCATGGGTGGTGGGCAAAGGCGGGGTGGGATGGCGCCGGCAATTCCGGTGCCTCCTGCTGGTTGTGCGCTTGCGTGACATGGCTGCCGGGCGCCACGCTGCGGGTCAGCCAGACATTGCCGCCGATGACGGAGCCCTGGCCGATGGTCACCCGTCCCAGGATCGTCGCGCCCGCATAAATGACCACGTCGTCCTGCACGATGGGGTGGCGCGCCAGTCCCTTTTTCAGCACGCCGTCGGCGCCGGCGGGAAAGCGCTTGGCGCCCAGGGTGACGGCTTGATAGATGCGCACGCGTTCGCCGATGATGGCCGTCTCGCCGATCACCACGCCCGTGCCATGGTCGATGAAAAAGCTGCTGCCGATGATGGCGCCCGGGTGGATGTCGATGCCCGTCTGCGAATGGGCCACTTCGGCGATGATGCGCGCCACCAGCGGCGCGCCCAGCGCATACAGGGTGTGCGCGAGGCGGTAATGGATGATGGCCAGGATGCCCGGGTAGCACAGCAGCACTTCATCGACGCTGTGCGCGGCCGGGTCGCCATGGAAGGCGGCCGCCACGTCCGTGTCGAGCTGGGCGCGGATGCGCGGCAGCGCGCGGGCAAAGCGCTGCACGATGGCCAGCGCCTGCTGTTCGATGGAGACCGTCTGCTGCAAGCCATGCTGGCGCGCGTGGTAACTGAGTTCGCGCCGCACCTGTTCATGCAAGCCCGTGAGGGTCGTGTCGAGCGTGTGGCCGACAAAGAAATCTTCGCTCTCCTGCTGCAGGTCGAGGGGACCGAGGCGCATCGGGAACAGGGCCGCGCACAGGGCTTTGATGATGTCGTGCAAATGCTGGCGCGACGGGAATTCGCGCGCGCCGCACTCCTGGTTGCTGGCCAATCCTTCGCGCCACTGCTCGCGCACGGCGCGCAATTCATCGACGATCTGGCGCAGTTCCCATTGCGGCTGTGCGGCAAGAGAGGCAGGGGGAATGGCTCGCTGGTTCATGGTGGTCCCGGGGAAGAGGTTCAATCTTGCAGCCAGGGCAGCGCATGCCAGCGCCAGCCACCGCTGTGGCCGCGCTGCTGCTGCTCGTCAAGGTCACCCTCGAAGCCTTGCGCGATATTGAAAACGTGCGTGAAACCGGCCTTGGCGGCCGCTTCGGCGGCCGCGGCCGAGCGCTTGCCGCTGCGGCACAGCAGCACCACGACGGCATCCTTGCCGCCCACCTTTGCTTCCAGTTCGCGCGTAAAGCGGGGATTGCGGTTCATGGCCGTGCCGGTGGCCCACGCCACGTGCAACGAGGCGGACACGTAGCCGACGAACGTGCGTTCTTCATGCGTGCGCACGTCGACCAGCACGGCTTTGCCAGCCTGCACCAGTTGCCACGCATCCTGCGCGCTGACGATGCCCGCATACGGCAAGCCCTGCGCCTGCGCCTGGGTACGCGCGAGATTGAGCACCTCGTCAAAAGCCGCCTCGCCGTGCGCGGCGCGGGGATCGAAAATCAGTTCTGCAGCAGCCATCTTTCCACCTCTTTATTCCGTCGTCAAAAACCAGCACGAGTCCACTGTAGCGAACTTATGTTGTTCGGAAAACAAATTAAAAAGAGTTTGGAAAGCTGAAAAACGTATATGGAGATATTGCAGCGTAAAGCCGGGGTCAGACCCGCCGGGTCTGACCCCGGAATTTGCCTTTGGGTGTCCTCAGGAAGCGCGGCGCCGTTCCCGCAATAAAAATCGCGCAGGATCCAAGGCAGCGGCCAATTGACTCTCCAGCGGCAGCGGCTCCCCCTCCAGCTGGCACGCCAGCAGCTCGGCCGCCAGCGGCGCCCAGATCAGGCCGCGCGAGGCGTAGCCGAGCAAGCCAAACAGGCCGGGCCAGCGCGGCACGTCGCGCAGGCGCTCGCAGCGGCCCGGTACGCCGCGGTCGGGCAAGGCGCCCGCCAGCGGCAGGCGGTCCGGTGCCATGCAGCGAAAGCCCGTGCGCCCGGCCAGCGGCGCGGCGAACGGGGCCACGCCAAGGATATCGGCGATCTTCGCGATATTGTCTTCCTGGCTCGATGGGCGCAAGCTGGTGTCCGCGTCCGCGTCGTAACTGGCGCCCACGCACACGATGCCCTGGTGCGCCGGCGTCATGTAGGCTTCGCGGCAGACGACGAACGGCAACGATGGCAAGCTTCCTTCGGCCAGGTGCGTGACCTGGCCGCGCACGGCGTCCAGCGGCAGGCCGGCCGCCTGTTCGAAATCGACGGCACCCGTGCCCGCCGCCAGGATGACGTTGGGTGCAGCCGCGATCAGGGCGCCGTCCGCATCGCGCACCAGCCATTCCTGGTCGCCGCGCTCCAGGCGCAAGGCGCTGCTGGAAAAGCGCCGCGTGAGCGAGGCGCCGCAGGCGTCCAGCATGGCCGCGCAGACGGAAGACGGGCGCGCCCAGCCGCCCTGCTCGAACCACCAGGCGCCATCGGGCGCCGGTGCGCCCAGCATGGCGGTCGCCTCGGGCGCTTCCAGCCAGCGGGCGAATTCACGCGGATACAGGCCACTGGCGGCGATCTGCCGCTGCACCTGCGCATGCGCGCCGTCGCGCGCCAGGTGCAGCACGCCGCTTTGCGCACCCTCGATGGCGGCGCCGATGCCTCCCAGGTCTTTCCAGCGGTTCAGCGAATACAGGTAGGCGGCGCGCACCAGGCGCGTGGCGATATTGTCGTCCTTCGACATCAGCGGCATGAAGATGCCGGCCAGGTTGCCCGAGGCCTCGCTGGCCGGTTGCATGTGGCGCTCGACCAGGGTCACCTTCCAGCCGCGCGCGGCCAGCCGTTCGCAGGCGGCCGCGCCGGCCACGCCCGCGCCGATGACGATGGCGCGCCGCTCGGGCGCGGTGACGGCCGCGTACTCTGCGCGCCGCGCATAAAACACGGCGCGCAAACGGCTCTCGTCAAAAACAAAGCCATTCTTTTGCAGGGCCGCGCGCTGCGCCTCGTCCAGATGCACGGCTTGCAGACGGGCGCCATCAGCCATCAGGCGCGCCAGCACCGGCGTGGCTGGCGGCACCCAGGCCAGGTGTACTTCATCGACGCGCGCCGACAGTTGCGCCAGGCAGGTATCGGCTTCGCCGATCAGCACATCGAGCGTGACGAGGCCATCGTGCGAGACCATGCGATGCAGGCCCGGCACGCAGGGCGGCCATTGCGCACGCCACTCTTCGGGCAAGTGGCGCGCATCGACGGGACGCGGCGCCAGCGCGATGTAATGCAGGCGGCGACCGCCATGCGCCGCACAGGCGGCACGCAAGCGGGCGCCGTCAAAATCCGTATCGAGCAGGACGAGCACGCGGTGCATCAGCGCCCCGCGCGGCAAAAGCAGGCGGGCGCATGGTCATTGACCATGCCGATGCCCTGCATGTAGGCGTAGATGATGGTCGAGCCGACGAACTTGAAGCCCAGCTTGAGCAAGTCTTTCGACAGTTGGTCGGACAATGCCGTCTTGGCAGGAAATTCGCCCGGCTGCCAGCTGTTGACGATAGGCTGGCCATCGACATACGCCCACAGGAAGCTGTCCAGGGTCTGGCCTTGCGCGCGCAGGCGCAAATAGGCTTGCGCATTCGTGATGGCGGCCGCCACCTTCAGGCGGTTGCGCACGATGCCGGGGTCCGCCAGCAGCTGCGCCACCTTGTCCGGGCCATACGCGGCGATCTTTTCCGCGTCCCAGTCGTCAAACGCGGCGCGGTAGGTGTCGCGCTTGTTGAGGATGGTTTCCCAGCTCAGGCCAGCCTGCGCGCCTTCCAGGTTCAGCATCTCGAACAGCCGGCGCTCGTCGTGGCAAGGTACGCCCCACTCCGTATCGTGGTAGTCGAGATAGCGGGGATTGGCCGGGTTGGCCCAGGAGCAGCGGATGGTGGTCATGGTCGTGTTCTTCGTGTGCAGGCAAATGCCAGTATAGTTTATCGGCCGCGCAGGATGCGTCCCAGTTCCTGCACGCCATGCTGTATCTCGGCCGGGGGAATGGCCGCAAAGCCCAGCAGCAGCCCGGGCGGCGTGGCGCACTCGGGCCCCGCCGCCGGATCGGCATAGTGGTTCAACGGACGCAATTCGATGCCCCGTGCCAGGCCCGCGCGCGCGACCGTTTCTTCATCGTGGCCGGCGCGAAAATACGCGCACAATTCCAGGCCGCTGTCGGCCGGGCCGCACGCGAGCTGGTCGCCCAGTTCGCGCGCGATGCCGCGCACCAGCAAGTCGCGCCGTTCGGCATTGCTGTCGCGCGTGCGGCGGATATGGCGGCCAAAGTGGCCCTCGGCGATGAAGTCGGCCAGCGCCATCTGCGGCACGATGGCCGTGTGCCGGTCCATCACGGCCTTGGCTTGCACCAGCGCCTCGGCCAGCGCGGGCGGCGCCACCATGTAGCCCAGGCGCAGGCCAGGGAACAGCACTTTCGACAGGGTGCCGACATACACCACGCAGCCGACCCGGTCCAGGCTTTGCAGCGAGGCCAATGGCGCACCCGCGTAGCGGTATTCGCTGTCGTAATCGTCTTCCACCAGCCACGCCTTGTGCTGTGCGGCCCAGGCCAGCAAGGCCAGGCGGCGGGGTAAACTCATGCTCACGCCCAGCGGCATCTGGTGCGATGGCGTCACGTACGCCAGCTTCGCCTGCGGACAGTGCGCCACGCCATACGCCACGTCCAGCCCCTGCGCATCGACGGGGACAGGAAACACGCGCGCGCCGGCCGCGCGCAGCGGGCCGCTGGCGCCCCGGTAGCCGGGCGACTCCATCCAGACCGGGTCGCCGGGCGCCAGCAAAATGGTCGACAGCAGGAACAGCGCCTGCTGCGAACCGGACGTAATGACGATCTGCTGCGGCGTGCACTGGACACCGCGCGACGCCTTCAAATACACGCACAGCAGTTCGCGCAGCGGCAGGTAGCCGGCCGGATCGCTGTAGCCGAAATGGTGGTCGGGCCTGCGCCAGCGCCGCGCTTCCAGGCGGTTCCACACGTCGAACGGGAAATGGTCGATGCGCGGCATGCCGACGCGGAAGGCCCGCAGCGGGCCACGGTGGAACGCCACCTGGCGCATGGCCGTCACCACGCCCTGGCCGCGCGCCGACAGGGGCCGCAGCAGGCCAGGCGCTTCCATCTTGGTGGCCGGCGCGGCCATGGGGACCTCGACGCTGACGAAGGTGCCGCGCCCCACGGCGCCATCGAGATAGCCTTCGGCTGTCAGAAGCGCATACGCATTGAGCACCGTCTGGCGCGACACGGCCAGCAGGCGGCAAAAGTCGCGCGTGGGCGGCAGCTGCATGCCGGGATTCATGCGGCCATCGAGGATGGCGGCCTTGATGGCCGCATACAGCTGGCGAAACAGCGGCTCGCTGGCGCCGCGCTGCAGCGGCAAGGTGGCGATGATCTGGTGCAAATGGGAAGCTGGCATGGCGGCACTCTTGAATTGGTAGCTTAAAGATAGCACTTATTGGCTGTTTTAAATAGCCAAGACTGGCGCTAAGATGGCGCATCCCCTCTATTTTTGCGGAGCACCCATGCATCAGTTTTTCGCCACCGTGGCCTGGCAGCGCGACGGCCAGGATTTCGTCGGCCAGCGCTACAGCCGTGGCCATGAATGGCAGTTCGACGGCGGCCTGACGGTAGCTGCCTCGTCGTCGCCCCTGTCCGTGCCGCTGCCCATGTCGGTGGCGGAAAATATCGATCCGGAAGAAGCGCTGGTGGCGGCCACGTCGAGCTGCCACATGCTGTTCTTCCTGTCGCTGGCGGCGCAGCGCGGCTACGTCATCGACGATTACCGCGACGAAGCCACCGGCGACCTGGGGAAAAATGCGGCAGGCCGCCTGGCCATGACGCGCATCGTGCTGCGTCCACGCATCGCGTTTGCGGGAACGCCGCCCTCTCCCGAGGCGCTGGCGGCCCTGCACCACGACGCGCACGAGCGCTGCTACATCGCCAATTCGCTGACGGCCGACGTGGTCGTGGAAGGAGCTGATTAAATGTACTCGCCTGCCAGCTTTCGCGAAGAACGCCTCGACGTGCTGCATGGCTTGATCGACGCGCATCCGCTGGGCGCGCTGGTGCGCCACGATGCCGATGGCTTGTGCGCCGACCACCTGCCGTTCGAGATCACCGCGCCCACGCCCGACGCCCCATTCGGCATCCTGCGCGCCCACGTGGCGCGCGCCAATCCGCTATGGCGCGCTGCCGGCGGGAACGACGAAGCACTGGTGATCTTCCAGGGACCGCACGCCTACATCACGCCCGCCTGGTACGCGGAAAAGCAGCGCAGCGGCAAGGAAGTGCCGACCTTTAATTACGCGGTCGTGCACGCCCACGGCCCCCTGCGCGCCATCGACGACGCGGCGTGGCTGCTGGGATTGGTGGAGCGGCTGACGGCGCGCCATGAGGCAGATCAAGCCGCGCCATGGCGGGTGAGCGACGCGCCGGCCAGCTATATCGAGAAACTCTTGAAAGCCATCGTCGGCATCGAAATCCCCCTCACGCGCATCACGGGCAAATGGAAGCTGGGCCAGAACCGCAGCATGCAGGACCAGGCCACCATGGCGCGCGAACTGGCCGCCGGCGCCCAGCCCGGCGCGGCGCAGGCCCTGGGTGCGCTGATCGCCGCCAACGTCACGCCAGCCAGCTGACTGCCGCCGAAAACGTCAAAAACGACAGCGCCGTCGAGACCAGAATAATGCGGGCGATGCGCGCCGTCGCTGTGCTCTCGACGATGCGCAAGGCGCGCGGCGAGGCCCGGGTCCACGCGGCCACCCTCACGCCAGCCAGCTGACGGCTGCCGAAAACGTCAAAAACGACAGCGCCGTCGATACCAGGATGATGCGGGCGATGCGCGCCGTGTTCGCGCCAAAGCGCTCGGACAGCAGCGAGACGTTGCTGGCGCTGGGCAGGCACGCCACCAGCACCATGCAGGTCAGCGCGAACGGATCGAGCGGCGCGCCCAGCGCGATGGCCGCATGGCCAATACCCCACACCAGCAGCGGATGCAGCAGCAGTTTTTTCAGCGCCACGGGCACATACTCGCCCAGCGGCGCCGGATCGGCCGTGCTCATTTGCGAACGGGCCAGCACGGCGCCGATGGTAAACAGGGCAACCGGCGAGGCGGCGTCGGCCAGCAGGCCCACCGTCTGCATCAACGGCTTGGGCAAGGCCAGTTCCAGCCACGACGACATGGCGCCCAGCACGATCGCCCACGGCATCGGGTTGCCCAGCATGCCCTTCATGGCGTTGACGATGGCGGCGCGGCTGCCGTGCGCGCCGCCGCTGCCGATGCGCGACAGGGCGATGCACAGCGAGCTGGTAATGAGCATGTCGACGACGATGGTGACGATGACGGGACCGGACGAACGGGGTCCGAGCAGGGTCAACAGCAGGGGCACGCCCATGAAGCCCGTGTTCGGGAAGGCCGCCACCAGCGCGCCGAAGGCGGCGTTGTTCCAGTCGATGCGGTGGCTCAAGGTCATGGCCGTGGTGACGCCCACCATGATCAGCGCGCACAGCAAGTAGACGCCGAACACGCTGGCGTCGAGCAGCTGCGCGATGGGCGTGGCGGCGCCGAAGCGGTACAACATGCACGGCAGCGCGAAGTACAGGACAAAACTGTTCAAGCCGCCGATGGCGGCCAACGGCAGCAGCGTGCGCCGCACGGCCAGGTAGCCGCACAGTACCAGGGCGAAGAAGGGAAAGGTGATGGCGAGGATGGTCAGCATGAAGCGCCATTGTAGCGCGCTGCTGTGGCTGGCCGCCGGGCGCAAAAAAAGGCCGCTCGCGCGGCCCAAGGAGGTTTCGGGAAAGCGCCAGCGGCTATGGCTTGAGCTGGGCGCGGATCTCGCCGGCCGGGTAGGCGGCGCTGTGCACGTTCACGTACAGGTTGCCTGCCTGGTAGCTCGCATACTGGGGCGGCGTGAGCATGGCGCCGGCCGGCACGGCAAACATGCCTTCGGCCGTTTTCACCAGAGGCATGATGACGGGGCCGTTGGCGCCGGCCGGCGCTTCATGGATATGCGCGACGGTGGCCACCATGCCCGTGTAGCGCACGCCGCCGCTGACGCTGCGGTCGTGGGCGACACGGATATTACTGCTGCCGCTGGCCGTGCTCGTATTGGCCGGCACTTCCTGCGCGCCCGTCAAGGTGACGTCATGGCCGCCCGGCTGATGCGGGCCATGGGAACAGGCGCCCAGCAGGGCGGCCAGCGCCAGCACGGTGGCGGCGCGGCGAGCGTGTTGTGGCAATGTAGTCATCGCAGTACTCCTTCAACGGACATCGGGTCACGGATGGCGCCTCGCCCTGCACAGCCAGGCCTGCGCCGCACTTGCATTGCATTGCATTGCATAGTGCGACGGTAACGCCATGCCGTGCAGTCCGTCTTGCTTTGCGCCAAACTCGGCGCACCTCCGCCAGCGCGTCTTCAGGCCAGATGCCCTTCCGCCACCCAGCCGCGGTTGGCGGCCGGCGCCTTCGGCTTGGGCGCGATGCCGCTGCTTTTTTCCGCGTCGAGGATGATGCTGCGCATGCTGTCGCTGGCGGCAGGCCCTGGCGCGAACGCGTAATACTCGTCATTGATGGGCAGGCCCGTCGTGGCGTCGACCAGCACCGGATCGGCGGCCAGGCCCGTATCGCGGCTGGCGATGACGAGGCTGGCGCCTTCGGGCGCGAAGTTTTCATTTCCCCAGGCGATAAACGCCAGCAAGACGGGCTTGAAGGCGCGCCCGGACTTGGTCAGCACATAGTCGTAGCGGGGCGGCTTGGCGCAATACAGGCGGCGCGTCATCAAGCCGCCTTCCACCAGGTCGGCCAGGCGGCGCGTCAAGATGGTGGGGGCGATCTTGAGGCTTTTTTCAAATTCGTCGAAGCGCGTCTTGCCATAAAACGCTTCGCGCAGAATGAGGATGCTCCACCATTCTCCCACCTTGCCCAGGCTGCGCGCAATCGGGCAAGGCAAATTATTAAAGTTGGTATGTTTCATGGTCATCTCCTCACATTGATTCAACACAACAATCGAAAAGTATTTCAGTTGCAACACGGAAACTTAGTGACTATCATTTTGAAAGTGATGGGCTTGCCCCTGCGGCGGGCTGAAAATACACGAAAACTCACACTTTCCTTGTTCAAGTACAATCATGGCTGGTTCTGCTCTCCCAATCCCGGTGCGAAAAACGGTGCCAGCCACGCCTTCCGGCGCTGCTGCCCACGCCCGTTTTTCACTCGATGCGTTCACAATGACCCCTTTGAAGCTTGCCGTACTGCCTGCCCTGCTCGCCCTGTCCCTTTGCCAGACCACCACCGCCGGTACCACCGCTTCCGCAACGCTGCAGGCCACCTTCGTCGTGCAGGAAGCGTGCACCATCGTCTCGCAGCGCAACATCACCCAGGTACGCTGCCAGCACAACACGCCTTATCTGCTGCACCAGCAGGCGACGCCATCGGGCGCCGGCCTCGTTACCGTCACGTTCTAAAAATAAATCGTTGCCGTCACCGTGTCCTTGTAGTCACCGGGGCGGGGCGACACCTGCGCCGGCACGCGGCCGTAAATCGTCAGCGGCACGCTGGCGCCCGTGCCCGTGCCCGTCACCATGCTCGTGCCTGCCGTGCCATCGCCCCAGGGCGCGCCATCGAGCGTGGATGACAGCAGGTAGCTGACCTTGTCCGTCGTTAAGAGGTTTTTCATTTGCCGGTTGGCCACATTGGCCGCCACGCTGCCGCCGTTCAGGGCAATCTGATAGGCGTTGTTGTTCACGCAGCGCACGGACAAGGTGCTGGTGCTGCGCAAGTTGCCCGTCAGGATGGAGGCGTTGGCGAACGCCATCGGGCTGGCCGCGATGGTGCAGTCATTGACGGCCGTGGCACTCACCGTAAAACCGAAGCTGCCGCTGGTGGCCGTGCAACCCTGCAAGTTGACGAGGCCATACGTCGTGTACGTGTAGGTGCCCACGCCGGCAAAGCTCGACGTATAGGCGGTATTGGCGTTGGCGACCGTGGGCACGGCGGCCAGGGCCGTGCCGGCAGGAATCTTCGCGTACACGGTAAAGGTGGTGGAATACGTGCCGGGCGGGGCCAGCAAGCCGGCAGACAGGGTCATGCCGAAGGTCGATGGCGCGCCCGCCACGCCGGCGCCGCCCCAGATTTTCGCCGTCGCATATGAACTGTCCACGTACACGTTGTACTCCATGCGGTTGCTGCCATTGCCCAGCTTGCGCGGCAGGGCCGAGGTGGAATTCGTGCCCAGCCCCAGCGAGATGCACACTTGCGCATTGGGCGTAAGCAACTGTCCCAGGTTCAGCGACGAAAACAGGCAGCTGAAGGTGCCCGTGGCCTGCGCCACGTAATCGGTGCCGGAAATCGGGCTGACGGAGCCGAAATTGATATTCGTCATGCTGACCGTGCAGGTATCGGCCGCCTGCGCCACACTACCCCAGGCGCAGCCCAGCAGCAAGGTCAACCATGGCAGCAGGCGGCGCATCAGCGGCCTCCTCCGGTGGCAGCGCAGCGCAACGGCCCGATCACGGGCAAGCCGCCTGCGGCAGGACGCACATACGCAAAGCCGACCGTGCACGCGCTGTCGCCCTCGCCCACTTGCAATTGATTCTGTTCGCGCAGATCGTCGACGAAAATGATGCCGTCAAATCCCACGACCGTCTGCTTGCCGTTTTGCACATGCAGCACGGGCAAGCCCGTGGCCAGCGGCTTGCCATCGGCGCCCTGCACGATGACGGTGGCGGCGCTGTAGCGCTCGACGGGAAACGCCGCCAGCACGCCGGCCAGGTGTTGCGGTACAACCGTCATATTGGTCACGGGTACGCGCGCGTCGACGTCGAGTTCATCGGTGGCGATGCTGATCTGGTTATTGCCATAGGGATTCAAATTCGGTACCAGCAGATAGCCGCTCCCGCCCGTCACGCCGATCTGGCGGTTTTCATGCAGCACAGGAATATTGCCCACGCCACCAGTGGAGACCAGCGCAAAACCGTTGCCCACCTGGCGCGTCGTCTCGACATGGCCATCCATCAATACCAGCGCGCCGGCCGCGCCCAGCGAGGAGGCATTGCCCATGCTGCTGCTTTGCGTGCGCGCGCTCACTCGGCCGTCATTGCCCAGGTATTCCACTTGCGCCTGCCGGTAGGCATTGCCGCCCACCGTGCCTGCCTGCAAGTTCCAGCCGAAGCCGCCGCCAAAGTCGGCCGCGCGCTGCGCGCTGACGCTGTGGCCGCTCTCGCCGTTTTGCCGGCTGGCGCTTGTGCTGATGGACAGATTATTGTCGAAGGCCATGCTCAGGCCGACATAAAATCCCCGCTTCTCGCGTTGCCGCAAATCCTGGAACAGGCTGGCGTTCAGGAACAGGCCGTGCAACAGGGTGGCTGAATAGCCCAGGGTGGCCAGCTTCGATGACGGTGCGCCCGGTGCGCGGTAGCGGATATAGCTGCTGCTGATGCTGCTTCCCGCCGGCAAGGGCAAACTTACGGTAAAGCGGTCCGCCGCGCGCACCACGGGGCTGCCGTCGCGCGAGGCCAGGTCGCCGAATCCGGCGCTGGCGCGCACGCTTTGCACGTCGACGCTGAAGCGCGGCCCCATGTATTGGTAGCCTGCGCCCAGCTGCGCGCCACGGCTGTGGCCGGCACTGGCCGACAGCGATCCGCTGAGCACACCCGCCTGGCCCAGCCGCACCAGCGCGCCCGCCCCCGCCTGATACAGGCCGGCAGCCAGTTCCGCATGGCCTTCGATGGTGAAGCTGTCGCTGACGCCATGGCGGACGGAAGCGCTGGCAACGAGCTGCCGCTCATAGCCGAACAGGCGGCGGCCATAGTCGCGCCGCACGGCGCCCGCCTCGACCGAATAATCGCTCAAGCCGGCAGCCAGCATGCGCGTATCGACATACAGGGGCAGCACGGTCGTCACGCTGCGCCCCAGGGCATCGCGCGTGATGAGGGTGGCTTGCCCGGCGCCATTGATGCCGGCCACCTGGTTCAGCACGAACGGACCGCTGGGCACGCTGGCAGCATATTGCTGCACGCCATTGACGTACAGGCTCAGCGACGAAGGCACGAGCGCCGTGCCATCGACGGAGGCGACGGGAAAGGTCAGCAGGTCGGGGCGCAGCTGGAAATTCTTGCGCCACTGCACGCCGCCCACGCGCACGGCGCGGCTCCAGCTGAGCGAAGACGAAATCAGGTCGCCCACTTGCCACGTCTGCAGGGTTTCGGGGTCGGCATGGCTCCAGAAGGTGTCAAAGCGCATGTATTTGCGCTGGTCCGACCCCAGGTTCACGGTGCCGGTATTGCTGAACACGCCACTGTCATTGAAATAGCGCAAGTCGTTGAAGATGGCGGCGCGCCGCGTCCGGCCCAGTTCCGCATAGGCTTCGTAATTGAGGACGGCGCCGGGCGTGACGCGCGACGGCGGCGTCTGCGGGGCCAGGCGCGCGTTGATTCGGTACGGCGAGCGCAAGTCGTCCGCCACCTGCAGCGACACGCTTTGGCGCGCCGCATCATAGTCATAGCTGAGTCCGGGAATCGCATCGAGCGCCACCTCGGTCTGACCGGGTGCGACCAGGCGCGCCGGGTCCAGCCCCAGCTGCTGCAAGTTCGCCACACTGCTGCGCAAGCCTTTGCCCACCTGGGTAAAGCGCAAGATCAGCCCGGTTGATTCAGCATTCACAGTCACCTCCAGATACAGTTCATTCGGCGCCATCGGATCGCTCGGCAAGCTGGCCGGTCCCGGATCGGCGCCCGTTTCGGCGGCCGATCCATCGGCCCTGGCCACCGGTGCCATGGCCAGCAACAGCAACAGCAAGGATGCCAGTGCGCGTCTCATGGTTTAACCCGGTTCGCGGCAAACCCGCCCGCCATGGCGGCCCGGTTCAAGGTGTCGAATTCGTGGCAACGAGCGCCTTTGCATTCACGTTTGCCGCAATACTCAACGGTCCATCCAGTTCGGCCTCCCTGGCGACGGGCAAGCGCCAGACGCGCATGCGTGCCGCCAGCACATAACCAAACAGCCCCTTGCTGATGACAAATTCCTTGCCCGCCTGGTTCGTCAACGTCATCGCACCGATCTGTGCATGGAAATTGCCGCTGTTCTTGACACGCAACATCCACTCGCCCCGCTCGCGAAACACTTGCCAGTCGAGTATTTCCTTGCCCGGCGCACCGGCCGGCAGCACGAACACGGGCACCGAATAGCGCAGGCGGATATCGATGCCGCTGCGGCCCGCTCCATCTTCGCGGCTGACTTCATCGATGAGCACGCGATACGTCTTTTCCTGCGCCACGGGACCGGCCTGGGCACGCACGAGGCGGATGGTCTGCCGGCTGTTGGCGGCGATTTCCACGATCGGCGGACTGGCCACCAGTTCCTGCGTCGGCGCCAGGGTTTCCTCGCCATCGCGCTGCTCCCAGGCGAACACCCGCACCTGTCCGTAGATGGGCTGGTCGCCGAGGTTTTGCAGGCTGATGCCGGCCGCATTCTGTGGCGCGCGCAAATTGAGCGTCACCGGCGAAATCTGCAGATTGGCGCCGTGTGCGCCCGCCGCACAGCAGGCCAGCAGCGCCAGCACGCTTTTCATCAGGGAAACAGCACCGGCCTTCACGCAGCGCCTGGCTTAAAAGTACACGGTGGCCGTGATGGTCGACTTGTAGGTATCGGGCGCCGGTGTCGCTTGCGGCGGAATATTGCCGTACACCGTGATCGGCTGCGATGAACCGTTGCCTGTGCCGCCGACGGTATTCGTGCCCTGGGTATCGCCCCACAAGGTGCTGCCGGCCGTCTGGTACAGATTGAACTGCACCGTCCCCAGGTTGCCGCCCGTGCCGCTCATATAGCGCGTGGTGCCGCTCGATCCCGTGCCCGAGCCGGCCGTCAAGCCCACGTTATACAGCGTGGTATTGGTGCAGGTGACATTCACGGTCGTATTGACGTTAACGGCAGTAGCCAGTACACCCTGACTTTGGCCAAAGTCGAGATTGGCCGCCGCGATGGTGCAATTGGCGATGATTTTCAGGGTGACGTCAAAGGTGGTGGTGGCGCTGCCATTCAGATACACGGCGGCGTCGGCGCTACGCGGCAGGAACGCCGTGGCGGCAACCGCCACGCTGGCGGCAACGATAAGGCGGGGAAAAATAACTCGCAACATGATACCTCCTGATGATGGAACATCATTAATGAGCCCACCAATATGAAGGGCATCGAGGATAGTCACGGTATTGCCGGCGTTTTCTCGGGCACGCAAACCAGGACGACAAAAAACTTGTGCCGAGAGTCAGGAACCCGGGGACTCCGGCATTGTTTGCAGCATTGGCAAAACAGATTTTTTGGCAATCGACATTGCTTAAAATCAATGCATGAGCGAATTATTGGCGATCTGGGAAATCCGCGCTTCTTCTGGCGGAGAAACATCTTTTGAAACACGAGAAAAGCAGAAAAAAAAGAAAAAGCAGGGCATAATAAGCAACAACTTGCTATTTGGTTAAGTCATCCATGCCATGCCATTGACCAGCGAAACCATCAAAAAGAATATCCTGCTCGTGGACGATTCCGCGTTCGAGCAGCGCATGCTGATGGAACTGCTCAGCGAGCAGCCCTATCGCTTCAGCATTGCCTTCAATGGCTACCAGGGCTACCAGCTGGCATTGGCCACGCATCCCGACCTGATCCTGCTCGACGTGCGCATGCCCGAGATGGATGGCTACACGGCGTGCCGTTTGCTCAAGGCCAATCCCGAAACGGAACAGATACCCGTGATCTTTCTCAGCGGCGCCGATGCCGCCAAGGAACGCATCATGGGCTTGCAGGTGGGCGGCGTCGATTACATTTCCAAGCCCTTCCTGCCGGAAGAACTGGCCGCGCGCATCCATATCCATCTGGGATTGATGCGTAGAAGCAACAGCACGCCACCGACAGCGCCCCCGGTCAGCGAGCGGCAGCAGCATCCGGACCTCGTGTTTGTCAATGCCGTCAAACAACTGATTCTCGACAACCTGGGCAGCCTGCCCAACCTGTCCGAAATCGCCCGCAGCGTGGGTACCTACCGCGAAAAGCTGACCCTGATGTTCCGCGAGCAGACGGGCATGACGGTCTTCGCTTTCATCCGTGAAGCGCGCATCGCCCGCGGCGTGGAACTGCTGCAGCAGACCGAGATCGACGTGCAGGATATCGCCCTGCTGATCGGCTTTCACAACGCGGGCAACTTCGCCACGGCCTTCCGCGAACGCATGGGCGTCACGCCCAGCGCCTACCGCCAGCGCCTGCATGAACAGACGGGCCAGCGGCAGGTGTCAAACGGTCATTAGAACTTGTAGTTCAGCTTGAGCGAGGCGAAGCGGCCGCGCGGGTCGGCCTGCGTATAGTCGAAGCCCGAGGCCGAGTAATCCCACGGCGCGCGCTTGTTGGCCAGGTTTTGCACGATGAAGGTGACGTTCGCCGCTGGCGTGACCTGCCAGCTGGTGGTCACGTCAAACGTGCTGAAGGCGGCCACGGATTCATCGAGATGCGTGTTTTGCGCATAGCTGCCCACGTAGTTCCAGGTGAGCGTGGACGACCACTTGCCCTGCTCCCACGTGGCCGACGTGACGCCGCGCCATTTCGGAATCGAGCCGAAATAATTGGTGCCGGCACCATCGGTGAGCGGGGCGCCGTCGGACAGCGGTTCGGCAAAGCGCAGCACGCGGCTCAACTGGCCGGCCAGGGTCAGCTTGCCCCAGTCCTTGTCGACGAAGCGCTGGCGCAGGTCGAGGTCGATACCCGACACTTCGCGCTGTCCCTGGTTGCGGTACTGGCGGTACAGGGTCGTGATGCGGCCATCGGCATCGCGCGTGATCTTCTGCGGCGCCGACGCTTCATTGGCGAGCGTGGTGGTGGCGCTTTCCGTGCCGATCACGCCATCTTGCTTGATGCGGTAGTAATCGAGGCCGATGCTCGAACTGCTGGTCGGCGACACCACCACGCCCAGGTTCAGGTTATTCGAGCGCTCCGGACGCAGCGCCGTATTGGCGATGGTAATGGCCGTCACGCCCCGCGTCTGCGTGGGCGTGATCGGGTCGCGCGGATCGAGCACGCTGACGTAGCTGACGGCCGTGCTTTGCGTGATTTCCGGCAGCGACGGCGCGCGGAAGCCGCGCGACACGGTACCGCGCACCAGCAGCCACGGCGCCGCCTGGTAGCGCGCGCTGGCCTTCGGCGAAAACGCATTGCCGAAATCGCTGTAATGGTCGGCGCGGCCCGCCAGATTGACGGACAGGTCTTTCACGACGGGCACGTTGAATTCGGCAAACAGGGCCGACACGCTGCGCGAACCGTTGATGATGTTGATGGCCGGACGCAGCTCCGTGCCCGACAACACGGCCGTCGAGGTTTGCGAATCCATCTTTTCGCGGCGCCACTGCGCACCGGCGGCAAAGCCCAGCGGACCGGCCGGCAATTGCCACAGGTCTTTCGCGGCCGAGAAATCGACGGTGTCGAGGGTCGACTCGGCCGGACGCAGGGTCGACAGGCGCAGGCGGTTGCGCACCGCTTCGCTGTTTTGCGACTGGTCGAGGAAGTTATAGCTGCCATCGGCCAGCACCTTCTGGAATTCGTAGCGGTTGACGAAGTTCTGCACGGTTTCTTCCAGCTTGCTGCTCGAGTGGCCCACGGCCGTATCCCAGTCCCAGCCCGCCAGCGTGCCTTTGACGCCCGCCAGCGCGCGGTAGAAGGTGACCTTGTCCTGTTTCAGGCGCGGTCCCAGGTCGAACAGGGTGGCCGTGAACGGCAGGGGCGTGGCGCCCGGATTGTTCGGATGGCCGACCGGCAGCACGACGGGGATGGTGTCGAGCGCCTGCGTGGCGTTGTTCCACACGCGCGTGGCATTGTTGACGGTGAGCGGCGCGCTGAAGGTCTGGTCGGCGCGCGAATAACTGTGCAGCAAGTCGACGTACGCTTCCGTGTCCGCGTTCAGTTTGAAGGTGGCGCGCGCGGCCGTGTGCACGCGCTGGATGCCGGGGATCAGGGTTTTATACGGCGACGGGTTATACGCGAGCACTTGCCCCGTCTTGCCGGGCGTGATGTCGCCATAATTGACCAGCTGCAGCGGTCCGCGCACCCCGCCCAGGGTCCGCGTCGGATCGCTGCCCGCATAATTGGTGGCTACCCAGCCCAGCGCGCCACGCTGCTGATTGCGGAAGTCCGCATCGCGCATCCACGCCACGTCGCTTTGCTGCAGCTTGTCGCGCTGCTGCGCGTCGATCGAGAAGACCAGGCTGTAGCCGTCTTCCTCGAGCTTGCCGAAACCCGTCTGCAGCGCCGCGCTCTTTTCATGCTGGCCCGTGCCTTCGGTCGAGCCGCCCCACTGCGCCGTGATGTCCGTGCCCGTGAATTCCTTGTACAGGATGATGTTGACGACGCCGGCCACGGCATCGGAACCGTAGATCGACGAGGCGCCATCCTTGAGCACCTCGATGCGCTGTACGGCCGCCATTGGCAGGCTGTTCAGGTCGACAAAGGTTTCCTGCAGGTTTTGCGCCGTCGCATAGCTGGCCACGCGCTTGCCGTTCACCAGGATCAGGGTATTTTTCTGGCCGATGCCGCGCAGCGACAGGCCCGACGTGCCGGCCGAGAAACTGCCCGTATATTGTTCGTTGTAGCTGTTGCCGCTGTTGGCGGAGATGGCGCGCAGCACATCCGACACGCTGGTCTTGCCGCTGGCTTTCAATTCCTTGGCCGTGATGACCTGCACGGCGCTGGCGCCCTCTTTTTCGCTGACGCGGATATTCGATCCGGTGACGTTGACGCGCAGCATGTCGTCCTCGGCATGGGCGATGGTGGAGACGGCGGGAAAGGCGGCGGCGATGGCAAGACTGATGGCGAGTGGTTTGAACATGGTTTCCTCTTATTGGGATTGCAGCCTTTTTCAGATAAAAAAGGCCGAGCAGGGGCACGCGGGCCGGGTTGGCCTGCGGGCAAAACGACGACGGGGGATGAAGGAATTACGGGATGCGTGGACGGGCACGCATCGGCATCCACTGCGCCATGCATTGCATGGTCAGCTGGTGCCGGACGGCGTAAAAACAGGCAGAAAGGGTAAAACGCAACATAAAAGACACCGGTAAGCGGGGAAAGGCCACTATATCCCGGTGTCTTTATGGGGTGAACGAATTAAAAATTGAATGTATATACGATTTAGATCTAAGGACTTGGTTTTTGGCAATATCAGGCGTCGGCCAGCGCCGGCGGCACGGCCGCCGCGCGGCGTGCCTGCACGCTCCACCAGTACCAGGAAATGACGGCGTTGACCCAGTAGGCCGCATACAGCACGGCCGTCAGGTGCAGGCCGCGGCTGTAGTAGAGCGGCACGGCGACGGTGTTGACGAGCAGCCAGAAAGCCCACGTTTCGATGCGGCGGCTCATCAGCAGGAATTGCGCGATGATGCTAAATACCAACACCGCCGAATCGATGAATGGCGCGTAGGCGTTCGTGAAGCGGTGCAGCAGCATGCCGTAGATGGCCACGGAGGCGATACCGGCCGGCACGACCCAGGCCAGGCTGCGCCAACCCGTGCGCGTGATCGGCAACGGCTTGCCGCCGGCGCCGCGCCGCCATTGCAGCCAGCCGATGACGCAGGTGACGATGAAAAACAGCTGCAGCATCACGTCGGCGTACAGGTTGACCTGGAAAAACAGCACGGCAAACAGCACGCAGCCGACCATGCCGATCCACCAGGAATGAATGTTGTTGCGTCCGGCCAGGATGATGGAAGCAGTCATCAAGACATTGGCGGCGATCTCGAGCGGGGGAGTCAAGCGGATTTCCTTTGGATGAAGACACGCCGCCACTATAGCCCATTTGATATCCGCAACCCGCCATGCACTGCTTGACTTCCGTGGCCATTCTGGCAAATTGCTAAGCAGTACCCCCTGAACCACTGCGGAGATGTTCCATGCGCTTGCGCCACGTGCTGCTTGCGGCAACGCTGCTTGGCAGCGTCCTGCCCGCCCTGGCCTGCCGCATGACGATGGCGCTCGAGCAATGGCCGCCGTATGTCTACCGCGACGCCCAGGGCAGTTATACGGGCCTGGACCTGGAACTGCTGCGCGCCATCTTCAAGGAAGCGCACTGCACCTTGGTCACCTTGCCGGAATTGCCGACGGCGCGGCGCCAGTTGCTGTTCCAGAAAGGCGAACTGGACCTGCTGCCCGCCGCGTCCGAGACGCCGGAACGCCAGTCCTATGCCCGCTTTTCCCTCTCGTATCGCGATGAAGCCGTCGGTGTCTTCAGCAAATCCGGCGCGCACGGCAACCACCGCCAGGTCGCCAGCTTCGCGCAGCTCGCGCGCGGCAAGTCCACCCTGCTGGCGCCCAAGGTGGGCTGGTACGGGGCCGACTATGCGGCGGCCCGTCCGGCAATGGAAAAAGACGGCCGCCTGAATACCTTCGGCAGCTTCCGGCAAGGCATCCTCATGCTCGACGCAGGCCGCGCCGACCTGTTGCTGGGCGACGTGCTGGCCGTGCGCCACGAAGCGCGTCTGCAGGGCGTGGCCTTGAACACCCTGCCCTTCCTGGCACTGCGCGCGCCCGTGCACCTGATGCTCAACGCGCGCACGACCAGCCCCGCCGACCTGGCGCAGCTGAACGCCGCCATCACGCGCCTGGAACAGCGCGGCGTGCTGGCGGCGATACGCAGCAGCTACGAAGCGCCGTAGCGGCGACTAACCCTTCGATGCCGCCTCGAGGATTTCCAGCTTCGTTTCGCGGCCATTCTTTTGCACGCCCTGCGCCTTGTCGTAGCTTTCGATCAGCGCGCGGTACGGCGGCACGATGTGGTCGGTCATGATGGCGGCGAATTCCATCGCATCGGCGCGGTTCCAGGTGCTCATCACTTCAGCCAGCACGGCATACGTGTCGATCGGCACGGCGCCCGCTTGCGTGACGCGTGCCATGGTGATGTCGGTGGCCATCTTCGACCAGTTGCCCGAGGCGTCGATGATGGCAAACACCTTGTAGCCGGCCGCCAGCGCGCTGATGGTGGGAAAAGCCATGCACACGCTGGTGAGCGTGCCGGCGATCAGCAGGGTCTTGCGGCCCGTCTTCTCGATGGCTTCGACCCAGGCCGGATTGTCCCAGGCGTTGATCTGGCCCGTGCGCGGGATGTAGACGGCTTCCGGATTGAAATGGTGGATTTCCGGGATCAAGGGGCCATTCGGGCCGTCGGGCACGGACGCGGTGGTAAACGTCGGCATCTTGGCCAGGCGCGACAGCTTGGCCAGCGCCGTGACGTGGCCGCGCAGCACGTGCTGCTCGATGTCGCGCACCAGCTGGAACAAGCCGCTCTGGTGGTCGATCAGCAGCATGACGGCGTCGTCGGGATCGATCATCGGTGGCAAACCTTGGAAGTTGGCGGGGGTGCTCATGGTGGTCTCCTGAAAAACCGTGCCGCGGGATGCGGCACAGGTACTACACAAATTCGCTACACAAACTCACTGCACAAATTACTTCGCGATGCGGGCGAAGCGGCCGCTGTTGAAATCCTCGAACGCCTGCGCGATTTCCGCTTCGGTGTTCATGACGAAGGGGCCATGGCCGACGATGGGTTCATCGATCGGCTCGCCACTGAGCAGCAGCACCACGGCGTCGTTGTTCGCCTCGACGGTGATGCTGTCGCCGTCGCGCTCGAACAGCGCCATCTGCGCTTCGCGCACCACGCTCTCGCCGTTGACCAGCACCGTGCCATGCAGGACGATCAGCGCCGTGCTCCAGCCGCGGGTCACGGGCAGCTCCGCCAGCTTGCCCTGGGCCAGGCGCACATCCCACACCTGCATCGGCGAGAACGTGCGGGCCGGGCCATGCTGGCCAGCGAAATCGCCGGCGATCACGCGCACGGAACCTGCATCGTCGGGCAGCGCCAGCGTGGGTATCGTGTCGCTGGTGATGGCCTGGTAGCCGGGCGCCGTCATCTTGTTTTTCGCCGGCAGATTCACCCACAGCTGCACCATTTCCAGGGTGCCGCCCGACTGCGTGAAGGCAGGCGAGTGAAACTCTTCATGCAGGATGCCGGCGCCGGCCGTCATCCACTGCACGTCGCCGGGGCCGATCACGCCGCCCTGGCCCGTCGAATCGCGGTGCGCCACTTCGCCCTTGTAGACGATGGTCACCGTTTCAAAGCCGCGGTGCGGGTGCGAGCCGACGCCGGGCGGACGGGTGCCGGGGGTAAATTCGGCGGGGCCGGCATAGTCGAGCAGCAGGAATGGGCTCAGCTGCTTGCCATGGCCGTTATACGAAAACATCGAGCGCACGGGGAAACCATCGCCTACCCAGTGCTGGCGCGGTGCGCTGTAGATACCTGTGACTTTGTTCATCTCGATCTCCTGTTGAGGTTTGCATTACGATGGAGACAGAATAGACCTGCAACGATGAAGCGGGTAGACGGTAAAATAGGCCATCAGCGTTCCAAAAATAGAACGATCAAGGAGATGGCATGCAAGATCTGAATGACTTGTATTACTTTGTGCAGGTGGTCGACCATGGCGGCTTCGCGCCGGCCGGGCGCGCGCTGGGCATGCCGAAATCCAAACTGAGCCGGCGCATCGCGCTGCTGGAAGAGCGCCTCGGCGCACGCCTGCTGCAGCGCACGACGCGGCATTTTTCCGTCACCGACGTGGGACAGACGTTTTACGAGCATTGCAAGGCGATGCTGGTGGAAGCGGAAGCGGCGCAGGAAGCGATCGAACTGACGCGGGCCGCGCCGCGCGGCACGGTGCGCCTGTCCTGCCCCATCGCCCTGCTGCAATCGCTGGTCGCGCCCATGCTGGCCGGTTTCATGCGCGCGCATCCGCAGGTGACTCTGTTATTGGAAGCGAGTAACCGCCGCGTCGACCTGGTGGCCGAAGGCATCGACGTGGCCATCCGCGTGCGTCCGCCGCCGCTGCCCGACAGCGACCTGGTGCTGCGCGTGCTGGCCGAACGGGGCCAGTGCATGGTGGGCAGCCCCTTGCTGTTCGCCGGTGCACCGCTGCCGAAGGCGCCGGCCGACCTGGCCGACTGGCCCAGCCTGGCCCTGGGCATGCCGCAACAGCACTACCAGTGGGATTTGCATGGCCCCGATGGGGCGCGCGCCCAGCTGCGCCATACACCGCGCTTCGTCACGGGCGACATGCTGACTCTGCGCGACGCGGCCGTGGCCGGCGTGGGCGTGGTGCAGCTGCCGACCATGATGATCACCGAGCAGGTGGCCAATGGCAGCCTGCTGCCGCTGATGGAGCAGTGGCGGCCGCAGCGCGAAATCATCCACGCAGTATTTCCCTCGCGGCGCGGCCTGCTGCCGGCCGTGCGCGCGCTGATCGACTACCTGGCGCACAGCTTCGCCGCGCTGCCGGAAGAGTGAAGGTTTTCAGGTACGATGGTGCTCTTTCAACAGGCGTGAAAACAGCATGCGTTTATTGATACTGTCGGACCTGCACCACGAGCTATGGCGCGACGAAGCGCCGCAGGGCGACCTCGCGCTCAGCTGCCCCGACGCCGTCATCCTGGCCGGCGACATCGACACGGGCTCGCGCGCCGTCGGCTGGGCCGCCAGCGCATTCGCGGGCCTGCCCGTACTGTACGTGCATGGCAACCACGAAGGCTATGGCCACCATCTGGACAAGGTGCGCCAGGAGCTGCGCGCGGCCTGCGCCGCCACGCCCAACGTGCATTTTCTCGATGCCGGCACCCACGTCATCGCCGACCAGGCAGCCAAGCAAGTGCGCTTCCTGGGCGCCACCCTGTGGACGGATTTCCGCCTGCTGGGCGACGATACGCGGCAAGCGGCCATGCGCGACGCGGAAGCCGTCATGAACGACTACAAGCGCATCCGCCTGGCCGGCATGGGCTTTCGCAAGCTGCGCGCGGCCGATACGGCCATGTTCCATGCGCAGCAGAAAGCGTGGCTGGCGCGCGAACTGGCGCAGCCCTTCGACGGACGCACGGTGGTCATCAGCCACATGGCGCCGTCGCTGTTGTCCGTCGACGATGCCTACGGCAGCGAAGGGTGTTCGCCCGCCTACGCCTCGCGCCTGGACGACCTGGCCGCGCAGGCGGACCTGTGGGTGCATGGCCACCTCCACGTCTCGCGCGACTACCGCATCGGCCGCTGCCGCGTCGTCAGCAACCCGTGCGGCTACAAGACGCGCAGCGGCACGCCGCAAAATCCCGCTTTTGATCCGAACTTCATCGTCGAACTGCCGGTCCGCTAATCGTCAGCTTTGAGGCGGCCCGCCAGCATTTGCTGCAGGCGGTGCTTGCCGGCCCGGCGCGCCGCGCGCGGCGACGCCTCCGACTGGTGCGCGCCGGCGCCGCCGCGCAGTTTCGCTGCCGCCACCAGCGGGTTGCGCGGCTTGGACGTGGCTTTCACTTTGATTTTCATATGCTCTCCTTTCAACCCTTGATGCAGACGACCTGGCGCAAGGTATGCACCACCTCCACCAGGTCGCTCTGGTGCGCCATCACGGCGTCGATATTTTTATAGGCGGCCGGAATCTCGTCGACCACGCCGCCATCCTTGCGGCATTCGATACCGGCAGTCTGCTCGGCCAGATCGAAGCGGTCGTAACGGCGCTTCGCCTCGCTGCGGCTCATGCTGCGCCCCGCTCCGTGCGAGCAGGAGCACAACGACTCCGGATTGCCCTTGCCGCGCACGATGAAGCTGCGCGCGCCCATGCTGCCGGGGATGATGCCCAGCTCCCCCTGCCGCGCCGAAATGGCGCCCTTGCGCGTCACGTACAAGTCGGCATTGCCATGCGTTTCGCGCGCGATGTAGTTGTGGTGGCAGTTGATGGCTTCTCCATCGAGCTGGAACGGCGGTGCAAACTTCGCCAGTACATCGAGCACGCGGCGCATCATCTCGCTGCGGTTGAGCAGCGCATAATCCTGCGCCCAGTCCACCGCTTCCACATAGTCGTCGAACACCGTGGAGCCTGCACTCAGATAGGCCAGGTCCGCGTCCGGCAGCTGCAGCTGGTGGCGCCGCATGTCCTTCTGCGCGGCGGCGATGAAGTATCGGCCGATGGCGTTGCCGATGCCGCGCGAGCCCGAATGCAGCATGATCCACACGCGCTGTTCCTCGTCGAGGCAGATCTCGATGAAATGGTTGCCGCCGCCGAGGGTGCCGGCCTGGCAGATCCACGTGCGTTCGAACTGGCGCAGCATCTTGGCGATACCGCGGTGACGCTCGACGATGTGCTCCAGGCGGCCGGCGAGGGGACGCGCGGCGCGTGCATGGCGCGAACCCTGCACGCGGCTCCAGTCGTGCTGCTCGAAACCGACGGGCACGTCCGCTTCGATGGCGCTGCGCAGGCGCGCCAGGTTGTCGGGCAAGTCGCTGGCCGTCAGGGTGGTGCGCACGGCGTTCATGCCGCAGCCGATGTCCACGCCCACGGCGGCCGGAATGATGGCGCCGCGCGTGGGAATCACGCTGCCGACGGTGGCGCCGATGCCGGCATGCACATCGGGCATGGCCGCCACATATGGATGGACGATGGGCAGGCTGGCGATATTGTGCAGCTGGCGCAATGCCTGCGCGTCGATATCGTCGGTAAAAATATGCACGGGCACATGGGCGCCGCGCAGGGTCTGATGAATGGGCATAACGATGTTCCTGATGTCTGCGTTATGCCGGGGTCCTGGTAAACCAAAAAACCCCGGCGAGTTTCCTCACCGGGGTTTTCAAGGACACCGGCTCGGGATCGGCAAGATGCCGATGGCCCCGAGCGTCATGCACGGGGCTAGTGGAAGTACGACTTGCTGCCAGCCTGCTCGAACATGGGTATCCTTTCTTTTGTTGGGTTAATCTGCACTGCGGACGATGATTCTGCACCGGATGCTGCAGTGCGTCAACCGCTTTTCATGGCGAACGCGCCAACGTTGTTATTTTGTCGCAGCCGCTTTTTCCTTGGCGATGCGCGCATCGAGCTTCGCTTCATTTTTGGCCGCGTAGCTGCTGCACGCCTGCGTATCGATGAAGGGATTCGGCGTGACGCCTTCCAGCAATTGCGTCAGCTTGCGGTCGCCGCCGGAATGGTCGGGATGGGCCGAGATCAGGATGTCGCATGGCAGTTTGGCGAAGTCCTGCATGACGCGGCGGAAGGCCGGCGTCAGGTCAGCATGGCGTTCATCGCCCAGGTAGTGAAAATCGTCGGCCGCCACCGGCGTGAGGCTGGCGCCAAACACGACGTTCAGGCAGTCCGTACGCTCCGCATCCTCGCACGACACCCAGGTCCAGCTGGTGCTGCCCGGCGTATGGCCGGGCGTGTAGCGCGCCGTGATGGTCACGTCGCCCAGCTGCAGGGTTTCGCCATCGGCGATTTCGCGCACGTTTTCCACGGCCGGCATGGGGTCGATTTCGCCCGCTTGCGGGTCCATGGCGAGCACCGAGCCCGCGCGCAGCGCCTGCGCGCCGAGCGGGCTGGCGACCACTTGCGCGCCGCTGTCGCGGGCCAGGGCGGCGATGCCGCCCGAATGGTCGAAATGCGCTTCCGTATTCAGGATGAACTTGATGTCTTCCAGGCGAAAGCCCAGCTCGAGGATATGCTCCTTGATGGCGGCCACCGATTGCGGCAGCGCGCCGTCAATCAGGATCAAGCCCTCGCGCGTATCAATCAGCACCACGCTCAAGCCGCCCGCGCCCACGTAATACGTGTCGCCGTGGATGCGTGCCGGCTGCTGCGGGCGGTTCCATTGCGCCGCATACGGCGAGGCGATCGGCTGCGTCAAGGGATCGATGGCAGGCGTTTCCGCATGTGCGGCAAACGGCAGCGCCATGGCGGCCAGCGCGATGCTGAGCAAGGACTTGGGAAGGAAGAAAGGCGGCATGCGGCTCCAGGGTAAGTTGCGGTAATCGATGCCACAGGGTAACGTCGCTACCCTTGCGCGGTCAAGCAGACGGACGCGGCAACTTGCGCTACGATAGAGGCCCAGTCACTGCACCCCTATTGCCATGCGTTTGCTGATCCTGTCCGACCTGCACCTGGAAGTCTGGGGTGACGACACACCCGCCATCGACCTTGCCGCCTGCCGACCCGACGTGGTGATCCTGGCCGGCGACATCGACACGGGCAGCAACGCCATCGCCTGGGCCGCGCGCACCTTCGGCGCCCTGCCCGTGCTGTACGTGCACGGCAACCATGAAGGCTATGGCCACCAGCTCGAACACATGCAGGACGCCGTGCGCGACGCCAGCGCCAGCGCGAATGCGCAAGGCGCCAACATCCGCCTGCTCGACGGCGACGCCGTGACGCTCGGCGGCATGCGCTTCCTCGGCATCACGCTGTGGACGGATTTTCTGCTGTTCGGCGAGGAGCGCCGGGACGAAGCATTGAGCGCGGCGCAAGCCTACATGCCCGACTACAAGCGCATCAGCACGGGCGGCGACACGCCGCGCCTGCTGTGCGCCAGCGACACGGCGCAGCTGCACGTACAGCACCGCGCCTGGCTGGAACAGCAGCTGGCGCAACCCTTCGAGGGCAAGACGGTCGTCATCACGCACATGGCGCCCTCGATGCTGTCGGTGGAAGCGCAATACGCGACCAATCTCGGCTCGCCCGCGTTTGCCTCGCAGCTCGATGCACTGGTGGCGCAGGCGGACCTGTGGGTGCATGGCCACATGCACGCCTCGCTCGACTACCGCGTCCAGGATTGCCGCGTCGTGTGCAACCCTTGCGGCTACAAGCGGCCCGACGGCACGCCGGAAAATGAACGCTACGATCCCGGCTTCATCGTCGATATCGCCAGCGCGGGCTAATTTTTCCGATAGCGCAGCTGCACCACGCCGCTGGGCAGCTGGCGCGTGCCGTCCAGGCGCCAGTCGCTGCGCGGCAAGCCGTCCTCGAACAGGCGCACGCCCTTGCCCAGCACCACAGGCAGCACGGACAAAGTCAGGCTGTCGATGACGCCCTCACGCAAACCGGCGCGGATAACGGCGCCGCCATCGAGATACACGTGGCGGCAACCCTCTTCCGCCAGCGCCTCCAGCACGTCCCGCACGCTGCCTTCGCGGCGCTGTTCGCCATGGCGCGGCGCGAAGCCGCGGTGGCTCAATACCTGCACGCGCTTGCCCGCATACGGCCACGGTTCGAACCCCAGCACGGCGTCATACGTGGTGCGGCCGATCAGCAAGGTATCGACTTGCTCCATCAATGCCGTGTAGCCGGTGGCATCGGGCGAGTCGGGCGCCAGTTCGGCCAGCCAGGACAGGTCGCCGTTCTCTCCCGCGATGCAGCCATCGAGGCTGATACCGAGAAAAACGCTGACGAAAGTTTTTTGCATGGGTGCTCCTTGATTTAATTCTACAGTGTAGAATTATGCCCATGAAAACCCAAAAACTTCAAGACCTGGAATCTCCCGTGCGCCGCGCCGGGCGTCCGCGCCGCACCAAGCCCGCGTTGGACAACGCCGCCATCCTGCAAGCGGCCCTGGCCCTGCTGGAAGAAAAAGGTGACGCGTTTTCCATGCGCGCGCTGGCGCAGAGCCTGGGCGTCGATGCCATGGCCCTGTATCACTACTACGCGGGAAAAGAGGAACTGTTGCTGGCCTTGATGGCGCAGCGTTTTGCCGCGCTCGATCCGCAGCAGCCGCCATTTACGCGACGCCAGGCAGCGCCACGACGTGTGCTCGCGCTGTGCGCGCTGTACCTGGAACTGGTCAGCGCCACGCCGTATTTCGTGCGCCTGATGGCGCGCGGGCTGGTGGAGCAAGCCGACGTGGCCCAGCGGTTCACGGCGCTGTTTGAGCAAGCCCTCGACGGTCTCGCGCTGGACAAGAAAACCCGGCTGCGCGGGCGCGATACGCTCGTCGATTTCCTGCACGGCTATGCGCTGGCGGGCAGGCCGGCCAGCGAGACGCAATGGCACGCCTCGGTCGGCCTGATCCTGGCGGGCATGGCCGCCGGACGCACTGCAGTGTGACGTCCAGCGGCCGGACGCACTACCCGGGCATCAGCCCAGCAGCTTGAGCAGCGCCTGCGCGGCCGCTTCAGACGATGCGGGATTCTGGCCCGTGACCAGCAAGCCATCGGTGACGGCGTACGGCTGCCAGTCGCCCAGTTTCGAGTAGACGCCGCCGTTTTGCTTGAGCATGTCCTCGACGAGGAAAGGCACGATGGCCGTCAAGCCGACGGCGTCTTCCTCGGTATTCGTAAAGCCCGTCACCTGCTTGCCGCGCACCAGCGGCGTGCCATCGGCTGCCTTCACGTGGCGCAGCACGCCGGGCGCGTGGCAGACGGCGGCGACGGGCTTACCGGCGGCGATCATCTGCTCGATCAGCGCGATCGAGTGCGGGTCTTCGGCCAGGTCCCACAGCGGGCCATGGCCGCCCGGGTAAAACACGGCATCGAAGTCCCCCGCCTTCACGTCGGCCAGCTTGCCCGTGTTGGCCAGCACAGCTTGCGCATCGGCGTCCTGCTTGAAGCGGCGCGTGGCGTCCGTTTGCGAATCCGGCTCGTCGCTTTTCGGGTCCAGCGGCGGCTGGCCGCCGTGGGGCGACACTACCGTCAGCTTCGCGCCCGCTTCTTTCAGGGCATAGTAGGGCGCGGCGAATTCTTCCAGCCAGAAGCCGGTTTTCTTGCCGGTATTACCGAGTTGGTCGTGCGAGGTCAGTACCATCAGGATGTTCATGTTGTGTCCTTTTATGTCAGGGTTACAGTGCTGCTTCGAGGATACGGCGGCTGCGCGCGAGGTCGATATCGCGGTGTTCGCCGAGTGAGGTCATGCCATGTGCTTCCAGTTGCGTCAGTACCGCTTCCACCGCTTCCTGGCCCAGCTGATAGGCCGACAAACGGGTCGGGATGCCCAGGCCTTCAAAGAAGGCGCGCGTGCGGGCGATGGCGGTATCGATGCGCTCGTCGTCGCTGCCCTCCGTGATGTTCCAGACACGTTCACCATACTGTAGCAATTTGCCGCGTTTCTGCTCGCGCTGTACGTCCAGCAGGGCCGGCAGCACCAGGGCCAGGGTGCGTGCATGGTCGATGTCGTACAGGGCCGTCAGCTCGTGGCCGATCATGTGGGTGGCCCAGTCCTGCGGCACGCCGGCGCCGATCAGGCCATTCAGGGCCAAGGTGGCGGTCCACATCAGGTTGGCGCGTGTTTCGTAGTCGTCGGGCGAAGCGACCGCCTGCGGCGCGATCTCGATCAGGGTCTGCAGCAGGCCTTCGGCAAAGCGGTCCTGCACCTTCGCCTGCACCGGATAGGTCAGATACTGTTCCGTGGTGTGCACAAAGGCGTCGACCAGGCCATTGGCCACCTGCGTGGCCGGCAAGGTAAACGTTTTGCTCGGGTCGAGCACGGAAAACTGCGGGTACAGCAGCGGGTTGCGAAAACTCAGCTTGTCATGCGTGGCTTTTTTCGTCACCACGCCGCCGCTGTTCATTTCCGAGCCCGTGGCCGGCAAGGTCAGCACCGTGCCGAATGGAAGGGCGCGCAGCACATTAGCGCCACCGCGCTCGGCGATTTCCCACGGCTCGCCATCGTACAGGGCGGCTGCGGCGACGAACTTGGTGCCGTCGATCACGGAGCCGCCGCCGACGGCCAGCAGGAAGTCCAGCTTTTCGCTGCGCACCTGCGCCACGGCGCGCATCAGGGTTTCGTAGCTGGGGTTGGGTTCGATGCCGCCAAACTCCTGCACGCTGCGCTGGCCCTGCGCAAGCGCGGCGCGCACTTCGGCCAGGGTGCCCGTCTTTTCCGCGCTGGCGCCGCCGTACAAAATCAGCACGCGCGCATCATGCGGCACCAGGGTGGACAATTTGGCGACGGTATCGGCGCCGAACACGATCTTCGTCGGGTTATGGAATTCAAAATTCTTCATGCTGCTGCTCCTTTATTATTAGACTGGTCGTCTAGAATGCAGTTCAAAAAATGCGGACATGGTGCGTCCGCTTGTTTGCTTGGTTTGCTGCCTATCGGTCGCTGTCCGGCGGCAGCTGCAACATCGCCAGGGTCGCACGCCACGCTGTTTGCAAGGCGCTGGCGTCGCGCCGCAGCTTGGTCAGCATGGCCGCGCCCAGCCACAGCTGGTACAAGGTGGCGGCCATTTGCGCCGGATCGGCCACCGATGGCAAGGTATCGTCCACCCTGCCCCGCGCGATGGCCAGGGCCAGTCTGGCGATGATGCGATGCGTGCCGTCGAGCAGCGCCACGCGCATCGGTTCCGACATGTCCGCCACCTCGCTGCTGAGCTTAACCACCAGGCAGCGGCAGTCGCAACCGCTGCCATCAAAGCTTGCGCTGGTCCAGCTGGCCCAATACGCCATCAGCGCCTGCGCCGCGTTCTGGCCCGGCTGGCCCAGCACGTCTTCCATTTCCGCCAGGTAGCCGGTGACGTAATCTTCCAGCATCGCTTCGCCAAACAATTCCTTGGACTTGAAGTAATGGTAGAACGAGCCCTTGGGCACGTCGGCGGCCGACAGGATCTCGTTCAGCCCCACCCCGGCAAAACCCTTGCGCGTGATGATGGCCTTGCCTTGGTCGATAATGTGCTGGCGCACGTCGGTGTATTCAGCTTTCATGCGAGGCATTGTAGCACAATTAGACCAGTCGTCTAGAAGAAAATTAGACCCAGAAAAATTCTGGGGTCAGACCCTCACGGCCGCTAACGCAGAGGCTTGTGCTAACGGGCGCGGGGGTCTGACCGTTGAGTCTCCCATAAGTCAGGACTGGAAATTGTGAAAATCAAGGGCTCACCACGAAAATTCTCGCATAAGTCGGGACTGAATCTCACATAAGTCGGGATTACTCAGCGAAATCTCACATAAGTCGGGATTATTCAGATTGCTCATTTTCTTTGCAGATGAGCTTCCTCTTTTTTTCACTGGAGCCCAAAAAAATTAAGGGACGTATGTCCCTTGACTGAAGCTAGTGCGCGGGCAATCCTAGCAGTCCATCACTTGGAGGCCGACGTTTGGCACAAACTCGATCTTCTTCAGCGCCACGTGTGGGGCCCGATTCGCCAACGCGGCTTCGACCGTGGCGCGGTCTTCAGGGGACATCCTGAAGCCGAAAATCACCTCCTTGATTGCATCAGGCGGTACTTCAAACAAATGGATTGGTAGCCCGTTCGGCACCTCTATCACTTCTTGGGCCTGAGGCAGAAACTTGATGACCCGCGATTCTTTTTCGTAGCCCCAGCACTCCGCCTTTGTGAAGAACAGCTCTTTGGGGGGTACGAGGGTCCCCGCGTCCACAAAGACAACGGGTGGCGTGTTCGTGTAGTCGACCGGCACCAATTCGCCGCAATTCTCTGGCTCGCCCTTATTCGGGCGGAAGAAGTTACTGTCGGAATCAAAGCCCACGGCAAGCCCTCTATACGTGTCGGCATAATGAGCCCACATTGGTGCGCTACTTGGATCTGTCGTCAGAGACAAAACACCAACGTTCTGATTGGTCACCCTCATAAACGAGTTGAAGTGTTCGCGCTCCTTTTCCTGTGGGTCCATCGAACCCTCCAGTTGTTGGGCAGCCGACGTCAATAAAGCGCGTACTTTCTCTTGCGGAACGTAGGGGTGCTCGATCTGATAGCGCATGATGGCCGGCTCGAGATTCCGGGCGGTAATGGCTCGGGCGTAGTTGTCTGGATCACGAAGACAAATCTTGGGGACCAACTCAAGCGGGTCATTCAGGTCGCCTGGTGGGGTGAAACGAATCTTGAAGTTCGTGAAGAACCTCACTGTCGGCATGTATTTGTAAATTAGCATTTGAATAAAAATTCCTAAAGAACCACTCGCAATCAATTGCAGGATCTAGGTCCATAGAGTCCTCATCGTCGCCTTCTGGGCTAGTCGCGAGGCGCTGTCATTAGTCCTTCCGGAATTATAGCGTAGCCACTTTCCGGCCTCTCGGCCTAGCCACACGTCTTTGTCGGATCTCTATTACTCCTTGGTGCAAGACAGCTACGACACGGTTGGAGATCGAAATTTCTCGTAATAGCTGCTCCAGCGCCTAGCTGGAGCCACCACGTTCCGGTAGCTGATTTCCGGCCAGGACCACATCGGCGCCGCCGGCGCGTTACGCTTGAGCACCGCGGTGACCAACACTACGTGGACAGTGTGCTCCAGCTGCTGGCCAGCGCCTGAGCGGCGCCACCCTGTTCCGGCAGCTGATCACCGGCCGGATCCTCGCCGACGCCGCCGGCGCGCCGCGCGGCCCCCGCAGTGGCCAACGCCACGTCGACAGCGCGCACCGGCCGCTGCTCGGCGCTTGGCCGGTGCCATCAGCGCAACGTCGAAACTACCCGAGAAGCATCGGCGCAACATGTCCGGTTTGCCGGGGCGTGGTTAGTGGCGCACTGAGCTTTTCAGACGTATATTTGAACAAATTGCCAAAAAAATTCCGTTTCAGCAACTTCTGTTCAACTTATGCGAAAAAAATCCCGACTTATGCGAGAAAAATCCCGACTTATGTGACATTCAACGCTGACCCCGGCAGCCGGCCAGTCGGCTTAGGCAAACTTCTTGAAATCCGGCTTCCGCTTTTCAAAGAACGCCGTAAACGCTTCCTTCGCCTCGGCGCCACCCAGCATGGCGCTGAACAGTTTGTTTTCCTCGGCGATGGCCGCCTTCATCGGCTCCATGCGGCTTTGCTTCATCAATCGCTTGGTGGCGCGGATGGAGGCCGCTGGCAGGGCTACCAGCTTGGCCGCCTGGCCTTGCGCGTACGTCATCAAGTCGTACAGGGGCACGACTTTCGAGACCAGGCCCATTTCCAGCGCTTCGCTGGCCGGGAACGCTTCGCCCAGCATCAATTTTTCCGCCGCGCGCGGGTACCCGGCCAGTTGCGTGAGCAGCAGGCTGGAGCCGAATTCCGGGCACAGTCCCAGCTGCGTAAACGGCATCGAGAAGCTGGCGTTGTCGGCCGCATAGACGAGGTCGCAATGCATCAGCAAGGTGGTACCGATGCCGATGGCGGGACCGGAAACAGCCGCCACCACGGGCTTGCTGCTGCCGTACAGGGCGCGCATGAACTGGAACACGGGGCGGTCATGGTCGAGCGAGCCATCTTTCGGGCGCGCCGTCTTCATGAAGTCGTCGAGGTCGTTACCGGCCGTGAAAATCTCGCGCTTGCCGCAGATCAGGATGGCGCGTACTTCATCATCGGTCTCGGCCGCCACCAGCGCGTCGGCCAGGGTCTGGTACATGGCGCCCGTGATCGCATTCTTGCGTTCCAGGCGGTTGAATTCCAGGGTCAGGATGCCCTCGCTCTTGCTGCACAAAATATCCATGTCGTCTCCAAAAAGATAAAGGGCGCCGGGGTAATCCCGCAGCGCCCTGTTTTATTGCTTTAGCCCGTCGAACTTAGACGCGTTCGAAAATACCTGCCGCGCCCATGCCGGCACCGACGCACATCGTGACCATGCCGTACTTCTGCTTGGTGCGCTGCAGTGCGTGGATCACGGTGGCGGCGCGGATGGCACCGGTCGCGCCCAGCGGGTGGCCCAGGGCGATCGCGCCGCCCATCGGGTTGACCTTCGATGGGTCCAGGCCCAGGTCGCCGATGACGGCCAGGGCTTGCGCGGCAAACGCTTCGTTCAGCTCGATCCAGTCCAGCTGGTCTTGCGTGATGCCGGCGGCGGCGCATGCCGCTGGAATGGCGAATTTCGGACCGATGCCCATGATTTCCGGCGGCACGCCGCGCACGGCGAACGAGGAGAATTTCGCCAGCGGGGTCAGGTTGTGCTCGCGCAGGATTTTTTCGCTGACGATCAACAGCGCGCCGGCGCCGTCGGACATCTGCGAGCTGTTGGCGGCCGTCACGCTGCCCTTGGCGGCGAAGACAGGCTTCAGTTTTGCCAGCGACTCCATCGACGAATCGGCGCGCGCGCCTTCGTCGGTGTCGACGGTGCGGCGCGTTACATCGACCTGGCCGGTAGCCAGGTTCGGCGTGCGCGTGATGATTTCCACGGGCGTCGTTTCCGCCTTGAAGAAACCGGCTTGCTGCGCGGCGATGGCGCGGCGGTGCGATTCAACGGAGAACGCGTCCTGCTGTTCGCGCGACACTTTCCATTGCTGCGCCACTTTCTCGGCCGTCAGGCCCATGCCATAGGCCATGCCGATGTTCTCGTCGCTGAACATGTCCAGGTTCATCGATGGGTGGTGGCCCATCATCGGCACCATCGACATCGATTCGATGCCGCCGGCGATCATCACGTCGGCTTCGCCCACGCGGATGCGGTCGGCCGCCATGGCGATGGCCGTGATGCCCGAAGCGCAGTAACGGTTGACGGTGACGCCGCCCACGGTTTTCGGCAAGCCGGCCAGCAGCACCGAGTTACGCGCGATATTGAAGCCCTGCTCCGCTTCCGGGAACGAGCAGCCGATGATGGCGTCGGTGATCAGTGCCGGGTCGAGGCCAGGCGCTTGCGCCAGGGCCGATTGCAGCACGCGCACCAGCAGGTCGTCCGGGCGGGTGTTCTTGAACATGCCGCGCGGCGCCTTGCCGATCGGGGTGCGGGTTGCAGAGACGATGTACGCGTCTTGAAGTTGTTTGCTCATTTTATGCTTTCAAAGATGTTGAACGAGGTTCGTGTTCTGTCGAATGTCCGGGACTGCTCAGGTAATCTCTTATCGCTTCTGCGACAAATACCAGTCCACCGTCACCTGTGCCGCCAGCGTGCCTTCGGCGTCGAAAATATCGACTGCCACGGGAAACGCCACCTTGCCATCCTGCGCCAGCTGCGCCTTCAAGGCAACCAGGTCGCCCGGTACCCGGCCTTCGGCGCGCGTCGCGCCCCGGGCCACCTTCTGGTACTGGATGCGCGACTCCTTGGCCACCGGGCGCAAGCCCAGTATCAGCTCGGCGAAGCCGCCAGCCATGGCCGCGCCGGAAGCCGTTTCGGCCAGGGTAAACAAGGCGCCCGCATGCTGCGTGCCCAGGTGATTATTCAGTTTTGGATCTTCCGGCATCGACACCTTCGAGGTGCCGGCGCCGATGTCGTCGATGCTGATCCCCAGCAGCCGCACGAAGGGCAAGGTGTCCATCATCTGTTGTTTGATACGGTCATACACCATGCTTGGCCTCACGCGCAGCAATACTTTAAGAATAATGGACAGGATCGTCATCGACGTCAGGCTTAGTTGCGTACCGGCTTACCGGTTTGCATCATGCCCATGATCCGTTCCTGGGTTTTCGGATGGTTCAACAGCTCCAGGAACGCCTTGCGTTCCATATCCAGCAGCCACTGTTCGCTGACGAAGCTGCCCTGGTCCACGTCGCCGCCCGATACGATCTCGGCGATCATCTCGCCCAGCTTGAAATCGTGCGCCGAAATGAAGCCGCCGTCGCGCATGTTGACCAGCTGCGCCTTGATGGTGCCCCAGCCGTAACGGCCCGTGACCTGGATCAGCGATGGGAGCGCTGGACGGAAGCCGGCGTCGAACATGGCGCGCGCTTCGACCTTGGCCACGTGCAGCAGCTCGTAGGCGTTGAACACGATCACGTCGTCTTCCTTCAGGTAACCCATCTTCTTCGCTTCCAGCGCCGATTTTGACACGTTGGCGGTGGCCGCATTGGTGAAGCCCGTTTTCAGGAATTGCAGGATGTCGTTACCCTTGGCTTCCTTGTAGGCGCGCTGCGCCGCTTCCTTCAAGCCGCCGCCGGCAGGAATCAGGCCCACGCCCACTTCCACCAGGCCGATATACGACTCGATCGAAGCCACGCGCTTCGATGCATGCAGCGCCAGTTCGCAACCGCCGCCCAGTGCCAGGCCAGCGACCGCGGCGATCACCGGCACGTTCGCGTATTTCAGCGACATGAAGGTGTTCTGCAGTTCGGCGATGATCGGATCGACGGCTTTCACGCCGCCTTGCATGAACGCCGGCAGGGCCGATTGCAGGTCGGCGCCGGCCGAGAACGCGCCGCCTTCGGCTGCGTCCGCGTGCCAGATCACCAAGCCCTTGAAGTTCTTCTCGGCTTCGGCCAATGCGAGTTTGAGGCCGTTGATCACGCCTTCGCCGATCACGTGCATCTTGGTCTTGAACGAGATGATCAGGACATCGTCGCCCGTATGCCAGACGCGCACGGATTCGTCTTCGAAGACGGTGGTGCCGGCGGTCTTGCCATCGATGGCGCCGCTGCCCAGGACGGGCGCGCGGAATGGCTGGCGGTCATACACGGACAAGGTCGAACGTGGCACGAAGCTGTTCGACACGGCGGAGTACGAACCTTCCGGCGTGTGCACGCCGCCTTTTTCAGCGACCGGACCTTCGAAGACCCAGGCTGGCAGCGGCGCGTTGCACAGCGCGTGGCCAGCGTCGATGTCTTCCTTGACCCAGTTGGCCACTTGCAGCCAGTTCGATGCCTGCCACGTTTCAAACGGGCCGACGTTCCAGCCGAAGCCCCAGCGCATGGCGAAGTCGATGTCGCGCGCATTGTCGGCCACGGTGTCGAGGTGGATGGCGATGTAGTGGAAAGCGTCGCGGAAGATCGCCCACAGGAACTGGCCTTGCGGGTTCGTCGATTCGCGCAGCGCCTTCATCTTCTTGACCGGATCCTTTTCTTTCAGGATGCGGGCAATGATGTCGGCGGCCTTGGCGCCGCCAGCCACGTATTCACCGGTGGCGAAGTCCAGGCGTTGAATTTCCTTACCGACCTTCTTGTAGAAGCCTGCGCCGCTCTTCTGGCCCAGCGCGCCTTTTTCCACCAGCTTGGCCAGCACTTCCGGCGTCTTGTAGACGGCGGCGAACGGATCGTTCGGCAGGTAGTCCTGCATGGTCTTGATCACATGGCCCATGGTGTCCAGGCCGACCACGTCCGCCGTGCGGAAGGTGCCCGACTTGGCGCGGCCCAGCTTGGCGCCAGTCAAATCATCGACGACGTCCACGGACAGGCCGAATTTTTCAGCTTCGTGGACGATGGCCAGGATGCCGAACACGCCAACGCGGTTGGCGATGAAGTTCGGCGTATCCTTGGCGCGTACCACGCCCTTGCCCAGGGTGGTGGTCAAAAAGCCTTCCAGCTGGTCGCTGATTTCAGGCTTGGTGAACTCGGTCGGGATGATTTCGACCAGGTGCATATAGCGCGGCGGGTTGAAGAAGTGCACGCCGCAGTAGCGCGATTTCAGGTCGGCGTCGAAGCCTTCGGCCAGCTTGGTGATCGACAGGCCCGAGGTGTTCGAGGCGAAGATCGCGTTCGGGCCGATGTGCGGTGCGACCTTCTGGTACAGGTCGTGTTTCCAGTCCATGCGCTCGGCGATGGCTTCGATGATCAGGTCGCAACCGGCCAGCAGGTCCAGGTTGTCTTCGTAGTTGGCGACCTGGATCAGCGCGGCGTCATCCTTGTTGCCCAGCGGGGCAGGCGACAGCTTTTTCAGGTTCTCGATGGCGCGCAGCACGATGCCATTCTTTGGACCTTCCTTCGCTGGCAGGTCGAACAGCACGACCGGCACTTTCGCGTTGATGCAATGGGCGGCGATCTGCGCACCCATCACGCCGGCGCCGAGGACGGCTACTTTTTTAACGATGAAATTGGTCATATTTTCCTCAAGTCTTAGAACAGGTCTGCGTCGAGTGCCATCAGGTTGGCCGAACCGGAACGCGCCTGACGGATCAGGGTTGCCGTTTCTGGCTGCAAGCGGGCGAAGTAGAAACGTGCGGTAGCCAGTTTGGCGGTGTAGAACTTGTCGCCGCTGGATTCTTTTTCGAGGGCGATCTTGGCCATCTGCGCGAACAGGTAGCTGTAGATCATGTGGCCGACGACGCGCAGGTAAGGCACGCATGCCGCGCCCACTTCGTCCGGATTCTGGAAGGCCTTCATGCCGATTTCCATGGTCAGCTTGGTGACTTTGTCGCCCAGGTCGCCCAGTGGGGTGACGAATTCGCTCATCGCTTCATCGGTGCCGTTGTCTTCGACGAAAGCCTTGATCTTTTCGCCGAACTTGCGCAGCTTGGCGCCGTTGTCGCCGAGGATCTTGCGGCCCAACAGGTCCAGCGACTGGATCGTGTTCGTGCCTTCATAGATCATGTTGATGCGCGCGTCGCGCACATACTGTTCCATGCCCCATTCCGAGATGTAGCCGTGGCCGCCGAACACTTGCATCGCGTCCGAAGTGGCGATCCAGGCGTTGTCGGTGATGAAGGCCTTGATGACAGGGGTCAGCAGCGCCACTTCGTCGGCCGCTTCCTTGCGCACGTCGGCGTCGGGGTGGTGCAGTTCGCGGTCGATCTGCAGCGCCACGTACGAGGTGAAAGCGCGCGCGCCTTCGGCGTAGGCTTTGCCCGTCAACAGCATGCGGCGCACGTCAGGGTGCACGATGATGCGGTCGGCCGGCAGTTCCGGGTTCTTGATGCCGGACAGCGAACGCATTTGCGTGCGGTCCTTGGCGTAGATCAGCGCGTTCTGGTAGGCGATTTCCGTCAGGCCCAGCGACTGCATGCCCACGCCCAGGCGGGCCGCGTTCATGAAGACGAACATGGCGTTCAAGCCCTTGTTCGGCTGGCCGATGATCCAGCCTTTCGCGCCGTCCAGGTTCATCTGGCAGGTCGAGTTACCGTGGATGCCCATTTTTTCTTCGATGGCGCCGCAGGTGATCGGGTTGCGTTCACCGACCGTGCCGTCCGCGTTCGGCAGGAATTTCGGCACCAGGAACAGCGAGATGCCTTTCGAGCCTTCCGGCGCGTCCGGTACGCGGGCCAGCACCAGATGCAGGATGTTTTCCGCCATGTCGTGCTCGCCGGCCGAGATGAAGATCTTGTTGCCGGTGATGGTCCAGGAACCGTCCGCCTCAGGCAGCGCTTTCGAGCGCAGCAGGCCCAGGTCGGTGCCGCAGTGCGGTTCGGTCAAGCACATGGTGCCCGTCCATTCGCCCGACACCAGTTTCGGCAGGTAGACTTCCTTCTGGTGGTCGGTGCCGTGTTCCTTCAGGCACTCGTAGGCGCCGTGCGACAGGCCCGGGTACATGGACCAGGCCTGGTTCGACGAGTTCAGCATTTCATAGAAGGAATTGTTCAGCACGACAGGCAAGCCCTGGCCGCCGTATTCCGGATCGCAAGCCAGTGCCGCCCAGCCGCCTTCGACGTACTGCTTGTAGGCTTCCTTGAAACCTTTAGGCGTGGTCACGCTTTTCGTGACGGGGTCGTGGTGGCAGCCTTCGCGGTCGCCGGAGTGGTTCAGCGGGAACAAGACTTCGGAGGTGAATTTGCCGCCCTCTTCCAGCACCTGGTTGATGATGTCGGCGTCGACGTCGGCATACGACGGCATTTGCTTCAGTTCTTCTTCCACTTGCAGGAACTCATGCAGGACGAATTGCATATCCCGGATTGGCGCGACGTATTGACCCATAATTTTCTCCTGAAGGCGATTAGCTAAAGTGTTGTACTTGTAAGTGCGTGTGCGTTGTTGCGGATACTGCCTGACGGCTTATTTGCTTGTGACGGAATTCTGGTACGACGCCAGCAGGCGGATAAAGCCCGCTTGCGCCCGTTCGATGCTGCCCGGCACGCGCAGGAAGCGCGCGTCGTGATGCAGGGCCAGGATCAGGCCATACATCTCGTACACCAGTTGCTGGGCGTCCGTGTCCGCTTTCAGGTCGCCCGTGGCGATCGATTGCTCGACACAGCGCAGCAGCGCGCCCTGCCAGGCCCGCACCATGGCCACGAGGGCCTCGCGGATGGGACCGGGACGGTCGTCATACTCGACGGCGCCGCTGATATAGATGCAGCCGGAAGCGATTTCCACGCTGACCCGCTTGACCCAGCGTGCAAACATCGATTGCAGGCGCTGGATGCCGCGTGGTTCTTTCATGCTGGGGAAAAAGACTTCTTGCTCAAAACGATAGTGGTAGAGCTTCAGCACTTCCATCTGCAAGTCTTCGCGCGAGCCAAAGTGGGCAAACACGCCCGACTTGCTCATGTTCATTTTGTCCGCAAGCAGTCCGATGGTCAGGCCTTCCAGGCCGTCGCGGCTGGACAGGTCCAGCGCCACGTCGAGGATGGCTGCACGGGTCAGTTCGCCCTTGCGCATGAATTTGACTGAAGTATTCAAGAGGTCCGTTCTCAAAGTGAGGTTGCCGATCTGGCGGACGGAAGCGAGGGTAAAAAAAAGCACGCCTCGAAAAAATCCGAACGCTCGTACTATTATCCACTACCACGTAAAAGTCAAACGGGAACTTTAGAGCCGGTGTTCTATTGGTGCAGCGCAGCATTTTTTGGCCGCGTGTTTGTAGCGATTTCAGACAGGCAAAAGCGTCGCGCGCCCCTGCCGCCTGGGTAGCAGCGTTCCTCAGTCGAGGTCGCCTGCCTTGCTCAATTGACGGCGGTCGCGCTTGGTCGGCCGCCCCTTGATGGTGCTGCCCGGCTCGCGGAACAGCTTGCGGTCCTCGACCAGCTGCTCGCGGCGGGCGATGCTGGCCGGCGTTTCGCCATACAGCAAGCGCGCCACGGGCGCCGCGCTGCGCTTGTCGGACAGGCCCAGCACAGCCACTTCCCACGTCTCCGCGCCATTGTCGATGGCCAGCTCGTCGCCCACGCGCACGCTGCGCGCCGGTTTCACGCGCTCGCCGCCCACTTTGACCTTGCCCGTGTCGACAGCTTCGCTGGCCAGCGAGCGCGTCTTGAAGAAGCGCGCCGCCCACAACCATTTGTCCAGCCTTACCGTTGTCATCTCGCTCATGCGTACTTGCCTACTGAAAAAATGCGCATCACCAGCCGGTACGCGAGGAACGCGGCTTCATAGCCGATGCGCCGGAAGCGGCCGATGTGCTTGAAATCGTCCTGGTGAATGACGATGCCGTCGGCCACGCCCTGCTCGATATGCTGGCGCAAGCTTTGCGCGAAGGCCACGTCCTTGATCACCACGTTCGCTTCCTGGTTCAGGAACAGGCTCAGCGCGTCAATATTGCTGGAGCCCACCGTCGCCCAATCGTCGTCGACGACGGCCACCTTGGCGTGCAGCTGCGTCTTGCGGTATTCGACGATTTTCACCCCGGCGGCCAGCAGTTTCGGATAAAACGAGTGCGCCACGGCATCTTGCATACGGAACTCGCCCACGCCGATCAGCAGCACCACGTCGACGCCCCGCTGGGCCGCCTGGGCCAGGGCATGGCGCAGCTTGTGTCCGGGCGCGAAATACGGGTTGGCCAGCATCACGCTTTTACGCGCCTGGCCCAGCGCCTGCAGGTAGGCGCGCTGGATGGTGCGGCGGTTGCGCAGGTTGTCGCGCACGACAAAGCCGGCCACGACGGGGTTCTTCGCCAGCTCCTTGCTGACGACGCGCATCTTGCGGTACAGCTTGATACGCCGCACCAGATTCATCTTGCCCAATCGCGCCCACTGCGCCTGCACTTCTTCGTGGATGGCATCGACCAGCGGGCCCTTCACCTGCACGGCGAAATCCCAGCGCGGCGCTTCCAGGCTGATGTTGTGGTCGTAGTCGCAAAACATGTCGTCGTTGATATTGATGCCGCCCACCAGCGCGATCTCGCCATCGGCCACGCAGATCTTGCGGTGCGTGCGCGTGATGCCGCGCCGGAACCACGGGTTGAAGATGCGGTGGTGCACGCCGGCCGCTTCCAGCTGCGCATGCATGGCATTGACCCGGCGGTTGCCCGTGCCGAACCAGTCCGTGATCATGCACACGAGCACGCCGCGCGCGGCGGCACGCTTGAGGGCGTCGAGCACCAGGGTGCCCGTGGCGTCGTCGGCAAAGATATACGTTTCGAAATAGACTTCCGAGCGCGCACCGTCGATGGCGGCTATCAGCGCGGGAAAGTAATCGGTGCCGCAATACAGCAGCTTGATGTCGTTATGGGCGATAAAATTGACTGTACGCATGCCGGCAGTCTACGCGAGTTTCAAAGCGGCAACGATCGGCGCGTGGTCCGACAGTTTTGCCCACAAGGTGCCATGCATCACTTGCGCGCCTTCCACGTGGAAACCGCGCACATAGATGCGGTCCAGGCGGAACCATGGCAAGGCGGCGGGAAAGGTGCGCGCCGGCACGGGGATCGGCGTTTTCGTCTGGCGCCGCGCCAGGGTGCGCACCAGGTCGCCCAAGGCCGAGTTCGACGCCCGCTGGTCGAACACCTCGACCACGCCCAGCGCATTGCGCAGCTTGTCGCTGAGCGTGTTGCGCCAGTCGTTGAAATCGCCGGCAATGATGACGGGTTCGCCATCGGGCGCCGATTCCATCACGGCGTCGATCAGCGCCTGCGTCTGGCGTCCCCGTCCCGACTCGAACAGGCCCAGGTGGACGACATAACAGTGCACGTCGGCCTGCGGCGTCTTCAGCACACAATGCAGGATGCCGCGCTGCTCGTAGGCATGGTCGGAGACGTCGTGGTTGGTTTGCGACGCGATGGGAAACTTGCTGAGCAAGGCGTTGCCATGGTGGCCGTGATCGTACACGGCGTTCATGCCATACGCGGAATGGTGCTCGGCACCGGCAAAGAACTCGTGCTGCGACGCTTCCGGCCAATGCTTGTGGCCGTTTTTCTCGGCACCATAGCGGGCCGCATTGCGGTCATGCTTGCCTTGCACTTCCTGCAAAAAGACGACATCGGCATGAAACAGGGCGATCGCCTGTTTTAAAGCATGTACGCGGGGCAAGCCTCGCACGGAGGAGACACCCTTGTGAATATTATAAGTTGCTACGCGGATTTTCATGCATTGATTCTACTCCCAGACGGGCCCCGCGCGGCGCCAGCGTAGGTGCGCGTGCGCACCTACGGCAGCTTTATTTGCCTGCAGCCGACAGCAGCAGACTACTAGCGGCACTGATGCTGCCGACGATGGCGCCTGTCACCCACAAGCCCTTTATTAAACTGGGCGCGCTGCTCCAGCTGAACGGTCCGCGTCCGCCAGCGAAGAAACGCGGATGCAGCAAAAATCCCAGCATCAACAAGGGCAAGCCCGCCTGCGGAAAACTGGCATGCGGCTGCTCCGGGAAACAGACGGCATACAGGCTGCCCAACACCCAAGACAGGAATAGCACACTGATCATGCGCTGCCGTAAAGAAAGTTGAGACCAATTCAGCATGCCATCCTCTCGTCATCGCTGACGTTGTTATTCATATCAAAATGTTGCCGGGTAATCGTTCGCTATCGGGTGTTCAGGCCAGCATGCGTCCCACGCCCGCCGTCACGCTGACGAGCAGCGCCGTGATGCCGGCCGCCCAGACGATCTTGACCAGCAACGGTGCGCCGCGCCAGGCCACGGTGCGCTTGCCCTTGGCAAACGCGCCCGGGTGCAGCAGCCAGCCGATCGCCATCAGCGGCATGCCGATCGGCGGCGTGCGGCCGGGCACGGTGGAACTGAACAGCAGGAAGATAAAGCACAGGCAAAAAACGATGCCCAGGGTGCCCAGCAGTTTTTGCTGCGCAGTCAAATGTAACCAGTTCAACATGGAATGCTTTCTAGGAAAATCAGGTGGGACGCGCCAGGCCCGTCATGGCCGGCAATTGCAGAATCGCTTCCGCGTTGGACGACGAGAAACAGCGGTCGGCCGCCGCCAAGTACGGCAGCCACGCATATTGCAAGTGTTCGCGCGGGCTCAGGGTGATGGCGATGTCGCGCGGCACTTGCACGCTGAACACGTGCTCCGTGTTGCGCGTCACGCCGGGCGCATAGCGGTGGCGCCAGATCGGATAGATCTCGTACACATTAGACAATTTCCAGTCGCGCAGCACGATATCGTGTCCATCGGCAACGATGCCGGTTTCCTCGAACAGTTCGCGCGCGGCCGTCTGCAGCAGCGGTTCGTCGACGGCATCGACGGAACCCGTCACCGATTGCCAGAAACCGGGCTGGCCCGCGCGTTCGATGAGCAAGACGTCAAGGTCAGCCGTATGAATGACGACCAGCACGGAAACAGGGATTTTATGAGTCATATCAACAATGAAAAAGGCGCCACGACAGCGCCTTTTTTTGCATAGTGGATCAAACAGCGGCCGCCGGGGCAGCCGCATGCTTCATTACACTACTTTTGGCTCGGCGCTGCGCAAACGGATGTGCAGTTCGCGCAGTTGCTTCTCGTCCACTTCCGACGGCGCATGGGTAAGCAAGTCTTGCGCACGCTGGGTTTTCGGGAAGGCGATCACGTCGCGGATCGATTCGGAACCGGTCATCATGGTCACGATACGGTCCAGGCCGAATGCCAGGCCGCCATGCGGTGGCGCGCCGTATTGCAGGGCGTCGAGCAGGAAGCCGAACTTCAGCTGCGCTTCTTCGGCGTCGATCTTCAGTGCGCGGAACACTTTCGACTGCACTTCTTCGCGGTGGATACGGATCGAACCGCCGCCCAGTTCCCAGCCGTTCAAGACCATGTCGTAGGCCTTGGCGATGCAGGCGCCCGGATCGCTTTCCAGCATGTCTTCATGGCCGTCTTTCGGCGCCGTGAATGGATGGTGGGTCGCCGTCCAGCGGTCCGCTTCTTCGTCGTGCTCGAACATCGGGAAATCGACCACCCACAATGGCTTCCACACGTCTTCGAACAGGCCGGCTTTCTTGCCGAACTCGCTGTGACCGATTTTCACGCGCAGCGCGCCGATGGCGTCGTTGACGACCTTGGCCTTGTCCGCGCCGAAGAAGATCAGGTCGCCGTCTTGCGCGCCCGTCTGCTCGAGGATCGTGGCCAGCACGTCGGCAGGCAGGAACTTGACGATCGGCGACTGCAAGCCTTCAGGACCCTTGGCTTTCTCGTTGACCTTGATGTAAGCGAGGCCCTTGGCGCCATAGATGGCGACGAATTGCGTGTAGGCGTCGATTTCCGAACGGGGCATGCTGCCGCCTTGCGGTACGCGCAGGGCAACCACGCGGCCGCCTTTCATGTTGGCGGCGCCGTTGAAGACCTTGAATTCGACCGACTTCATGACTTCCGTCAAATCGGTGAAGGCCAGCTTGACGCGCATGTCCGGCTTGTCGGAACCGTACAGGCCCATCGCTTCGGCGAAATCCATCACCGGGAACGGGTTCGGCAGGTCGATGTCCAGGGTGTTCTTGAAGACGACGCGGATCATGTCTTCGAACAGGTCGCGGATTTCCTGTTCCGTCAGGAACGAGGTTTCGCAATCGATCTGCGTGAATTCAGGCTGGCGGTCAGCGCGCAAGTCTTCGTCGCGGAAGCACTTGGTGATCTGGTAGTAACGGTCGAAGTTAGCGACCATCAACAGTTGCTTGAACAACTGTGGCGATTGCGGCAAGGCGAAGAAGCTGCCCGCGTTGACGCGCGACGGCACCAGGTAATCGCGCGCGCCTTCTGGCGTCGACTTGGTCAGCATCGGCGTTTCGATGTCGATGAAGCCCAGCGCGTCGAGGTACTTGCGCACTTCCATCGTCACCTTGTAGCGCAGGCGCAGGTTGTTCTGCATTTGCGGGCGGCGCAGGTCCAGCACGCGGTGCGTCAGACGCGTCGTTTCCGACAGGTTGTCGTCGTCCAGCTGGAACGGCACAGGCACGGAAGGGTTCAGCACTTCCAGCTCCGAGCAGACCACTTCGATCTTGCCGGACTTCAGGTTGTTGTTGATCGTGCCTTCGATACGGTTGGTCACGACGCCCGTCACGCGCAGGCAGAATTCGTTGCGCACGGCTTCGGCGACCTTGAACATTTCCGCTTGTTCCGGGTTGCAGACGATTTGCACCAGGCCTTCACGGTCGCGCAAGTCGATGAAGATCAGGCTGCCGTGGTCGCGGCGGCGATGTACCCAGCCGCACAGGCTGACGGTTTGTCCCAGCATGGCTTCGGTAACGAGGCCGCAGTATTCAGTACGCATAGACATAAAATTCTCAGTTCAGGTTAGTGAGTGTTCAATCCGGCCACGTCCCACGTGGGACGCCTGCCTTTATTCTTTGGCTGCCGGGGCCGGTACAGCAACAACTTCCGCAGGCGCCACCACGCCCATCGAGACGATATATTTGAGCGCCGCATCGACGCTCATGTCGAGTTCGACGACATCGCTGCGCTTCATCATCAGGAAAAAGCCCGATGTCGGGTTCGGCGTCGTCGGCACATACACGCTGACAAAGTCGCCCACCAGGTGGTTCGCCGCATCGCCGCCCGGCACGCCCGTCAGGAAAGCGATGGTCCAGGAGTTCTGGTGCGGATACGGCACCAGCACGGCCTTGCGGAACGCATTGCCCGACGGGGAAAACAGGGTATCCGACACTTGCTTGACGCTCGAATACAGGGAATTGACGATGGGTATGCGTTGCAGCAATTTTTCCCACAGCTTCACCACGTAATTGCCGACCAGGTTATTCGTCAGCAAGCCCGTGAAGAACACGATCAGTACCGTCAATACCGTGCCCAGGCCGGGAATGGTGCTCAGCGCGGGAACCTTGTGGCCGAACCAGACGCTGGGCTGCGTACTGCCGGGCACCAGCAACAGCGACTGGTCCATCGTGCTGATCACCAGATTCAGGACCCAGGCCGTAATGGCCAGGGGCACCAAAATCAGTAATCCGGTAATAAAGTATTTACGCATCAGTTTCTCGGTAATGGATCGTATCGGCGCGGCGCGCTCTCAGTCCGCTTTCGGCGCGGTTGCAGCCGGGGCGGGTGCAGGCGCAGCAGCAGGCGCGCTGTCGGCGGCCGGGGCAGGCTTGGCGTTATCGGCCGGGCCCGTCGGAATGGCCGTGGTGGGCGCCGTGCCGCCGCGGAAATCGGTCGCGTACCAGCCGGTGCCCTTCAATTGGAAACCGGCGGCCGTCAATTGTTTCTTGAAACTGGGCTTGCCGCACGACAGGCACACCGTCAGTACTGGATCGGAGATCTTTTGCAAGACATCCTTGGCAAAACCACACTCGTCACAACGGTAAGCGTAAATCGGCATCTCTACTCCGAGAAAATCATCAAAAACCCTGAATTATAAAGCTTTTCCTTTGCCCTCAACGGAAATTGACCGGTCCGCCTCAGTCCGCCCGGCGGCGCCAGCTCATCCAGCGCTCCTTGCCAGCGAAGACGGCGATGGAATCGTCGACGGCTTCATCGGCCAGGCAGTCGAAATGCGGGGCCAGCAATTCCTGCAGTTTCTCCCGTGAAATACCAAATGGCGGTCCCTTGGCATTGTCGTCAAAGAAAAAGTAACCGGCCAGCATGGCGCCCGGCGCCAGCAGCTGCGCCCAGCGGGCCGCCACTTGCGGCCACATCGCGCGCGGCATGGCACAGAGGAAAGCCCGCTCATAGATCAGGTCCAGCGACGCAACAGGTTCCCAGGCAAAGAAATCCGCTTCCACCACCTGCCCTGCCCGTTCGCCGACGACGGCGCGCGCGGCAGCCACGGCAGCCGGCGAAAAGTCGATGGCCGTGGCATCCCAGCCGTGATCGAGCATGAAGACCAGCTCATAGGCCGAGCCGCAACCGGGAATCAGGCAGCGCAGCGGCGCCGGGCTGCCGGCGACGAAGCTGCGCAGGCGCGTGGGCACGCCGCCGTGATCCCAGGGCGTAAATTGCTTCTCGAAACGCTCGTCCCAGAAGGCGGGCGAGAGCGGGTCGCGGGTTTGGAAGTCAGCCATCACTTACGTCCTCAGCCTTTAAAACGGCAGTTGATGCCAGCGCATGAACACTTGCAAGCCCAGCGCGCCGAGGGCGAAGGCGCCCACGAAGTACACGATAAAGCTCAGCAAGCGATTCGTCTGGCGTTGCTCCGCCAGCAAGGTTTTCATCAATTCCACATCGTTTTCGCGCGGCTCGCCATGCACGGTCAAAGCCTGGTGCAGCAAGCGCGGCAGTTGCGGGAAGATGTGCGCATAACGGGGCGCCTCGGCGCGCAGGCGCTCCATGAAGCCTTGCGGTCCCACCTGGTTGCTCATCCATTTTTCCAGGTAGGGCTTGGCCGTTTGCCACAGATCCAGTTCCGGATCCAGCTGGCGGCCCAGGCCTTCGATATTGAGCAGGGTCTTTTGCAGCAGCACCAGTTGCGGCTGCACTTCCACATTGAAGCGGCGCGACGTCTGGAACAAACGCAGCAATACCTGTCCAAAAGAAATATCTTTTAGCGGACGGTCGAAGATCGGCTCGCAACAGGCGCGCACGGCCGCTTCCAGTTCATCGACGCGCGTGTCTTTCGGCGCCCAGCCCGATTCGATATGCGCCTCGGCCACGCGCTTGTAGTCGCGGCGGAAGAAGGCGAGGAAGTTTTGCGACAGATAATCCTTGTCGTAGTCGTTCAAGGTACCGACGATGCCGAAATCGAGCGCGATGTAGCGGCCGAACGATTCCGGCGCGATCGACACGAGAATATTCCCGGGATGCATGTCCGCATGGAAAAAGCCGTCGCGGAACACTTGCGTGAAGAAAATCTCCACGCCATCGCTGGACAGTTTGCGCAAATCCACACCGGCCGCCACCAGGCGCTCGGTCTGCGACACGGGAATGCCGACCATGCGCTCCATGACGATGACGCTGCTGGAGCAGTAATCCCAGTGCATTTCCGGTACCAGCAGCAAGTCCGAGTTGGCGAAATTGCGGCGCAGCTGGCTGGCGTTGGCCGCTTCGCGCATCAGGTCCAGCTCGTCGTGCAGATATTTGTCGAACTCGCCCACTACCTCTTTCGGTTTCAAACGCTTGCTGTCGGCCCACAGGCGACTGGTCCAGTCGGCGGCGATGTGCATCAGGGCCACGTCCTCGTCGATCAGCTTTTTCATGCCTGGACGCAAGACCTTCACGGCCACTTCGCGCCCGTCTTTCAGAGTGGCGAAGTGCACCTGGGCAATCGAGGCGGACGCCACCGGTTCGCGCTCGAAGTGGGCAAACAATTGATCCGGGTGGGCGCCGAGCGACTTGGTGATTTGCGCGATGGCCAGGTCGGAATCGAAAGGCGGCACCCGGTCTTGCAGCCGTGCCAGTTCTTCGGCGATGTCGAGCGGCATCAGGTCGCGCCGGGTCGACAGCACCTGGCCGAATTTGACGAAAATCGGGCCCAGCTCTTCCAGCGCCAGGCGCAGGCGCAAGCCCCGTGGCGACGACAGATCGCGCCAGAAAATCAGGGTGTCGATCAATTTGGCGGTGCGGGGAACTTGCAGACCAGAAATCGCTATCTCATCCAGACCGTACTTGATGGAAACACGGATGATTTTAAACAGGCGCAGGAATTTCAATATCATGTAGACAAATCCGGTGAGGAAGACTGCGGCTGGACGGCGGCGGCCGCCTTTTCCAGCCGGGCAAGGCGCTTGGCCAGGCGTTCGACGTCATCGCGCACGCGCGTCACGCCAGCGGAATACTCTTGCAGGGTAGAAGGACGGATCAGCATGGGTTGTTCGTCGAGAAAATATTCGGCCACGTTTTCCGCCAGCTTTTGCTGGCCCGTGCGCACAAACGCGGCCGCATCCTTGGCGCCGGCAACGAGGCGCGTGGCCAGCATGGGGCCGACGACCTTTTCCAGGTCGTGCTCGGCCTCCCAGCGCAAGCCCTTGCTCAATTGCGAAATCGCATTGGCAAACTCGGCATCGCCTTCGATCTTGACGTAGGAAAACGCCCGCTCGCGGTTTTGCAGGATCAGCGGCATGTCGGACAATTTTACGCGGATGGTGACGTTGGCCGGCATGTCGGCCGGCGCCGCTTCCAGCATGCCGGCGCTGTCGACACGCAGGCGCAGGGCCACGGCGCCCGTGTCGATGCAGGCCAGCTTGCCGGCGTGCACGGCCAGCTGCTGGCGCGCCCACGGCTCTTGCGCCAGCAAGTGGTTAATAGTCGCGATGACGGGCGTCATCAGGGAAAGGTCGGAAAGTGGTGCCATCATGTTGCGCGCTTCGCGCCCCCAAAAAGAAAAAACCGCCCGTAAAACAACGTGGGCGGTTTCGATCTTACCAGTTCAGCAGGCAATATCTGTTAAGCATCATGCATTCCGCATGGACTTAAGCCATTATTCAGCAAGTTTTTACAATTAATTCAATTGCTGGATGCCTGCCAGGACCCAGCCGCTATTGCCGCTGACGGGTTTCGACATATTCCACACTTCCGCGAACGGTTCCGCCGCGGCGCCCGGCGCCGAACGGATAAGGCCCACAAACTTCACGCTGGCCAGGTAATCGTTGACGCTCGTCTCGATGCCCAGCAGCTCGGCATCGATGGTGACGACATCGGTAAAGTCTGCCTGCGTGCCCCGCTCCTGGATTTGCATGCGCAGTTCCGCATACACTTCCGGCGACGTGAATTCGCGGATATCGTTGACGTCGGCCTTGTCCCAGGCCGCTTGCAGGCGAATGAAATTGCTTTTCGCGTGGCGCAGGAAGGCTTCCTTGTCGAAGTCGCTTGGCACGCCCCATGGCGCGGCAGCCGGCACCGGCTTGTCCAGGCCGACGCCGGACGAGACGGGCTGCAGCGGCGGCAGCGGTGGAATGCGCGAACCGATGTCAGGCACGTTGCCCGCTGGCGCAGGCTGGTTGCCGAAGCCGGCGAACGGCGCATTGCCGCTGCTGTTGCCAGCACGCTTGCCGCGCACCATGCGATAGATGAAGAAGACCACGCCGGCCAGCAAAGCCACCATCAGCAAGGTGCTGATCATGCTGGCCAGGGCGCCGCCCAGGCCGAAGTGCGACAGCAGCGCGCCCAGACCCAGACCGAGCAAGGCGCCGCCCAGCAAGCCCTTCCAGCGGCTCGGTGCCTTGGCGGCAGGTGCTGGCGCAGGAGCCGGCGCCGGTTGCGCCTGGCGTGGCGTGGCAGCCGGTGCCGGCGCTGGGGCCGGCGCGGGCGCCTGGCGGCTCACGCTTTGCGACTGACGACCTATCGAACGGCCACCGCCCATGGGACGGGCCAGCGCCTCGCCCAGCATGGATACCGTGGTCGCGGCCAGCATCATGCCGACCATAAATTTCTTCAATTTCATTCCATCTCCTAAAATCACCAACGTTGATGCATTACATCTTGATACCGGTGTGCAAAGCGGCAATGCCTGCCGTCAAATTGTAGTACTGCACGCGCTCCAGACCCGCCGTTTCCATCATGGTCTTCAGGGTTTCCTGGTCCGGGTGCATGCGGATCGATTCCGCCAGGTAGCGGTAGCTTTCCGCGTCGCCGGCGATTTTCTGTCCGAACCACGGCAAGACCGAGAACGAATACAGGTCGTACGGCTTTTGCAGGGGAGCGGCCACCTTGGAAAACTCCAGCACCAGCAGCTTGCCGCCCGGTTTCAGCACGCGGCGCATTTCCGCCAGCGCCACATCCTTGTGCGTCATGTTGCGCAGGCCAAAGGCCACGCTGACACGGTCGAAATAATTATCGGGGAATGGCAGTTTTTCCGCGTCACACAACAAGGTGGGGGTGAGCAAGCCGCGATTCAAGAGGCGGTCGCGGCCCACGCGCAACATCGATTCATTGATATCGGTCAGCCAGACTTCGCCGGTAGGGCCCGCCTGCTTGGCAAACGCCTTCGACAGGTCGCCCGTGCCGCCGGCGATGTCGAGCACCTTGAAACCGGGACGCACGCCCGCATTGGCAATGGTGAACGTCTTCCACAGACGGTGCAGCCCGCCCGACATCAAGTCGTTCATCACGTCGTATTTGGCAGCGACGGAATGGAACACCTTGGCGACTTCGCGCACTTTGTCGTCTTCTGCAACTGTTTTGTATCCGAAATGGGTCGTATTGGTCATGGTAGGCAGTCTGTTTGAACTTGGGAGCATTATACAAGCGGCAGGCGCATTTCCCCGTGACGCCGGAGAAGGTATTGCCTTTCCACTGCATTCGACGCCAGCATGGCCGCCCGGGCATACGCCGCCAGCGCCCCCTGCCGGTCGCCCTGGCGGCGCAGCAAGTCGGCCCGGGCCGCATGCAGATAATGCGATAGCGTCAGGCTGGGCACGGCTTCCAGGCGATCGAGCCACGCCAGGCCGTGTGCGGCCCCATGCGCCATGGCGCAGGCGATCACGGCATTTAGCAAGATCAAGGGTTCCGGCTTGTGCCGCAGCAAGGCGCCGTACAGGGCGCTGATCTGGCGCCAGTCCGTCTGGCTGGCCGTGGGCGCTTTGGCGTGCAAGGCGGCAATCGCCGCCTGCAGCTGATATGGCCCTGGCGCGCGCGCCGGCAAGGCCAGTTCCAGCACGGCCAGTCCCTCGGCAATCAAGTCCCCCTGCCACAGGCGCCGGTCCTGCTCTTCCAGGGTCAGCAGATAGCCTTCAGGCGATAGCCGGGCCGGGCCGCGCGACGCCTGCAGCAGCATCAGGGCCAATAGCCCCTGCACTTCGGGCTGGCCCGGTTGCAGGCTGTCGAGCAAGCGTCCCAGGCGCAGCGCCTCGGCGCACAGGTCCGTGCGCAGCAGGGTCTCGCCGCCGCTGGCGCAATAGCCTTCGCTGAATACCAGGTAAATCACGTGCAGCACCTGCGCCAGCCGTGGCTGCAATTCTTGTTCCGGCGGCAACTCGAAGGGGATGCGCGCTTCGGCGATCTTGCGCTTGGCGCGCAATAGCCGCTGCGACAGGGCAGCTTCCGCCACGCCGAAGGCCCGCGCGATCTCGCCCGTGGACAGGCCACACAAGGTGCGCAGGGCCAGCGCCACCTGCGCCTCGGGTGCCAGCGCCGGGTGGCAGCAGATGAACAGCAGGCGCAGGCGGTCGTCCCCGATGGCCGGCGTTTCCTCTTCCACGGATACAGTCAGGCCGGACAGCACGGCCTCGGCATCGCTGACGCTTTTGCCCGCCCGGCGCACGTGATCGAGCCCCGCATTGCGCGCCACGGAACTGAGCCAGGCGGCGGGATTATCGGGGATGCCCGTGCGCGGCCACAGTTCCAGCGCCTTGCGGCACGCTTCCTGCAACACATCTTCCGCCAGGCCCAGGTCGCCGAAACGCCGCATCAGGCCGGCCAGCACCCTGCCCCTTTCCTGGCGAAAGACGTGCTCGACGGCCGCAATGGCGTCGCCGGCCATGTTTATGCCGTGACAGGCCGCACTTCGATGGTGCCCAGCGAGGCCACCGGGCAACGCCCAGCCCAGGCCAGCGCCTCGTCCAGGTTGGCGCAGGCTAGCAGATAGTAGCCGCCCAGCTGCTCCTTGGTTTCCGCGAACGGCCCATCCGTGATGACGGGCTTGCCATTGCGCACCCGCACGCTGATGGCGCCGGCCACGGGCGCCAGCTCGGCCCCGCCGCGCAGCACGCCGGCCGCCTCCAGCGCCTGCGTATAGCTGGCAAAGTCGGCCATCAGGCTGGCCATCTGCTCGTCTGGCATGGCGGCATAGCGCGCCTCGTCGGCGTAGATCAGGATCATGTATTCCATAGTCTCTTCTCCAAAAGAAAAATGCCCGCAAGCGCGGGCATTCATACGACGAACGGGGCGGCGGCAATCCGACAAGATTACCGCATTATTTTTTCAGCTTAATGCTTATGCCCGCAGCTCGGTCCGTGCACATGGCCGCCGGACGACTGCTTGACCGTCATGTCCGCCTTGGCGTCGCGGCCGCTGTCGCCGGGATAGCCGGCTGCCGCCAGCTGGTCCAGGTAGGCTTGCCACAACTTGTCTTTTTCCGCGCCCAGCTTGTACAAGTATGCCCAGGTGTACAGGCCGGAATTGTGGCCATCGCTGAAGGTCGGTTGCACGGCGTAGTTGCCGACCGGCTCGATGCCCGTGATGCCGACCAGGCGTTTGCCTAATTGCAAAGTTTCCTGGCCCTTGCCATGGCCCTGCACTTCGGCCGACGGCGAGTACACGCGCAGGTATTCGAACGGCAGCGCAAATTCGCTGCCATCGTCGAAAGCCACGTCGAGCACGCGCGACTGGTTGTGCACGGTCAAGCCGGTCGGTTGCGGTGTTGCTGCTTTTTCAGTCATGACGATACTTTATGCGGATAAACGTTGAATGATGGCGTCGCGCAAGGCCGGCAGCAGCGCGCGGCGCGCGGCCAGCACTTCGGGTGCCGTCTCGCGCTGGACCACGGCCCAGCTGGGGTTCGGGAAATGCGCGTCGTCGCGGTAGCGGGGAATCACGTGCCAGTGCACGTGCGGCGTCATGTTGCCGAAACTGGCCACATTGACCTTTTCAGGCTGCATCACTTCACGCACGGCCAGCTCGACTTGCCACACGACTTCCATGACGTAGTTGCGCTCGCCAGGCGTGAGGTCCGTCATTTCTTTCACGTGCTTGTTCCAGATCACGCGGCAAAAGCCGGGATAGGCGGCGTCATCAACGGCCACGACGGACAGGCGCTCGCTGCGCCACAGCAAGGCTTCACAGCCCTGCTTGTTGGCAAAGCCGTCCAGCAATGTGCACAGATCGCAGGTCACACCAGCACCCGTTCAATGCCGCCGTCATTGGCGCGTTTCACGTAATCCGGCATCCAGTTCTCTCCCAGCAAGTGTTTGGCGATCTCGACAACGATGTAATCGGCCGTCGTGCCCGAATCGTCATTGTAGCGCGACAGGCCTTGCAGGCACGATGGGCAGCTGGTGAGGATTTTTACGTCACCCGTAAAGCCGTCGCCGCGCAGCTTGTCGGCGCCCTTGACCATCTCTTCTTCCTTGCGGAAACGCACTTGCGTGGAAATGTCCGGGCGCGTGACGGCCAAGGAACCCGATTCGCCGCAGCAACGGTCATTCTTCTCGATCTTCACGTTATCTACCGTGCTGATCAGAGAATTGATGGTCTTGCCAGACTCCTGCAGCTTCATCGGATTGTGGCATGGCTCGTGGTACATATAGCGCGTGCCGTTGACGCCTTCCAGCTTGACGTTTTTCTCCAGCAAATACTCATGGATATCCATGATGCGGCAGCCAGGGAAAATCTTCTCGAACTGGTAGGTGGCCAGCTGGTCGTAACACGTGCCGCACGAGACGAGCACCGTCTTGATGTCCAGGTAATTGAGCGTGTTGGCCATGCGGTGGAACAGGACGCGGTTGTCCGTCATCATCTTCTCGGCTTTGTCGAACTCGCCCGCGCCCCGCTGCGGATAACCGCAGCACAGGTAGCCCGGCGGCAAGACCGTCTGCACGCCCACTTCCCACAGCATCGCTTGCGTGGCCAGGCCCACTTGCGAGAACAAACGCTCCGAACCGCAACCGGGGAAGTAGAACACGGCTTCCGTATCGGCCGTCGTCGTCTTCGGATTACGGATGATCGGAATGACCTTGTCATCTTCGATGTCGAGCAGCGCGCGCGCCGATTTCTTCGGCAGGTTGCCCGGCATTTTCTTGTTGATGAAGTGGATCACCTGCGCCTTGACGGGCGGCTTGCCCGTCGATGGCGGCGGCGCCTTGGTTTGCTTCTTGGCAAATTTCTTCAGCAAATCATGACCCAGGCGCTGCGCCTTGTAACCCCAGCCGATCATGACCTTGCGCGTGGCATTGATGGTCACGGGATCGGTGGCGTTGAGGAACATCATCGTGGCCTTGGTGCCCGGATTGAAGCTCTTCTTGTCCATCTTGCGCAGCAAGTTGCGCATGTTCATCGACACGTCACCGAAATCGATGTTGACCGGGCAAGGCGTCACGCATTTATGGCAAACCGTGCAATGGTCGGCCACGTCCTCGAACTCTTCCCAATGCTTGATGGAAATACCGCGGCGCGTCTGCTCTTCGTACAGGAAGGCTTCGATCAGGGACGAGGTCGCCAGGATCTTGTCGCGTGGCGAGTACAGCAAGTTGGCACGCGGCACGTGGGTCGAACACACGGGCTTGCACTTGCCGCAACGCAAGCAATCCTTGACGCTGTCGGCGATGGCGCCGATGTCGCTTTGCTGCATGATCAAGGATTCATGGCCCATCAGGCCGAACGATGGCGTGTAGGCATTGCGCAAGTCGGCGCCCATGCCCGGCAGATTCAGCAGTTTGCCCTTGTTGAAGCGGCCTTCCGGATCGATGCGCTGCTTGTAGCTGCGGAAGTCGCCGATTTCTTCTTCGGTCAGGAATTCCAGCTTGGTAATGCCGATGCCGTGTTCGCCGGAAATGACGCCATTGAGCGAGCGGGCCAAAATCATGATGCGGCCCACGGCTTCGTGGGCGTCTTGCAGCATTTCGTAATTGTCCGAGTTGACGGGCAAGTTCGTGTGCACGTTGCCGTCGCCCGCATGCATGTGCAGCGCGACAAACACGCGGCTACGCAGGATGCGCGCGTGAATCGCGGTGGCCTCGTCGAGGATCAGCTTGAAGGCGGCGCCATTGAAAATCTGGCGCAGCTGGGCGCGGATTTCCTGCTTCCACGTGATGCGCACGGTGCGGTCCTGCACCACGTCGAACAGGGTGGCGTTCGGCTGCGTTTCCAGGCGTGCCTCGAAGACAGGCAGCAAGCGCTCCATGCCCAGTTCGGCCAATTCATCCTTCGCGTCGACCAGCGGACGGTCGAGCTGGGCCAGCAGATAAGTCCAGCGTGCCGTGACTTGCGCCAGCAACTGCTGCGCCTGCTCGGCGCGGTCGCCCAGCATTTCAGCATCATCGACGCGGTCGTCGGACGCATCGTCGCTCTTGCCGATTGGCAAGTTACCCTTGGCAAAGAACGCGCTCAGGGCGTCGGCCAGTTGCAGCTTGTTCTTGATCGACAGCTCGATATTGATGCGCTCGATGCCATCCGTGTATTCGCCCATGCGGTTCAGGGGAATGACGACGTCTTCATTGATCTTGAACGCATTGGTGTGCTTGGCGATCGCCGCCGTGCGGGCACGATCTAACCAGAATTTCTTGCGCGCTTCCGGGCTGACGGCGACAAAACCTTCGCCCACGCGGGTGTTGGCGATGCGCACCACTTCCGACGCCGCTTGCGCGACGGCGTTTTCATCGTCGCCGACAATGTCGCCAAACAGGGCCATCTTCGGCAGCACGCCCCGTTTCGACTTGGTGGCGTAGCCGACGGCGCGCAGGTAGCGCTCGTCCAGATGTTCCAGGCCCGCCAGGCGGATGCTCGTGTATTGCTCGCCCTTGGCCGGCAAGCCGTCCAGGTAATCCTTGATTTCCACGATCGACGGGATCGCATCGCGCGCCTGGCCAAAGAATTCCAGGCAGACGGTGCGGGCGAATTTCGGCATCTTGTGCAAAATCCAGCGCGCCGACGTGATCAAGCCGTCGCAGCCCTCTTTCTGGATGCCCGGCAAGCCGGCGAGGAATTTATCGGTCACGTCCTTGCCCAGGCCCTCCTTGCGGAACTTGCGGCCAGGAATTTCCAAAATTTCCGTCTTGAACGGCGCGTTCGGTTTTGTCGCGTCGCGCGTGCTCGGGTGGCGCCATTCCAGCTGGAAACGTGCCAGTGCGATATCGTGGATCTTGCCCAGGTTATGGTCGAGGCGGGTGACGTCGAGCCAGTCGCCGTTCGGGTCAACCATGCGCCACGAGGCCAGGTTGTCCAGCGCCGTGCCCCACAGCACGGCTTTCTTGCCGCCCGCATTCATGGCCACGTTGCCGCCGATACACGAAGCGTGGGCCGAGGTCGGATCGACGGCAAACACGAAACCGGCCTTTTCGGCCGCTTCCGACACTTTGTTCGTGATCACGCCCGCGCCCGAATTGATCGTCGCGTATTCGTGCGTCAGGCCAGGCAAGACCGTCATTTCCACGGCGCCCAGGGTGATGAGTTTTTCCGTGTTGATGACGGCCGACATCGGCGTCAGCGGAATCGCGCCGCCCGTGTAGCCGGTGCCGCCGCCGCGCGGGATGATGGTCAGCCCCAGCTCGATACAGCCTTTGACAAGGCCGGCCATTTCTTCTTCCGTGTCGGGCGTGAGCACGACGAACGGGTATTCCACGCGCCAGTCGGTGGCGTCCGTCACGTGCGACACGCGCGTCATGCCGTCGAAGCGCACATTGTGTTTTTCCGTATAGCGGCCCAGCACCTTGACCGTGCGCTTGCGCAAGTCGTAGGTCTTGCGGAATTCGTCGCCAAAGTCAGCCACGGCCTTGCTGGCGGCCTTCAGCAGCAGCTCCACGTTGGCGCTGCGCGCCTTGGCCACTTCCGGCGCTTCGCCGGCTGCCAGCGCGTCGCCGCCGGCCGCATCGATGGACAGGCGGCGCTTGTCGACTTCGGCCAGGCGGTGATGCAAGGCATCGATCAAGCCCTGGCGGCGCTTCGGATTGTCGAGCAAGTCATCCTGCAGGTAGGGATTGCGGCGCACGACCCAGATATCGCCCAGCACCTCGTACAGCATGCGGGCGGAACGGCCCGTCTGGCGGGCGCCGCGCAGCTCGTCGAGCAGGCGCCAGGAGTCCTCCCCCAACAGGCGTATGACGATCTCGCGATCGGAAAACGACGTGTAGTTATACGGGATTTCGCGCAGGCGGCTTGCTGCGGGACCATTCGGCGTTTCTGCCAGTAAAGCTTGGATTTGTGCGGGAGCGTTCATGGAGTGTGGTGACGATATAGACTGGACCCTAAAGGGCCATTTTATCTTATTGCGCCGCACCATGCGGGAACAGCCTTATGCCGCCCAAGGTTTAAGCACCTCATCCGCCCCCATAGCAAATATGGAAAAGCCTTCTTTTACGCGAATAAAAAACCAGTTTCCATGATTTTTTGACGCAAAAATGCCAAGAATCGGACTCTATTGCAAACTATCGACCTGCCCAAAAATGGGGCAAACTGGCGTTGCAGGCAGTCCCATTCAGGCCAGCATCTGGCCGATCCGGTGCCATACGCCATCGGGCACGTACAGCAGCAAGCCCGTCATGGTCAGGTAGCGCGCGCACTTGCCGACGGCCATGTAGGCAACGCTGGGCCAGAACGGCAGCTTGAGCCAGCCAGCCAAAGTGCACAGGGGGTCGCCCACGAGGGGCAGCCAGGCCAGCAGCATGGTCTTGGCGCCATAGCGGGCCAGCCAGCGGAACCAGCGCGTGTCGCGCTCCTTGGCGAACGCCTGCTTGGCCCGGTAGCCGAGCCAGTAGTCGACGATACCGCCCAGGGTATTGCCCAGGGTGGCCACGCCGATGGCGGCCCAGAACAGCGCGGGATTGGCCTTGATGACGGCAAACACGGCCGGCTCCGAGCCGAGCGGCAGCAAGGTGGCGGAAATAAAGCTGATCAGAAAGACCGATGTCAGCCCGACTTCCGGTGCTGCGATCAGCTGCAGCAGCCAGGCGATTGCGGATTCGATCATGGAACACTTCGCGATGCAGTAAGGCTCTCCATTATAATGAAGAGCAGCCTGGGCGCCGCACACATCGCGCCGGCCGGCAAAGGCATACCCGCCCGCAGTTCCACAGAGCATTATTGTCGCCAGGCTATCCGCCGCGGCGCCGCCGCTATCGACAGACACGCTCCAGACCCTTTCTGGCCCAGAATCACTTGCTTGCAGACTATGAACATCGACTACCTCAAGAAAATCCTGACCGCCCGCGTCTATGACGTCGCCACCGAAACGCCGCTGGAACTGGCCCCTGCCCTGTCGCAGCGCCTGAACAACCAGATTTACTTCAAGCGCGAAGACATGCAAAGCGTGTTCAGCTTCAAGATTCGTGGCGCCTACAACAAGATGTCCAAGCTCAGCGAAGCGGAACGCAAGCGCGGCGTGATTTGCGCCTCGGCCGGCAACCATGCCCAGGGCGTGGCCCTGTCCGCCGCACGCATGGGTTGCCGCGCCGTCATCGTCATGCCGACCACCACGCCGCTGGTGAAGGTCGAGGCGGTCAAAGGACGCGGCGGCGTGAACGTGGAAGTGGTGCTGCACGGCGAGTCCTACACGGATGCCTACAACCATGCGCTGACCCTGGAAAAGGAACAGAAGCTGACCTTCGTGCACCCGTTCGACGACCCGGACGTGATCGCCGGCCAGGGCACGATCGGCATGGAAATCCTGCGCCAGCACGCCGGCCCCATCCACGCCATCTTCGCCCCCATCGGCGGCGGCGGCTTGATCGCCGGCATTGCCGCCTACGTGAAACAGATTCGCCCCGACATCAAGATCATCGGCGTGCAAAGCGTCGATTCGAACGCCATGGCCCGCTCGCTGAAGGCGGGCGAACGCGTCACCCTGAACGACGTGGGCCTGTTTGCCGACGGCACGGCCGTGCGCCTGGCCGGCGAGGAAACCTTCCGTCTCGTGCAGGCGTATGTCGATGAAATCATCACGGTCGACACGGACGCCATCTGCGCCGCCATCAAGGATGTGTTTACGGATACGCGCAGCATTCTGGAGCCGTCCGGCGCGCTGGCCATCGCCGGTGCCAAGGCCTATGTGGAACGGGCCAGCCTGACCAAGCACCCCGTCAACAATGAAACCCTGGTCACCATCGCCAGCGGCGCGAACATGAATTTCGACCGGCTGCGTTTCGTCGCGGAACGGGCTGAACTGGGCGAATTCCGCGAAGCCGTGTTTGCCGTCACCATGCGCGAACAGCGGGGCAGCTTCAAGCGTTTCTGCTCGCTCATCGGTGCGCGCAACGTGACGGAATTCAATTACCGCATCAGCGATGAAAAAGCCGCGCACGTATTCGTCGGCATCCAAATTGCCGACCGGCATGAGTCGAGCGTGCTGGCGAAAACCTTCGAGGAACACGAATTCAAGACCCTGGACTTGACCCACGACGAACTGGCCAAGTCGCACATCCGCCATTTGGTGGGCGGCAAGAGCCGACTGGCCCAGGACGAGTTGCTGTACCGCTTCGAATTCCCCGAGCGCCCCGGTGCGCTGATGCGTTTCCTCGACAGCATGGCGCCGAACTGGAATATTTCCCTGTGCCATTACCGCAGCCAGGGCGGCGACGTGGGCCGCATCCTGATCGGCCTGCAAGTGCCGCCCGATGAAATGGGCGAGTTTGCCCGCTTCCTCGATACCCTCGGGTACCGTTACTGGGATGAGAGCAGCAATCCTGTGTATAAATTATTTTTGGGGTAATCACCCCAATTGCAAATGCTGGGGTCCGACCCGTCGGGTCTGACCCCTGTCCTTGCCGTTGGGCTGAAATAGGCTACCATGCGTCCTTGACTGAATTCACGCCACACGACCATGACCACCACCAACGATCTCGCCGAACAATCTCCCCTGGGCAAAAGCTCCGCCTACCGCACCGATTACGCGCCGGAATTGCTGTTTCCGATTCCGCGCCAGGGCAAGCGCGACGAGCTGGAACTGCGCGGCACTCTGCCCTTCTTCGGCCTCGATATCTGGAATGCGTACGAACTGTCGTGGCTGAACCAGCGCGGCAAGCCGCAGGTGGCCATCGCCAAGGTCAGCGCGCCGGCCGATTCGCCGAACATCATCGAGTCGAAATCGTTCAAGCTGTACCTGAACTCGTTCAACCAGACCAAGCTGGACAACCCCGAAGCGCTGCTGGCCCTGCTCAAGCAGGATTTGTCGAACGGCTTCGGCGCGCCCGTGCAAGTGGAACTGACCTTGCAGGAAGATTTCGGCAAGCTGAAAATGGGCGAATTCGACGGCGTACTGCTCGACCGCCTGGACCTGGAAATCACGCAATACACGCCTTCGCCGCTGCTGCTGAAAGCCGCCCTGGATGAAGCGCCGGTGGAAGAAAAACTCGTCTCGCATTTGCTCAAATCAAATTGCCTGGTGACGGGCCAGCCCGACTGGGGCAGCGTGCAGATCGAGTATGCGGGACCGCAGATCGACCAGGAAAGCCTGTTGCGCTACCTGATCGGCTTCCGCGAGCACAATGAATTCCACGAGCAATGCGTGGAGCGCATCTTTGTCGATATCTTGCGTCAGTGCAAGCCGCAAAAACTGTCCGTGTATGCGCGCTATACGCGCCGCGGCGGCCTCGATATCAATCCATGGCGCAGCAATTTCAGCACGGGTACGATGCCGGGCAATCTGCGCAATGCGCGCCAGTAACACCAAACACCACCACGCAACCATGCCAGCAGGAATGTTGGCTGTGTTTTAAAACAACGTTGCAGTAGTGCCGCAGAGCATGTCACAGACGCTGAAAAATCGGAAAATCGGCATTCGGCGGCGGAAAAACCGGCGCGCGCCGTGTTTTTAATCAAGAAATAGCCGATACACGCCGATGTTATTTTTTTGCTAAAATGATGGCCACGTGGGCTGTAGCGCCCACTGCGCCCGCAGCCGGCGTATACTGTTGAGAATTGGCGTTACAGGCCGCCGAAACAGGCCTATAATTCGGCTCGCAAGCCCTCTGCGCATTGCACCATTTCATTGAGTGTCATGACTAATCTTAGCAAAATATTATCCCTCGAAAACGTCCTGCTGGACCTGGAAGTCTCCAGTAAAAAGCGCGCCTTCGAGCAAGCCGGCCTGATCTTCGAAAACAATTACGGCATCGCCCGCTCTACCGTTTCGGACAATCTGTTTGCCCGTGAACGCCTGGGCTCGACTGGTCTGGGCCATGGCGTGGCCGTGCCGCATGGCAGAGTCAAGGGCAGTAAAACCTTGAAATCGCCGCTGGGCGCCTTCGTGCGCCTGGCCGAGCCGATTCCGTTCGAATCGCCCGATGGCAAGCCCGTCAATCTGCTGTTTTTCCTGCTGATTCCTGATCATGTCACTCAGCAACATCTGGAAATCCTGTCGGAAATCGCCGAAATGTTTTCCGACGATGCCTTCCGTACGGCGCTGGCCACGGATCCGGAACCGAAATCCGTGCATTCGCGCATCGTCAATTGGCAACCCAGTCTGCAAGCGGCGGGTTAAACTTCAGGTATTCCTCCACTCCTGAAGAAGACTGCCATGTTGCAAACGCCGCTGACGATACAACGCCTGTACGACGATAATCGTGAAAGTCTGCAACTGGGCTGGTTCGCCGGCTTCCCCGGCGGCGAGCGCCTGATCTCGGGCGACGTCTCGTCGGCCGCCGACCAGGTCGGCCACTTGAACCTGATCCATCCGGGCCGTATCCAGGTCTTCGGCCACCAGGAAATTAATTACTACCAGCGCCTGAAGGTCAACACGCGTACCCACGTGATCGGCGAGCTGATCGCCGGCGGCCCGCCCGCGCTCATCATCGCGCAAGGGCTGGAAACGCCGCCCGACATCCTCGCCATCTGCGACGAGCAAAACATTCCCCTGTTCTCCACCCCGCTGCCGGCCGCGCAAGTGATCGACTTCCTGCGCGTCTACCTGTCCAAAAAATTGGCGCAGCGCATCATCATGCATGGCGTGTTCATGGACGTGCTGGGCGTGGGCGTGCTGATCACCGGCGATTCGGGCCTGGGCAAGAGCGAGCTGGGGCTGGAGCTGATTTCGCGCAGCCACGGCCTGGTGGCCGACGACGCCGTCGAATTCTCGCGCATCGCGCCGAACATGATCGAAGGCCGCTGCCCGCCCCTGCTGCAAAACCTGCTGGAAGTGCGGGGCCTGGGCTTACTCGACATCAAGGCCATCTTTGGCGAAACGGCCGTGCGCCGCAAGATGCGCTTGAAACTGATCGTGCATCTCGTGCGCCGCAACGCGCTGGAAGAAGAAGTCGAGCGCCTGCCTTTCCTGTTCCCCACGGAAGACGTGCTGGGCCTGCCCGTGCGCAAGGTCGTCATCCCCGTCGCCGCCGGCCGCAACATCGCCGTGCTGCTGGAAGCGGCCGTGCGCAATACCATTTTGCAACTGCGCGGCATCGATACCTTGCAGGAGTTCATGGAGCGGCAACGACTCGCCATGAGTGGCGATTAATGTTGCCAAGGAGTTCGCCCTTGCAAGGGCGAACCGTTACGCAGGCACGCAGCAGTGCTGCGTGAATTCCCTGCTGCACCAACGACTCGCCATGAGTGGCGATTAATGTTGCCAAGGAGTTCGCCCTTGCAAGGGCGAACCGTTACGCAGGCACGCAGCAGTGCTGCGTGAATTCCCTGCTGCACCAACG
>NZ_JAHKQW010000011.1:0-215424 GCF_019345575.1 Janthinobacterium sp. NKUCC08_JDC | reverse complement strand
CCCGCCCCTGTTTACACCCAGACGACGGCATACGCGATGTGTTACCGGGTCTGGTGGGCTCGGTGATGTTTATAAGAGACAGAGCTGTAGCAGCCCCGGCGCCGGCACCAGCGGCGCCGCCTGCCGCTCCTGCTGCGGCCGCCCCGGCAGCATCGGGCGCCCCGATCAGTTCCGCCCGCGCCGCCATCAATGCGGCGCTGGAAGCGGCCCGCGCCGCATCGAAAGGCCGTCCGGGCAGCGCGCCATCGGCGCCATCGTCGGCGCCCAAGCCGGCTGCCCCCGCACCGGCAGCGGAACCTGTCTCCGCAGCGCCAGTGGCACCGGCTGCACCTGTCCAGGCAGCAGCGCCACCACCCGCCGCCGCGAAAGCGCCTGCGCCGTGGGACGATGCGCCACCGGTCGCCGTGATGGAAGCGCCAGTGGCCGCTACGGCACCCGTGCAGCAGGCGCGTCCTGCCGCGCCGCCGCCACAGCAGGCACCCGCCGACGACGACTTGCCGCCGTGGGTCACCGAATTTTCCGACGACAGCGCTTCGGCTGCCGTGTCGGCGCCGGCCGCGCAAAGCAGCGAACAGCCGGCCGTCATCATGCCGCAGCGTGCCGCCAAGCAAGCCGCGCCCAGCGGGCCATATGTGATTACACCCGTGCCGGGCCTGGACTGGGACGGCAACTGGCCAGCCGTTGCCGCCGTGCTGCCCCTGCGTGGCATCGCCCAGCAGCTGGCCGTGCAGGCCGAGCTCATCGAATGCCTGCACGACGGCCACAGCACCACGTTCCGCCTGCGCGTGCCCATCGATACGTGGCGCAGTCCGGCCAACGTGGAAAAACTGGCAGCCGTGCTCAGCGAGCGTTTCGGCCGCAAGGTTAATGTCGACACGGAACTGGGCGCCGTCTGGTACACGGCCAGCGCGGAGGCGCAGGCCCACCGAGAGGCGTGCCAGCTGCAAGCGGAAGCAACCATTGCCAGCGATCCCTTCGTGCTCGACATGAAGCGTGCATTCGACGCTTTTGTTGTGCCGGGAACGATTACCCCTGCACCGGCCGGCTCCGCCGCGCCGACCCTGCATTAATGATTAACAAAACTCATAAACTGAATTGAACGGAGCATTCTCATGATGAAAAATCAACTGGCTGGCCTGATGAAGCAGGCGCAAGCAATGCAAGACAACATGAAAAAAGCCCAGGAACAACTGGCGCTGGTGGAAGTGGAAGGCCAGTCCGGCGCCGGCCTCGTGAAAATCGTCATGACGTGCAAGAACGACGTCAAGCGCGTCTCCATCGACCCGTCGCTGCTGGCCGACGACAAGGACATGCTGGAAGACCTGGTGGCTGCCGCCTTCAACGACGCCGTGCGCAAGGCGGAAGCGACGTCCGCTGAAAAAATGGCAGGCTTGACTGGCGGCATGAACTTGCCAGCTGGCTTCAAAATGCCATTCTGATGCACTGCCGCATGCGCTCGATCTATGGCACGGGGCAAGGTTGATCCATGTCCAAGTCGCTTGAATTCTTGACCGAGGCGCTGCGGCGCCTGCCCGGCGTCGGCCCCAAGTCGGCGCAGCGGATGGCGTTTCATTTGTTGCAGCACGATAGGGAAGGCGCGGCCATGCTGTCGCGCGCCCTGTTCCAGGCCGTCGATGCCGTGCATCACTGCGGCCTGTGCAACACCTTTACCGAACATGAAGTGTGCGAGACCTGTCTCGACGAAGAGCGCGACAAGCGCTTGCTGTGCGTGGTGGAAACGCCCGCCGACCAGCTGATGATCGAGCAGACGCTGACCTACAAGGGCCTGTATTTCGTCCTCATGGGACGGCTCTCTCCGCTGGACGGCATCGGCCCGAAAGACATCCACCTTGAAAAATTATTGAACCGCGCCAACGATGGCGTGGTCGGCGAAGTGGTGCTGGCCACCAACTTCACGAATGAAGGCGAAGCGACGGCCCACTACATCAGCGAAATGCTGAAGGCGCGGGGCTTGCGCGTGAGCCGCCTGGCCCGCGGCGTGCCCGTGGGCGGCGAACTGGAATACGTCGACGCGGGCACGATTGCCCGCGCGATGCTCGACCGCAGGGCAACCTGATTACAACATGACAGAATCCTCCGCGACCACTGGTCCATTGCAAGGCATTAAAGTGCTGGAACTGGGCACCCTGATCGCGGGGCCGTTCTGTGCCCGCATGCTGGCTGAATTCGGCGCCGACGTGATCAAGATCGAGTCGCCCGATGGCGGCGACCCCATCCGTACCTGGCGCGTACTGAAGGATGGCACCTCGCTGTGGTGGTCGGTGCAGGCGCGCAACAAGAAAAGCGTCACCCTGAACCTGAAGTCGCCCGAAGGCCGCGCCATCGCGCGCCAGCTGGCCCTGGAAGCGGACATCATCATCGAGAACTACCGCCCCGGCGTGCTGGAAAAGTGGGATCTTGGCTACGAACAGCTCAAGCAGATCAAACCGTCCCTCATCATGGTGCGCCTGTCCGGCTTTGGCCAGACGGGGCCGATGAAGGATTTGCCGGGTTTCGGCGCCATCGGCGAATCGATGGGCGGCTTGCGCTATGTGTCCGGCTTTGCCGACCGTCCGCCCGTGCGCGTCGGCGTATCGATCGGCGACTCCGTGGCGGCCCTGCACGGCGTGATCGGCGCCATGATGGCCTTGCGCCACCGCGACGTGACGGGCGGCGCGGCGTCCGGCGAAGGCCAGATGGTCGATGTGGCCCTGTATGAATCCGTGTTCAACCTGATGGAATCCTTGGTGCCAGAATACGACCAGGCGGGCGTGGTACGCGAGCGCACGGGCGGCTCGCTGCCCGGCATCGTGCCCTCGAATACCTACACGACGGGCGACGGCGAAAATATCGTGATTGCCGGCAACGGCGACGCCATCTTCAAGCGTTTGATGCTGGCCATGGGCCGCATCGACATGGCGGGCGACGCGCAACTGGCGCGCAACGACGGCAGGGTCGCGCGCACGCAGGAGATCGACGACGCCATCGGCGCCTGGTGCGCCACGCACACGATAGACAGCGCGCTGGCCGTGCTCAAGGCGGCGGATGTGCCGGCCGGCAAAATCTACTCCGTGCGCGACATGATGAGCGACCCGCAATTTCTCGCTCGCGAGATGTTCGAGCAGCACCAGTTTGCCGACGGCACGCCCGTCAAATTGCCCGCCATCAGCCCGAAACTGTCCGCCACGCCGGGCAAGACGCAGTGGCTGGGGCCGACTTTGGGCCAGCACAACGACGAGGTGCTGGCGTCGCTCGGCTACGATGCGGCGGCCATCGCGCGGCTGAAGGCCGATGGGGTGGTGTAGTGGAATGATGTCGGGAAGGTAGGTCGGATTAGCGGCGGCACGCCGCGTAATCCGACGCCACCACCGGCCAAGTTAACAATGTTGTCGGCTTACGCGCTTCGCGCTAAGCCGACCTACGCAACTCATCTGATATCTATCATGCATCGTTTTTTTTACCGTGCGCTTGTCCTGGCATCCAGCACTATCCTCCTCTCCGCCTGCGCCAGCTTCCAGCATGACGCGCCGATTACGGGCCTGCGCCTGATCGGCGAGCAGCGCATCGCGCTCAGGCAGGCGTTCGAGGGCACCACGGTGGGCGGCTTGTCCGGCATCGATTACGATGCGGCCAACAAGAGCTGGGTGATGGAAAGCGATGACCGCTCGGAAATCAATCCGGCCCGCTTCTACCGCGCTGCCTTGAACTTTGACAGCAAGGCGTTTACCAGTGTGACCTTGAACAGCGTGCATTTCTTCACGCAGCCTGACGGCAGCCGCTATCCGAACCTGGCCCATGCCAAGCTGGAGCAGGGCGACCAGGTGGCCGATATCGAAACCATCCGCGTCGATCCGCAGGATGGCAGTCTGTGGTACGGCAGCGAAGGCAACCGCAAGGTGGGCTTGCATCCGTTCGTACGCCATGCGGACATCGACGGCCACTACCTGGCCACCTTGCCGACACCGGCCATGTTCAATGTCTCGAAGGACGAGGTTGGCTCGCGCAACAACATGACGTTTGAAGCGCTGTCGTTTGCCAGCGATGGCAAGAGCCTGTGGCTGGGCATGGAAGCGGCCCTGTACCAGGATGGCCCGCTGGCCACGCCCGATAACGGCTCCGTCGTGCGCATCACGCGCCTGGACCGTGCCGGCAAGGTGCTGGGCCAGTATGCGTATCCGATTGAGCCCGTCGCTTCGCGGCCCGGGCCCGGACGCGAAGCGGACAATGGCGTGTCCGAAATCCTCGCCGTCAACGATCACCAGGTGCTGGTGGTAGAGCGGGCCGGCGTGGCCAACGCGGACGGCGTCTATACGAACCACGTGCGCATCTACGAAATGGAAACGCAGGGCGCCACCGATGTGCAGGCGCTGCCGGCCCTGGCGGGCGCGTCCTATGTGCCGGCGCGCAAGCGTTTGCTGCTGGACCTGGAAAAGATCGGCCTGGCACGGGTCGACAATATCGAAGGCATCAGCTGGGGGCCGCGCCTGGAAAACGGCCGCCGCAGCCTCGTGTTGATTTCCGACGACAATTTTAATCCGCTGCAAGTCACGCAAATCCTTGCCTTCGAAGTGCTCTAGTTTCCACGCTGGCCAGCTGCTTCGTCTGCCTGGCCAGCATGGCCGTGATCGTGTCGTGCGGAGACGGGTGGCCCAGGAAATAGCCTTGCACCATGTCGCAGCCGTATTCTTCCAGCATCACCAGCTGCTCGTCCGTTTCCACGCCCTCGGCCACCACCACCATCTTCAAGCCATGCGCCATGGCGATGATGGCGCGCGTGATGGCCGCGTTTTCCGCATCCTGCGGCAAGCCGGCGATAAAGCTCTTGTCGATCTTCAAGGCCCGCACGTCGAAGCGTTTCAGGTAATTCATTGACGAATAGCCTGTGCCGAAGTCGTCGATCGACAGGTACACGCCGATGCCGCGCAATTGCTCCAGGGTCACCATGGTGGCGCGCGCATCGTCCATCAAGGTCCCTTCCGTCAATTCCAGTTCCAGCAGGCGCGCATCGAGGCCCGTGTCGGCCAGGGCCGAGAGCACGATCTGCATCAGGTTTTCATCTTTGAATTGCTTGGCCGACAGGTTGACGGCCATGCGGATGGCGCGCCCGCTACCGTTTTGCCACGCCTTGGCCTGGTTGCAGGCCGTGCGCAGCACCCATTCGCCGATGGGCACGATCAGCCCCGTTTCCTCGGCCAGCGGGATGAATTCCGTGGGCGAAATGATGCCCCGTTCCGGATGGCGCCACCGGACCAGCGCTTCCACGCCGACGATCTGCGTGCTGGGCACGTCGATCTGCGGCTGGTACAGCAAATACAGTTCGTTGTTCTGCAAGGCTTTCCTCAAGCCCACTTCCATCTTGACGTGGCTCATGATTTCCATCGTCAGCGAAGAACTGTACAGCTTGGCGTTGTTCTTGCCGCAGTTCTTTGCGTGGTACATGGCCGTGTCCGCATATTTGAGCAGCGAATTGCAATCCTCGCCATCTTCCGGATACAACGAGATGCCGATGCTGGCCGTGACGAAAATCTCGTGCGCCTCGATCATGAACGGCCGGCGCATGGCTTCCTTGACCCGGTGCGCCACGTTCAGCGCATCTTCCACACGCTCCAGGTCGGGTATCAAAATCGTGAATTCATCGCCGCCCAGGCGCGCCAGGTTGCTGCCGCCAAAGACGCCATCGAGCTCGTATTCGGCGCGCAGCACCAGGTCGCTGGGGCGGATGGTTTCGCGCAAGCGCTCGGACACCACCTTGAGCAAATGGTCGCCCACGTCGTGGCCCAGGGTGTCGTTGATGCGCTTGAAGGCGTCGAGGTCCATGAACAGCACGGCGAATTTCTTGTCGTGCTCTTTCGAGCGCACCAGTTCGCGTTCCAGCGTTTCCAGGAATGCCTGCCGGTTGGGGATGCCCGTCAGGCTGTCGCAATAGGCGAGGCGGCGGATCTGTTCTTCCGTGCGCTTGCGCTCGCTGATGTCGCGCACCAGGCCCAGCACTTCATCGGCCCCCGTCGCCACCAGGCGCGCTTCGAAATGGCGCGTGCTGTCTTCGTGCGTGAGCGTGTAGTCGACCGAGCCGATGTGCTGCGTGGCCAGCACCGCGTGCGCCTGGTCGAGCAGGCGCGCGGCGATTTCGGGCGGCAGCACGTCGCGGATATGGCTGCCCACGCAGTCGGTGATGGAAAAGCCGGCGCTGGCGTCGTGCCCCTGTTCGTAGTCGAGATAAAAACCTTCGCTGTTGAGGCGAAAGAAGGTGTCCGGGATGGCGGCCAGCACGGCGCGGTTGTGCGCATCGGCGATGCGCAGGCGGGCGATGGCGTCGCTGGCGCGCAGCACGTACAGCACGCGGTGTCCGAGGATGGGCCAGTTGATGGGCTTGGAAATGAAATCCGTCGCGCCCACCTCGTAGGCGCGCGTGACGGCTTCCAGCTCGTCGCCGCCCGTGACCATGATGATGGGTACCGTGCCGCCCACTTCCTGGTGGCGGATTTCGCGGCACACGGCAAAGCCGTCCATGGCCGGCATGTCGACGTCGAGCATGACGAGGTCCGGCCCGCTGTGCTTGTAGCTGGCCAGCGCCTGCACGCCGTCTTCGGCCTCGATCACGTCCAGGCCCACCTGCGTGAGCATCTGTCGCATCAGCAAGCGCATCACGGGATCGTCGTCGGCCACCAGCACCAAGCCGCGGGGAGGGGAGAGGGGCGCTGTCATGTCAGTGTTCCTTCACGAGGATGGCGTTCAGCGATTCGCGTACGGTCAGGAAGGCTTGCTGCATCTGCTGCAGCAGGGCAGCCGCGCCCTCGGTGCCGCCGGCGCGGCCCAGTTTTTCCATTTCCTTGCACAGCTGCGCCAGGCTATCGGCACCCACGTTGGCGCTGCCCGACTTGAGGCTGTGCGCCACCTTGCGCAGCGCTTCCGCATCGGCGCCGACAATCGCCGCGCGCATCGCGCTCAACTGACGCGGCGTCTCGCTGGTAAAGGCGAGGATGACCCGCTCGAGCAGCGCATCGCCATCCGAGCCGGACAGGGCGCGGATGTTTTCCAGCGCCTGCTGGTTCAGCGGCTGGCCGGCGGCCGAGGCTTCTGGCGTGGGCGGCGGCACTTCTGGCGGCGCTTGCCGCTCCGGCGCTTCGCTGTGGTGTACGGTGGCCGCGCGCGGCAGGGTGATCCAGCGGGCGATCGTGTGGCCCAGGTCCTGCTGCGTGAACGGTTTGCTCAGGTAGTCGTCCATGCCGGCCGCCAGGCACGCTTCGCGGTCGCCCTGCAGCGCATTGGCCGTGATGGCAACGATGGGCAGCACGCGCGCGTGGCCGCACTGCTGTTCGTGGCGGCGGATTTCCGCCGTGGCGGCAAAGCCATCCATTACGGGCATCTGGCAATCCATCAGGATCAAATCGAAATCCTCGGCCTGCGCCGCCTGCAAGGCCTGTTCGCCGTTGCGCGCGCAGACCACGTCCAGGCCCAGGCTGTCGAGCATGGCCAGCGCCACTTCCACGTTGACGGGATTGTCCTCGGCCAGCAGTACGCGGCGGCGCTGGCGCCGGCCCACTTGCCGCGTCGCATGCGGCGGATGGATGCGCATGCCCTCGCTGGCGCGCGGCGGCGTGACGATGCAGTCGAACAGGTCGCATTCGCGGGCCGGCTTGATCAGCTGGAAGGCCACGCCCGCCTCGCGCCGCTGCACCGGGTCGGCCGCCGCCTGTTCGGTACTCAGCAGCAGCAGTTTGAGCTCGGCCAGCAGCGGGTCGCTCTTGATGGTGGCGGCCAGGGCCAGGCCGCTGGTGCGTGGCAATTCCATGTCGAGCAGCGCCACGCCATACGGCGTGCCCGCCTGCGCGGCCGCGTGCAGCTTGGCCAGGCAGTCGCTGGCCGTGCCGGCGCTGTCGCTGATGATGTGCCAGCTGGCTAGTTGCCGCTCCAGCACGGCGCGCGTGGCCGGTGTGTGGTCGACGATCAAGGCGCGTAATCCTCGCGTGGTTTTCAGGTTGAAGGACGGGTCGTCGCTGTCGACTCGCCGCTTATCGAAATTTACTTCGAACCAGAAGATCGATCCTTGCGTTAAAGCATTATCAACGCCGATAGTGCCGCCCATCAGTTCCACCAGCTGTTTCGAGATCGTCAGTCCCAGGCCCGTGCCACCGTGCTTGCGCGTGGTCGAGCCGTCCGCCTGCGAGAACGATTCGAAGATGCGCGTCTGCGCCTCGCTCGACACGCCGATGCCCGTGTCGTGCACTTCGAAACGCAAGCCCACGCTGGGCGCGTCTTCGCTGCACACGGTCACTTTCACGGTGACCTTGCCCGTTTCCGTAAACTTGATGGCGTTGCCCAGCAGATTGACGATGATCTGGCGCAAACGGTTCGGGTCGCCGCAGATGGCGATGGGAATGTCAAACGCGATGTCGAATTCCAGGCTGATGTTTTTCGCTTGCGCCTGCGGCGCGAACACGTGTTCTATATCGTCGAGCAATTCGCGGAAATTGAAGCGGATGTATTCCACGCTCAGCTTGCCCGCCTCGATCTTGGAAAAGTCGAGGATGTCATTGATGATCACCAACAAATTCTGCCCCGAACGCTGCACCATGCTCGTGTAGTGGCGCTGCTGCGGGCTCAAAGGGCTGGCCAGCAGCAGTTCCGTCATGCCCAGCACGCCATTCATCGGCGTGCGGATTTCATGGCTCATGGTGGCAAGAAACGCGCTCTTCGCCTGGCTGGCTGCCTCGGCCGCATCCTTGGCCTTTTCCAGCTGCGCCGTGCGCACGCCCACCTGGCGCTCGAGCTGGTCGCGGTAGCTGGCCAGGGTGCTGTCGCGGCTGTCGATCTGCGCCAGCATGTCGTTGAAACTGTCGATCAGCACGCCCAGCTCGTCGCTGCGCTGGTGCGCGATGCGGTGGCTGTAGGTCTGGCTGCTCGACACTTTTTGCGCCGTATCGATCAGCTTGGTGATCGGCTCGGCGATCACGCTTTTGAAACGCCGCGCGAGGAACACGGCGATCAGGAAGGACAGCACGGTGGCGCCGCCGATGGCGCCCACGTGGCGGCCGATGTCGCGCCACATGTGGTTCAGGTCCGCCTCGATCAGCACGGCACCGATCAGCTGCTGCGGCTCGCCTGGCCGGTAGACGGGACGGTACAGACGCATGGCGGGCGCAAGCGCCGTGCCCGTGCCTTGCGTGACGGGCTGCACGGCCATGTCGGCCAGCATTGCCGGGTCCAGGTCTTCCGGCGAGGCCAGGCCATCGGCATGCTGCGGCGCGCGGTACAGGGCGAACAGGCGCCCGCCCCGGTCGAACAGCGCTGCCTGGGCGACCTCATCGCGCGCGGCCAGCGCGGCCAGCACCTGTTCCGCCTGCGGCTGCGCCGATTTGCCTGCCAGCAAGGGCGCCGCACCGGCCGCGCCGATCACGCCCGCCAGCGACAACAGTTGCTTGCCTTCATCGTCCTTGTGGCTGAGCACGGATGTCAGCGCAAACGCCACGAACACCAGCAGCAGCGCGCAGCCAGACGAGAGTACCGAAATCATGGTCAGCTTCTGGCTGATGCTGGAGCGTTGAAAATTGAACATGGTTGCGGCGCTTCTCCGGTCGGCCTGTTGACTGTTTTTTTAATTTCCTATTGGAAAAATATAGACGCGAAGACACACCACGATATTGATGTGGGTCTAAGGAAGGAGAGGGGAGGGAAACTTATACGAGATGAAACAAATAGGGCGGTCCTGCAAGACCGCCCTCAAATTATTGCTGAGCTACAACACCTGATCCAGCCGTAGCGAGCGGAAGGGAGAGGTGGCCGAGAAGCGCAACCGTACTAAAGTACGGTGAGCATCGCAGGCCACCTATACCGACGCGCAGTAGGCTGGGGCAGGTGTCCGCTAACAACAGCCGCCACGCTTGCCGGCGCCGCCGTAGCGGGCTTCCTGCCGTTCGCGGAAGAACTCTTCATACGTCATCATCGGCTCGCCGGGATGGGTGACTTCCCGGTGCGCCACATAGGTGTCGTACTCGGGCAAGCCGCACATGAGCCGCATGCTTTGCCCCAGATACCGTCCAGCCTTGATGATTTCGTCGATCATCATTGCACCGTGGGCATGGCCTGGAATGGCGTTTCCTTGGTGCTCGGCTTGCTGTCGGCGCGCGCCTTCATGATGGTGCGGATGCCGAAGAACAGCACGCTGACGACGACGACCACGAAGAAGGCGGCCAGGCCCGCGTCCAGGTAATCGTTGAAGATGATCTGCTGCATCTGCGCCACCGACTTGGCCGGCGCCAGCAGGGTGCCTTCATCGAGTGCCGCCGAATATTTCTTGGCATGGGCGAGGAAGCCGACGCGCGGATTGGCGTCGAAAATCTTTTGCCAGCCTGCCGTCAGGGTGCACAGCAGCAGCCAGATCGTCGGCGTGATGGTGACCCATGCGTACTGGCCACGTTTCATCTTGAACAGCACGCACGTGCCGAGGATCAGCGCAATCGCGGCCAGCATCTGGTTGGCGATGCCGAACAGCGGCCACAGGGTGTTGATGCCGCCCAATGGATCGACGACGCCCTGGTACAGGAAGTAGCCCCAGGCCGCCACGCACAGGCCCGTGGCCAGCAGGTTGGCGATGACGTTTTCCGTCTGTTTCAAGGCTGGCACGAAGCTGCCCAGCAAATCTTGCAGCATGAAGCGGCCGGCACGCGTGCCCGCGTCGACGGCCGTCAGGATGAACAGCGCTTCGAACAGGATGGCGAAGTGGTACCAGAAGGCCATCATGGCCTTGCCGCCGATGGCGCCCGAGAGAATCTGCGCCATGCCGACGGCCAGGGTCGGTGCGCCGCCGGCGCGCGAGATGATGCTGTGCTCGCCCACGTCCTTGGCCGTTTGCGTCAACATTTCCGGCGTGACATAGAAGCCCCACTGCGAGATCGCCTGTGCGGCGGACTCGGCCGTGGTGCCGATCAGGGCGGCCGGGCTGTTCATGGCGAAATAGATGCCTGGCTCGATGGTCGAGGCGGCCACCAGGGCCATGATGGCGACGAACGATTCCATCAGCATGGCGCCATAGCCGATAAAGCGGGCATGGCTTTCGTTTTCAATCATCTTCGGCGTGGTGCCCGAGGAAATCAGCGCGTGGAAGCCGGAGACCGCGCCGCAGGCGATGGTGATGAACAGGAAGGGGAACAGATTGCCCGACCAGACAGGGCCGGAGCCATCGATGAACTTGGTCATCGCCGGCATTTTCAGGTAAGGCGCGACGACGATGATGCCGATGGCCAAGCCCAGGATGGTGCCGATCTTCAGGAAAGTGGACAGGTAGTCGCGCGGCGCCAGCAGCAGCCACACGGGCAGGACCGAGGCGATGAAGCCGTAGCCGATCAGCATCCACGTCAGTTCCGTGCCGGTAAACGTGAACATCGGGCCCAATACCGCGTGTTCTTGCACGTACTGGCCGCCGATGATGGCCAGCATCAGCAAGACGAAGCCGATGATGGAGATTTCGCCGATGCGGCCCACGCGGATGAAGCGCGAGTACACGCCCATGAACAGGGCGATGGGGATCGTCGCCATCACGGTGAAGCTGCCCCATGGGGAGCCAGTCAGCGCCTTGACGACGATCAATGCCAGCACGGCCAGGATGATGACCATGATCATGAAGCAGCCGAGCAAGGCGATCATGCCGGGAATCTCGCCCAGTTCAGCCTTGATCAGGTCGCCCAGCGAGCGGCCATCGCGGCGCATGGAAATGAACAGCACGATGAAATCCTGCACGGCGCCGGCAAATACGACGCCAGCCAAGATCCACAGCATGCCGGGCAGATAGCCCATCTGCGCGGCCAGCACGGGACCGACGAGGGGACCGGCGCCGGCGATCGCCGCGAAATGGTGGCCGAACAGCACATATTTGTTGGTTGGCACATGGTCGAGGCCATCGTTGTGCTTGAAGGCCGGCGTCATGCGACGCGAGTCCAGGCCCAGCACCTTGTCGGCGATGAACAGGCTGTAGAAACGGTAGGCGATCAGATAGACGCAGACGGCGGCGATGACGATCCAGATCGCGCTGATCGATTCGCCGCGTTGCAGGGCGACGACGCCCAGGGACCCGGCGCCTGCCAGCGCAAGCGCTGCCCAGCCGAGCTGTTTGAAAATGCGGTTCATGCTTCCTCCAGAGATGTGACGGGCGCTGTGCCGTGCGATGATGTGTGCTGCCGAGCCTGGTCGTCGCCAGTTTGGGTGTGAATTCGTGGTATCTGCAGCTTATGGCGAGTATTCAGGAATCGTATAATTGCCGCAAGCGCAGCACTACGCAGTAACGCTCAGTATTACTACGCAGGCCGATCGCCGCGCCGCGACGTAAAATCACGCATTCCCACCAGCATCGACGCCGCCGGAGCGCGCAAGGCCATGAAACTCAGACAGAAAGTCATCTTCCTGGCCATTACGCCGCTCATCCTCGCCCTGTGCGCCATCGCGTTTGCCGTGCGACACCAGGCGATTACCCTGGCCGAGCAGCAGCGCGCCACCATTCAGCAAGCGTATCTGGCCAGCAAGGAAGCCGAGCTCAAGCATTACGTGACCCTGGCCAGCCATTCCATCGCCTCGCTGTACCAGTCGGGGCGCAAGGATGACGCCACGCAAGAGGAGGCCAAGCGCATCCTGTCCGCCCTCAGCTATGGCGACGATGGCTATTTCTTCATCTATGATCTTCAGGGCAAGTCGCTGATGCATCCGCGCCAGCCCGAACTGGTGGGGCAGAACCTGTGGCAATTGCGCGACGCCGAAGGCAATCTGACCATCCAGCGCCTGATGCAGCGGGCCAAGAGCGGCGGCGGTTTCGAGCGCTACAACTGGATCAAGCCGTCGACGAACAAGTCCGCGCCCAAGCTCGGCTATGTGATCCTGATGCCGGAATGGGGCTGGATGATGGGTACCGGCATCTATATGGATGACGTGGACCAGGCGCTGGCCAAGGTCGACGCCCAGCAGTCGCGCAATATCCGCTCGACCATGGAGCTGATCGCCGCCATCGCCATCCTCGGTTCCCTGCTGGTGGCCGCCTGCGGCCTCGTGCTGAACTTGCGCGAATTGAGGGTGGCCGACGCCAAGCTGAAAGTGCTGGCGCAGCGCGTGGTGGAATCGCAGGAAGAAGAGCGGGCGCGGCTGTCGCGCGACTTGCATGACGGCATCAGCCAGTGGCTGGTGTCGATCAAGCTGCAGATCGAGGCGGGCATCGCGCGCCTGGGCGGCAATGCGGAACAGAAAGACAAGGCGCCCGCCACGTTCGAGCGGGCGGCCGACCAGCTGAACAAGGTGCTGGGCGAGGTGCGGCGCATTTCGCACAACCTGCGCCCGGCCATTCTGGATGACCTGGGTCTGGCCGCCGCGCTCGACCACCTCGTGCATGAATTCAACGACAGCAGCAGCGCGCAAGCCAGTTTCACGGCCAGCCCCGCGGCGGCGGGCGAGGGCTTGCCCGATATGGTCAATACCGTGCTGTTCCGCATTGCACAGGAAGCGCTGACCAATTGCGAGCGCCATGCCCACGCCCGCGGCGTGGAAGTGAACCTGCACGAGACGGGCAAGGCCGTGGAGTTGCGCATCCGGGATAATGGCGGCGGCTTCGATTTCGACGGCATCGCCTTGCACCCGCAGCGCGGCATCGGCCTGCGCAATATGACGGAACGCATGGAAGCCATCGGCGGCAGCCTGCACATCACCTCGTCCCTGGCCGGCACCGTGGTGCTGGCGCGGCTCGAGCTTTCCTCCACATTAAAATAGAGAACCATGACCGAGAAGATCAACATCCTGCTGGTGGACGACCACCCCCTCGTGCGCGACGGCTTGCGCGCGCGCCTGGAAGCGGTCGCGCATTTCGACGTCGTGGCCGAGGCGGGCGGTGCCGACGAAGCGTTGAGCCAGGCGCGCACGCACCAGGTGGACCTCGTGCTGATGGATATCAATATGCGCGGCACAAATGGCATTGAAGCGACGGCCCTGTTCAAGCAGGCGTTTCCGCAGATTGCCGTACTGATTCTGTCCATGCACGACAAGCTCGAATACGTGTCGCAAGCCATCGCCGCCGGGGCGCGCGGCTATGTGCTCAAAGATGCTCCAGGTAAAGATATTGTGTTTGCCATCGAGACCGTGATGTCCGGCGGCATTTATTACAGCGCCGCCCTGGCGCGGCAACTGTCGCGCCCGCAAGTCCACGATTCCTTCCTCACCACGCGCGAGCAGCAGGTGCTGCAGCACATTGCGGGAGGCCAGTCGAACAAGCAGATCGCCCGCGCACTCGACCTGAGCGTGCGCACGGTGGAGACGCACCGGCTGAACATCAAGCGCAAGCTCGGCATCGAAGGGCAGGCTGAATTGATCAAATACGCGGTCGAGCACGCGCATGGCGGCAGCGCCTGAGCATGCGTGCGCGGTACCGGGTTTTTGGCTGACCCGCATGGCAGGCGGGTCTCGCGGGGGAATGTTCTTTTTGAACATCTATTGCCAAAATTAAACTGTTTCGTGGGTGAGATTCAGATAGAATGATTCTCGCTGTCGAGGGCATCCCTGTCGGGCCAAGGTTGCCAATGCTGGTCAGTTTATTTACTATGGCGCCCTACCCACACTGAGATACCGATGTCAGCGTCTGAATCAAACCTGTTTCCGTTGGTGGGATTACAAGCAGTGGCCAATGCTCATAACGAGTGGGTCGCTGTCACCGTGCATGTACCGCAGGCCTCGACGGCGCCGCTGCTGGCGGCGCTGGCCGCTGCCGATGCGTATGCCTTCCTGGCGCCGCTCGACTGCATCATTCCCCTGGCCGACCCGCATGGCGTGGACGAGGCCGTGCTGGCGCAACTGGCGCCGCAACGCACCATCTTCCGTTTGCCGGCCCAGCTTGCCGGCGACAAGCAACTCCAGAAAAAATGCCGGCAATGGCGCGATGCCGGCTACCGCATCCTTCTCGATGGCGCCGACGCCAATCCCGTGGTGGCGGCGCAAGTCGACGCGCGCGCGCTGAGCTTTGACGCGGCAGGCGCACACCCGGCCCTGCATCAGCTGCTGCCCTTGCCGGGGCCGCACCTGGCCTACAACATCGCCGATGGGGGGCAGATTGCCGCATTGCAAGAACTTGGCGTCAGCTGGTTTGCCGGCGATTACGCCTTGCAGCATGCGCGCCAGCAAGGCGAGCCGGAAGACGCCACGTCGCGGCGCCGGCTGATGTCGCTGCTGGGCCTGCTGGCCCGCGATGCCGACGCGCACGAGCTGGAAGTGCCGCTCAAGCAAGACCCGGCCCTCAGCTATCATTTATTGAAACTGGTCAATTCAGCCGCCTTCGGTTTCACGGCGCCGATTACCAGCTTCAGCCAGGCCATCACCCTGCTGGGCCGGCGCCAGCTGCAGCGCTGGCTGCAACTGCTGCTGTATGCGCGGCAACAGGACGATGGCAAGATCCACGCGCTGCTGCCGCTGGCGGCCGTGCGCGCGGCGCAGATGGAAGCGCTGTGCCAGTTGCGCGGCGGCGACCGCGACGCGCAAGACCTAGCCTTCATGGCAGGCGTATTTTCGCTGCTTGACGTCCTGCTGGGCATGCCGATGCAAGAGATCATCGCCACCCTGAACCTGGCGCCCGAAGTCAGCGCCGCCTTGCTGGAACGCAATGGCGAGCTGGGCACCTTGCTGGCGCTGGTCGAAAGCGCCACGCCGCCGCCCGAGGGCTTGCGCCGCGCCGGCATCGATGGAGAAACCTATTGGCGCAGCCTGCTGCAGGCCTACCAATGGGCCATCCAGGTCAGCCGGAACCTCTAGCATGGCCCTGTTTCCGGTGTCGGATTTCCTCGGTGACAGCGCCGCCCTGTGCGACGCCGTCGTGCGTTTGCGCGGCCCCGCGCTGGTCGCTGAGCTGGGCCGTATCGCCAGCACGGTGATGGCCAGCCCGCATGGCCAGTTCCTGCCCGCGGCCGGCATGGATGCCGCCGCGCCGGCCGCATCGTTTCCCCGCGATACGCCCGCTTTGCTGCAGGAAGTCAGTTTCGACGGCCACTGTTTCGGTCATTACAGCGTGGCCGGCCGCCCGCTGTATAACGACGCCGACCGCCGCCACCTGGCCAGCCTGGCATCGTTGACGGCCGGCGTCCTGCAAGTGCATTCGCTGGCGCAACGCTCGACCCATGCCTACGCGCAAGTCGAAGCCTTGCTGGCGCAGCAGACGCAAATCCTCGACCAGTTGCACGAATCCGTGCTGACGATGGACTTGACGGGCTACATCACCAGCTGGAACAAGGGCGCCGAGCGCCTGTTCGGCTACACCTCGGTGGAAGCCGTGGGGCGCAACATTTTGTTCCTGTACGACGACGAAGACACGGGTTTCCACGACGCCTTCCTGGAGCAGGGAGGGCGCCTGATGGAGGTGCGCCGCCGAAAGAAGTCGGGCGAGGTCTTCTGGGCCAGCCTGTCCCTGTCTCCGCTGCAAGATCTGGACGACAAACCCATTGGACTCATCGCCTACCTGACGGACATCACGGAACGCAAGCTGGCCGAAGAGCGGCTGCACCACCTGGCCTATTACGACCCGCTGACCAGCCTGCCCAACCGCACCTTGCTGGCCAAGCTGGTCGACCAGGCCCTCTCCGTGGCGCAGCGCAGCAAGATGCTCGGCTGCGTGCTGTTCATCGACCTGAACCGTTTTAAGCTGATCAACGACACCCTGGGCCGGCGCATCGGCGACGAACTGCTGCGCCAGGTCTCCCTGCGTTTCCGCCAGGTATTGCGCGACCAGGACCTGGTGGCGCGCCTGGGCGGCGACGAGTTCGCCGTCGGCCTGTTCGACATCGGCCAGCATTTCGAAGCGAGCATGGTGGCGCAAAAGCTGCTGGCCTCGCTGGTGGAGCCGTTCCTGATCGAAGGCCACGACCTGCGCGTGGGTGCCAGCATCGGCATCAGCGTCTACCCGCAAGACGCGCAGGACGCGGAAACCCTGCTGCGCCTGGCCGACATCGCGATGTACCGCGCCAAGCAGGACAGCGGCGGCGAAGCGGAAAGCGTGGCGTTCTACAGCCAGGACATGAACCTGGGCATGCAGGCACGCATGCGCCTGGAAACAGGCTTGCGCCAAGCACTGTCGGAACAGCAACTGCTGCTGCACTACCAGCCGAAATACGCCCTGGGCAGCGGCCGCATCATCGGCGCCGAAGCGCTGGTGCGCTGGCACCACCCGCAGCACGGCATGATCCCGCCCGCCGAGTTCATCCCATTGGCCGAATCGACTGGCCTGGTGGTGCAAGTGGGTGAATGGGTGCTGGAAGCGGCCTGCGCCCAGGCGCAAGCGTGGAAACTGGCCGGCCTGCCGCCGATCCGCCTGGCCGTCAACGTGTCCGCCCGCGAATTCACGGCAGCGCTGCCCGCCAGAGTGGCGGCGACCCTGGCCCGCTACGGCCTGGAAGCGGCCTGGCTGGAACTGGAAATCACGGAAAGCACCCTGATGCACAACATCGAGAGAGTCATCGGCATCATGGACCGCATCACGGCGCTGGGCGTGGCCCTGTCCCTGGACGACTTCGGTACCGGCTACTCAAGCCTGTCCTATCTAAAACGCTTCCCCATCGATACGTTAAAGATCGACCGTTCCTTCACCACCGGCATCCCCACCGACGCCAGCGACTGCGCCATCGCCAGCACCATCATCAGCATCGCCCAGCAACTGCACCATAAAGTGATCGCCGAAGGCGTGGAAACGGCCGAGCAACTGGCCTTCCTGAAGAGCTCAGGCTGCGACGAAGTGCAGGGCTATCTGTTCTCGCGGCCATTGCCAGCGGTGGAGTTCGAGAAGGCGCTGCGGGAAAACTGGGGCGTGTAAGGCAAGCGTGCCCGCTCTTTCCTGTCGGGCAAACGGTGCTAGCCATTGGTAAGCCACGGACCTTTATGTATAATGCTGCCATCTGGAAGCGTGGCCGAGTGGTTGAAGGCACTAGTCTTGAAAACTAGCGACGGGTTACACTGTTCGTGAGTTCGAATCTCACCGCTTCCGCCAGGAAATAAAGAAACCGCCTTCGGGCGGTTTTTTATTGCCTGGCGGAAGCGAGCAGGGCGCCTGCGCGCCCTGCGTGTGAGATTCGAAGGGCTGGGCCTACCGGCCCAGCCCGCCCCGAATCCTCCACCTGCTGCCGCTGTGCGGCAGCCCCGCGCGCCGCAGGCGCGTTCGTGGTTCTAATCAGCTTTTCGGCTGCGCCAGCTTCCACAGCGCCCAATGCATTAGTCCGTGTCTGAAAGCCGGACTTATCCCTCGTACTGCTGCCTGGTACGCTCTTTCCGGGTTGGCGCTACCGTTGCTGATTCAGCTGTCCGGGCTGCGGTGGGCCTTGCGCCCCCCGATCAATAGCAGCTCTTGGGCGCCATCCTGCGTCAGTTCGATGATGTTGCCGGTCTCGGGGGACACCAGGCTGGTTTTGCCGGTCGGCACCAGCCGGGTGGCGCCGATGTCCGGCATCACCATCGTCCAGTCCTTGCCGTCGAAGCGCAGTTCGTAGCGGTTGGCGAAACGGCCTTCGAAGTTGTCGAGCTGGTAGATGCCGACGTGGCGGGTGGCCGTTGCCAGGTCCAGCGGCGCCGCCTGGGCCAGGCGAGGTTTGAAGTCTGGCCAGTCGTAGGCAGACGCCACCGCCTTGACGATCTCGCCGCCAAGATAGCTGCCGTTGTCGCCGTCGGTCATTACTACTACGCCGTCGCCGCTGTCGAGATACATCGCGTAGGTGCTCTTGAAGCCGGTGTTGCCACCGGAATGCATGAAGCGCTTATGCTCGCCATCGCCGACCACGAACAAGCCCTGCGCATAATTGTTCAGCGCCGGCGTCAGCAGATCGCGCGCCTTGGCGACGCTCAGAAAGGCTGTGCCGATTTTCCACGACCGCTGGACACCGATGGCGAAGCGCGCTAGGTCGCTGGCCGTGGTCCATAGGCCGGCGGCCGCCAGTTCGGGATAAACGAAGGCCCCGCCTTCGACTTCGCTGCCGTCGGCGTAGTGGCCGCGCGCGTAGTTGTATTCTGTCGCTGGCAATGGCTGCGCGAATGTGCTGCGCCGCATCTGCAGCGGCTGCAGTACTTGCTGGCGCATCAACTCCGCAAAAGGCGTGTGCAGACATTGCTGTATGGCGACTTGGGCGATGGTGTAGCCGCCTCCGGAATACGCATAGGCAGCACCCGGGATGGTCTGGATCGAGACCGCCGGCGTGAGCGATGGCGGCTTGCCCTTGATTACCTGAAGGTCTGTAGGGATCGCCTGGGACGGTGGATAGCCGGGGAAGCCGGACACGGTCGCCCCTGCTGTGTGGTTGAGCAAATTGCGCAAGGTCACCGGATGCTCGGGGCTTTGCTGTCCAGCGGGCAGGATCCATGGCCGCAGGCAGGCGTCCACCGGACCGTCGAGCTGGAGCTTGTCGCTGCCCGCCAGCCGCTGCGCCAGCGCGCCGGTTACGCCCTTGCTGATGGACGCGGCCTGATACAGCGTGTCGGTGTTGGCCGCAGGTGCGGACGGTTGCCGGTAGACGCCGGCCCAAGCGATCTTGCCGTCGCGGATGACTGCCACGCTGACGCTGGAGACCTTATAGCGGCGCAGGCGCTGTTGGATATCGAAGGTCTGCGCCGGCTCGCCTGCGATGTCCACCCGCTGCCGCAGCCCGCCAGCGATACGCCCGGCTATATCGGACTCGCCCGCGTGGGCGGATACGCTACATGCCGCCACCCCCACTAAGGCTCCCAGGCGTAGCGCGCGGCCTGAAGCATGGACTGGCAATAGCCATAGACGAATGCGCATAAGTTTCCCTTTCATTAATTGAATGGACTAATCTTATCGAGCGTGGTCCGAGGCTCCCTGGATTTGCGACGAATGGTGGAATGCTTGGTCTAGGCTGTTTGTTTTCACCAAGATCTCTACGCGGCGCTAGCATTGCCAACAAAAACAGCGTGGTCAGTGCCGACAAAAGCGGGGGAGGAGCAACCGGGGTCAGAGCAGCAGACTGCCATGTTGCTCGCTCTGAATCTAGTGGTAGGGGCGTCGCAACCAATCATTTTTGAGCGACCGGACCCTTATCGATTGGTACAAACACTTCCCATTTTTTTTGTGTTGTAGGTCTTACGGTCTTGGCGCAAATCACAGCAACATTCGGTCCAGACATGCCATGGCTCCGGGGAACCCATTCCACACGCAAAGATACCGCACATTTTGGCACCAAAATCTTCCGGTTCTGCATCAAGACTTGCCACCTTGTGCCATTTTTTAGATTTTCTGTTGCAATGAATTTTACAGCAGCATCCCTTATTTCAAATAAGCCATGTACGTCACCTCGGGTCCGATCTTCTTCAAGATTGGTAGCTAATGCAGATGAGGCACTAGCAACAAGAAAAAGGGAAGCAATAACGGAGCCGTACACGTGATTTTTCAATGGTGGCAGTATCAAGGTGGTTGCAGTCCTTGCAATGCACCCTAGAGTCATTGCTCGGAGCAAATCGTTTCCGTATTGCCTGTGTGCTGTGTCGCTAGCTGGGGAGTGCAAGGCGCTAGAAAAATGTTGAATGCGGAATGAAATTTATTCTAAGTTATTGATATAAATCTAAAATTTCGCGGACTTGAAAACTGGCGACGGGTTAAACTGTTCGTGGTTTCAATCAGCCTTCTGACTGAGCCAGCTTTCACAGTACCTAACGTATCTGTCCGTATCTGAATGGCCGGACTTGACCCTCGCACGGTTCGCTTTCGCGCTTGATCTCACGATAAATAAACACCTAGGCAGCAAACCGATGTGCGATCGCATCGAGATAACTCCCAGGTGCCGTACGGTGTTTCCGGAGCACTTAAACCACAGCAGCACTAAATGACTCGGGTCGCCGCGCAAGCAGATGAGACAGTCGTTGCAGACCCGCCTGCAAGCGTCCACGGTCCTTGATGCTGCCCAAAGAGATACGAATGGCATTCACGGATACGCTGCCAGTGGCGAATGCCTCCGCCGGCGTGACTGCGATGCCGTAGCTGGCGGCTGCATGCGCAAGTTGTGATGAGTTCCAATATGCCGGCAACTCGAGCCATACATGCAGGCCATCTCCAGCGCCGCTGTAGCGTCCCGCCAGAATATCGCGGGCCATCCGGTGGCGCAGGCGCGCCTCCTTGCGTACGCCTGCCAGCAATCCGTCAGCCGAACCGTCGAGTATCCACTGCGTGGCCAGTGCGGCCGTCAAAGGAGCGACCATCAGCGCAAATGATCTGAGCGCGACCAGGAAGCGTTCGCGTTCGTATGGGTCGCGTATCAGCACGAAGGCGACACGCAAGCCGGGCGTCAGGCATTTTGACAGGGTGGAAATGTAGACCACCTGTTCCGGGGCAAACGTGGCGACAGGCGGCGGCGGGGCATCGGCAAGCAGCCAGTAGGGATCGTCCTCGACGATGCGTACATTGCAGCGCTGCGCGATGCTGGCGAGCTCCTTGCGCCGGCGTTCCGGCATGGTGATGGCGGTCGGATTCTGTAATGTCGGATTGAGGTAGGCCAGCCGGGGCTTGTGCTGGCTGCATGCTTGCTCAAGCATCTCGGGCAGCATCCCGTGCTTGTCCGCTTCCACGGCAATGACGTGCCGGCCGAATTGGGTCGCTGCGGCACGCAAGCCGGGATAACTCGTCGGTTCTGCCAGGATGACATCGCCAGGTTCCGTCAGCGCAAGGATCAGTGCGGCGATTGCCGCTTGCGCACCGGGACAGACGACAACCTGTCGAGAATCCAGATGTCCAAACATCGGTGCCAGCCATTTGGCGCCAGCCTGACGGTCGGAGTCGCTTCCTCCGCCCAAGTGGTAAGTCATCAGTAACTCATTGTCTGCTCGCATCAATACTTGCGACAAACCTTGTTTCAGCATGTCGTCGAAGGCCACGCCATCGGGCGGTGGTGGGGTATTCATGGAGAGGTCGAGGATAGCGGTCAATTCGACTTTCGGCGCCGCGACATACGTGCCGCGGGCGCCGCGACCCTCCAGCAAGTTGCGGCGCCTGGCTTCGTCGTAGGCGCGCGTGATCGTCGTCAGATCGACGTCCAGCTGTGCTGCCAGGTGGCGCTGCGGAGGCAGACGGTCGCCCGGTGTCAACGATCCATCCGCCACCGCCGCCTGCAAGGCGTCGGCAATCTGCAAAAAACGTGGCCCCCCGTGCGGCAGTAATCGCGGCAACCAGATAGTCATATGTTCATCTTGTATGGTTTTCAACTGGGACATTTTGTCTCAATGTATGGAGATTGTTTTGAGGTAGTATGCATCATAACGTGCAGCAACACCAATCTTGCATGGCAGTCGCTGACGTTTCTCCTCTCTCATCTGCATTCGGCACGTCGCTGCGCTTGATGCCATGGTTATTTCATAGCTGGCTATAATGAAAGAGTCAAACAGGATGCCTGGGGGATGGTTGGAGCAGAAGCTGCTGAAGCAGCGTTTTGAGGCAGTGCTCCTCACGATAGATAGTGTCAAGTAATAGACTGGAAATACTTAAAATGCTGGATTGGACCCCTATAGTTTTCGTTACCTTTAAGGCTCTCGTGCTCGGCACGGGCATGTTCTTCGCCATCAAGTGGCATTACGATCAAGGGAAGAAGGATAAGGACAAGGCGAAGCAGAATCGCGCTGTGCTGCGCGCGAGTGGGAAGGTGGTCGCAGGTTTCGTGCTATTGCTCATGGGCCTGGGACTCGTCACCTTCGTCGTTGTCAGGATGGTCGGTTTGGACATGACCCTCCCATGATGGCAAAGAATAGGCGGCCGATATCGAGTGATGCGGCAGCCATTCCCCGATGCGGCTAGTGGCTAGCCCCGCGCGCCGCATGGACGCGTATCGGCATTTTGTGGCAATTCAAATAACACTAACCAGCCAGCGTGGTGTATAACGAATAGACGTCACGGCATGTGTGACGTATGGCACCGGCGAGTGCTGTACTCGCCCGGAAACCTCATAAGGAGAGCGCTATGCCAAAGTATGTTATTGAGCGTGATATTCCCGGGGCTGGAAAGTTATCAGAGCAAGAGCTTCAAGCCATTTCGCAGAAGTCATGCGGTGTACTAAACAAGATGGGACCACAAATTCAATGGCTCCAAAGTTATGTGACCGGCGATAAAATCTACTGTGTTTACATCGCTGCAAATGAAGAGCTGGTTCGCGAACATGCCCAGCTAGGCGGCTTCCCTGCGAACCGCGTGTCGGAGGTTATTTCGGTCATTGATCCGACTACGGCGGAGTAGTGCTGCCCCGCAAGGTGCTTGGTCTCGTCCCTGGCAGAGCCTCACTCTGGCAGGGACGATCAACCTGGCACGGGCAATTCGGCGACTCCGCCCACCCACCCTCACAAAATCAAGCCACTTCACCGCGTCTATAAACAAACTCCTGACGGCCAATACCCTGCGTAACAAAGTCCGCATCCGGCGGTATGGTTTCCCAGAAAAACACATGTTTAAAAATGGGGATTTTGTTGAATTTTTTCGAGCGGAATATCCATCTGTTTTTCGTGAAATCGCTGTAGCGGTCGCCTTTGAACTGCTTGTGCACAGTGGTGAAAGGAAGCAACCTTTCCGCAATATCCGGGAATGAATAATCGGGATGGTTTTCCTTGAATTTCTCAAAAATTTCAAATTGATCTCTGCAGATAACTTGAATGGCAGTTTCCGGAAAGCGATAGCGCGGGGACCACAGGACGTTCCAGCCTGATTCGATTTCATTGATGAAATTCACCAGGCGCGGCGTCATGATATAGGCGTCCGACTCGATATGGATGATCTTATCCACGCCTAATTCATTTGCCACCTTGACCGAGTGGAGAAAGCTGCGCCACCAGCCAGGGTAGTCGGCCCCGCTTTGTCGTCCCAGATTGTTATCGAAGCGAATGATGAGTTTTTTATCGCCATTCGACGCCAGCGGAGCGCTATGGGAAACTGTATTGATGATTTCGGCAGGTGGAAGAAATGGCGATCCGTCATCGATCATTATCTTCTTTACTGCATTGATAGGAACATCTTTGTAATAATCGAGCCACCGCTGATACCGACTTTCCCATGATGGGGCATCTTTTATAAAGCTGGTGCAGAATATAATGGCTTTCATTTGCTCAGCACATTCTTTGTATTTGAAAAGTTCAGATTATTCATGATTTGATCATTAAAATTTTCAACTATTTTAACAGATTGGAGGCGCCCTAATAACTGAATGGACATCCCGGCGATGCGGTGCCGCCTCCGCCCGCAGTACAGGCGGCCAAGCATCGGCGCAAGGCCAAGAGGGCCCCCAGGCTGTTCACTAATGCCGTAGCGTCCATATGCCTCAATCATCGCTGGTGATACTATCCCCATGGCAAAGGTCTCCCATGCGCAATCTTCTTACCCCCGTGAACCAATGAAAAACACCACTATCGAATATCGTCATAACTTTCCCCTTGATCCGCTGGACGTTGTTCGTGTGTTCGAGCAATCCGGCATCAAGCGGCCCACCAGCAACCTTCCGCGAATCGCGCGCATGTTTGCCGCGCCTTGCCTGGTGCTGTCGGCATGGGTGGATGGCGAGCTTGTGGGGCTGGCCCGTTCGCTGACCGACCATGCGTATTGCTGCTATCTCTCGGACCTGGCCGTAGACAAGCAGTACCAGGGCCTCGGTATCGGCAAAGAACTTGTCAAACGCACCCAGGCCATCATCGGCGAGGAAGTGTCCTTGATATTGCTGTCCGCCCCCGATGCCATGTCCTACTATCCGACACTTGGTTTTGAGCCTGCCGGCAATGCTTACGTCATTCGGCGCGAACATTGAGTGAGCGCTTCAAGTCATTCCTGCGCCCTGATGAAACCCGTCTACACCCTCGCCGAAGCCCTGGCACAAGACCCGGCCCGCATCGCCAAGACCCGATCCCTCACTCTCGACAGTTCCAGGCCCCGCATGGGCCTGAAAGGCAGCCAAGGCCTGTTCGCTTCGGACGAGTGGTGGGAAAGCATCAAAGCCGGGCGCATCCAGACGCAAACGGTGACGGGCAGGATCGAGCGCACGTATTTCGCGGGCCAGGATAGCCGGCGTGGCGATCAAGTCAACAGTTTTACCTTGCGCCTGGCGGATGGCTCGACATTCGACGAGAGCATCTACACGCACCGCAAGCAGGACACCAAGCTGTTCGTGCCTGGCGCCATGGTGACGATGGTGTATGCGCTGGACGAACTCAAGGAGCAGCCGGCCGCCGACGGTAGTGTCAATGTGGCGCGTATCGTGTTGGAAGGGTATTGTGTCTTTCAGCCACACGAGCCATCTGCATAGAATTGACCTCGGACAAATTCCTCACTGGAATTCGTTTGACCGCCCCTCGCGCCAGGTCTAGAGTCAACAAGGAACCCTCAACCGACCACGATCGCCTCCCATGGCCAAGCCCTTTCCATTAAACCCCAAGAACCCCGAACGCATCTGCTGGGGCTGCGACAAGTATTGCCCGCCGGACGCCATGCGTTGTGGCAATGGTTCCGAGCGCACGCAGCACCCGATCGAACTGTTTGGGGAAGGCTGGAATGACTGGGGGCTGGCGGCTGCCGACAAGGCCGACAAAGAGCAAGAGAATAAGCCGTGATGGCAACCCCCAGCACGCATTGACCCGCTACAATTCCTCATCGCATCCGCGCCGAGGAAATACCCATGCAAGAAACCCTGTCCCGCTGGCTTGAAAGCCATGCCGGCGATTGCCCATTCATCGAGCATCCGGCCGTGCACACGATCGCCGAAGCGCTCATCCATGTGCCAGCCATGCCTGGCTTGATGGTGAAGAACCTGTTCGTGCGCGACGAGAAAGGGCGCCGGCATTTTCTCGTCATCGTGCCTTTCGACAAGCGCATCGACCTGGCGGCGCTGGGTCGCTTGCTGCCCGCCAGCAAGCTGAGCATGGCTTCGCCCGAACGCCTGCTGCAGCACCTGGGCATCACGCCTGGGTCCGTCAGTCTGTTTGCGCTGATCCACGACAGCGCGCAGGCGGTGGAACTGGTGCTGGACCAAGCCGTGTGGGACGCTGATTCAGTGCAAGCCCACCCGCTGCGCAACACGGCCACGGTGGCGTTGTCGCATGCCACTTTGGTCCGTTTCCTTGCACATACGGGCCACGTGCCCCGCATTCTGAGCGTACCGGCGGCTGATTAGCGCGTCTTTTTAATGGCCGGTCACGGGCGCGCCGCCGCTGCGTCGTCCCTGCCGGAAACCGTGTTCGCGGGCCGACCAGGCGACAAGGAAGGCCAGCACTAGCAAGCTCACCATCGCCCACGGGAAAGCGCCCGCGCCCCAGGTTTCCAGCAGGGCGCCGCCCGCCACGCCCGCGGCCGCAATCGCTCCATTCCACGCCACCACATTCATCGACAAGGCCACGTCGGCACCGCTGCCGGCCGTGTCCGCCAGCGCCGTTTGTAAAAGCGTTGCCGCGCCGCCAAAGGACAAGCCCCAGACGGCCATGCCCACGTAGATCACCGTGGGGATGTGCGACGCGAAGCCCAGCACGAGGGCCGTCGTGGCGAACACGGCCAGGCTGGCCAGCACGGTGGCGCGCAGGTGGCGTTCGACCAGCTTGCCCGTGATCCAGATGCCGGCCATGGCGGCGGCGCCGAAGACGAGCAGGACCAGGTCGACTCGCTCTGCCAATCCTGCCGGCGCGACGAACGGGGCGATGTAGGTGTAGAGAATATTGTGCGCCAGCATCCAGGCGATGACGACGGCCAGCACGGGGCGCACGCCCGGCGTCGTGAAGACGCGGCGCAGGGGCAGGCGTTCATGGACGGACTGGCCCGGGTAGTCGGGCACCTTCGCCAGTACCCAGGCAATCAGGATTAATGTCAGGGCGGAAATGATCCAGAACGCGGCGCGCCAGCCGACGAGCGAACCGAGCAAGGTGCCCAGCGGCACGCCCAGGGACAGGGCGACGGGCGCGCCCACCATGGCCAGCGCCAAGGCGCGGCCTTGCTGGTGCGGCGCCACCATGCGCCGCGCATAGCCGGCGAGCAAGCTCCACGCCAGCCCGGCCGCCATGCCGGCAAAGAAGCGGGCCGCCAGGGTCAGCCAGTAGTGGGACGACAGGGCCGTGACGGTATTGAACACGAGAAAGCCGACGATGGTCAGCAGCAGCACGTTGCGACGGCGCCAGCCGCGCGTGGCGATGGTGAGCGGAATGGCCGCCAGCAGGGAGCCGAGCGCGTAGGCTGTGACCATTTGCCCGGCCAGCGCGGCACTGATGTTGAGGCCCGCGCTGATTTGCGGCAGCAAGCCGGCAGGCAAGGTTTCCGTGACGATGCAGATAAAACCCGTCATGGCCAGGGCCAGCAGCCCGGCGACGGGGAGGCGGTCGGCCAGCGCAGGGCTGGTTCCGGTGGTGAGCGTAGCGTGATTCACGGCAAACATCCTTGTCAAGTGATCGGGCGCAGGAATCCCCCGACCGTTATGGCGGTACATATGTATCGATCGGTATAAATATAGGCGATGGTGCACCGCGTTGTCAACGACTTCTGTATCGAGTAGTATGTAAGTATATGAAAGGGAGCGATCGATGGCGCAAATGGGACGGCCGCGCACGTTCGACCGGCAGGCAGCGGTCGAACAGGCCATGTATTTATTCTGGCAGAAGGGATATGAATCGACGTCCTTGAGCCAGCTCAAGGCGAGCCTGGGCGGCGGCATTTCCGCGCCCAGCTTTTATGCGGCGTTTGGTTCGAAGGAAGCGCTGTTCCGCGAAGCGGCGCAATGCTATCTGGACACGTTTGCACGCGTGACGGAATGCTTGTGGGACGATGGCCTGGCGCCGCGCGCGGCCATCGAGCAGGCCTTGCGCCAGTCGGCCCGCATGCAGTCCGATGCGGGACATCCGCCCGGCTGCATGGTGGCGCTCGGCTGCATGAGCGCGCCGACGGCCGAGCATGCGGCCGTGGCTGCACCGCTGACGGCGTCGCGCGCCCGCACGCGCGCTGGCTTTGTGCACTGCGTGGAGCGGGGCATGGCCAGCGGCGAATTGCCCGCAGATACGGATGCAGCGGCTCTGGCATCCGTCTTCGACAGCTTTTTATCGGGCGTGTCGATTCAGGCTCGCGATGGCGTTGGCTACGCCGTGTTTGACGTTGCCATCACGCAGTTGATGCGCGTGTGGGATGCCAACCGCTTGACCGCCTAGGCCGTAAAGCGAAACTCCAGCACATCGTCGCCATACTTGTCCGTCTCGCCCGTCGCCGTCCAGCCCAGGTAGCGGTAAAAGCCGTAGGAGCGCGAGGCGGGATCGCTGGAGCAGCCGAGGAACAGCCGCTGATGGCCTTGGGCCCGCAGTTCCGCCATTACCAGTTCCAGCAAGGTCTTGCCGATGCCTAAGCCTTCGAATTCCGGCAGCAGGGCCAGGACGATGATTTCGCCCGTGTCGCGCTCGCCAAAGCAGTAGCCGACCAGTTGGCCGTCGTGATGGCAGACCTGGCCAGGCAGGCTGCCCGAACGCATCATTTCCGCCCAGGAATCGGCCGTGATACCGACTTCCGCCAGACGTTCTTTTGGGATGGCATTTTGCCGCGTCTTGCCGCGCAATTCGATGAAGGCCGGCGTGTCTTCGGCTTTGGCGGCATGAAAAGTAATCGATGCTGGATGTGTCGTCATATGTGTTGTTCGATGGTGTCGGATTGGGGGTAAATATCACTCCCAGGATTTGCGCATGATGTGCGCATGGCGCTGCCAGTCAACTACATTTCTCTTTTCGATGGCTTGCTGGCCAGGATTACCGCTATCGATGATTTCATCCTTGACGATGATCAAGTCGTTTTTTTCATTCAAGCGATATTCACGGTAGCGTTCGCAATCCTGTTCGCGCCGGGCGGTGGCGATTAATTTGTCAGCCCGCCACTTATAGCTGTCTTCATAAAAACATTGTGCCGCGCAGCCGCAATTGGGGATGCCGCCTTGGATTGCTCGATCGGCCATGCTGATATCCAGATTCGGAATGGCTGATAGTGGTTTGTTGAAACGGTATTGCTTCGCCGGCGAATCCCACAGCCACACATCGGAACAGCGGATGCGCCCCTGGCTATCCGTGTAGCCGGTGACCCACAGGTCGGCCTGGCCGTCGAAATTCATGTCCAGCAGCAGCGCGTGCAAATTGCCCGTGCCACTGCTGCTGCAACTGCCATTGATCCACTGCTTGCCGATTTTCAGCTGGTAGGTCTGTTTTTCATCGTGATTCGCATAGCGGATATCCGTGGCTTGCCGTACTTTGCCTGTCGCGGCTTTGTCCAGGTGCAAGGTGCCGCAATAAGCCGAGGTGGAAATCAGGGATAAAAGCAGAGCAATCAGTTTCATGGCGATATTCTTGGGCGGGTATTGGGGCGCAATGCCACGATTGCATCATGCGGAGAATGATCATAACGCATGATTTGGGCAACGCGCCACACCATTCCCTATCGTGCATTCTGCGCGGAACAGTGCTGTGTACAATGCCAAAAAATCCCCGAATAAGGAATTCTGATGACATCCTCTCCCGAATCTTTGAATGAAGCGGGCATCCTCGCTTATAACGACGATAACCACGCCGAGGCGTTCAGGCAATTCGACGCGGCCGCGCGCACTGGCGACCCGGCCGGCCAGCATTTACTGGCCAGCTTGTATTACCAGGGGCATGGCGTGACGCAAGACTTGCCGAAAGCGGTGGAATTGTTCACGGCCGCCGCGCAAGCGGGTTTTCCGCCGTCGCTGGCCAACCTCGCCCTGATGTATGCGAGCGGTGATGGCGTCGCGCAAGACATGGCGCAATCGCTGGCTTACGGACGCCAGGCGGCCGAGGCGGGCGATGGCCAGTCGCAATTCAACCTGGCGCAGGCGTACCGCAAGGGCGATGGCGTACCGCAAGACTATGCCGAGGCGGCGTTCTGGTACAAGCAGGCGGCCGAAGCCGGTTCCCTGTCGGCGCAGAATGAATACGGCTTGCTGTACGCGCAAGGGCAGGGCGTGGAACTTGATTATGTGCAAGCGTACGCGTGGATCGCCATGCCGGCCGAGGCGGGCAGTACGCAATCGATCAAGAACCGCGACCAGTTGCTGGAAATCCTTACGCCCTCACAGCAGCAAGCGGCGCGGGCGCTGGCGGCCGAGTATGCGGCCCAATATGGCGTCAATCCCCACTAAAATAACACCTGACAAAACCTACTGCGCGTCGTAATTTGCGGTCTGCGATGCTCACTGTACCTTCGTACAGTTGCGCTTCTCGACCACAACTTCCTTCCGCTCGCTACGGTTTTGTCAGGCGTTGTTAATCCGGTTTTAACGGCAGTTTGATCAGCTCGCCGGCCGCATCGAGTTCATAGCTGTCGAAATCGCGCGCCAGGAACAGCTTGCCTGAATAGTGCAGCCGGGCCTCCGCTTCCAGCTCGGCCATGCCTTCCGCATGGTGATAGCGGGCGCTGAAGTGGGTGAGGATCAGGTTTGGCAAGCGCACCGCTTCGGCGAACTGCGCCACGCGCTGCACGGAACTGTGCGTGGGGCCGGGACCCACTTTCTGCAGCATCGCTTCCGTGTAGGTGGCTTCATGCACGAGCAGTTGCGCGCCGGCGCAGGCGTCCGTCAGCAACGACGGCGTGTCGTTGTCGCCGCCGATCACCACCGTGGCGCGCTGCGTTTCCGTCTGGCGGAAAGCGCCGGCCGCTAGTACCGTACCATCGTCGAGTGTCGCATCCTGGCCCGCCTGCAAGAGTCCCCAGGCGGGACCGGGCGGTACGCCGGCCGCCAGCAGGGCCGGCTTGTCCAGCTTCCACCTGCTTGTTTCCAGCGCAAAACGGTAGCCAACGCTTGGCGCCCGGTGCGACAGCGCGTGGCGCTCGATGGTCAAGCCCGCTGCTTCATGCACGACTTGCGCGCTGTCCACGTCGATATGGATCAGCGGGTACGTCAAAAACAGTTCCGTGTGCAGCAAGGTGGCATCGATCCAGGCCTTGATGGCGGCCGGGGCGATCAGCAGCAGGGGCCTCTTGCGTCCCGTCATCGAGGCGCTGGCCAGCAGGCCCGGCAGACCGTAGCTGTGGTCGCCATGCACGTGGGTGATGCAGATGCCGACCAGGTCGTGCACGGACAGGGGGATGCGCTGCAGCCGGTGCTGCGTCGCTTCGCCGCAATCGATCATCCACCAGTCGCGGTTGTGCGTGGTTTGCAGGGCCAGCGACGTGACGTTGCGGTAGCGCGTGGGCACGCCGGAAGAGGTGCCGAGAAAAGTCAGTTTGAACATGCCCGCATTATGCGGCAGCCGTGCGGGCTTGCCAATGTTCAGCCCACCGGTGGCACCTCGTCTGCCGTGTAATCGACAAAACCGTCGCGGCGGCAAAAGCTGGCCAGTTGCATGCCGGCCTGGCGCGCGATGCGGATGGCCAGCGAGGTGGGCGCCGAGATGGTGGCGACGAGCCCGATATGCATGCGCGCCGACTTGCGCACCAGTTCATAGCTGGCGCGGCTCGACAGGAAGACGAAGCCGTCGTGCATGGCGATGCGGTGCAGGGCCAGGTAGCCGATCAGTTTATCCAGGCCGTTATGCCGGCCCACATCCTCGAACACTTTCACGATGGCGCCCTCGGCCGTGCACCAGGCGGCGGCATGCACGCCGCCCGTCTTGTGCATCAGCTCCTGGTAGGGCAGCAGTTCGCGCGCGGCGCGGCCGAGGATGGCGCTGCTGGCGACCAGCGGCGGTAGGGGACGCGTGATCTTTTCCGGCACCAGGTCCAGCAGGGCCAGGCTTTCGATGCCGCACACGCCGCAACCGGTGCGCCCGGACATCGCGCGGCGGCGGCCCTTGAGCCGCATCAAATCCGGCTGGGCAATGGTCAGCCGCACTTCCGCGCTGTCCTCGCCGCAGCACACGTCGAGGTCGTAGATGTCGCGTACGCTGCCGACGATGCCCTCCGTCAAGGTAAAGCCGACGGCGAATTCCTCGAGGTCGCGCGGCGTAGCCATCATCACCGCGTGGGCGATGCCGTTGTAGACGAGGGCTACGGGATACTCCTCGGCCACCATGTCGTGGCCCGCCGTGGCCACACCGGCCTGGTGGCGCACCATGGGAACTTCCAGGAAACCGTCGCGTTCGGTGGTAGTGGTATCAAAGTCCATGCTGTTCTCCCGTTAATTGATTTGATAGCGCGGGCAGGGCTGGATCGATGGCGGCAGCGGGTCGCCGTTCAATTCCAGCAGCGAGCGTTCTGTTTCCCGCGTCATGGCGTTCAGGGCCAGGCAGTTGGGCGCCAGGCCGAACGGTTCGGCGATCTGTTGCGCGATGGCTTCCAGCGCAAACAGGGTGTAGGCAACAAAGACGGAAATGAGGGGCGTGGCCACGCCGATGGCGTCCACCAGGCCCAGCGGCAGTAAAAAACAGTACATGTAGACGGTGCGGTGCACCAGCACGCCATACGGATATGGAATCGGCGTGTTCTTGATGCGCTCGCAGCCGGCCACGGTGGCGGCCAGGTCGTTGAGCTGCGTGTCGAGCATCCACAGCAGCTGCGTCTGGCCCGGCTGGCGCCGCACGGCGTCGTACAGCATGGCCCGTACCGCATGCAGCACGGCGACGGGTTTGAAGTGGATACCTTGCAAGCGCTGCACTTCCTCGGCCGGCAGGTAGCGCGCCAGGTCTTGCTGCGGATCTGTCTGGCGCAGCTGGTGCTTGAGCGCGTAGACGAAGGCGGTCAGGCGGCGCAGCAGCAACTCGCGGTCCAGGCCGCTCGTTTCCTGCGGCAGATACGTGATCGCCTGCGAAGCCAGGGCCCGTGCGGCGATCAGCAATTGCCCCCAGATATGCCGCGCCTCGACAAAGCGCGCATAGCTGGCGTTGTTGCGAAAGCCGAGAAAGATCGCCAGGCTGATGCCGACCATGGGAAATGGCGCCGTATCGAGCGGAATCTTGACGCCGAAGATACGGCCATCCGTCAGCAAGGCCAGCGAACTGACGACCAGCATCAGCAGCAATTGCGGGATGATGGCTTGCAGCACCGAGCCATCCCATACGAACAGCATGCGAAACCAGTTGGTGGTGGGGCGGATAATCATGATGGAAGACGCATGCCGTGATGCCGGTTAATGTTTCCGGGGCACGACTTTGCCCTCGAAGACGTAGTATTGGAACAGGTTGTAGCCGATCATGATCGGCAGCATGGCACCCATGCCGATGAGCATGAAGATCAGGGTCGGCTCATCCGAGGCGGCCGCCGCGATGCTCAGCTTGCCCGGTACGAGGTCGGGGAAAAAGCTGATGGCCAGGCCCGCGAACGAGGCCAGGAACAGCACGATGGCGCCGCGGAACGGGCCGCGCACGCCGTTCACGTGCACGGCCCACAGGATGTAAATAAAAGCGCTGGCGGCGATGGCGGCCAGGGCCAGCAGCACGCCGAACACGCCCGGCTGCGCCCAGCGGTCGTGGCCGATGGCGCTGAAGACCATGGTGCCGGCCGACAGCACGATGGCGGCTGCGACAGTCGCCAGCACGCTGGCCGTCGCGTAGCGGCGCGCCGCCGCTTCCAGCTGGCCGCCCGTCTTCTTGATCAGGTACGTGCTGCCCAGCAGGCAATAGCCGGCCACCACGCCCAGCGCCGTGCACGCCGTGAAGATGCCGCTCAGCCAGCCCGGCTGCAAACCCGTGATGATTTCGCCCAGCACCACGCCTTGCGCCACGGCGGCCAGCAGGCTGCCCACGCCAAAGACCAGGTCCCACAGGCGCTTGTTGCCGGCCGCATGGCGGAACTCGATCGAGGCACCGCGCATGATCAGGCTGGCGATCAGCAGCATGATGGGGATGTACAGCTGTTCCAGCAAAGTGGCGTAAGCGCTGGGAAAGGCGCCGAACAGGGCGCCGCCCACCACCACCAGCCAGGTTTCGTTGGCGTCCCACACGTGCTCGATGGACTGGAAGATCAGGTTGCGTTCCTGTTCGCGGCGGGTGAACAGGCTGAGGATGCCCACGCCCAGGTCGAAACCGTCCGTGACGACGTAAAAGATCAGCATCAGGCCGATCAGGCCGAACCAGGCATTGCCCAGCATGGCATGCGAATTCATCTCCATTACAAACTCCTTGATTGGTAGCGGCGCATTTCAGTAGCCCACGGCATGAGTAGCGTCCGGCAGCGGCAGTGCCACGTCCGGGCCTTGTTGCAGCCATTTCTTGGCAAACACAAAGAAAGTGACGAACAGCACGATGTAAAACACGAAGAACATCAGCATGCTGCCGGCCACGGCATGGGCCGCCACGTCGGAGACGGCGTCGCGCGTGCGCAGCAGGCCGTACACGACCCACGGCTGGCGTCCCACTTCGCGCACGATCCAGCCGCACTCGACGGCGATGTAGGGCAGCGGTATTGTCAGCACCCAGGCCAGCAGCAGCTTTCGGTTGCGTACGAACTCTTCCACCCGTCCGCCCGCCTTGCGCCAGACCACGAAGGTCCAGAACGACAGCAGCACGAACCACATGCCGATGCCGGCCATGGCGCGAAACGCGTAGTACAGCAGCGGCAGCATGGGCGGCTGGTCTTCGCGGGCGATGTCGGCCAGGCCCGTGATCTTGCCCGTGGCGCTATGCGTGGCGATCACGCTGAGCATGCCGGGCACTTCGATCGACCAGTCATTCTTTTGTTCAAGCTGGTTGGGCCAGGCCAGCAAGGACCAGGCCGCGCCTTCACCATCGCGGTTCGTGTGCCAGTGGCCTTCGATGGCCGCACCCTTGGCGGGCTGGGTCTTGAAAACATCGACGCCGCTCGAATCGCCGAGCCAGACCTGCAACGGCGCGATGATGAGCAGCAGCATCAGCGCCAGCTTGAACGAGCGGGCGAAGAAGGCCGGTTCGCGGCGCTTGAACATATACCAGGCGGAAATACCGGCGATGACGAACAAGCCCGTTTCCACGGCGGCCACCCACATGTGGCCCACGGCCCAGGCCATGTCGGGATTGAAGATGGCGGCCACGTAATCGGTGACGATGATCTTGCCGTCGACCACGCGCACGCCGGCCGGCGTCTGCATCCAGGAATTGGCGACCATGATCCAGAACGAGGAAATGCTGGAGCCGAGCGCCACCATGCCGGTGGCAAACAGGTGCACGCCTTTCGGTACGCGGCCCCAGCCGAACATCATGACGCCGATGAAGCCCGCTTCCAGCATAAAGGCCATGGCGCCCTCGAAGCCGAGGATGTTGCCGATGAACTGGCCCGAGTGGTGCGAGAACGGCGCCCAGTTGGTGCCGAACTGGAATTCCAGGGGAATGCCGCTGACGACGCCGACGGCAAAGTTCAGCACCAGCAGCTTGCTCCAGAAGCGCGCGTGGCGATAGTAGACGGGGTCGCTGGTGCGCAGCCACAGCGCCTCGACAACGAACAGGAACAGCGACAGGCTGATCGTCAATATGGGCCACAGGATGTGGAAGATGGCCGTCATCGCAAATTGCGCGCGCGACAGGTCCAGGGTATCGAAACCGAACATGGCGTTCTCCTGATCAGCTGAGGGCGGCCGAAGGCGACAGCAGCACGGGGATGGATTTGAAGGTCGGCGTGCGCGAACCTTCGCCCACGCTGTCGAGCGGCACCAGCGGATTGGTTTCCGGGTAGTAGGCGCCGATGCAGCCGCGCGGGATGTCGTACTCGACCAGCAGGAAGCGGTCGGCGCGGCGTTCGATGCCGTCATGCCACACGCCGATCAGGTCGACCCAGTCGCCGGCCGCAAAGCCCAGCATGGCCAGGTCGTCCTTGTTGATGAAGACCACGCGGCGCTGGCCGAACACGCCGCGGTAGCGGTCGTCCATGGCGTAGATCGTCGTGTTGTACTGGTCGTGCGAACGCGTGGTCATCAGCACCATCAGGCGCTCGCCATATTGCTGGCGCGCACGGTGGATCGGCGTGTCCAGTTCCACGGCGTTGACGATGAATTGCGCCTTGCCGCTGTCCGTCTTCCATACCCGTTCGCGCGAGGCGATTTTCAGGTGGAAACCGCCCGGCTTGGCTATGCGCAAGTTGTAGTCGAAAAAGTCATCGAATACTTGCTCGATGGAGTCGCGCAGCAGCGCATAGTTGCCGGCATAGCGCAGCCAGTCGATCTTTTCGCTGCCCACGGTCGCTTGCGCCATGCCGGCCACGATGGCGATTTCCGAACGCAGATTGGGCGAGGCGGGCTGGTTCATGCCGAACGAGATGTGCACCATGCTCATCGAGTCTTCCACCGTCACGCCTTGCGCCACGCCTTCCTGCACGTCGATCTCCGTGCGGCCCAGGGTGGGCAGGATCAGCGCATCCTTGCCATGCACGAGGTGGCTGCGGTTGAGCTTGGTGGCGATGTGCACGGTCAGGTCGCACGAGCGCAGCGCGCCCCACGTGCGCGGCGTGTCCGGCGTGGCCATCGAGAAGTTGCCGCCGAGCGCCACAAATACTTTGACTTTCTTTTCCAGCATGGCCGCGATGGTGCCGACGGCGTCGTAGCCGTGGTGGCGCGGCGGCTCGAAGTTGAAGACGAGGCCCAGGCGGTCGAGGAATTCCTTGGTCGGCTGTTCCTCGATGCCCATGGTGCGGTCGCCCTGCACGTTCGAGTGGCCGCGCACGGGACACAGGCCCGCGCCGCGCTTGCCGATATTGCCGCGCATCATCATCAAGTTCGACAGGATTTGCACGGTGGCCAGCGAGTTCTTGTGCTGCGTCACGCCCATGCCCCAGGTGGCGATGACGGCCTTGCCTTTCACATAGATCTGCGTGAGCTCTTCGATCTTGTCGCGCGCCACGCCCGATTCGGCCAGCAGCAAATCCCAGCTTTCCGCGCGCAGGTCGGCCGCGAACGCGTCGAGGCCCGTCGTGTGTTCGGCGATGAAGGCGCAGTCGAGCACGCGCTCCTGGCCGTGGGCGATGGCCTCGTCATCGAGCTCGACGACGCGCTTGGCCATGGCCTTGATCAGCGCGAAGTCGCCACCCAGGGTCGGGCAGATGAACAGCGAGCAGATGTTCGTGCTGCCGCCCGTCAGCATTTCCAGCGGATGCTGCGGACTCGTGAAGCGCTCCAGGCCCCGTTCGTGCAATGGGTTGATGGAAACAATGGTGGCGCCACGGCGCGATGCTTCGCGCAGTTCGCCCAGCATGCGCGGATGGTTGGTGGCCGGATTCTGGCCGAACAGCAGCAGGGTGTCCGCATGCTCGAAGTCGTCGAGCAGCACCGTGCCCTTGCCGATGCCCACCGTTTCCGGCAAGCCACGGCTCGTCGCTTCGTGGCACAGGTTGGAGCAATCAGGAAAATTGTTGGTGCCGTAGGCGCGCACGAACAGCTGGTACAGGAAGGCCGCTTCGTTGCTGGCGCGCCCCGATGTGTAGAAGGCGGCCTGGTTCGGGTCGTCCAGCGCGTGCAGGTGGTGCGCCACGAGGGCGAACGCGTCGTCCCAGGAAATGGCCTGGTATTTGTCGCTGGCGGCGTCGTACACCATGGGGTCCGTCAAACGGCCATGTTGCTCCAGATCATAGTCTGACTGCCCCATCAGTTCGGTGACCGTGTGCTCCTGGAAAAACTCGGGGCGCACGCGCTTGCTCGTCGATTCGGCGGCCACGGCCTTGACGCCGTTTTCGCAGAATTCAAACGTCGACGCGTGTTCGCGGTCGGGCCAGGCGCAGCCGGGACAGTCGAAACCATCGGGCTGGTTTTGCTCGAACAGCGAGCGGTAATTGCCCGCGCTGACTTTTTCCTTGAACAGATTGATGGCCACGTACTTGAGGGCACCCCAACCGGCCGCGGCATGGGTGTAGGGCGCGATGCGCGCGTCGGACTTTGGCTTGCTCATGATGACTCTCCTGGTGATATGCGATGGGACAATCACATGGTAGGGGCGGCGGACAGCCCCATAGGCGCACAGTTCCGGCTAAAAAAACAGAGTACAGATGGCAAGACGACGATGCCGGTCGCGCCGGCGCCGGCCGTGATTTATGATGTGGACAAGGAGAAAAACATGCACAAGGAAGACAAGGAAGTGGGAGTCGACGCGGCACTGATAGCCCTGCTGGCGCTGCTGTGGCAAGCGCGGCAGGAGGCGTCGGAAAAACCGTGGTCGCTGGCCAAGCTGGCCAAGCGGGCAGGAGTACAGATGAGCACTTTGCTGCGCCAGCTCAATGCGCTGTCCAGCGCGGGACTGGTGACCGTTGCCACGGCGGAGGGTGGCGGCGGCAGCGCTTCGCTGAGTACGGCGGGCGCCGAGCTGTGCGCCAGCATGTTCGCGCCACCAGGAGAGTAAAGCCGAATCTGTACTCTATCGCCTGGCGCCGGACTGTACCTCCTTGAGTGCCTGCTTTCGTCCTATGCTACTTCCAGACGAACGCACATCAAGGGGAAGCACAATGAACACCATCAGGTATCCGCAGCCAGACCATAGTGAGCCGTGCGTGGACATGCTGGGCCGCCCCCTGACGGACTTGCGCATTTCCGTCATCGACCAGTGCAATTTCCGCTGCACCTATTGCATGCCGGCCGAGCTGTACCCGAGCGATTATCCGTTTCTTCCCTCCAGCGAGCGCCTGTCCTTCGCGCAGATCGAAACGATGGCGCGCGCCTTCGTGCGCCTCGGCGTGAATAAAATCCGCATCACGGGCGGCGAGCCGCTGCTGCGCAAGAACCTGGAGCAGCTGATCGAGCGCCTGGCGCGCTTCACAACGCCGGACGGGCGCGCCGTGAGCATCGCGCTGACGACGAATGGCAGCTTGCTGGCGGCCAAGGCGCGTTCGTTGAAGGATGCAGGCCTGGACCGGGTCACCGTCAGTCTCGACAGTCTGGACAACGGTATTTTCCAGTGCATGAATGGCGTCGACTTTCCCGTCGAGAAAGTGCTGCACGGCATAGAGGTGGCACAAGCCGTGGGATTGAACCCCGTGAAGGTCAACATGGTCGTGCAGAAAGGCGTCAACGACAGCCAGATCGTGCCGCTGGCGCGCCGCTTCCGCCACACGGGCGTGATCCTGCGCCTGATCGAATTCATGGACGTGGGCGGCATCGGCGCTTGGTCGCGCACGCATGTCGTCACGTCCGAGGCGGCGCGCGCGCTGATCGCGGCCGAATTCCCCCTCGTGCCGCTGGCCGAAGGCAAGCCTGTCTTGCACGAGACGGCCAGCCGCTACCGTTACCGTGATGGCGGAGGCGAAGTGGGTTTCATTTCCAGCGTGTCCCAGCCGTTCTGCGGCAACTGCAGCAGGGTGCGCGTGTCGTCCGATGGCAAGCTGTTTACCTGCCTGTTCGCCCAGGACGGCCTCGACCTGCGGCCCCAGCTGGACTCGGCGCAAGGCCTGGAAACTCTGCTGCGCCAGCACTGGCAGCGGCGTGGCGACCGCTATTCGGAAGTGCGCGGTGCGCTGGCCCAGCTTGGCGGGCGCAAGCAGTATCCCACCGTGCGCATGTCGCTGGTGGGCGGGTGAGTGATCTACAGGAATTCGGTGATCAGTTTGCCGAGCAGGATAATGGCTTGCTCGACGCCCACACTCCACGGATAGCTGTAGTTGAGGCGGATGCAATGCTTGTAGGCCTGGCTGACGGAAAACATGCGCCCCGGACCCACCGTGATCTTGCATTCCAGCGCGCGCCGGTACAGCTGCATGGAGTCTATGCCGCCGGGCAATTCCACCCACAGCACGTAGCCGCCCTGCGGGTGCGAGATTTTCGTGCCAGCAGGAAAGAAGCGCTGCACGGCGGCAGCCATGATGCGCGCTTGCTGGGCATAGGCCTTGCGGGTGCGGCGCAGATGCTGTTCGTAGCCATCGTTTTGCAGGTATTCGGCGATGGCCAGCTGCGGAAACGACGATGTGGCCAGGGTGTTGAGGAATTTGAGTTCCTCGACCTTGCCCCGGTAGCGCCCAGCCAGGGCCCAGCCCACGCGCTGCGCGGAACTGAGGCTCTTGGAAAACGAGGAACAGTGCAGCACCATGCCCTTGCGGTCGTACGACTTGAGCGAGGACGGGTGGGCGTCGCCGTAATACAGTTCGTTGTAGACGCCGTTTTCGATGGCGGGCACGTCGTGCTGCTCCAGCAGCTGGACCAGGGCGCGCTTGCGCTGGTCGGACATCTGGAAGCCCAGCGGATTCTGGAAGTTCGGCATCACCATGACGGCGGCGATCGGCTGCCGGGCCATGATGTCGGCCAGCGCTTCGATGCTGATGCCGTCGTACGGATCGGTGGACACTTCCACCACCTTCATGCCCAGCCGTTCGACGGCCATCAGCATGGCATAGAAGGTGGGCGACTCGACGGCGATGGTGTCGCCCGGCTTGGCCACGGCTTGCAGGCACAGGTTGATCGCTTCCGTGGCGCCCACGGTGACGATGATTTCATCGGGATCGACGGCCAGACCGTTTTCCATGTAGCGGCGGGCGATTTCGCGGATCAGCTGCGGGTTGCCCGGCGGCAGGTCGTCCGTCATGTTCCACACGCGGTTGCGGCGCGCCACGGCACCCGCATACTGGTTGATGCGTTCCCAGGGAAACAGCGACGGGTCGGGGTAGGGCGAGCCCAGCGGGATGGCATCGTGCAAGCCAATCGAGCGCAATGTCGACAGCACCAGGCGGCTGACGTGCACTTCCGCCGGAACGGGACTGGGCTGGGAGGCCTGCATGCACAGGTCGGCGGTCTGCACATCGCCGGCGCGCGGGCGCACGAAGTAGCCGGACTGGGGCCGGCTTTCGATCACGCCCATGCTTTCCAGCTTGACGTAGGCGCGCAGCACCGTGGTGATGCTCAGCTTGTGCTGCTGGCTGGTCTGGCGCACGGAGGGAATGCGTTCGCCGGGCAAGAGCACGCCCTTGGCCACCAGTTGCTCGATCTCGCTGACGAGCTTTTCATACAATTTCATTGGTATCCATTCTTTGATTCTTGCTCTACGTCATTGCATTATCGTCCAATTCATGGAGGCGGTATGGCTGCGGCCACCGCATGTTGTCGAAATGAAACTGTCGTTCGGCAGTTCTGGTTTAATATCCACACAGAAAGTAAAAAAGGAACATTTGATGGCAATCCCACAAAGCATGCTGTCTGTCGTCGCGCGCGACGAAGTGCATTTGCAGTTCAATGTGAAGGCCGGCGTCGATATGCGGCAGTTGTTCAAGCTGCTGGGCAAGCTGTGGGAATCCGAAGTCACGGGCATCCTCGACCCCACCCTGAACCGCCACCATCAGTTGACGGGTGGCACGGCCAACGTGGTACTGGGATTCAAGCCCGAGCTGTGGCGCGCCGCTTGCCCCGGCTGCGTGCCGGACAACATGGCATCGTTCGCGCAAGACCTGGTGGGCGCCAACGGCAAGACGGCGCCGGCCACCCAGCACGATTTCTGGGTCTGGATCACGCAGTCGAACGCGGCCAACCTGTACGACAGCATGCGCACGACGCTCACTTTGCTGAGTCCGTTTGCAGAGCTGGCCAGCGAGCAGGTGTGTTTTCCGTATCACAATAACGTGACCTTCGACGGCTTTGCAGACGGCGTCGCCAATCCGAATCCGTTTCGTGCCAACGGCGTGGCCATCATTCCGGACGGCGAGGCGGGTGCGGGCGGCTCGACCGTGCTGCTGCAGAAATGGCGCATGGACGTGGAACGCCTGCGCGCCTTGCCCGTGCACGCGGCGGAGCAGGTGTGGGGCCGCACCAAGGCAGGCAGCCATGAATTGTCGCCGCTGCCCGTCGATTCCCACGTGGGCCGCAATCAGTTCATCCGCGATGGCGAGGAAGTCGATATCGTGCGCCGCAATGCCAATTACGCCAATGCCAGCGAGGCGGGTGTCATGTTTGTCGGTTTTTGCAAGGACATCACGGTGACCATGGGCATGCTGCGGCAAATGTACGGTGTAGGCTATGATGGCGTCACCAAGACGGACAGGCTGCTGGATTTTTCCACGGCGCTGTCGTCGGCGATCTATTTCGTGCCCAGCATCGATGCCTTGCTGACCGTGGGTATTTCGCCGGCGGATCCCGGCTAAGGGCCGCCCCGGCGGTTCCGATTTTTACTTTTACTAGGAGTTTTTCATGCGTATTCGTCCCGCCACCTTGCTGTCCGCCCTGATCTTCGGCAGCGTCGTCTTCAGCGCTTCCGCCTCCGCCGTCGGCCTGGGTTTCCTGGCCGATACGCCGATGGCTTACCTGAACAAGAACGACAAGCCCGTCTTCGTCAAGGCCGTCACCGACGTGCTCAATGACAAGAAGGATGGCGAAACCGTGCAATGGAGTAATGAAGGCTTGCGCAATTCCGTGCGCATCGCCGCCGAAATCACGGCCAGCGACACGGAAAAAACGGATGCGCAAACCTGCCGCAAGGTGCAGGTAGCCTTGAGCGCCAAGGGCCAGGAACAGACGCTCAAGCTGAGGGTCTGCAAGGCCGGCGCGGCCGCGTGGAAAGTGGCGAAGAGCTGATCGTCCGTGTTGTTCCCTTGCCGGTTCTGCACCGGCAAGGTGCGACTTTCCTCTAGGTAAGTCTGGCAGCGGTTAGAATCACGCTTTACCCTCACTTTTCTCACCTGCATGCAGCAAAGTCGCCTCCTGTTTTTCCGCCTGGCCGGCCAGTTTCGCCGCTATGGCGCCATCGTTGCCGCCACCTTGCTGGCCGTGGGCGTGGCGTCCGCCACCGATGTGTTGTTAATCCGCCAGTTGCAAAACGTCGTCGACGCCATGCGTACGACGGCCAGCACGCAGGTCGCGCCCGCGTCCGGCGTGATGGGCATGCTGCAGGGCTGGGTCGACCGTTTCTTGCCGGCACAGGCGGGGCAGGTGGACTTGTGGGTGATTCCCGCCACCATCCTGGGCCTGGCCGTGCTGCGCATGGTGTCGAGCTTTGCCGGCGATTACGGTTCCGTCTGGCTATCGAGCCGGGTGCAGGCCGATTTGCGCGAAAAAATGTTTGCCACCATCATGCGCCTGCCCAGCCGCTTCTTCGACACCACCACCACCAGCCTGACGCAGTCGCGCGTGGCTTTCGACGCGAGCCAAGTGTCGCAGGCGGGCTTGAACGTGCTCAACGTGATGGTGCGCGATTCCGTCGCCACCGTCGGCTATTTGATCCTGCTGTTCAGCATCGACGTGAAACTGGCCCTGTTCTGCATGGCGTCGATGCCCATCGTGGCCATCGTCGTGACCTTGGCGGGACGCCGCATGCGCCATTTGAGCAAGAGTTCGCAGCAAGCCGTGGGCGAGCTGACGTCCGTGCTCGACGAAAGCATCGCCGGCCAGCGCGTGGTGAAAATCTTCGGCGGCCAGGATTATGAGCAGGCGCGCTTCGTCGACGTGGTCAAGCGCAACCGCCAGCTGGCCGTCAAGCATGCGGCCACGTCGGCCATGAATTCCGGCTTCATCATGATGCTCGTCGGTATTACCCTGTCGTCCGTGATCTATTTCGCCATGCTGCGCGCGCAAAGCGGCGCCATCACGCCAGGGGCCTTCGTTGCCTTCATGGGCGCCTTGATGGCCATGCAGTCGCCGATCAAGAATTTGACGAAGATCAATGAGCCGCTGCAGCGGGGCCTGGCGGCGGCCGAGTCCGTGTTCGGCCTGATCGACACGCCGCTGGAACCGGACCCGGGCACAGTGGCCCCGGCGGCCGTGCAGGGCAATTTGTCCCTGCAGAACGTGCAGTTCCGCTACAACAGCGACGACCCCGATGCGCCCACGGCCTTGAGCGATATCACGCTCGACATTCGCGCCGGCGAGACGGTGGCCCTGGTGGGCGGTTCCGGCGGCGGCAAGACGACCTTGCTGGGCCTGCTGCCGCGCTTCTACGACGTCAGCGGCGGCCAGATCCTGCTCGACGGCGTCGACGTGCGCGACTACGCCTTGCTGGCCCTGCGGCGCCAGTTTGCCCTCGTCAGCCAGGATGTGATTTTGTTCAACGACACGATGGCGGCCAATATCGCCTACGGCGACCCGGCCCCGGACCAGGCCCGCATCGAAGCGTCGGCGCGCGCCGCCTATGCGCATGACTTCATCATGCAACTGCCGCAAGGCTACTCCACCCAGGCGGGGCAGAACGGTTCACGCCTGTCGGGCGGACAACGCCAGCGCCTGGCCATCGCGCGCGCCCTGTACAAGGACGCGCCGATTTTGCTTCTGGACGAAGCAACCAGCGCGCTCGATACGGAGTCGGAGCGTTCCGTGCAGGCCGCGCTGGAAGTGCTGATGCGCAACCGCACCACCATCGTCATCGCGCACCGTTTGTCGACCATCGAAAGCGCCGACCGCATCGTCGTCATGCAGGGCGGGCGCCTGGTGGAATCGGGCAGCCATGGGGATTTGCTGCAGCAGGGCGGCGCGTATGCGCGCCTGCATGCGAGCCAGTTGTCGCCCGTCAAGGACAGCGTGGGCTGAGGTGTGGCGCGCCAGCGCATCCGCCGGGCCGGAGCCGGACCAGCAGGTCCGTCCCGGCCTTTTTTCATGGGGCGGCAATCGTGCCCATGGCGCATGGTGCTTGCCTTTATGATGGTGGCCGCAAAGCAACATGAACAATGGAACAACATGAAAAATCGACAAACGATGCGCTGGCTGCTGGCCGCCGCGCTGTGCGCAGCCTTGCCGCTGGCGGCGCAGCAGCAGGCAGCGCCAACGCCAACGCCAACGCCAACCCTACAGGAGGAAGACCAGACTATGTATCTGGATGAAAATTTCATGCCGAGCAACCAGCGCCGCGCCACCTATGCGCTGCGCACGCCGCCCGTGCGCGACGAGGCGCTGGGCGTCTGGCATATCCGCCTCGAATTTCCCGACACGCCGGGCGTGCTGGCCTTTGAAACCTACACCACGGACCTGGACCTGAGCCAGGTCAGGTTCGTGCGTTTTCGCAAGTCCTACTACGAGAATGGCCAGTTGCTGCGCGAAACCTATTTCAATGACCAGGGCGAGGAGCTGCTCGGCGGCTGCGTGTACTTTGAAAACGGCCAGGTCAAGCAGAAGGTGACGGCGCTGCCGAACGGGCGCGACAGCATCTCGGAAACGTATCACGAGAATGGCCAGCTGATGAGCCGCATCTTGTATCACGGCGACGAGATGGCCGATGGCGAGCACGTGTCGTATGGCGCGAACGGGGCCGTCAGCAGCCGCTCGTATCAACGCAATGGCCAGATGGATGGCGTGCAGGAATCGTTTTATGACGATGGCAAGCTGTTCCAACGGGGACAGTTCGTCGATGGCCAGCGCGAGGGCGAGTTTGTCACGTATGCGCAGGACGGCAAGGTGCTGGCCAAAACCGTCTGGGTGCACGGCCAGCCCGATGGCTGGTCGTTTGAAAGCCATGGCAATGGAAAACTGTCGAACAAGACGCTGTACCAGAAAGGTAACGTGCTCAGCCTGGAAAAGTGGGGAGCGAATGGCCATCCCATTTTTGCGTGGCATAAAGATGCACAGGGGCGTGACCACGGCGATACGACGGATTGGCATGCCAACGGCGTGCGCGCCAGCGTGACCCCGTTCGTCAAAGGCCAGCGCCACGGCTTGTTGCAAACCTGGTACAGCGATGGCAGCCTGCGGCAGATCGTGCCGTACGAGCACGGCAAGAAGCACGGCATCGAGCGCCAGTGGGACAAGGCCGGCAAGCTGGTGCTGGAACAGGCGTGGCAGGATGGCCAGCCGGTGGCGGCGAAGTAGTGGCTAACATGCATATTGGGACCGGCCAGCCATATCGACGGACCATGCGCCTGGTGCTGCTGGCTGCGCTCATGACGGCGGTGCCGCTGGCGGCGCAGGAGCAGGCTCCGGCACAGGGGCAACAGCAGGCGCAGGACAAGAGCGTCTATCTGGACGAAGACTATGCGGCGAGCGATGTGCGCCACGCCGCGTATGCGCTGCGCACGGCGCCCGTGCGCGACGAGGCGCTGGGCGCCTGGCATGTGCTGCTGGAGTTCCCCGATGCACCGGGCACGGTGGCGCTGGAAACCTACGCCACCGGCCCCGATCTGAGCCAGGCCAGCTTCCTCCACTTGCGCAAGTGGTATTACCCGAATGGACAGCTGGCCCGCGATGAGCGGCTCGATGCCCAGGGCAATGTACTGACGGGCAGCACGTCATTCTATGCAAACGGGCAGGTCAAGCAGCGCGTGACCGTGCTGACGAACGGGCGCGACAGCATCTCCGAGAATTACCATGAAAATGGCCAGCTGATGAACCGTATCCGCTACCACGGCAAGCAGATGGCCGATGGCGAGTACGTATCGTACGGGCCGAATGGCAGGATGAGCAGCCGCGCCTTCCTGAAAGGCGGCAAGATGCATGGCTTGCAGGAAGTGTTTTACGCCGATGGCAAGCTGTTCCAGCGCAGTCATTTTATGAATGACAAGCAGGATGGCGAATTCCTTACTCTTGCCGAAGATGGCAAGGTGCTCGCGCGCAAGGTCTGGGTGGGTGGCGAAGCCGATGGCTGGTTGTTTGAAAGCCATGACAATGGCCAACTGGCGCAAAAGGCCCTGTACCGCAAGGGCAAGCTGCTGAGCATGCAGAAGTGGAGCCGCAACGGCAAGCCGTCGATCGCCTGGCAGCAGGACGCACAGGGGCGCGAGCAGGGCGATGTCACGGAATGGTATGACAACGGCGTGCGCGCCAAGGTCATTCCGATGCGCGATGGCCAGCGCCATGGCTTGCTGCAAGTATGGGCGAGTGACGGGAGTCTGCTGCAGCTTGTGCCGTATGAGCATGGCAAGAAGCACGGCATCGAGCGCCGCTGGGATAAGCGGGGCAAACAGGTGTGGGAGAAGACTTGGCAGGCCGGAGTGCACCTGTCTGCCGGTCAATAGGCAGTAGGGGGCGCCCGCCATTGCAGGTATCATATACGGATTCCGGCCCGCCAGCAGGCGCGAAGCCGGCGGGATAACTGGAGGCAATGGTGGCGGAAGCGGAAGTATCGGCGATAGCCAAGGCGCAGGGCATGGCCTTGCAAAACATGCGCGTCGTCATGCGCGCGGCGCAGCGGCATTCGGCGCAGATCGAGAAGCAATGCGGTGTGTCGGGCGCGCAATTGTGGGTGATGCAGGAATTGCTGGAGCGGCCGGGCCTGCGCATGGGCGAGCTGGCCGGCAAGATGTCGATCCACCAGACGACGGCCAGCAACCTGGTCGAGGCGCTGGTGAAAAAATCCTATGTGCGCAAGGCGCGCGACCAGCCCGACCAGCGCGTGGTCACCCTGACCCTGACGGCGGAAGGGCAGGCCGTGATCGCCGGCGCGCCGCAGCCGGCACGCGGCTTGCTGCCCAGCGCCCTGGCCCAGCTGGACGCCGCCAGCCTGGCCCACCTGAACCAGGGTTTGAGTGCCTTGCTGGCCGTCGTCGCCCCCGATGACACGCAGGCGGGCATGCAGCCGTTTCCGTTTACGATGTAGTTTCCCTGCCTGCTTGCGGTAGCCGTTGCAACTGCAGCTGCGCCAGCGCCCCGTACAGCGGTTCGCTCAGCACGCGCGATACCGTGCTGGCCACGACGGCGCAGGCCATCAGGCTCAGCACCATGCCGTGGCCGTCGACCATTTCCATGACAATGATAAACGCCGTCAGCGGCGCCTGCGTGGCGGCGGCCAGGAAGCCCACCATGCCCAGTGCGATCAGGGCCGGCGCGTGCGGGTAGTGCAGCAGCACGGCGATATCGTGGCCGATACCGGCGCCGATGGCCAAGGAGGGCGCAAAAATGCCGGCCGGCACGCCCGACCAGACGGTCAGCCACGTCGCCACATATTTGAAGGCGACAAAGGCGGGCGCCACATCGGACGAGCCTTCCAGCATGGCGCGCGTAGCCACGGTGCCGCTGCCGAACGTGGCGCCGTGGCTGGCGATGCCGATGGCCGCCACCAGCACACCGCAGACGGCGGCGAATAGCACGGGCCGGCCTTTTCTCCACGCAGACAATTTTCCTAATGGATTTCCCCGGGCGGACGCCAGCAGCAATCGCGCGAACAGGCCGCCCGCCACGCCCGCGACCAGGGTCACGAGCAAGCCTGGCAAGGCCAGCGCCAGGCCGATGGGGCCCGGGTGGATGATGCCGAAGTGGGTGGCGTTGCCGTGGATCGACACGGCCATCATGCCGGCCAGCACGATGCCGGCGACGATGAGGCCGCTGTTGCGCTGCTCGGGTGAGCGCGACAGTTCCTCGATGGCAAACATGACGCCGGCCAGCGGCGTGTTGAAGGCAGCCGCGATGCCGGCCGCGCCGCCGGCCACCAGCAGGGAATGGGCGCTCACCTGCGAGTGACGGGGCAGCCAGCGGCGCGCGGCCAGCATCACGCCGGCGGCGATCTGCACGGACGGTCCTTCGCGCCCCAGCGACAATCCGCCCAGCAAGCCGCCCGCCGTCAGGACGATTTTCGCGGCGCTGAGTTTCAGCGACACGAACAGCGAGCGCTGCTCGGGCGCCACGGCCGGGTCCAAGGTCGCCATCACTTGCGGGATGCCGGAACCAGCCGCGCCCATCGCGTAGCGGCGCGTCAGCCAGACGAGCAGGGCGGCGCAGGCCGGCGTCCACAGCAGGGCGAACCACCAGGCCTTGCCGTCAAAAAAGAGAAACAGGTCCAGCGCTTCCTCCGCCAGCCACGTGAAGCCCACGACGACGAGCCCCGCGATGGCGGCCATGCCGACGACGACGGCGCGCGACCACCACAGGCGCGGGTTGGCAAATTCATGCTTGAAGGCAGAGGGAATATCGTGCAAGTGCTTCATTGCGGCAAGTCCAGGAAGGGGCGCGCAGGGCGTCGGGGAGACTTGCCATTATATAGATGTATTTGCTCAAATGTATTTGAGCCTCATCTTCCGTGGGCGGCTGACAACAGTATGTCTGTTTCGGCCAGGAAATCGACGAGCGCCCGTACTTTCGGCGCCAGGTGCGGCCCGGATGGCCACAGCAGCCAGCAACTGTGGGCCGGATGCCCGGTGATTGCGTAGTCCCTCAGCACTTCGATGAGGCTGCCGTCGTCGATGGCGGAGCGCACATAAAAGTCGGGCAGCCAGGCGATACCCAGGCCTTGCCGGGCGAAGTGCAGGCGCGCTTCGACGTTGTTGCAGACCATGGAGAGTGGCAAATCCGGCGCCGGCGCCTCGGCTTCCTGGCGCAACTGCCATTGTTCCACCTTGCCGCTGTGGCGGAAGCGGTAGTGCAGGCAAGCATGTTGTTGCAGTTCAAGGGGATGGCTGGGCGTGCCGTGGCGCGCCAGATAGGCGGACGAGGCCACGAGGCAGGAGCGGAACTGGCCCAGCTTGCGGGCGGCCAGGCGCGAATCGCGCGGCGCGCCGATGCGGATGACGGCGTCGAAACCATCGCCGACGACATCGGCCAGCGCGTCCGAAAAGTCCAGGTCGAGGGCGATGGCTGGGTGTCGTTGGGAAAAATCAGCCAGCGCGGGCAGGAAAACGCTGCCCAGTTCCGGCAAGCCCAGGCGCAGGCGGCCGCGCGGCGCCAGCGTGCCCGCCAGTTCCTCCTGCGCCGCCTGCATTTCCGCCAGGATGCGTTCGCTGCGCGCGAGGAACAGCTTGCCCTCGGCCGTCAAGCTCAGCTGGCGCGTGCTGCGCTGGAACAGGCGCGTGCCCAGCCGCTGCTCGAGCCGGGCCAGGCTCTTGCTGACGGCCGACGGCGAAATGCCGGCCTGGCGTGCGGCGGCGACAAAGCTCCCCGCCTGCGCCAGTTGCACGAACAGAGCCACTCCGGAGAGATTATCGATGTCTTGCATGATTCATGACAGTTTGGTCAGGTGTGAAACGCATTGAAGCATATTTTTCTTTCTCGCGTGGCTGCTTACCATGCGGATTTACCTGGAGCATGCAATGAAGATGATTGGTTTCAAGAAAGGAAGCAGTGTGGACGAACAAGGCGGCCTGTTCGACATGGAAGGCCCGATGCCCGTGCCCGGCCCGCGCGATGTGCTGGTGCAGGTGCGCGCCGTGGGCGTCAATCCGCTCGACACCAAGGTGCGCGCGGGGCTGGTGACGGTATCCGATGCCGTCACGACTCTGGGCTGGGATGCGGCCGGCGTCGTGCATGCGGTGGGCAGCGAAGTGACCCTGTTCGCGCCGGGGCAAGCCGTGTATTACGCGGGTTCGTTCGACCGCGCGGGCGCGAATGCCGAATATCACCTGGTCGATGAGCGCATCGCGGGGCGTATGCCGGCGACCCTGGACTTTGCGCAGGCGGCCAGCGTGCCGCTGGCGGCGCTGACGGCGTGGCAGCTGCTGTTCGAGCGTTTTGCCATCGCGCCTGGCGACAGGCAGGAGCGGGGCAGCCTGCTGGTGCTGGGCGGCGCGGGCGGCGTCGGCTCGCTGCTGATCCAGCTGGCGCGCCAGCTGACGGGTTTTACGGTGATTGCCACGGCCTCGCGCGGCGACAGCGGCGACTGGTGCCGCGCCATGGGCGCGCACCACGTGATCGACCATACACAACCGTTGTCGGCGCAGGTGGCGGCATTGAACGTGGCGCCCGTGCGCCATATCGCGGCGCTGTCGCACACGGCGCAACATATCGCGCAACTGGTGGAGCTCATCGCGCCGCACGGCAAGCTGGCCGTCATCGACGACCACGATGTTTTCGATGCGGCGCCGCTGAAGGGCAAGAGCATCTCCTTGCACTGGGAAATGGTGTTTACGCGGCCTTTGTTTGCCACCGAAGACATGATCGAGCAGCACCGCATCCTGAACCGCGTGGCGCGGCTGCTGGACGAGGGCGTGTTGCGCCATACCGTGCGGCAGCGTTTGTCGCCGTTTGATGCGGCTACCCTGCGGCGCGCGCATGCGCTGCTGGAGCGGGGCGGGCAGCCGGGCAAGATCGTCGTCAGCGACTGAGCAGGGCTTACACAAACAGCTCGCGCCGCGCGCTCTGGCTGATGGCGATGGTGGCCGGGTGGCGCAAGCGCCGCTCCGTGGTGATCGCATACACTTGCTCGACGAGGCTGTCGACCCGGCCCAGTGCCACGACCGCGTATTGCTCGCAGACCTGGGGCGCGATGACGGTGGGGGCGAAGAACAGGCCGGCGCCGGACTGGCCAAACGCCTTCATCATGGCGCTGTCGTCGAACTCGCCGACGATGCGCGGGTGCAGGTTGTTGTCGCCGAGCCATTGCAGCAAGCGCCCGTAAATGGCGAAGTCTTCGCCGGGCAGCAGCAGCGGCGCGCCATCCAGGCATTGCGGGAAGCCTCCGTTCAGCGTGGCGGCCAGGGCTGGCGTGCCGAACAGGGTCATGCCGCTTTCGCCGAGCAAATGGTTAAAGCCGCGCACGCTCAAGTGGGCCGGCATGGGACGGTCCGCCATGATCAGGTCGAGCCGGTGCACGGCCAGATCCGCCAGCAGGCTGGCCAGCCGGCCTTCGCGGCAAATGATGCGCAGCGGCTCGGCCAGTCCCAGCGCCGGCTCCACAAGGCGGCAGGCGATCAGTTTCGAGACGGAATCGGCGCAGCCCACGCGGAAGGTCGTCGTCGTCGTACGCGACTGGTCGCGCACGATTTCCAGCAATTCATCGCCCGTGCTGAAAATGCTTTCGGCATGGCTGAGGATGCGCCGGCCCGTGTCCGTCAATTCCAGCTGGCGCCCGCTGCGGCGGAACAGTTCCACGCCCAGGGTGTCGGCAAACTCGCTGAGCTGGCCGGAAATCGATTGCGGCGTCAGGTGCAGCTGCTCGGCCGCGCGCGCGATGCTGCCCGTCTTGGCCACCATCCAGAAATAGCGCAAGTGCTTGAAGTTGAGTGTCGACATGGTTTTTCCCGGCGGATTAATGCATCGAGTTTTTCGATGTATTCTTAAATTATATTCGATTTGTTCGATGTTTATATTCAGACTATGATGGCTGCTCAATTCATGCAAGGAGAGTGTCATGGACTTCTGGATACAAACAGACAGTTGCGGAGGCCGCCGATGAACGGCCTGGAAAGTATTGCGACGGCACCCATGTGGGCCGGTTTCATCGCCTTTGTCCTGGTGATGCTGGCGCTGGACTTGTTCGTCTTTGGCGGCAACAAGGCGCACAAGGTCGGCGTCAAGGAAGCGGCCACGTGGTCGCTCGTATGGGTCAGCCTGGCCCTGCTGTTCAACGGCGGGCTGTGGTGGTACCTGAACGGCACGGCCGGTCCCGAGATCGCCAACCAGAAGGCGCTGGAATTTTTCTCCGGCTATCTGATCGAGAAAGCCCTGTCGGTCGATAACGTGTTCGTCTTCCTGCTGATCTTCAGCGCCTTCCAGGTGCCGATCCAGTACCAGCGCCGCGTGTTGATCTATGGCGTGCTGGGCGCGATCGTCATGCGTGCCGTGATGATCATGGCCGGTGCGTGGGTAGTGAGCGAGTTCAGCTGGGTGCTGTACCTGTTTGGCGCCTTCCTGCTGGTGACCGGTATGCGCATGCTGGTGGCGGCCGATGCGGAACCGGACGTGGCGAACAACCCCGTGCTGCGCTTTGCCCGCCGCCACTTGCGGGTGGCCGACGGCGACCACGGCGAGCGTTTCTTCGTGGCAAAGGGTGGCTTGCGCTATGTCACGCCGCTGTTCCTCGTGCTGATCCTGATCGAGGTGACGGACCTGGTCTTCGCGGTGGACTCGATCCCGGCGATTTTCGCCATCACGACGGACCCGTTCATCGTCTTCACGTCGAACCTGTTCGCCATCATGGGATTGCGTGCCCTGTACTTCCTGCTGGTGGACGTGGCTGACCGCTTCCACATGCTCAAGTATGGCCTGGCGATGGTGCTGGTGTTCATCGGCGCCAAGATGCTGATCATGCCGTGGTACCACGTGCCGGTGGAAGCGTCGTTGCTGGTGGTGGCGGTCCTGATCGTGTCGAGCTGCGTGGCCAGCGTGTTCATCACCCGCAGCGACAAGAAGTAAATGCCGTACCGCGCGCCCTGCAATGGCGGGGCGCGCTTTTTAAACTGACAATGGAAAGTGAACTATGCGTACGTATGCAATGAACAGTCCCCAGGCAGCGGGACGTATCCTGGCCCTGATGATGGTGGTCGATGGCAACTTGGCCAGTGCCGAGCTGCAAGCGATGCACCGCAGCAAAATCCTCGAGCATATCGACCTTGAGCCGGCCGCCTTCCAGCAATTGCTGCAAGACCTGTGCGACGACATGCTGACGTCGACCGTGCATGGCGCCGTGCAACTGGCCAATGGCGTGATCGACAGCCTGCTCGATGAAATCACCGAGCCGGACTTGCGCCGCCAGTTGCTGCAAGCCATGTGGAAGATCGCCGATGCGGACGACTGGCTGGCCGATGGCGAAGCCGTCCTGCTGGCCCGCGCCAGTGCGGCGTGGTCGGCGGAAACGAACTTCCGCCGGCATGCGGCGTAATTACTGCGCCTTGTGCCCCATGGCAATGACGGCGGCGCCGGCCAGGGCCAGGCCCACGCCGGCGGCGTCGGTCCAGGCGGGCGTGACGCCATCCACCAGCCACAGCCAGCCCAGCGCCGTGGCGATATAGATGGCGCCATACGTGGCATACACGCGGCCGCTGGCGGCCGGATGCAAGGTCAGCAGCCACACGAAGACCAGCAGGCTGAGGGCGGCCGGCAGCAGCAGCCAGGCGCTGCCCTTGTTGCTCAGCCATAGCATGGGCAGGTAGCAGCCCAGCAGTTCGGCCACGGCCGTGACGGTAAACAGCCCGAAAGTGCGGGCAAGACTGGTCCATTCGATGGCGTCGTTCATGCTATTCCTGTTGTGCGGTCAGCCGACATTGTAGACGGGCATCTGTCAATTCAGTTGCAGGGCGACATACAGCAGCAGGCGGTCATCCGTGTCGTCCAGGTCCAGCCCCGTCAATTCGGCGATCTTTTGCAGCCGGTAATCGAGCGTGTTGCGGTGGATGTGCAGGGCCCTGGCCGTGGCCATCGGGTGGCTGTGGTGGCGGAACCAGGTAGCCAGGGTGCGCATCAGGGTGCCCGACTTGCGGTCGTGCGCCTGCAGACGGGCCAGGGTCTGGCGCAATTGCTCGGCCTGCCAACCCGCTTGCAGGCCGGACAGCAGCACGGGCAGGCTCAGTTCCAGATAGGAAAAAGTAGTTTGCCCGCCATCGCGGGTGCGGCCCACGCGCGCCGTCTGCTTCGCCGATTCATACGAAGCCGTGGCGCCATCGAGGCCCGGCAAGGCCACGCCCATGGCCAGGGTGGCCGGTGGCGTGAGCGTCTGCTGTGCCACCTGGTGCAGTTCGAGCAGGCGCTGCCTGGCTTGCGCCGCGCGCGCCTGCTGCGGGCCGCTGGCGGGAAAGGCGTCGAGCAGCACCAGTTCGCCCGGCGAGACGACGGCCATCAGCAGGGAAGGCCAGCGGGACGACAGGTCGGACTGCACCTGCTGCAACTGCGTCAGCACCTGGTCGAGCCGCTCGCCCGGGCCTTCGCCCGCATCCGGTATTTCCAGCACGAACATGGCGCGCGGCACGCGCAAATCGACCGCCAGACGCGCCGCCCACGCCTGCATGCTGGCGTCCGAAATCCCCGTGCGGTAGACGAGCTGGAACACGAATTCCTCGCGGTAGCGCTTTTCGTGCTGCAATTCGCTGACCAGGCGCGCCTGCTCCAGCATCATTTCCGCCATGGCCCGCACCAGTTCGCCGAACTGGCGCACGGCGTCCGGTTCGCCCGTCAGGCCCAGCACCCCGCAAATCTCGCCGCGCACCGTCAGGGGCAGGTTGATGCCGGCCCGCGTGCCGGGCAGCCTGGCCATGTCGGCCGCGCCGATTTCCACGCTGGCGCGCCGGGCCAGCGCCAGTTGCGCACCCGGATGCAGGTCGCCCACGCGCTGCGGATCGCCGCTGGCCAGGATCACGCCGCGCGCATCGATGACGTTGACGCTGAAGGGAATGATGTGCATGGTGCGCTGGACGATGTCCTGCGCCAGGGGAAGATCAATATTCGGCATGTGGTGGTCCGTCTTGTGCATCTGCATGGAATCATCGTATAAAGCACCATATTTCTTCATGCATCCGCACGATGACTGATTCTGTGAGCGATTGTACGATGGGCTGGCCGTATCCCATAAAAAATAGTCAGGAGACACCCATGACCACCCATCCAGGCGCCAGCCTGTCCGCCGGCGCGTCCGCGCAGGACGGCGTGCGCGAAGGCGCTTACCGCAAGGTCACCTTGCATCTGATCCCCTTCATCTTCATCTGCTACCTGTTCAATTACCTGGACCGCGTCAATGTCGGCTTTGCCAAGCTGCAAATGCTCGATGCGCTGCAATGGAGCGAAAGCGTGTATGGCCTGGGCGCGGGCATCTTCTTCATCGGCTACGTGGCCAGCGGCGTGCCCAGCAATCTGCTGCTGCACCGCCTGGGCGCACGCAAGGTCATCGGTACCCTGATGATCGCCTGGGGCATCGCCTCGGCCTGCCTGATGTTCGTCACCACGCCGGCCGCGTTCTATTCGCTGCGCTTCATCACGGGCGTGTTCGAGGCGGGCTTCTTCCCCGGCATCGTGCTGTACTTTACGAACTGGTATCCCGCGTCGCGCCGGGGCCGCATCATGGGCCTGTTCATGTCGGCCATCCCCATTTCCGGCTTGCTGGGCAGCCCCTTGTCGGGCTGGATGATGCAATCGTTCGCGGGCCACGGCGGCCTGGCCGGCTGGCAATGGATGTTCCTGCTGCAGGGCATTCCCACCGTGCTGCTGGGCTTTCTCGTCTACGTGCTGCTGAACGATGGCATCGCCCAGGCGAAGTGGCTCAATGCCGAAGAAAAGCAGCTGCTGCGCGCCGACCTTGACGAGGACGAACGCCAGCGCCGCAACGGCGCGAATACGGCCGACACCTTCGCCAGCGTGCTGCGCAACAAGCATGTGTGGATGCTGGGCCTCGTGTATTTCTGCATCCAGATGGGCGTGTACGCGATCAACTTCTGGCTGCCCACCATCGTCAAGTCGCTCGGTTTCGCCAGCCCCGTGGCCGTGGGCTGGGTCAGCGCCATTCCCTACCTGTGCGCCAGCATCTTCATGATCTGGGTAGGCCGTTCGGCCGACAAGCACAAGGAACGCCGCTGGCATTTGAGCGGCCCTTTGCTGATGGCGCTGTGCGGCTTGCTGCTGGCGACACAGGCGCATGGCAACGTGGTCGTCGCCCTGATCGGCCTGTCGCTGGCGACCATGGGCGCGCTGTCCGGCCTGCCCATGTTCTGGCCCTTGCCGACGGCGTTTCTCGGTAGCGCCGCGGCGGCCGGCGGCCTGGCGCTGATCAATTCGCTGGGCCAGGTGGCCGGTTTCGTCAGCCCCTTCCTCGTCGGCTGGATCAAGGATGCGACGGGCGGCACCGACGTGGCCCTGTATATTCTTTCCGCAGTGATGCTGCTGGGCGCCATACTGGTGCTGCGCGTTCCCGCGCGCATCGTTAATCGCTAAGTGAACCGCTGATCGAACCGGAGGAATTGACCATGACGACGACCCTGCCACCGCCACCGCGGGCCTTGCTGCAAGCGATGTTCCAGGCCGCCATCGCCGCAGCCCAGCCATCGCACTGCATCCCGCCCCATCTGCCGCCCGCGCCCAAGGGCCGGCTGATCGTCATCGGCGCCGGCAAGGCGTCGGCCGCCATGGCGCAAGCCGTGGAGCGGCACTGGCCGGGGCCGCTGTCTGGGTTGGTGGTGACGCGCTACGGCTATGCCGTGCCGTGCGAACGCATCGAGATCGTCGAAGCGTCGCACCCCGTGCCCGATGCGGCCGGCATGAACGCGGCGCGCCGCATGCTCGAACTGGTCGGCAATTTGCACGCTGACGATACCGTGCTGTGCCTGATTTCGGGCGGCGGCTCGTCGCTGCTGGCCTTGCCACTTGACGGCATCAGTCTGGAAGACAAGCAGGCGCTGAACCGCGCGCTGCTGGCGTCGGGCGCCACCATCGGCGAAATGAATTGCGTGCGCCGCCATTTGTCCGCCATCAAGGGCGGCAGACTGGCGGCCGCCTGCCATCCGGCGCAAGTGGTGACCCTGGCGATTTCCGACGTGCCTGGCGACAAGCTCGGCGACATCGCTTCCGGCCCCACGGTGGGCGACGCCACGACGTGCGACGATGCGCTGGCCATCGTGCGCCGCTATGGCATGGACTTGCCGGACAGCATACGAAAGACCCTGGAAAGCGGGCGCGGCGAATCCGTAAAACCCGATGACCCACGGCTGGCGCGCACGCGCACGACCCTGATCGCCACGCCGCAGATGGCCCTGGAAGCGGCGGCCGACGTGGCGCGCGCGGCCGGCGTCACGCCGTATATCCTGGGCGACAGCCTGGAAGGCGAGGCGCGCGACGTGGGCAAGGTGATGGCCGGCATCGCGCTGCAAACGGCCTTGCGGGGCCAGCCGTTTCCCGCCCCGTGCGTGCTGCTGTCGGGCGGCGAAACGACGGTCACCGTGCGCGGCAACGGCCGCGGTGGGCGCAATGTGGAATTCCTGCTGGCGCTGGGCATCGCGCTGGACGGCCACGAGGGCATCCACGCGCTGGCCGGCGACACGGATGGCGTCGACGGCCAGGAAGACATCGCCGGCGCGGTCCTGGCGCCCGACACCCTGCAACGGGCCTGGGCGCAAGGCATCAAGCCACGCGACAGCCTCGATAACAACGATGGCCACGGCTTCTTCCAGGCGCTGGGAGATGCCGTGATCACGGGCCCGACATTAACCAACGTCAATGATTTCCGGGCCATTTTGATTACCTGATTAATTAAAACTTTCCAGGACGATTTTCCCTTTTGCCGTATTGCTTTCCAGCAGGGCGTGCGCGCGTTTCAGGTTTGCCGCATTGATCGTGCCGAAGCGTTCGGCCAGGGTCGTCTTGATGATACCAGCATCGACCAGCTGCGCCAGTTCCTCGAGCAATTCATGCTGCTTGACCATGTCGACCGTCTGGAACAGCGAACGGGTAAACATCAGTTCCCAGTGCAGCGACACGCTCTTGCCCTTGAACTTGCGCACGTCGATGTGCTCGGGGTCGTCGATCAGGGCAAACTTGCCTTGCGGCGCGATCAGTTCGACGATGTGCTCGAAATGCTTGTCGGTCTGGTTCAGGCTGATCACGTAATCGACGGGCGGCAAACCCAGGCGCGTGATTTCCTGCGCCAGCGGCAGGCTGTGGTCGATCACGTGGTGGGCGCCCAGTTCCTTGACCCAATCGACCGTTTCCGCGCGCGAGGCCGTGCCGATGATGGTCACGCCCGTCAACTGCCGCGCCAGTTGCACGAGCACGGAACCGACGCCGCCGGCCGCGCCGATCACCAGCAGGGACTTGCCGGTGAGATTCTTGTCGCGGCGGATCTGCAGGCGGTCGAACAGCAATTCCCAGGCCGTAATGGCGGTCAAGGGCAGGGCTGCGGCTGGCGCGAAGTCGAGGCTGGCCGGCATGTGGCCGACGATGCGCTCGTCGACCAGCTGGAATTCGCTGTTGCTGCCGGGGCGGTTGATGGCGCCTGCGTACCAGACTTTGTCTCCGACCTGGAACAGGGTCACGTCGGGGCCGATGGCCGTGACGACGCCGGCCGCATCCCAGCCCAGCACTTCCGGCTGGCCGTCTTTCGGCGCGCGGTTCTTGCGCACCTTGGTGTCGACGGGGTTGACGGAAATCGCCTTGACGGCGACGAGCAGGTCGCGCCCCGTGGCGACGGGCACGGGCAGCTCGATGTCGAGCAGGGCGTCGGCATCCGTGATGGGCAGGCTGTGGTGGTAGGCGATGGCTTTCATGTGCTTCCTTTGGTAAAACAGTGATGGATTAGGGGTAGGTCGGATCAGGTCCGAAGGACCGTAATCCGACACCATTGTTGGCGTGGCGATACGGGCTTGACGTATCATGGCCATTTTCTCGCCCTGGAAACAGGGGGCGCGTACCGAAACACTTTCAAAGGAATACTGAAAATTGCTGCGACTCGATGACTTGCAGGTGTTTGTGCGCACGGCCGACCGCGGCAGTTTGTCGGCGGCCGCGCGCGAGATCGGCATTTCGCCCGCGCTGGCCAGCGCCGCCGTCAAGCGCCTGGAAGGGGAGCTGGGCTTGCGCCTGCTGGCCCGCACGACGCGTTCGCTGAGCCTGACGGCGGAAGGCACGCAATACCTGGAACACGCGCGCGAAGCCTTGCGCCTGCTGCGCGCCGGCCACGATGCGCTGCTCGCCGGCAAGGACAGTTTCGGCGGAACCTTGAAAATTGCCATGCCTTCCGACCTGGGTCGCAATCTGATGCTGGGCTGGCTCGATGAATTCCAGTCGCGCCATCCGAAGCTGCATTACCAGCTCAGCGTCAGCGACCGGGTGGCCGACATGGTGCGCCAGCAAGTTGATGTGGCCATCCGCTATGGCCAGCAGGACGATTCGAGCATGGTCGCCATGCCGGTCGCGCCCGCCAACGACCGGGTGCTGGTGGCGTCGCCCGCCTACCTGCGCGAACATGGTCCCCTGCTGGCGCTGGAAGACTTGTCGCAGCGCAATTGCCTGCGCTTCGCGCTGGAAGATGGCTTGCACGACCGCTGGACCTTTTACCGCCTGCCGCAGCGCGAGCAGGTGACGATAGATGTGAGCGGCAACCGCAGCGCCGACGATGCCGACCTGGTGCGCCGCTGGGCCGTGGCAGGCCTGGGCATCGCCTATAAATCGCGGCTCGATGTGTCCGGCGACGTGGCCGCCGGCCGCCTGCACGTGCTGCTGCCCGAGGTGGCGGGCGAGGCCGTGCCCTTGCAACTGCTGTGCATGCACCGGGCGCAAGTGACGCCGCTGGTGCTGCAGCTGCGCGACTTCCTGCGCGACAAGTGCGCGGAATTGCATAAATAACATTATTGATTACAACTCGTTGCAAATGGCAATCATGCGCAGGTCAACCTGGGCGTACCCTCAGGCATTCTGGTTGAAACCGCTTGAAGGACCGCCATGACCCCCAACCGACTGTTGCCGACAACCCTGATTTCCCTGCTGTTGCTGGCCGGCTGTGCCGCCACCGGACCTGCCGTCCAGGCCGATCATCGCGCGCAGACCAGTTCCGCGCAGGACATTGCCCTGCTGGAAAGGGTTAGCTGGGGCGTGAACGCCGGCAGCGCGCGCCAGATGCAGGCGCAAGGCTGGCAGCGTTATCTGCAGGCGCAATTGCACCCGGGTAAAGCCAGCCTGCCATCCGCCGTGCAGGCCCAGATCGACGCCATGACGATCAGCCAGGTGCCGCTCGATCAGCTCGTCATGTCCGTGGAGCAAAAGCGCAAGGAGTCGGCTGCCGTCATGGACGACATGGCCAAGCAGCAGGCGCAAAAAGATTACCAGCAGGAGCTCAACCGCCTGGCGCGCGAAGCGGCCACGCGCTCCTTGCTGCTGGACGTGTATTCGCCGAATCAGCTGCAGCAGCAGCTGAGCTGGTTCTGGCTCAACCATTTCAGCGTGCACCAGGGCAAGCACAACTTGCGCGCCATGGTTGGCGATTACGAGGCGAACGCCATCGCGCCGCACGCGCTGGGAAAGTTCCGCGACTTGCTGGGCGCGACCGTCCACCATCCGGCCATGCTGCGCTATCTGGACAATGAAGCCAATGCCGCCAAGCGCATCAATGAAAACTATGCGCGCGAGCTGATGGAACTGCATACGCTGGGCGTGAACGGCGGCTATAGCCAGACGGACGTGCAGGAACTGGCGCGCATCCTGACAGGCGTGGGCGTGAACCTGGGACCGGATACGCCAAAGGTGAAACCGGCGCTGCAGTCGCAATACGTGCGCAGGGGCTTGTTTGAATTCAACCCGAACCGCCACGATTACGGTGACAAGCAATTCCTAGGACAAACGGTGAAGGGCAGGGGACTGGCCGAGCTCGATGAAGCGCTGGATCGTTTGAGCCGCAGTCCCGCCACCGCCCATTTCATCAGCGGCAAGCTGGCCCAGTATTTCGTCGGCGATAATCCGCCCGCGCCTCTGGTGGCGCGCATGGCCGCCACCTTCCAGCAGAGCGATGGCATGATCGCCGACGTGCTGCAAACCATGTTCAACAGTCCCGAATTCAAGCAGTCGCTGGGCAAGAAATTCAAGGACCCCATGCATTACGTGGTGTCGGCCGTGCGCCTCAGCTATGACGACAAGCCCATCCTGAATGCGGGCCCCATGCTGAGCTGGCTCTCGCGCATGGGCCAGCCTCTGTACGGGCGCCAGACGCCGGACGGTTATCCTCTGACGGACGCCTCCTGGGCCAGCCCCGGCCAGATGACGACGCGCTTCGATATCGCCCGCACTATCGGCTCGGGCAGCGCCGGCCTGTTCAAGACGGATGGCCCGCAGCCGCAGGAAAAGGTGGCGTTTCCCCAGCTGGCCAGCGCCCTGTATTACCAGTCGCTGCAGCCGACCTTGAGCCCGGCCACGCGGCAAGCCCTGGAGCAGGCCGCTTCGCCGCAGGAGTGGAATACCTTCCTGCTCTCGTCGCCCGAAATGATGCACCGCTGAAAGGAATTGTCATGAACCGTCGTGACTTGTTGAAAGCCCTGGCCGCCGCGCCGTTGTTGTCGCATGCGGGCAGCTTGCTGGCCGCGCCCGCCACGAATGCGAAGCTATTGTTCGTCTTTTTGCGCGGCGGCTATGACGCAAACAATCTGCTGGTGCCCATCGGCAGCGATTTTTACTATGCCTCGCGGCCGAATATCGCCATCGCGAAACCGGGCGAGGAAAACGGCGCGCTGGCCTTGACGACCGACTGGGCCCTGCATCCGGCCTTGCGCGAAACCATCTATCCCATGTTTATGGGTGGCGAGGCGGCCTTCATTCCGTTTGCGGGCACGACGGATTTGACGCGCAGCCACTTCGAGACGCAGGACAGCATCGAACTGGGGCAAGAGATCGGCGGGCGCCGCGATTTCCGCTCAGGCTTTTTGAACCGGCTGGCGCAAAGCTTGAATGCCAAGCAAGGCAACCACGCCATTTCCTTCACGGACCAGTTGCCGCTGATCTTCCAGGGCGGCGTGCAAGTGCCGAACATGGGATTGCGCTCGGTGGGCAAGTCGGGCATTGATGCGCGTCAAAGCCAGGTCATCGCCGCCATGTACCGTGGCACGCCCCTGCAGCAACCGGTCAGCGCGGGCTTTGCCGTGCGCGACGATGTGACGAAGGAATTGACGGGCGAGATGCAGGCTGCCAACCGCAACGCCATCAGTACCAAGGGCTTTGAACTGGAGGCGCAGCGTATCGCCCGCTTGATGAAGGATAAATACAACCTGGGCTTCGTCGACGTGGGCGGCTGGGATACGCACGTGGGGCAGGGCGGCGCCAACGGCTACCTGGCCGGGCGTTTCGATGAGCTGGGGCGTGGCTTGGCCGCGTTCTCGCAGGAAATGGGCAGCGAGTGGCGCAATACCGTCGTCGTCGTGGTCAGCGAATTTGGCCGTACCTTCCGCGAAAACGGCAACCGCGGCACGGACCATGGCCATGGCAGCGTGTTCTGGGTGTTGGGCGGCGGCATCAAAGGCAAGCAGGTGGCGGGCGAACAGGTGGCGATTTCGCAGGCGACGCTGTTCCAGAACCGCGACATGCCCGTACTCAACGAATACCGTGCCGTGCTGGGCGGCTTGCTGCGCCGCACCTTCGGCTTGACCCCCGCGCAGCTTGACCACGTGTTTGCCGGCGTCAAGCCTGCGGAACTGGGCCTCGTCTAAAGCGGAATGCCGCCGTGTTACGCTACGCCTGCGCAACTGGCGCGTAGCCAATACTGGCGCTCTATGGCGCCGGGCACGAATGGAGTGGCATGAACGATACCCAGCGCGATATTGTCAGCGCAGGCTTTTCCCTGGCCTTGATCGCCGTGACGGCGTTCGTCATGCAGCGTTTCTTTTTGCCGCTCGTGTGGGCCGGCATCCTGTGCGTGGCGACCTGGCCCCTGTATTTGCGCGTGCGCGCGGCGCTGGGCCAGCGCCCCATCGTGGCGGCGGCCGTGCTGACCCTGGCGTTCGCCTGCATCTTCATCATTCCCGTGCTGTTCGGCGTGGCGCAGGCGGCGCGCGAAGTGCCCGTGCTGGCCAATTTCGTCGTGCACGCGAATACGGACGGCTTGCCCGTGCCGGACTGGGTGGCGCATATTCCGCTGGCCGGCAGCGCCATCGGCGACTGGTGGCAAGCGACCTTGAGCCAGCCCCACGGCCTCGGCCACTTCTTTGCTGGCAGCGCCGTGGGCGGCTTTCATTCCGCGCGCGACATGCTCAAGGTGCTGGGCGCGGACGTGTTCCACCGCCTGGTCGACTTCGGCCTGGCGTTTTTATGTCTGTTTTTCTTCTATAAGGATGGCGAAGCGCTGACGCGCCAGATCACGGCCGTCGGCAGCCATTTCCTGCGCCCCGAACGGTGGGCCCGCTATGCGCAAAAGATTCCCACCGCCATCCGCGCGACCGTCAACGGCCTGGTGCTGGTGGGCCTGGCCGAAGGCGTGCTGATCGGCATCGCCTACGCCATCGCCGGCTTGCCGTCGCCGGCCCTGTGGGCGTTCGCCACGGGCATCCTGGCCATCATCCCGTTCGGCGCGCCGCTCGCTTACCTGTGCGCGGCCGCCTTGCTGGTCTTCCAGGGCAGTGTGGGCGCCGCCATCGGCGTAGCCGCGTGGGGCACCGTGGTGCTATTCGTGGCCGACCATTTCGTACGCCCCGGCATGATCGGCAACGCCACCCGCTTGCCTTTCCTGGCCGTGCTGTTCGGCATTTTGGGTGGCGTGGAAACCCTGGGCCTCGTGGGCTTGTTCATCGGCCCCGTCGTGATGGTGTTGTTCGTGACCTTGTGGTACGAAGCGAACGTGTTTGACACGACGCTGCCAGTGCAAACACCTGCCAGCCCGGCCGCACCGGAACGCACACAGTAATGAGGGGTCGGCCAGCGTTGCCGCTGGCCGGTACTGGCGCGCTCCCGGCGTGGCCGGACGGAGCTGACTTTACAACAGGGTACGAGTACCTTGTTTTAAAGTCATTCTTAATGTGCCTTGGATAGAATGAGCAACCAACGGCGCATCAGCAGCACTTCAACATAGCCCGGCTCGATGCCCGTACCGCACTCGATCAGGGGATTGACGGTGTAGTAGCGCTTGCGGAAGTCGCGGCAGACGAGGATTTCGCGCTTGCCCATGCGGACGAGGAAAGAGCTTGGGGCGTATTCCAGGCCGAACCGTGAGCCAAAACCGCTATTCAATGTTGCCATGACAATTCCTTTGAGGGAGATGTGTTGAACGAGTCATCAGAATAGCATAACTACTGTATGAATACACAGCTACTGTATGAATAAACAGTATTTTTTTACTGGTGTGGTTTTTTTGATCATCACCGGGAACAGGAAAGAGAGATGAGTTTGCAAGAGAAAAATGACATGGGCATGACCACGGGCTGGACCACGAAACTGCGCCGCTTCGTCGAGGCGCGCCTGTCGCCCGAGGGCGAGCTGGGCCTGCATATGACGGTGGGCGTGGTCCTGATGCTGGTGGCCATCGTCGTCTTCCACGAGATCGCCGAAGCCGTGATGGGCATGCAGCAAATTACCGTAATCGACTTGCAGGTGGCGCAGTGGTTCAACCAGCATGCCGTGCCGTGGATCACCACTTGCCTGCTGGTCGTTACGCACATGCATGGCGTGATCGGCGCCATTACTCTGGCCGTCTTGCTGGGCTGGTATCTGCACCGCAAGGGCGCCGATTACTGGCTGTTTACCCTCGTCATCACCATGCCGGGCGTCATGTTTTTGAACCTGCTGCTAAAGTACATTTTTGTCCGCGCGCGGCCCAGCTTTGACGAGCCCATCCTGCAGACGGCCCTGAGCACCTACAGCTTTCCGAGTGGCCATACTGCCACCTCGACAGCCCTGTACGGCTTGCTGGCCGCCTACCTGATTTGCCAGACGGCGCCGGGCGCCTCGGGCAAGCGCATTGCCATCGCGCTGGGCGCTTTCCTGATGGCGGCGCTCGTGGGTTTCAGCCGCATCTACCTGGGCGCGCATTACCTGAGCGATGTGCTGGCGGCCATGGCGGAAAGCTATGGCTGGCTGGCCATCTGCATCGCCGGCGTGTCGACCTTGCGCCGGCGCCGGCATATCCGGCAAACCAAATAAGGGGAAACTGTTCTGAGAAAAATTGCAGTCATCATCAATGGAGGCGCTGGTTGCGGCTATGCGCCCGACTGGGCGCAGCAGCTCGAAGCGAAATTCGCCGCCGTGGGCCTCGACGCCGACATTACCCTGGCGCAAAGCGGCACCGAGATGATCGCCACGGCCGAACAAGCCCTGCGCGATGGCGCGCCCATCGTCGTAGCCGGCGGCGGCGACGGCACCATCAACGCCGTCGCGTCCGTTGTCGTGGGCAGCGGCACGCCGTTCGGCGTCTTGCCGCTGGGTACCTTGAACCATTTCGCCAAGGATTTGAATATTCCGCTCGAACTCGATGCGGCGATTGCCAACGTGGCGCAAGGCGTGCCGCACCAGGTCGACGTGGGCGAAGTCAATGGCCGTATCTTCCTGAACAATTCCAGCCTGGGCCTGTATCCCGATATCGTGCGCGACCGCGAAAAGCAGCAGCGCCGGCTGGGACGGGGCAAGTGGCTGGCCTTCAGCTGGGCCCTGCTGGCGGCCTTGCGCCGCTATCCTTTCCTCAGCGTGCAATTGACACTCAACGACGCCGTGCATGCGCGGCGCACGCCATTCGTCTTCATCGGTAATAATGAATACATGATGGAAGGCTTGAATATCGGCGAGCGCGAACGGCTCGATGGCGGCCAGCTGAGCTTGTATGTGGCGCAGCGTCCTGGCCGCCTGGGTTTGCTGAAGCTGGCCTTGCACGCGCTGTTCGGCAAGTTGTCGCAGGCCAAGGATTTTGATGTGCTGACGGCCACCGACCTGGAGGTGGCCACGCACCACCGCCGCCTGCGCGTGGCCACCGATGGCGAAGTGACGATCATGAATACGCCGCTGCAGTACCGCATCCGCAAGGCCGCGCTGGCCGTGCTGGTGCCTGCGCCGGCACTTTCTGGGGAGTAAGGCCATGCGTACCATCGTGCATTTGTCCGACTTGCATTTTGGCAGGGTCGATGCGGACCTGCTGGCGCCCTTGCGCGCGCTGATCGAACGCCTGGAACCGGACGTGGTCGTCGTCTCGGGCGACCTCACGCAGCGCGCCCGCAGCGCTCAGTTCCAGCAGGCGCGGCAATTTCTCGACAGCTTGCCAGGGCCGCAGATCGTGGTGCCGGGCAACCATGACGTGCCGCTGTACAACGTCGTTTCCCGCTTCCTGACGCCGCTGGTGAAGTACCGGCGCCATGTGACGGACGATTTGTCGCCCGAATATGTGGACGAGGAAATCGCTGTGCTGGGCATCAACACGGCCCGTTCCCTTACGTTCAAGGATGGCCGCATCAGCCACGAGCAGATCGATTTTCTGCGTGAACGCCTGGGCAGTTTGCCGCCCGGCCTGACGCGCATCATCGTCACCCACCATCCATTCGACTTGCCGGAAAACTTCGATGAAGACGACCTGGTCGACCGCGCCCCGCAAGCCTTGCAGATGTTTTCCGAATGCGGCGTGGATTTATTGCTGGCGGGTCATTTGCATGCGAGCGTGGCGGGCAACACAGCCGAGCGCTACAAGATCGCCGGCTACGCGGCCCTGATGGTGCAGGCGGGCACGGCCACGTCCACGCGGGGCAGGGGCGAGTCGAACTCCTTCAACGTGCTGCGCGTGGAAAACAGTTGTATCCGCGTCGAGCGCTATAGCTGGAATGAAGACCGCGCCGACTTTGAAAAAGTCAGCACGGAAGCGTTCGAGCGCCAGGGCGGCGTGTGGGCCAGTTTGCGGCCGCTGTGAGGCGTCGCGTCGCGTCGGATGGTGATTTCATTAAAGATGGCGTGCCGCATCCATGCGGTCATGCAGAATACGCACGATGGCAATGCCATAGTTCGTGATGCGAAAATAAAGGCTATGTCACCATTAGATGTGGGAATGCGCCCAAAGTTGCTTTCAATAATGTTTCCGATGAGCGGATGCGCCTGGCGTCGAGTATCCAGCGCCATCCCAGATAGTTCGGCAGGTAGCGCGTCGCCACGCCGTGAAACGGCCCCATCCATTGTCGCAAACGGCTGTGATAGGCGTTGACGTTCTGCACGTGGGCGGCGCCCTGCACGCGGATGCCGGCGCGCAAGTTGACGGCCTGGTGGCTGATCCCCGCTTCCCTGGCAAAAGCCCGATAGGCAGCATGGCCGTCGGTGACCAGCAGCACATCCTTGTCGATCATGGGCAACAAACAGTGGTGCAACTGCGCTTTGGTTAGCGCTCCTTTTCCCGTGACGAAATCGAGGGTCTGTCCCGTGCGGTCGCGCGCCACCAGGATGCAGACCTGTTCGTTCGATATGCCTCGTTTATGGGCATGGCCGCCCCGGCGCCGGGGCGGACGCGTCATAGTTCTGGATCCCTTTTCCGATTCCAGCAGATATAACTCGTCTGCCTCGGCGATGCCATGCAGGCCATGCGGCCGGTCCGTCTTGGCCAGCGATAGAAACCGGTGACGCCAGCGAAACGTGGTGTTGCGGTGCACACCTAGCTGTGACGCTGCCTTGCGCACGGAATCCGATGCCAGCAGGCAATCGGCATAGTCGAGCCACAACGATTTATGGCGCAAGCGCGCCAGCGGCGTGCCGGTGAGCGCATTGAAGGTGCGCCCTCAGGGAGCGCAGCGGTAGCGCTGCAGACCGTGCGCGTGACCATGTCGGTGCAAGTGGTCCGAATGGCAGGCGGGACAGGCCAATCGCGGCTGCGCGACACTTTCCAGCAGCGCGACGGTCGCGTCGTGTGGCACGCTGCCACGTAGCAGGGCAATGCCTGCTTGCCGCTGACGCTGACTCAACTGAGCAAACTGCGCAATCAAGGTGATCCATTCGGCTGGCCGCATGATCTGCTCCCTGCGTGATTGATATGCAGAGTCAGACAGCATGGCCAAGGGAAAATTCCGACATTCCCCTACTTGCCGATGACAGAGCCAAAATAAATCATGTGCCGTCCGACTTTGCGGCGCCGGTAGCCGGGCCGAATCTGCTCGCATGCCGGCGCGGTCCCTGGCGCGCCTGCCAGGTCATCAAAGGCCGCCGTCATGCTGTCAAGATAATGACTGGCCTGCTGTACGCCCCAGCGCTGTACCGTATAAGCCCAGATCGCCTCAAGGTCATGCTCGGCGGCAGGCGTCAGCCGGTATTCAGCCATGCGCCGCCAGCATTCTCTGCTTGAACGCCTTGGCGTCGAAAGGCTGGGGTTCGCCGCTTGCCTCTCCTTCCATCAGCGCCGCGCGGATCGCATCGAGTTCGGCGCTGCCTTCCTGTTCGCGCCGGATCAGGTCGCGGATGTATTCGCTGTCGTTGGTATAGCGCCCCGCATCAATCTGCGCCTTGATCCAGTCGTCTTGCTGGTCCGTCAAGGTAATGGTCTTGCGCACGGTAGCCATGGTAGTCAACTCCAGAGATGAGCAGCACGACGATTGTCATACTATTGGTGCAATATAGTGCATATCCATGCAAATATCCAGTTGCCCCATCGGTGCTTACAGCCAGTAATTCATGAAACGCGCCGCCCACTCCTTCATGCGGTCGGAGAGCGGCCGCGTTTCCCATTTCGCCTTGGTGATTTCTTCCGAGTCGCGCAAGTCTTCCTGGAAGGCGTTTTCCATCTCTCGGCCGAAGCTGTCGCCGAGCACGATCACGTTCAGTTCGCTGTTGTGCAGGAAGCTGCGCATGTCGATGTTGGTCGAGCCGACGGTCGACCAGGCGCCGTCGATGACGGCCGTCTTGGCGTGCAGCACGGCCAGTTTCAAGTGGAAGATGCGGATGCCGCCGGCCAGCAGCTGGTCGTACAGCGCGTGTCCCGCATGGAACACGAGGCCGCTGTCGGACACGCCGGGCAGCACCACGGTCACGTCCACGCCCCGCTTGGCTGCCGCGATCAGGGCGTCGACCGTCTGCTGGTCGGGCACGAAGTAGGCGGACGTGATGTGGATCGATTTCTTTGCTTCCTGGATGGCCAGGATATACGCCTTGTAGATTTCAAAGCCGCCCTCGGGCTCGCTGGCCACGACGCGCACCAGCTTGTCGCCCACTTCCGACAGCACGGGGAAATAATTGGCGTCAGGCAGGTCGGCCTGGTCTTGCTGGGCCCAGGTGCGGATGAACAGCCACTGGAAGGCGGCCACGGCCGGGCCTTCCACTTTCACGTGGGTATCGCGCCAGCCTACGTCCTTCTTGTCCGTGGGTTTCGATTTCGAGCGGAACAGCGAGCTTTTCGCATAGGTATCGCTGATATTGATGCCGCCCGTAAACGCCATCTTGCCATCGACGATCAGCACCTTGCGGTGGTCGCGGTTGTTGATCTTCCAGTCGTCGCCCTTGAGCTTGGCTGGGTTGACGGGGTTGAAGGCCACCAGGTGGATGCCGGCCGCGCGCATGCGGTCAAAGAACGCTTGCGGCACGCCGATGGTGCCCACGCTGTCGTAGATGATGTTGACCGTCACGCCCGCTTTTTGCTTTTCGATGAGCATGTCGGCAAATTTGAGGCCCAGCGGATCCTGGTCGAAGATATACGTTTCCAGGTTGATGCTGGTCTTCGCGTCGCTGATGGCCTGGAACATGGCGGCCATGGTTTGCGGGCCGTCAAACAGCAGGGTCACCTTGTTGCCTTTGATCAAAGGCACGCCCGTGGCCGCCTCTTCCAGCGCGGCCTGGGTCTTCAAGTCCATGCCGGACTTGGCCCAGCGCTTGTTGAGCAGGGCCGCGCGGCTGTTGACGTTCAGCACGGCCCCCTTGCCCGTGATCACTTTGGGCTTGGCCACAGGTTCCAGCGTGGTGTTGAGGTTCTTGACATCGGGCAGCGAGGCGCATGCAGCTAGGGTCCAGCACAGCAGTAGGGCGGTGAGGCAGGGTTGCATGCGCCTAGCGGTCATTTTTGAGCCTTGTTTGTCAGTGACAGGTTTGCCGACTCGTCGACCAGTGCCAGCGGTGGCGGGTTTTTCGAGCCGAAGAAAAAGACGATGGGCGAGCGCAGGAAGCGCTTGCCCAGAATCTTCAATAATTGCATGCCGTGCTTGAAGCGCACCTGGCGCGAACGCAGGGCCACCCACAGGGCTAGGCCGAAGCTGACGAGCAGGTTGGCCGTGCCGATGGCGAAGATGCCCGACAGCGACTTGACGGCCAGTTGCCAGCTCATGTTGTGGTCGAGGCCCACCAGGGCCGTGGCGAAGTTGGCGGCCGAGAAGGTGATGTGGCGGATATCGATCGGCAAGCCGATCAAAAAGCCCAGGGTGCCGATGGAGCCCAGCAAGATACCGAAATAGAAGTTACCCATCAGCCCGCCCAGGTTGTTTTCCAGATACAGACCCAGCCGTTGCAAGCGCTCCTGGCCGATCACGCGGCCCAGACCGCGCAATTGCGCGATGCGCTGCGCCCAGCGCGTGTACAGGGCCTGGTTGTCATAGTAGCCGGAAATCAGGCCCGCGACGAACAGGCACACGCCGGCGATCATGGCGTAGAAGATGGCGGGGCTGCCGATGGGGTCGATATCGTGCAGCAAGTGCATGGCCTTTTCGGGCGTCACCAGGTTGTGCCCCGTGATCGCCTTGTAGCCGAGCGCGATCAGCCAGGCCGTGGGAATCGCGGTGGCCAGGTTGCCCAGCACGGCCATGTTTTGCGTGCGGAAGACCTTGTTGATCAGTTCGGCCATGCTGTCGAGGTCGATATTCCTGCCATCCTTGCTGTGCAGGCCCGCGGCGATGCGCGAGGCTGTCATGGCAGGTTGCTTGGTGGCCACCGTGAAGTGCAGCAAGTGGATGAACATGAAGCCGATCGAGTAATTCATGCTGAACATGAAGGCTTCGACCAGCGGTGCCGAGCGCAGATACGACATCAGTATCTTGAACAGGGCCATGAAGCCGATGATGATGCCGGCGCCCGCGGACGAGAGGAACATGGCGCCCATCTCGCGGCGGTTTTCCGCGATGTAGTGCTCGCCCGTGCGGCTGGCGTTTTCCGTCACATTGCGCGCCAGCAAGTTGATATTGTCGGAAAACAGGTCGCTGACCTTGTACTTGTGGTTATGCGCGCGTATCAGTTCCAGCGCCAGCCCGACGGCGCCCGCGCGGCGGCGGCTGACGGGCTGCGGGTGCAGCAAGTCTTGCGTGGCGTCGACCGTGATGGCGGCGATGTCCACGTTGTTCGATGCGGGCAATTCGCCGCTCGTGTCGACGAGGAACAGCAGCTTGCGCAGGCGCTCGATGCTTTGCGCCAAGGCCACCAATAGATACGTGAGGGGAATGCTGGTGCCCTGGTACAGCGCCTTCTTGCGGATCTTGGCGATGACGGCGTCGCACTGGTCCAGCATCACCAGCAAATGGCGCGCGTCCTCGATGTGCTCGATCTCGCCGTGCAGCAGGCTCGTGTAGGCGTCCAGGTAGGCGTTCACTTCCGTGTTCTGCACCATGAACGGCGACTGGAACACTTCGATTTCATTGTGGAAACGCGTCAGTTCCGGTTCCAGCCCCATGGCGCAGACGCGGTAGGACAGGGTGCGGATGGCGTCGAGCATGCCGGGCAGCATGATGTTGCCATCGCCGACGGCCAGTTCGATATCGTCGCTGGTCAATACGTCGAACAGTTCCAGCCAGTCCGTGGCCGGCACGTTGCTGATCCACAAATAATCGGTCTTCAGGTACAGCACTTGGTCGAGCGCGTCGTTCAGGTATTCGTCGCCCAAGGCGGGCGGCAGCATGCGGTAGGCGATGCGGCGTTTCAATTCCGTGAAAAAACCGCTGTTCGACAGCACGCCGATATCGGTGTACAGGCTGGCGTGGCGGCGCGCGGCCAGCACGCGCAGCACGTATTCGTGCAGGGCGCGCGCTTGCGCGGGGTTACCTTTGAGTAGCTGGCGCAGGGTGCGCACGTTGGCAATCGCGGTAGCGCTGTCGTGGGAGCGCTTGGGACGCAGTGAGTTGAATAATTCCACCAGCAAGTCGATATTGCTGGAGTTGGGGTCAATGCGTTCGAGGATAGCTAGCATGCAGAAAAAACGGGCGAGCCGCTGTCGGTAAAACCAGTAGTGTACCGCCTGCGTCAGATCGCGCAACGTTCGCCACCGAACATTGCTTTACGGCAGGGCCTGCAATTCACGCCATTTTGCCGCAAATTGCCACCAATCATGGTCAATCTTGCGTGTTGTCAGTGTACGACGCATTTCTTGGGGCTAAGCTGAAGTTTCTGTTGTACAACGCACGGATGGCTGGACAAAAAGCGGGGATAAGGTAACACTGAGATCAGACACACAGCGCATGTCCTGATCAATACCGGGAAGTTTCAACTCACGTTACCGAGATATTTATCATGAAGACCTCGTATTTTGCGCTTGCTGTGATAGGGATGGGGCCTTTCGCGCTGGGCGCGACGGCCCAGGCTGCCGATGGCGCAGGCAGTGCCGCATCCAGTAACGTTGCCGTGTACGGCGTGCTCGACGCGGGCATCGTGGCCGAACGCGGCTGCACCGCCAATTGCGCCGGCGCCAAGGTGTCCGGCGGCGTCGCGTCCGGCTCGCGCCTGGGCGTGCAGGGCCGCGAAGCGCTGGGCAATGACGTCTCCGCCGTGTTTACCCTGGAAGCGGGCATCCAGAATGACACGGGCCAGTCGGAAGAGGGCCGTTTGTTCGGCCGCCAGGCCTACGTGGGCCTCGACAGCCGCCTGGGCGCACTGACTCTGGGGCGCCAGTACAACCTGCAATACCTGACCCTGACCGACGTGGCCGACCCGTTCAAGGGCGGCATGGCCGGCAGCGCCGGCAATCTGGCCGGCTACAGCGTGAAACGCTACGACAATACCGTCAAATACGTCACTCCAGCCTTGCGCGGCATGACCGCCAGCGCCATCTACAGTTTCGGCGAGTCGCCGTACAGCAGCGCCAACAACCGCGCGTATGGCGCCACCCTCGGCTATTCGTCCGGCGCCGTGAATGTCAGCGTGTCGCACCAGCGCAAGAACAACTTCATCCTCGCCTCGGGCACCTTGCCCGCCATCGACATGTCGGCCCGCAACACCCTGATCGCGGCCAATATCGACCTGAAAGTGGCCACCGCCTTTGCCGCCGTGGGCGTGAACAAGGGCTATGGCAGTTCGCCGTGGGACCCGAACAATGCCTACAGCTCGCTGGCCCTGTCGATGTCGTCGTCGGACAGCCGCGACACCTTGCTGGGCGTGTCCGTGCCCGTGGGCGGCTTCAAGCTGCTGGCCTCGTACGTGCGCAAGGATGACCGCGACCTGGCCAACCGCGATGCCAAACAGGTGGCCGTCGGCCTCACGTATTCGTTGTCAAAACGCAGCGATTTCTACGCGTCCTACGCGAAGATCCACAACAAGAATGGCGCCCGCTACACGGTGGGCAATGCCAGCGACGCGGGCCGTGGCGACGCCGCCTTCAACATGGGCTTCCGTCACGGTTTCTGACCAGCAGCGGTTGAAGGGGCCGGGCAGCTAGCTCCCAGCCACTTGCCGTTGCTCGTCACATTCACCTGTTCCGGCGTGCCGCGCGCGCTGGTCGTCACCGCCAGCTGCATGTTGAACGCCTGGTCGCCGCTGAACAAGACCTTGCCTTCGCCGCTCGATTTCGGATTCGCGCATGTAAACGACACCTGCATGCCGCCCGCGATGTCTTTGTTCTTCGAGGTGCAATCGCCGGGCTGGCCCGTGGGAATTTGCTTGCGCGCGGCCATTTCCGGCGTCACGCACGCCGTCACGCGCACGGCGCCGTCGGCGCCCACGGTGGGCATGGCCATGCCGCGGCTGGCCGCCATGCTTTCCAGCTGCTTGCGTTGATCGGGAGGAAGGTTGCCCAGTTGCTGCAGCACCATGGACATGGCGTTGTCGGTGGCGGCGTCGGGCGATGCCATTTTGCTGTCGACTTGCCACAGGCCCGGCTTGATGGTGGTGGATGGCGAGGCGGCCAGGGCGCTGGCCTGGCCGCCCAGGGCGGCGCAAGCCAGCAGACTCAAGCGTAGCAAAGAATGTTTCATGTTGGCGTCTCCAAAAAAGGCAGACCCCAGCATACGGCATGGCAAGCGGGGCACGCTTGCCATTGTGTTACAAACTGTGATCAGGCTCGATGCGGCGCACGTCGACGCTGGCGATGCGGCGCTCGTCGGCCTCGAGGATTTCATAGCGCAGATCGTCGAGTTCCAGCACTTCGCCCACGGCCGGCATGTTTTCGAAATGCGCCAGCAGGAAGCCGGCCAGCGAGTTGTATTCGCCGTCTTCGCTGACCAGGGTTTCCGTCTCGAACACTTGCTCCAGGTAATGCAAGTCCGTCGCGCCGTCGATGCGCCAGTGGCCGGGGCCCAGCACTTCCACGTCGGGCTGCTCGTCCTCGTCGGGGAATTCGCCGGCGATGGCTTCGAGGATGTCGATCGGCGTGAGCACGCCTTGCACGGTGCCGAACTCGTCGACCACCAGCACCAGCTGGCCGCGCGAGCGCTTCAGGGTTTCCATGGCTTTCAGCACGCCGGCCGCTTCCGGCACGACGACGGCTTCGCGCATGCTGGCCGGGTCGATCTTGCCGTGTGACACCAGGTCCTCGATCAGGTCCTTGCTGCGCGCGATGCCGACCACATTGTCGAGGTCGTCATTGCAGACAGGAATCATGCTGTGCGGCGTGTCGCGCAGCAGCTGCAGCATCTTGTCGCTGCTGTCGTTCAGGTTGACCCACGACACGTCGCCGCGCGGCGTCATCACGGAGCGGATCGAGCGCTCGGCCAGGGTCAGCACGCCGCTGACCATGTTGCGCTCTTCCACGCCGAAGGCGGAGACGTCGGGCAATTCCTTGACTTCGTGCTCTTCGACGGTTTCGCGGCCCTTGCGCCCGCCCAGCAGGCTCAGCACCGCTTGCGCCGTGCGGTCGCGCAGCGGGGCGTTCGATTGCAGCTTGAGGAAGTTGCGGCGCGCCAGCTGGTTGAAGAACTCGATGACGATCGAGAAACCGATGGCGGCGTACAGATAGCCTTTCGGAATGTGGAAGCCCAGGCCTTCGGCCACCAGCGACAGGCCGATCATCAGCAGGAAGCTCAGGCACAGCACGACGACGGTGGGATGGGCGTTGACGAAGCGCGTCAGCACTTTCGAGGCCAGCATCATGACGACGATGGAAATGACGACGGCCGCCATCATCACGTACAGGTTTTCCACCATGCCGACGGCCGTGATGACGGCGTCGAGCGAAAAGACGGCGTCGAGCACGACGATCTGCGCCACCACGAGGCCGAAGCCGGCGTAGACTTTCGGGCCCGTCTGGGCGTGCGTGACGCCTTCGAGGCGTTCGTGCAGCTCGCTGGTGGCCTTGAACAGCAGGAACAGGCCGCCGAGGAGCAGGATCAGGTCGCGCCCCGAGAACGAGAATGTCCATATGGAAAACAATGGCGTCGTCAGGGTGACCAGCCAGGAAATCAGCGAGAGCAGGCCCAGGCGCATGACGAGGGCCAGGGTCAGGCCCAGCACCCGGGCTTTGTCGCGCTGGTGCGGCGGCAGCTTCTCGGCCAGGATGGCGATGAAAATCAGGTTGTCGATACCCAGTACGATTTCCAGTACGACCAGCGTCAGCAGGCCGACCCAGATTGTCGGGTCAAATAACCATTCCATGTGTGTAACCTTGTAAAGTCAGTAAGTATCAAGCTTGCCTGGCGGCTGGCGCCCCGGGCGTGATGGGTGCTGCCGTGTTCGTCTCAGTGGCGGACGCGCGGCGGCCGGGTGGCCAGCCGCACGTCCGCTTCGGAAAGTGCGCCCGGTCCCGCTTGCCAAATGATGGCGTAAAACGGTACGGCCTGGCGCGAGCTCGGGTACAGCGTGATGGGATCGTTGTCGCATTCGTTGGCGTCGCAGCTGTCGCCGGGCTGGCCGGCATCGTGGCAATCGGCGGCAGGCGTGGCGGTAACGCCGGCGACATCAAGGTGCTGGAATGGGGAGGGGCTGGCGTAAGCCATGCTGGCGAACGCCTGGGGTAACGCGATGAAAACAAAAAGGCAGAGCAGGACGAGAGCTCGTCTCATATACAGGCAGATAGTTCTGGAACCGTGGAGTATAACACGGGCAGATAACAGCTTGATGACAGGGACTTGCGCAAGTGACAAGCATGACGTAAATTGTGAAATGGCAATAATTTCACGTAGTGGCGAAGACGCAGCGCAAGCTCCGTGATCATTCTTGCACTCAGTATGTATTCCATGGCGCTTGCTGTTGCGCCTTGCCCAATCATGTAGTGTTACCAGGACTCTGCCTTGAAACCAATTACCGCCCTCCTGCTTGCCGCCGGCATCCTGTCGCCGTCGTTCATCCTGGCCGCCACCCCCGTTGAAGCGGCGCCGACCCAGAAAACCGGCAAGGCCGCGCCGAATCGCGCCGCCGCCGTCAAGGTCACGTCCGTCGAAGGCATTACCGAATACCGGCTGGCCAATGGCTTGCGCGTGCTGCTGTTCCCCGATGCCAGCAAGCCGACCCTGACCACCAACATCGTCTACCTGGTCGGTTCGCGCCATGAAAACTATGGCGAAACGGGCATGGCCCACTTGCTCGAGCACTTGCTGTTCAAGCCCAGCGCCAACTTCGGCATCAAGAAGGGGACGAAAACCCCGGTCGAGATCCTGAACTCGACGGGCGCGCAGTTCAACGGCACCACCTGGTACGACCGCACCAATTACTACGCCACCTTCCCCGCCAACGACGACAACCTGCGCCAGATGCTGGCCATGGAAGCGGACCGCATGGTCAACGCGGCCATCGACCAGAACGACCTGTGGAATCCGAAGACACAGAAGGGTGAAATGACGGTCGTGCGCAACGAGTTCGAGATGGGCGAGAGCGACCCGATCGGCGTGACGAGCGAGCGCATCCAGGCCATCGCCTACGACTGGCACAACTACGGCAAGTCGACCATCGGCGCCCGTTCCGACATCGAGCAGGTGAACATTCCCCGCCTGCGCGCGTTTTACCATAAATATTATCAGCCCGATAACGCCGTGCTGATGGTGGCGGGCCGCTTCGATGAGGCGAAGGTCTTGAAGCAGATCAATGAACTGTTCGGCAAAATCCCGAAACCGACGCGCGTGATCGAACCGACCTACACGGCCGAACCGGTGCAGGATGGCGAGCGCGCCGTGACGGTGCGCCGCAGCGGCGGCACGCAGTTCGTCGGCGCCGGCTACCACGTGGCGCCGTCCGGCAATCCGGACGCCGTCGCCATCGAGGTGCTCGGCCACGTGCTGACGGATGCACCGGCCGGCCGCCTGCACAAGGCGCTGGTGGAAACCAAGCTGGCCAGCAAGATCGAATACAACTCGGTAAGCAACCTGGAGCCGGGCTACAACCTGTTCGGCGCGCTGGTGCCTGTCGATGGCAACCTCGACGCGGCGCAAGCGGCCATGCTGAAAGTGCTGGAAGACTTGAAGTCGCAGCCGGTCACGGACGCGGAAGTGGCGCGCGTGAAACAGCAGCTGAACAAGCAGGTCGAACTGATCACGTCGAACACGGCGCGCATGACGATCGCCCTGACGGAATCGCTGGCGGCCGGCGACTGGCGTCTGTTCTTCCTGCAGCGCGACCAGCTCGACAAGCTGACGACGGCGCAGGTGCAGGCGGCGGCCGAGAAATACCTGAAGAGCTCGAACCGCACCCTGGGCCGTTTCATCCCTACCGATGCGCCGGACCGCACCGTCGTGCCGGCCTACGCCGACGTGGCGCCGCAATTGGCCGGCTACACGGGCCGCGCCGTCGTGGCGCAGGGCGAAGCGTTCGACCCGAGCCCCGACAATATCGAAGCGCGCACCACGCGCTTTACCTTGCCGAATGGCTTGAAGGGCGCCTTGCTGCCGAAGAAAACCAAGGGCAATACCGTCAGCATCGTGTTGAAATTGCAGATCGGCAGCGAAGAGAGCTTGCGCGGCAAGGGGCAAGTGGGCAGCTACACGGCCAATCTGCTGTCGCGCGGCACGGATAAACTGTCGCGCCAGGAAGTGAAGGACAAGTTCGACCAGCTGGGTACGCAAGTGGCCATCACGGGCGGCGCCGAGGGCGTGACCGCCATGCTGACGGGCAAGCGCGAGAACTTGCCGGCCGCCATGGACCTGCTGGCGCAAGTGCTGCAAAAGCCGGCCCTGAGCGAAACGGAGTTCCTGGAATTGCAGCGCGAGCGCGTCGGCCGCGCGGAGCAGGAATTGCCTGAACCGCAGCCGCTGGCCGTGAACGCCTTCCGCCGCCTGCTCGACGCCACGCCGGAAGGCCATGTGCGCCACGTGGCCACCTTGCCGGCGGAACTGGCGCAATGGAAAGCCATCAAGGTGGCCGATGTGAAAGCCTTCCATGGCGCCTACTATGGCGCCTCGAACGCCACCTTTGCCGCCGTCGGCGACTTCGATCCGGCCGCGCTGAAGGCGCAAGTGGCCAGCCTGTACGGCAGTTGGAAGGCGCAGCAGCCGTATGTACGCATTCTTGACGCCGTCAAGCCTGTCAGCGGCGAGAAAGTCACGCTGGAAACGCCGGACAAGGCCAACAGCGTGCTGTTCGCCATCCAGCCGATTCCCCTCAAGGATGATGCCGCCAGCTATCCGGCCTTGCTGATGGCCAATCACATGCTCGGTGGCGGCGCCTTGCGCAGCCGTCTGGCCGACCGCATCCGCCAGAAGGAAGGCCTGTCGTACGGCGTCGGTTCGCAAGTGAGCATTCCGTCGCGCGAGCCGGCCGGCTACTGGATGGCGTATGCGATCAGCGCGCCGCAAAACACGGTCAAGGTGGAAGCGGCCCTGCGCGAGGAAATCGCCAAGGTGCTGGCCGACGGCTTCACGGAAGCCGAACTGGTTGAAGCGAAGAAAGGCTGGCTGCAATCGGAAGAAGTGGGCCGCACGCAGGACGCGGGCCTGGCGCGCGAACTGGCTGGCTACCTGGCGCAGGACCGCACGATGGCGTACGACAAGGACCTGGAAGCGAAAGTGGCGGCCTTGACCTTGGCGCAAGTGAACCAGGGCCTGCGCGAATACCTGAAGCCATCGGCCGTCTCGGTGGTGGTGGCGGGCGACTTCGCCAAGGTGGCGAAAGAGGGTGAAAGCGGCGCCAAGGCAACGACGTCGAAATAAGCTGTTTTACATGGAAAAAACCCGCCGGCAAGTTACCTTGCCGGCGGGTTTTTTATTGATGCGTGTCAGCTTAGCGTGGGGCAAGCTCGGCTACATAGATTTCCACGCGGCGATTGCGTGCGCGTCCCGATGCATCGGCATTCGAGGCGATCGGCTCGCGGGCGCCGCGGCCTTCCGTCACGACGCGGGTCGGCGAGACGCCGCGCATCGACAGGTAGTCGCGCGTGTGGGCTGCGCGTTCCACCGACAGCGGCTCATTGATGGAATCGCTGCCCGTGCTGTCCGTGTGGCCGATGATGCTGACCGTCGTGTTCGGGTTTTCATTCAGGGTGGCGGCAAAGCGGTCGAGGATGGGGCGGAAGTTGCCCTTGATGTCGGCGCGGTTGGTATCGAAGGAAATGTCGCTCGGGATTTCCATTTTCAGGCGGTTATCGGCCGTTTGCGACACTTGCACACCAGTACCCTGTGTCGCTTGTTCCATCGCGCGCTTCTGGTTTTCCATGCGGTTCGACCAGATATTGCCGACCACGGCGCCAGCTGCGGCACCGATCAGGGCGCCGCCGGCCGTGCGGCCACTGCTGCCGCCACCGGTGGTGCCGCCGATCAAGGCGCCCAGGCCCGCGCCGATGCCGGCGCCCGTGGCCGTGCCACGCTGCGTCGAGGACATGTCGGCACAGCCGGTGGCGGCCAATGCGATCACCAGCATGCCGATCAGGGATTTGGCGCCAGGGCCTTTTTTGAATGTTTCTTTCATGGATTTTCTCCTTGTTTTGTTATTGGGACATACCCAGGAATTACCTGCACACGTTACTGCAAAATGCCGCGGCGTGCCAGTGCGCACACACTGTATGCAAAAGGCGGCAAAAAGGCGGCGCCGTTTGCACGCGCGCCGCCCTGTCTGGCCAGTGCGCCGGCCTCTATAAACCGCGCCCGCTGATCAAACGCAGCAGCACCATGATCACGGCGACCACCAGCAGAATGTGAATGAAGCCGCCAATGGTATAGGAAGTTACCAGGCCCAGCAGCCAAAGAATAATGAGTACGACGGCGATTGTATACAGCATGATGTGTCCTCCGAGAGTAATGTGTGGATGACGGCGGCTGCCTTGGCCGGGCGCTGTCATCGGTTTTTGTCATTGCGCGGCGACTGGGTCGCTGAACGCTGATGCCATGACTTATTGTCTACTTTGTTTCTGAAATTTTCTGTACGGTGCCGTACACAAGCCTTATTTACCCAACTTATTCCTGATTTAGCCAGCTTATTTGGCCAAATTCCGCTCGCGTAGCGGTGGCGTTTCCTGTTCGCCATCCATGCCCGGTATCCAGGCCAGCATGCCGGCCAGGCCGATGGCGCCGGCCAGGCAGCTGACCATGCCGCCCGTCAGCAACAGCATCACGCCAAACACGGGCGCGCTCGCTTGCACGGGCGCCAGGTCCAGCGCGCAGAAGCCCAGCGCGGTGGCCAATGCGCCGCCACCGATAAAGCCGAGCCAGATCCGGCGGCTGCCTGTCTTGTCGTTTTCCATCGCATCTCCTTGAAGACATCCGTTGAACTTTCTTGAATGCATCATCTCGCGGGACGGCAAACTCATCTGTACGCCAACGAACATTATCAAAAAGAAAACGCCCGGACGGGCCGGGCGTGTGTTGAATTTGCAACTAATCGCGGCAGCGGCGCCGTCGCGGTTCGCTTAGCCCATGGCGCGCAAGCCGCCGTTGACGATGCGCACGCGGTCGCCCTGGCGCCAGTTCGGCGCGGCGCTCTGGTGCACGGTGCGCGTCTTGCCGTTATCGAGGCGCACGACGATGTTATAGCTGCGCGTGGCGCGCACGCTGCCTTCGATCTGGTTGCCGGCCACGGCGCCGCCAACGGCACCCAGCACGGTAGCCAGTTGCTTGCCATGACCGCCGCCTACCTGGTTGCCCAGCAAGCCGCCAACGACGGCGCCGCCGGCCGCGCCCACGCCGCTGCCTTCGGCGCGCGTATTGACTTCATGGATGGCTTCGATCACGCCGCAATTGCCGCACACTTGCGGCGCCGGGGCTGCCGCGTACTGTTGCTGTGGCTGCTGTGGCTGCTGTGGCTGCTGTTGCGCCTGGCGCACGGGTTGCTGCTGTTGCTGTTGCTGTGGCGGCAGGGCGGCCAGCGGCTGTGCGCCGGCAGGCTGCAGGTTCGCTGGCGGCTGGTTCGCCTGCAGGCTGGCCATCTGCTCGGCCGAGGTGCTGGCTGCCAGCGGCTGGCTATCGCCCTGGGACGAAGGCAGCCAGCCCATCAGGGCCGCCGTGCCGACGCCGCAAAACAGCAGGACGGCGACGGCGGCGGCAAGCACCAGCGGATGGAGGGATTTGGTGGTGGTGGTCATGGAAGGCTCCTTGTTTTTAAAATAATGAAATGGGTAGTGCGTGTTATCCGTGCATGCGGCCAGTGTGCTGTACCGCTTGCCCCGCTTCCGTGCGTCACCGTACATACAGGGACGGTACTGCACCGTAGGCTAGGTAAAAATTATGTCGAGTTGTAACGACACCAAGGAAAAGCAATGCCACTAACGAACGCCAGCACGACCCTGTCCCGCGATACAGGCCGATCCGGCCTGGGGTCGCCCATGGGCGCGCCTGACGCCGGCAACCGCTTGCTGGCCAGCCTGCCCGAGCACGACTTGCGGCACCTGACGGCGCTGTTCGATACCGTCACCGTCGAGGTGGGCGAGGTGCTGTACGAACCTGGCCAGCCTATCGCCCACATCTATTTCCCCGGCGACTGCCTGATCTCGCTGCTGGCCGTGGCGGAAGGCCGCATGACCCTGGAAGTGGGCTCCGTCGGCCGCGAAGGCGTCCTGGGCGCTTCCGTCGCGCTCGGTCATGACCTGGCGCAAGTGCGCGCAGTCGTGCAACGTTCCGGCACGGCCAGCCGCATCGCGCGGGCCGATTTCTGCGCCGAGTTCGCCCAGCTCGAGTCCCTGCAGCGTTTGCTGTACCGCTACACGGACACCCTGCTGGCACAAGCCATCCAGATTGCCGTGTGCAGCCGCTTCCACGTGCTCGAGGCGCGCCTGGCCCGTTCGCTGCTGATCACGCGCGACCGCTTGCAGTCCGAAAAATTTCACCTCACGCATGAATTCCTCGCCCATACCCTCGGTGTGCGGCGGGTCGGTGTGACCAAGGCGGCCAGTGCGCTGCAACAGCAAAAACTCATCACTTACAGCCGCGGCAATATCGAGATCCTCGATTCGGCCGGCCTGGAAGCCGTTTCCTGCCGCTGCTACGAGCTGGTCAAGGATAGCGGCACCATCGGCATGGCCAACGTCTTCGTCTGATTCCTGTTTTTTTAAAGCTTATATCGCAGACGCAAAAAAGCGGGGCGGGCGCCTGGGCACCCACCCCGCTTTTTTCATCATCGATTACTTCGGCTTGACCTGGTTACCGATCACGCCGCCGACAGCGGCACCGCCGACTGCGCCGACAGCGCTGCCGCCCGTCAGCACGGAACCGGCAACGGCGCCGACGCCGGCGCCGATGGCCGTGTTTTTATCCTGACCGGACATGTTGGCGCAAGCCGTCAGGCTCAGCAGAAGGGCAGCAACGGAAGTGGTAGCGGCGATTTTTTTAATGATTTGCATGATAGTTCTCCTATGAATTCGGACCTCGTGGCGCCGGCATGGTATGGGCCGGATGACTTCGTGACGCCGTGTGTTTCAGGCACGATTACAGGATAGGATTGCGACAAGGCAGGGTCTGTTCGGCAACGCACATAGGTGTGTAACAATTGTAAAGGCACCCACGCCCCGTTCAGCGCACCTTGCGTACGGCTTTCCCCGGCTTGGGAGCCACCGGTTTCACGCGCGCCTGGGCCAGCAGTGCCGCGCATTCGCTATCCTCGACGGGACCGGCATTGACCAGCGGCAGCAGCGCCGCCACGGGCGCCACCACGGCCAGCGCCAGGGCGCCACCGGCGCGCAGGGCCAGCACGCCCTTGTCGACGCTCACATCGGGCTTGCTGAAAGTGCCATGCACGTACAGGGGCGAGCGCAGCGAAAAGACGCGCAAGCCCTTGCTGTCCGGCCGCAGGGTCAGGTCCAGCCGTTCATCGGCCAGGTTCACCGTGCCGTCGATATTCAGGACGGCGTCATCCGTGTCGACGATGAACTGCCGCGTGCGCATCAGTCCCTTGGTGACGGCGAAATCGGCGGCCATGCAGTTCAGCTTGACCTGCTTGTCGCCAGACAGTTTGGCCAGCACGACGCTGCCGATATTCAAGCCCATTTCTTCCAGCAGCAGCTTGCTGATGCTGCCCCGATTGATCAGCGCGCGCACTTCGCCGTTCGAGCTGCCCAGCAGGGTGGCGACGGAATTGCCCGTGGCCGACAGCGAAGCGTCGCCATTGATTTCGCCCACGCTGGCCTGCAGGGCAGGCAGGCGGGGGAACAGTTGCTGGATGTGCAAATGGCGCGCGCTTGCCTTGAGTTCGGCGGCGATGCCGTTGGCGATGACCTTGCCGCTGCCGTCTAGCTTGATCTGCGACGTCAGGGTGCCGCCCGCCACGTTGAAGTTGAGCGGCGTCAGGGACAGCACGCCATCCGTCAGCACCACATGCGTGTCGAGCTTGCTGATCGGCAGCTCGGCGTCGCGCGTGATCTTGTCGGCCGTGTAGCGCACGTCGGCGTCCAGGCTGGTCCAGCGCTCTGTCTTGAACGTTTCCACCGGCAGCACGCGGCCAGCCGGCTGCGTCGAGGCCACGCCCCGTTCCTTCTTGCTGGCGCTGGAATCGGCGCCCACCAGCGGACCCAGGTCGGAAAATTGCAGCAGGCGCGAGTGGACTTCGCCCGTCAGGCGCTTGCGCGGCGTGCTGGCGGAAAAAGCCAGCTTGCCGCTGATGTCGCTTGACCCTACCTTGCCGCTGAACTTGTCGTATACCCACTCGCCGCCGCGCGGCGCCAGGGTGCCCGTCAAATGGCCCTCTGTACTGAAATGCGGCGTTTCCGGCAGCAGCACGCCCGTCAAGGGATACAGGCGCGCCATGCTGGGGCCGGACAGCTTCAGGCGCACGTCGAGCGCGGCCAGGTTCGCCGGACGCGTGAGCGTGCCTTCGATGGCCATGCTGTTGCCGCCCGCGCGCATGTCGGCCTGGATGGGGAAGGGCGTGCCTTGCTGCTGCAGCGACAGTACGCCGCCCGCCTTGCCGCCGCCCTTGACGGTTTCGCCACGGTATTTGCCGGACAGCGTCCAGGCGATGCCGTAGCGCGCGTCGCCCGCAATGGTGTCGACATCGGCGCGCATGGCCGTTTTGCTGACGCCATCATCCAGGGTCACGGTGCCCTTGCTGAAGACCACGCTTTGCAATTCCAGCTGCCACGGCGACGGCTGTTCCTGCTTGTCGAAGGTCCAGTTGTTCTTGCCGTCCTTGTTGCGCAGCAAGCGCACCTGCGGCGTGTCGAAGCGCAATTGCGGGATGATGATTTTCTTGTCCAGCAGGGCCAGCGGATTGAGCGAGAACGCCAGCTGGCTGACGCTGGCCAGCTGCGCTTCGTCATCCGTCCCAGCCATGGTGCTCGGGTTGCCCAGGCGCACATCCTTGGCCTGCAGGTGCGGCCACGGCAAATAGTCGCGCCAGCCTTGTTTCCCTCCAGCCGTCGGCTGCTGCCACGTCAGCGCCAGGTCGCCCTCGATGGCAAACGGCCGGCCCAGCGCTTCGCTGGCGCGCGCATTGAGCCAGGGCTTGGCACGGTTCCAGTCCATGTTCAGCAGGACGATGGAAGCCGTGACGGGCAGGGCGATGAGCACGGCGGTGCTGGCGAGGGCGATTTTCTGACGGCGGGAGAGCGGCATGAGCGGATTCTTTCTGAACAAGTAGTCGCGATGCTACAGGAATCGTCCTAAGGCCGGGGCTGTTTCAGGTTTTACTGTCGGGCACGTGCGCTAGCGCACGTTGCCCATGCAAGTATTGTCGATTTCCTACCCTATGTGCGGCACCGAACGGATATGCGGGGAGCCGGAGCCTATAACGTCTACATCAAACGCCGTTCCTGATTCCAGATGCACCGACGTATGAACCTTACTGCTTACATTCTCCAGGAGAAGAAAAATGACAAACCGAGATTTCAAGATGTCCCCGTTGGCCGCCTTGGCCGCTTGCGCCACCGCCGTTGTCCTGATGACGGGCTGTTCCAGTCTGAAAACGCCAGCCACGGCCGACGTCGCCGTGTCGCGCGCCGCCGTCGATAACGCCGCCAGCGCCGGCGCCGCCGACCTGGCGCCCGATGAAATGCGTTCGGCCCGCGAAAAAATGCGCATGGCCAACCAGGCGCTGAAAGACCGCGACTACAAGACGGCACGCGACCTGGCCGACCAGGCGCAAGCCGATGCCAAGCTGGCGCAAAGCAAGGCCAACTCGGCCAAGGCCACCAGCGCCGCCGACGAGATCAACGAGAACATTCGCGTCATGCGCGAAGAGCTCGACCGCGCCAATCAGCAAGCCCCAAAACAATAACTAATAACAATAACTAGGACCCCATCATGAAAAAAGCTACCTACACCACCATTCCCGGCCTGCTGGCCATGGCCGCCTTTGTCGCCGCCTGCAGCTCCGCACCGACCACCACCAGCCTGCTCGACCAGACCCGCGGCGACTACATGGCGGCGCAATCGAACCCGATCGTGTCGACCTATGCGCCACGCGAATTCCGCGAAGCGAGCGCTGCCCTGGAAGCGGCGAACGCGGCCGCCACGCGCCAGGAAGATAGCGAAAAAGTAGACAAGCTGGCCTACCTGGCCAAGCAAAAGATAGCCACGGCGCAAGAAGTCGCCAAGCAGAAAGCTGCAGAAGCCGATATCGCCAACGCCGGCAAGCAGCGCGATCAATTGCGCCTCGATGCGCGCACGCAGCAGGCTGACCAGGCAACGGCCCGCGCCCAGTCGGCGCAGGCCGATGCGGAAGCGGCCAAGGCCCAGGCACAAGCTGCCGAAGCGTCGGCCCGCGATGCGCAAGCCCGCGCCGCCGGACTCGAGGCGCAGCTGGCCGACCTGGCCGCCAAGAAAACCGAACGCGGCATGGTGATCACCCTGGGCGACGTGCTGTTTGGCACGGACAAGGCGAATCTGACGGCCGATGGCGCGAATACGGCGCGCAAGCTGGCTGATGTGCTGAAAAACAACCCGCAGCGCACCGTGCTGATCGAAGGCTTCACGGATAGCACGGGCGGCTCCGCGCACAACCTGGAATTGTCGCAACGCCGTGCCGAATCCGTGCGCAATGCGCTGCTGGAGCAAGGCATCAGCCGCGACCGCATCGCCACGAAAGGCTATGGCGCCGCCTATCCGGCCGCCGGCAATGACACGGCGGCAAACCGCCAACTGAATCGCCGGGTGGAAATCGTCTTGTCCGAGGACAACACGGCGATTCCCGCCCGCCGTTAAACGCCTTGGGGCGTTGTAAGCCAAAGGCAGCACCGGCCGCAACCTGGCCGGTGGATACCCACGCAAGTATTGAAAGGAAGCATCATGACACCAACATCTGTTGAGATTCCAGCTGGCATCGATACGGCGGCCATCCGCGCTGCCGCGAAAAATTTGGACGATGGCGCCGTGACGGCCGGCTACCAGGCCGACCGCGAGGAGTTAATTACCCTGCTGAATGGGGCGCTGGCCACCGAGCTGGTGTGTATCGCACGCTATAAACGCCATTACTACACCGTAAGCGGACGCGACAATGGCAGCATCAAGGCCGAGTTCCTCGAGCATGCGCAGCAGGAGCAGGAACATGCGGACTGGCTGGCCGAACGCATCGTGCAATTGAATGGCAAGCCAGATTTTAATCCTGCAACATTGCTTGCGCGTAGCCATGCCGAGTATGATGACTCCGAAGACGTGCAGAGCATGGTGCGTGCCAATCTGATCGCGGAGCGGGTAGCGATCGAGTCGTATCGCCAGATGATCGTGAAAATCGGCGACAAAGACCCGACCACACGCCATTTGTTGATCAAAATCATGGCTGTTGAAGAAGAGCACGCCGATGATATGCGCGATCTAATGGAATAGTGTTTTTGAGTAAAGTAGGTATAGTAACTACATTCATCCACAGCTAAGGAGCTAAACCATGTTGGAAAATAATATCACTACCGTTAATAACGATGTCAAAACCCTGGTCAAGGATGCACAAGCCCTGTTCAGCGCCGCTGCCGCCCTGACTGGCGAAAAAGCCGATGAAGTACGCATCAAGGGCATGAAAACCCTGGACGCCGCCCTGGCCAAGGCGCATGAAGCGCAAGCGTCGGCCATCGTCGCCACCAAGCAGATGGCTGCCCAGGCAGACGGCTATGTCAAGGAAAACCCATGGCGCACGGTGGCCGTTGCCGCTGGCGTCGGCGTGCTGGTCGGCTTCATCCTGGGCCGCAAGTAATCCCATACAGGAGCGATATGGACAAGTCTGCTTCGTCTCACCAGGGGCCGGGATTGATCGGCTCGGTCGCCGGCCTGGCCAAAAACGCCGTCGGACTGATGTTGTCGCGGCTGGAACTGGCCACCATCGAATTGTCGGAAGTGCGCAATCACATGTTGCAGCTGATTGTCATTTTCGCGCTGGCGACGGTGGCGGGCTTGTTTGCCATCGCTTACGGCAGCGTGCTGATCGTTTTTCTCGCCTGGGATAGCCTGGGCTGGAAGATCCTGGCGATCATGACGGTCGTGTTCGTACTGCTGGCCATCGCGCTGGTCATGTATGCGCGCGCCATGCTGCGTCAAGGAAAGCTGTCGATGCCGGCCACCATGGCGGAATTGAAGGCCGACCGCGACATGCTGATGTAAGCTGCCTCACGAGGAGAATTCATGTCGGAAACCGACAAACTGGCGGCGCAAGCCGCCCGCAAGCGCCTGCTGATCGCCCAGGGCGAAATGTACCGCGTGGGCATCGTGCATGCGCGCGCCAACGTGGGCTATGCATTGCGTCCCGAGTCGATGCTGCAGGGCGTGGTCGAGACGGCGGTCGGCTTTGCCGGCCACCGCGTCGAGTCCCTGCTGGCGCCGGGCGGCATGCGGCTGCAAGGCGCCATGCCCTATGTGCTGACGGCGCTATCGTTTATCGGACGCAAGAAGCTGGTCAAGCCGGCCCTGGTCCTCGTGGCCGTTGCCGCCGTTGCCGCCAGCTGGCTGCGCCGCAAGCGCTGAACGCCAGCCGTGTTGCACAGGAACGCCGTCATTGACGGCGTTTTTTTTGCCTGCACCCAAGGTCCGGCGCGCACTGACGCAATCCCTTACAATGATTCACGCCGCATTCCGCGCGGCGGACAGAGGGGCCATCTTGATGACGCATTCGAAGACACCGATCAATCAGTTAAATCCCTCGCGCCTGCGCATCGTGCTGGTGCTGCAGGGCGGCGGCGCACTGGGCGCCTACCAGGCCGGCGTCTATCACGCTCTGCACGAACATGGCCTGGCGCCCGACTGGGTGGTGGGCACCTCGATCGGCGCCATCAATGCCGCCATTCTGGCCGGCAACAAGCACGAAGACCGGCTCGTGCGCCTGAAACAGTTCTGGCAGCGCGTTGCGCACCGCGACAGCATCGACATGAACCTGGTCTCCGACCAGCAGCGCCGCTCGAACATCTGGCTGGCCACGCTCGATACGGTGCTGCGCGGCGTGCCCGGCTTCTTCAAGCCGCGCACCTTCAGCCTGTTTCCTGCCGGAATCGCCGTCAAGCCGGAAGAGGCCAGTTTTTATGACACCAGCGAACTGGCCAGCACCCTCGAGGAACTGGTCGACTTCGATTATCTGAACGAGCCGGGCGGCATGCGCCTGACCGTCAACGCCCTGCGCGTCAAATGCGGCAGCCTCACCAGTTTCGACAGCCAGCAGCAAGCCCTGACGGCCGATCACATCCGCGCCAGTGGCGCCTTGCCGCCCGGCTTTGCCGGCGTGCGCGTCGATGGCGATTTATACTGGGATGGCGGCCTGTACTCGAATACGCCGCTCGAAACTGTGCTCGACGACACGCCCCACGTCGACACCCTGGTCTTCATGGTGGATCTGTGGAGCTCGGAAGGGCCGGAACCGACCACCCTCGATGAAGTGCAGACGCGGCAAAAGGATGTCACCTTCGCGTCGCGCTCGAAGCGGCATATCGCCGATTATGTGAACACGCACACCTTGCAGCGCAAATTGCGCGAACTGTATGCCGGCCTGCCCGACACCAAGCACAACCGCCAGCAGACGGAAGAACTGGTGGCGCTCGGTTGCGACAGCACCATGCACATCGTGCGCCTCCCGTATGCGGGGCGCGACTGGCACATGGCGGCCAAGGATATCAATTTCTCCAAGGGCTCGATCGAATGGCGCTGGGAGCAGGGCTATCAGGACGGCTTGCGCGCGATCAAGGCGGCCGGCTGGCTGGCTTTTGTCACGGAAGATACGCCGCTCGTGGTGCACGAACTGCCACCCTACGAACGCGACGCTGCTTAGTGACGCCTGTCAAAACCTGCTGCGCGTCGGTTTTGCCAGGCGTTGCAAGAGTACAGAGCAAGAGTACGGCGCATTGCTGCATCACTGCGTATGCGCCGCTGCACGCAGTTTTTCCGCATTCGCCATGTCTTGCCGGTACGTGTCTTGTGCATCCTTCAGGCAGGTGGCGCGCGCGGCGGACGGTTCCGTACGGCAGGCTTTTTTGGCTTCGGCCAGGGCGGCGGCGATTTCCTTGCGCAGGGTACGCAGCTGGGCTTGCGCCGTGCTGTCTTCCTGGTACCAGCGTTGCGGGTCGCCTGGCTGCGGCGTGGCTGTCTGGGCCAGTGCCAGCGGCGCCAGGCTGCAGGCGAACAGGGTCGCCAAGAGTGTGTTGTGGATAGTCATGATATTTCCTCCTTGAAATAAAAAAGGCGCCGTAGCGCCTTTTTCTACAACCTGCCTGTCAGTAATAGCAGGATCAGTATCACTACGACCAGGCCGGCGATGCCGCTGGGGCCGTAACCCCAGTTGCGGCTATGCGGCCAGGTGGGCAGGACGCCGACCAGGGCCAGGATCAAGATGATCAGAATGATGGTGCCCATGGTATCTCCTTGTTGGTGCATGGTCCGGCGCAGGCTTGCTGGCAAGCCCGGCCAGTGGATTAATAGCGGTAGACGCGGCCGTCAACGACGCGCACGCGGTTGCCCGGGCGCAAATCATTGGCGTTGTCTTGCACCACGGTACGGTATTCGCCGTTGTCGAGACGCACGCTGATCTGATAAGCCTGTGCCTGCTGCTTGCGGCCTTCGACCTGGTTGCCCACGACGCCGCCGGCGACGGCGCCCGCCACGGTAGCGGCCGTGCGCCCGCTGCCCGAACCGATGGTATTGCCCAGCAGGGCGCCGGCGATGCCGCCGACCACGGCGCCGGCGCCGCTGGTTTGGCCGCCACCCTGCACGATCTGGATGGAATCGACGGTGCCGTACATGGCGGACTCAGGCTGGTTGGCCGGGTAATACTGTTGTGACTGGGAAGGGCCGGTGGCACAACCGCTCAGTACGGCGGTGGCGGCGAGCATCAGTGCGGCCAAGGTGGCGTTGGTTTTCATTTTATTCTCCTGACGAGGTGAGGGTGTAGTGCCATCTTAGTCATGCCCCCGTCCCGGGTCTGTACGCTGCCGCACGTAGTTATTTGCTGCCAAAAATGGTATTTTTTACCGTAGCGATCCACGAAAACGTTGTTATTTCTCCCTGTATCCCTTTCGCTTTCAAAATAAATTACTTGTGTACGGCAGCGTACAGAAGAGCGGCGACTATCCACGTAAAACGGTAGTCATGCCAAGCAGACATGTTTGGTACCACCAGGGAGAAATACAATATGAACAAGAATAAGCTTTTCACCGCCATCGTCGTCAGCCTTGCATGCGCCGCCTGGGGCGGCCAGGCAGTGGCCGCTACGCCGGAAGCAAAAGCAGCCTACAAGGCGGCCAATGAACAGGCGGCCCTGAACTACAAGCTGGCGCATGCCGAGTGCGAAAAAATCACGGGCAACCCGAAGGATGTCTGCATCGCCGAAGCGAAGGCCGTGCGTACCTACGATGAAGCCGTGGCCCAGGCGCAATACACGAATACCCTGCGCGCCTACACCAAGGCCCGCATCAAGATTGCCGATGCCAATTACGACGTCGACCTGGCGCGCTGCAATGCGGTGACGGGCAACGACAAGGATGTCTGCGTCAAGCTGGCCAAGTCCACCAAGGTGGCGGCCCTGGCCGATGCCAAGGCGGACAAGAAAGTCATCGAAGCGCGCAGCGATGCGCGTGAAGCAAAAAGAAAAGCCGAGTACAAGGTCGCGACAGAAAAATGCGATGCATTAGCCGGCGCAGCCAAGGATGACTGTATCAAGGCTGCAAAAACCCAGTTTGGCTACTGAGCTCCATCCGGCGCGCAGTCACCACACTGGTATAAGAAGCTCATTGTGAGCACATTGATTGACCACTCCTAAGGAAAAAACCATGAAATTCACTAAATCTATCGCTACTGGCCTTTTCGTCGCTTCCCTGTTCGCCGTTGCAGGCTGCGCTTCGACCCCAACCAAGGAAGGCACGGGCGAGTACATCGACGACGCCGCGATCACCACCAAAGTGAAAGCGAGCATCTTCAATGAGCCTACCCTGAAATCGACGGAAATCAACGTGGAAACCTTCAAGGGCGTGGTTCAGCTGAGCGGCTTCGTTGCCCAGCCAGCCGATGCCGCCAAAGCGGGTGAAGTTGCCCGTGGCGTCAAGGGCGTGAAGTCGGTGAAAAACGACATCCGCGTCAAGTAATGGCCTGACCCGCCGCAGCGGCCAGCCCCACGGCTGGCGCTGCGGCCCACCACCGACCGTCGCGGGAATCGCATGCATATCCAGCCTTCAGATACCCCGCCCGAGCCGGTGGCGGCTGCCTCCACCGAGCCTGCCGGGCCACCTCCCGGCACGCCCGTGGAGCACTTGGACGCATCCTTGCGTTTGCCGCTGCATGTCAATGCGCGTGGCATGGCGCTGGGCATCATCGCCACCGTCAGCTTCATTTATGCGCTGCAGTGGGCACAGAAATTCCTCATTCCCGTCATCTTCGGCATTTTCATTGCCTACACCCTCAATCCCGTCGTCGCCTGGCTGGAAAAGCTACGCCTGCCGCGCGCCATCGGCGCCACGGTCGTCACGGCCCTGATCCTGTTCGGCTCCATCGTTGTGGTCGAGCGCGTGCAGGGCGAATTCGAATCCATCGTTGAAGAGTTGCCAGCCGCCACGCATAAACTGTCGCGCCTGATCGCCGCCAATACGGGTGGCAAGAACAGTACCTTCCAGAAGATGCAGGCCGTGGCCAATGAGATCGAGCAAGTGGCCGCCGGCGCCGAAGCGCGCCGCAACAACCGCCGCGCCGCGGCAGCGTCCGAAGGCCCCAATTTCAAGATCATGGATTGGGTCTGGGCCGGCTCGCTGGGCCTGGTGGGCTTTGTCAGCCAGGCCACCATGGTCATCTTCCTCGTGTTTTTCCTGCTGCTGTCGGGCGACACCTTCAAGCGCAAGCTCGTCAAGCTGACGGGACCGTCGCTGAGCCGCAAGAAGGTCACCGTGCACATCCTGGAAGACATCAATACCTCGATCCAGAACTATATGTTCATGCTGCTCGTCACGAATGGCTTGCTGGCCGTCCTGATGTGGATTGCCCTGCGCGTGATCGGCCTGGAAAACGCGGGCGCCTGGGCCATCGTGGCCGGCTTGCTGCACATCATGCCGTACTTCGGCCCCTTGCTCATCACCATCGCCACGGGGCTCGTCGCCTTTTTGCAGTTCGAATCGCTGGAAATGGTCTTGCTGGTGACGGGCACGTCGATGGCCATCGCTACCCTGGTCGGCACTTTTGTCACCACGTGGATGACGGGGCGCATCGCCCGCATGAACCCCACGGCCGTCTTCATCAGCCTGCTGTTCTGGGGCTGGCTGTGGGGCGTCTGGGGCTTGCTGCTGGGCGTACCCATCATCGTCATCGTGAAGGTCGTGGCCGAGCGCGTGCAGGGCATGGAAGTGGTAGCGGAATTGCTGGGCGAGTAAGTTGAGGCTGGATAAGAAAAACGGCGCCCGCGGGCGCCGTTGTTGCATGCAGACTGATCGCTTACGACTGGTGGCGTTTCAATATCTTCACTTGCAGGTCGCCGTCTTCCGTCTTCGGCATATCCTTCATGCTGCCCAGTTGCAGGGCGAACTGGCGCGTGAATTCGGCGCCCAGGAAGAAGATTTGTGCCGAGTAATATACCCACAGCAGCAGCGCCACCAGCGAGCCGGCCGCGCCATAGCTGCTGGCCACGCCGCTGTTGCCGATATACACGCCAATCGCATATTTCCCTAGTGAAAACATGAAAGCCGTGCCGATGGCGCCGATCAGCACGTCGCGCCAGGACAGGCGCACGCGCGGCAGCATTTTATAGATGACGGCAAACAGGCTGGCGATGACGGCAAAGCCGATCAGGTTCGACAGGATGGTAAACAGCACGGCCGTGTCCTTCCACACGCCCTCCCAGAAGTTGGCGAGGATGGCCATGGCCGCGTTGACCACCAGCGACACCATCAGCAGGAAGGCCAGTACCAGCACCAGGCCGAACGACAGCAAGCGCGTGCGCAGCATGTCCCAGGCGCCCGCTTCCTTCAAGGGCGGCACTTGCCAGATTTCATCGAGGCTGGCTTTCAGCTCGGCAAACACGCTGGTGGCGCCAAACAGCAGCAGGGCGCTGGCGATGAGGGTGGCGATGCGGCCCTGTTCATGGTTCTTCGCGCCGGCCAGCACCAGCTGGATGGCTTCGGCGCCTTGCGTGCCCAGCAAGCCCTGCAATTGTCCCATCAGCTCGCCGCGCGCGGCGGCCGGGCCATAGAAAAAGCCGGCGATGGCGATCACCAGCACGAGGATGGGGGCGATGGAAAACAGGGTGTAATAGGCGAGGGCGGCCCCCTTGCTCGAGGCGCGGTGTTCCAGCCATTCAGTGACGGAACAGAAGAGGACACTGCGCATCTGCTTGCTGAACGGCGCCAGGCTGGCCAGTTTGGGATAGCGGGTAGAGAAATTCATGGTGGCTTTCAATGCAAAAAGGGGCGCGAGCCCCTTTTTTTTTAATTCACAAGTGGCGTACCACTGTTCAGCTTACTGCACGCGGCGTTCGATGGTGATTTGCTCCACTTCAACGCGGCGGTTTGGTTCCAGGCACTTGATCAGGTCGGCACGTTTCTTGTTGTTGCACGTGACGACAGGATTCGTGGAGCCCTTGCCTTCGGCCGTCAGGCGGTTGGCGGCGACACCGTGGGCGACCAGGTATTCCTTGACTGCATCAGCGCGCTGCTGCGACAGTTTCAGGTTGTACTTGGGCGAACCGATGCGGTCGGCATAACCACTGATGACGACGTTGTTGACGTCCGGTGCTGCCGTCAGCACGCGTGCGATTTCGTCGAGCTTGGTCTGTGTCGGACCCAGCTTGGCGCTGTCGAACGCGAACAGTTCCGTTGCCGACATCGTCACTTTTTCAAAGCGTGCTGGTGGCGGTGGCGGCGGTGGCGGCGGCACGACCACGACCACTTCTTCACGCACTGGCGGCGGTGGCGGTGGCGGCGGCGGTGCAGGCGGTTTGTTGAATGCGTAGTTCAGGCCCACGGTGACGTAGTAGTTGTTGGCCTTGCTGCTCGGGTCGAACGTGTTGCCGCGCAGGAAACCGTGGACGTTGCGCACGTCAGCCTGGACGGACAGTTGATCGGTGATGCTGGACTGGAAACCCAGGCCCACGCTGGCGTATGGCGAGCTCTTGCTGCGCTCACCGAAGGCGAAGCTGGTGTCCTTGTCGCGTTGCATACCGGCACCGACCAGCAGGAAGGGACGGAAGGCTTTGCGCGAGAACATGTACAAGCCGTCTACGCCCAGCGTATTTTGCTGGTAGCGCTGACCGCCATCCTTGGAACGTGCATACGTGGTGCCCAGCTGGATATCCCAGTCCTGGGAAACAGGCTTACCGAAGCGCAAGCCTGCGCCATAGCCGGTTTTATCCGTGGCGAAGTCGGAATCTGGCTTGAGTGCGTTGATGCTAGGTTGAATATACCAGGAGGGATTGATTTCCTGGGCCTGTGCGCCGAGGGCAGAGCACAGGACTGCGGCGGCAACGGCGATTTTTTTTAGATTATTCACAAGTAACTCCCAACGTTGATAAGAGATTTTCTCTACGGCATCAAAACGACATCTTGCTACACGTGCTATTGCTAGAGATCGACCACACTTCCAGGTGCGTTTTCTTGCGATAAATGCACTGCTGTTGGACTAGAGAATACGGTTGCAGGTTCAGGTGGTCGGTGCGCTGGCGCACAAAGCATTGCGGTATATCAATGGTGTTGCAGATTCACGACAACGACTTTGCTGTTGAAAAAAACTAATTTGCTAGGTGAAACTTTTACAAGCACGCCACTTCCTGGCGCCGCGGCAAGAGGCAATCGTACGACTTGTCACCTGCATGCCACTGTATATTAGCAACAATGATGAGCTTGATAACTAATATTACATTGATGTTGTATTCCTGCCGCGTTCCGTTGCTTTTCCAGGCTTCCGCCAAGCAACTTTTGCGCGCCGCAGCCAGCTCCGCCACTTTTCATCAAGGAGTCACCCGTGCCTGACCTGCCCCGTATTTTTTCTTCCCCGCTGACTGGCAAACTGGGGGCCTTGTGCCTGCTGCTGTCGCTGGGCTCGGCGACGCCAGCCTGGGCCGATAGCGGCGTATCCGTGTTTTCACCGAGCGGCACGGTCAAGGCCGTACGCCAGGTACGGGCGCAGTTCGCCACGCCGATGGTGCCGTTCGGCGACATGGGCTTGCCCGCGCCGTTCGCCATCGATTGCGGCAAGGCCGAGCCTGCCGTCGTGGCGGGCGCGGGGCGCTGGGCCGACGAGCGCAACTGGAACTTCGATTTCGAGCGCGACTTGCCGGCCGGCGTGGCCTGCAGCTTCGCCTTGAAGCCGGGGCTGAAGGACCAGGCGGGCCAGGCCTTGCAGGGGACGACGTCCTACCGTTTCACCACGGGCGGCCCGGCCATCGTCGAGGCCGTACCGTATGACGGCCAGCCCTACATCGATGAAAACCAGATCTTCGTGCTGGGCCTGGACGCCGCGCCGAACGAGGCCAGCGTGGCCGTCAATGCGTATTGCCGCGCCGATGGCATCAATGAAAAGATTCCCGTGCGCCTGTTCAAGGGCAAGGAACTGGAGCAGGTATTGGCCCTGCGCAAAGGCTTTCTCGACCGCTACCTGACCGTGTACTTCAAGAAGCGGGGCGTCGTATGGAAAGTGGGCATGCCCGTGGCCAGCAAGGGCGCGCCGCCGTTGCCCGTCACCGTGCTGCAATGCAAGCGCAGCTTCCCCGCCAACGCCAAGGTGTCGCTCGTGTGGGGCGAGGGCATCGCCAGTGCCAGCGGCATCGCCACGGAGAAAGCGCAAACCCTGCAGTTCAAGACGCGTCCCGACTTCACGGCCAAATTCAGCTGCGAGCGCAGCAACCCGAAGGAGCAATGCATACCCTTCCTGCCCATGCGCGTGCAGTTTTCCGCGCCCGTGAAAGCATCGCTGGTGCGCGCCATGACCCTGAAGGGCGGCGGCAAGACGTATGTACCGACGATTTCAAAAGAGGAAGAAAAGGCGGAATTCCTGTATAGCGCCGCCTTCAACGGCCCCTTCCCCGTGCAAGCGAGTTTTGTCTTGAGCCTGCCGCCGAAGCTGACGGATGACGCGGGCCGCGCCTTGCTCAATCGCGCGCGCTTCCCCATGACGGTGCGTACGGGCGAACAGCCGCCGCTGCTCAAATTCCCGGCCCCGTTCGGCATCATCGAAGCGAAGGGCGACGGCTTGCTGCCCGTGACGGTGCGCAATATCGAACCCGTGCTGTCGGGCAAGGAAGTCGCCCAGCCATCCGCAGCCGCCACGGGAGCCACCTTGCGCGTGCCCGACAATGACGACAAGTTCATCATCGAGTGGATGCAGCGCCTGGCCGGCAATGGCGACGGGGGCGAATACTGGCAGCCGTACGCGCAATATGCGGGCAACATGAGCAAATCCGTCTTGGCGGGCGCGGCCGGCACGCGTCCTATCAGCCTGCCCCGTCCCGATGGCAAGAAAACTTTTGAAGTGATCGGCATTCCGCTGCAAAAGCCGGGCTTTTACGTGATCGAACTGGCCAGCCCCATCCTCGGCAAAGTGCTGCTGGGCAAACCGACGACGGCCTATATCCGCACGGCCGCGCTGGTGACGAATCTGGCGGCCCACTTCAAGCATGGCGCGCAATCGTCGCTCGTGTGGGTGACGTCGCTCGACAAGGGCGCGCCTGTTGCGAAAGCGCAAGTGGCCGTGCGCGACTGCGCCGGCAAGCTGCTGTGGCAGGGCGCCACGGGCGCGGACGGCGTGGCGCACATTCCCGGCGAACTGGCCAATTCCAGCTGCAAGAACAACGGCCGCTACTTTATCAGTGCGCGCAGCGGCGGCGACATGACGTTCACCCTGTCGGACTGGGTGGGCGGCATCGAAGCGTGGCGTTTCAATTTGCCCACGGACGACACGCGCGCCGACAACACCTTGCTGGCGACGGTATTTGACCGCACCTTGCTGCGCGCCGGTGAAACCGTGCACATGAAGCATTTCATCCGCAAGCACACGGGCGAAGGCATGAGCCTGGTCGAGAAGAACAACGGTCCCGGCAGCGCCACCTCCGTCGTCATCACGCACCAGGGCAGCGACCAGAACTATCAATTGCCGCTGCGCTGGTCCGCCAGCGGCACGGCGGAAAGCGACTGGGTCATCCCCGCCGACGCCAAGCAGGGCGAGTACAGCGTGACGATGGCGGGCCGACCATCCGGCAGTTTCCGCGTGGAAGCGTTCCGCGTGCCGACCATGAAAGCCGTGCTGCAGGGACCGAAAGCGCCCGCCGTGCAGGCCAGGCAGCTGGCCCTCGATGCGCAAATCACGTATCTGGCCGGCGGCGCGGCCACCAATGCGCCCGTCAAGCTGCGCACGGTGCTGCAAGACAAGAGCGTGACGTTTGCCGATTATCCCGATTTCAGTTTCAGCAATGGCGACGTGAAGGAAGGTCTTGTGAAACAGGGCACCGGCTACGACGACGATGAGGGTGGGTGGCAGGACGAGGGCAATGGCGGGCATGCCGGTGCAGGCGCGGCGGCCGCGCGCACGCAAAGCTTGACCCTGGACAAGGCGGGCGGCGCGCGCATCGTCATCGACCAGCTGCCGCAGCTGTCCACGCCGCGCGACCTAGTGGCGGAAATGGCGTTCCAGGATGCGAATGGCGAGACGGCTTCCGTTGCCACGCGCGTCCCGCTGTGGCCATCGAACTATGTGATCGGCATCAAGCCTGACGCCTGGGCCTTGAGCAAGGATGCCTTCAAGTTCACCGTGGCCGTGCTCGGCACCAATGGCAAGCCCGTGGCGAATGCCCCGGTCGCCGTCGATTTCTTCCAGCGCAACAGCTATTCGCACCGCCGTCGGCTGATTGGCGGCTTCTATGCATATGAAAACAGCAGCGAAGTGGTCAAGCTGGGCCCGGCGTGCTCGGGCAAGACGGATGGCAAGGGCCTGTTGATGTGCGACGTGAAGGCGCCCGCCAGCGGCAATCTGGTTCTGCGCGCCAGCACGCAGGACAGTGCCGGCAACGCGGCTGTCGCCAACCGCGAAACGTGGGTGGCCGGCAGCGGCGACTGGTGGTTCAACGCCAGCGACAATGACCGCATCGATGTGCTGCCTGAAAAGAAACGCTACGAACCGGGTCAGGAAGCAAGCTTACAGGTGCGCATGCCGTTCCGCGCGGGTACTGCGTTGATCACGGTCGAGCGCGAAGGCATCCTCGACACCTATGTGCGCCAGCTCAATGGCCGGGAACCGGTGGTGAATATCCCGGTCAAATCGAACTACGCGCCGAATGTGTATGTGTCCGTGTTTGTCGTGCGGGGCAGGGTCGATGGCGTGCAACCGACGGCCTTGGTGGACCTGGGCAAGCCGGCCTACAAGATGGGCATCGCACCGCTGAACGTGGGGTGGCAGGCGCATGAACTGAACGTGATGGTCGTGTCCGACAAGGAGGTGTACAAGACGCGTGACAAGGCGGAGGTGTCCGTGCGCGTGCGCCGCGCCGACGGTAAACCGTTGCCAGTCGGCGCCGAAGTGGCGCTGGCGGCCGTCGATACGGGCTTGCTGGAACTGATGCCCAACGATAGCTGGAAATTGCTCGACACCATGATGGCGCAGCGCAGCCTGCAGGTGGAAACGGCGACGGCGCAGATGCAGGTGATCGGCAAGCGCCACTTCGGCCGCAAGGCCTTCCCGGCCGGCGGTGGCGGCGGCAAGGGCGCCAGCCGCGAGCTGTTCGATACCCTGCTGTTCTGGAAGGGCACGGTCAAGCTCGACGCCAAGGGCGAAGCGACCGTGCAAGTGCCGCTCAACGATTCATTGACGGCGTTCCGCATCGTCGCCATCGCCAGCGCCGGCAAGGAACTGTTCGGCACGGGCAGCACGGACATCCGCAGCTCGCAAGACTTGATCCTGATGTCGGGCTTGCCGACCCTCGTGCGCGAAGGCGACCAGTTGCGCGCCGGTTTCACCGTGCGCAACACCTCGGCCGCCTCGCTGAATGTGGAATTGAACGCCAGCGCTGCCGGCAAGGCCTTGCCGCGCCAGAGCTTGACCCTGGCGGCGGGCGAAGCGCGCGAAACGGGCTGGGATTACCAGGTCCCGCTCGGTGCGCAAACGGTCGTGTGGGAGGTGGCTGCGAAAGCGGGCAACCATACCGATAAACTGAAAATCACGCAAAAGGTAGGCCAGGCCACGCCCGTGCGCACCTACCAGGCCACCTTGCAGCAAGTCGACAAGCCCATCAATATGTCCGTGCAAATGCCGGTCGGCGCCTTGCCGGGCCGGGGTGGTATCCAGACCAGCTTTGTCGCCAAGCTCGGCGGTGAGCTGCCAGGTGTGCGCGAGTACATGGCCGCGTATCCGTACACCTGCTTCGAGCAAAACACGTCGAAGGCCATCGCGCTGCAAGACCAGGAGGCGTGGAACAAGCTGGCCGCCAGCCTGCCCGCCTACCTGGATGGCGACGGCATGCTGAAATACTTCCCCATCATGGAACAAGGCAGCGACAGCTTGACGGCCTACGTGTTGTCGGCAACGAAAGAAGCGGGCTATGCGATTCCCGAACAGACGAAAAACCGCATGGAAGCGGCTTTGACGGCCTTCGTACAGGGCCGCATCGTGCGCCGTTCCGCGCTGGATACGACGGACCTGGCCGTGCGCAAGCTCGCCGCACTGGAAGCGTTGTCGCGTTCGAACAAAGTGCCGCCCGATGCGCTGGAAAGCATCAGCATCAACCCGAACCTGTGGCCGACTTCGGCCGTGATCGACTGGAGCCTGTTGCTGCAGCGCACGCCAAACCTGGCACGCCGCGATGCGCTGCTGGCCGAGGCGCAGCAGATACTGCGTTCGCGCCTGAATTTCCAGGGCACGACCATGGGCTTTTCCACCGAGCGCAAGGATAACTGGTGGTGGCTGATGGTCTCGGGCGACGTCAACGCCAACCGCCTGCTGCTGGCCGTGATGGACAACCCGGCGTGGAAAGACGACATCGGCCGCCTCGTGCGCGGCAGCATGGGCCGCCAGAAGAAGGGCCGCTGGGATACGACGGTAGCCAACGCCTGGGGCACCCTGGCCATTAACAAGTTCTCGGCCAAGTTCGAATCCACACCGGTGGCGGGCGCCAGCGCAGTCAAGCTGGGCGGCGATACGCAAGCGCTCGTGTGGAACGGCGCGGCGAAAGTGGGCCCCGTGCTGCAACCGTGGCCGAAGGGCACGGACACCCTGGGCCTGGCGCACAGCGGCACGGGCAAACCGTGGGCCACCGTGCAAAGCCTGGCGGCGATCCCGCTCAAGGCGCCCGTGTCCAGCGGCTACACGATCAAGAAAACCGTTACGCCGGTGGAACAGAAGATGGCGGGCGCATGGTCGCGCGGCGACGTCTACCGCGTGCGCCTGGAGTTGTCGGCGCAGGCGGACATGAGCTGGGTCGTGGTCGACGACCCGATCCCCGCCAGCGCCACCGTGCTGGGCAACGGCCTGGGCCGTGATTCGCAGTTGATGACGGCCGGCGAGAAATCCACGGGCTGGGTCTGGCCCACGTTCGAGGAACGCGCGTTCGACGCCTTCCGCGCGTATTACGCGTTTGTGCCGAAGGGCAGCTGGAGCGTGGAATACACGGTGCGCCTGAACAATGCTGGCGATTTCAGCCTGCCGGCCACGCGCATCGAAGCCATGTATTCGCCCGAAATGTTTGGCGAGTCGCCGAACGCGAATGTGAAGGTGGGGCAGTGAAAGGCAAGGTTTTACTGATAGGCTGCCTGCTGGCCAGCCCGGTCTTCGCCGAGGCGGTCCTGACGCCGGCCCAGGTGCAGGCGGCCTACCGCAGTTCGGAAGCGCAGTTGCTGGACCGTAGCGGCGCGCCGCTGCAATCCTTGCGCGTGGACATGAAGGTGCGGCGGCTGCCGTGGGTGCCGCTGGCCGATATTTCACCGGCCGTGCAACAGGCCGTGCTGTTGGCGGAAGACCAGCGCTTCATGCAGCATGGCGGTGTGGATGTGTCCGCGCTGGCCACGGCTGCCTGGGACAATCTGTTTTCCAAGAAAGCCCGGGGCGCCTCGACCATCACCATGCAGCTGGCGGGCCAGCTCGATGCGGACTTGCAGGCGTCCTCGGGCGGGCGCAGCCTGCGCCAGAAGTGGGACCAGATGCGCGCGGCCCAGGCCATCGAAGACAGCTGGAGCAAGGCGCAGATTTTTGAAGCCTATTTGAACCTCGTGTCGTTCCGCGGCGAGCTGCAGGGCATCGCGTCCGCCTCGTACAGCCTGTTCGGCAAGGCGCCGTCCGGCCTGAACCAGACGGACGCCATCATTCTGGCCAGCCTCGTACGCGCGCCGAACGCGCCGCCGGCCACCGTCACGCGGCGCGCTTGCGCGCTGGCGAAAGAGTGGCGCATGGACAGCAGCTGCCAGCTGATCGGCCAGCGCGTGCAGACGGCCTTGCAGCGCAACGCGCTGGCCGCGGAGCTGGCGCCGGCGCCGCAAGTGGCGCAGCAGTTGCTGAAACAGCCGGGTGCGCAGGTCGCCAGCACGCTCGATGGTCCTTTGCAGCGCTTCGCGCAGGAAAACCTGCGCCAGCAGCTGGCCTCCTTGCGCGAGCGCAATGTCAACGATGGCGCCATCATCGTGTTAGATAACCGCAGCGGCGAGATCCTCGCGTATGTCGGCAATGCGGGCGGCAGCCATGTCGATGGCGTGGCGGCCCTGCGCCAGGCCGGTTCCACCCTGAAACCATTTCTATATGAACTGGCGATCGAGCGCAGGCTGATGACGGCCGCGTCCGTCATGGACGACTCGCCGCTCGACGTCGCCACGGCGTCCGGCATGTATGCGCCGCAAAACTACGACCGCAATTTCAAGGGTTACGTCAGCGCCCGCACCAGCCTGGCCAGCTCCCTGAACATTCCCGCCGTGCGCACGGTGCTGCTGACGGGGCAGGACGGTTTTTACAACCGCCTCAAGGAAGTGGGCCTGTCGAGCCTGACGGAACCGGCCGAGTACTACGGCCCGTCGCTGGCGCTGGGCTCGTCCGAAGTGACCTTGCTGGAACTGGCCAACGCCTACCGCGCGCTGGCCAATGGCGGGCTATACAGCACGGCCAGCCTGCAGCCGGGCCAGGCTGGCAAGGACCGGCGCCGTGTGATGGAGCCGGGCGCCGCCTTCATCGTCGGCGATATCCTGGCCGACCGCGCCGCGCGCAGCATGACGTTTGGCTTGCGCAACGAGCTGGGGACGAATTTCTGGAGCGCCGTCAAGACGGGCACGAGCAAGGACATGCGCGACAACTGGTGCATGGGCTACTCGGCGCGCTACACGGTGGGCGTCTGGGTGGGCAACTTCGACGGCAAGCCCATGTGGGACGTATCGGGCGTGACGGGCGCCGCGCCCGTGTGGCGCGACGTCATGGATTACCTGCACAAGAACGTGCCCAGCCACGCCCCGAAAGCGCCGCCAGGCGTATTGCAGCAGATGGTGGCGTACCAGCCCGCGCTCGAAGCGCCGCGCCGCGAATGGTTTATCGCCGGCACGGAAAGCCCCGTCATCGCCGTTCTGGGCGACACCGTGAAGCCGCCCGCCATCGTGTATCCGGCCGAAGACAGCATCCTCGCCATCGACCCCGACATCCCGCCCGCCCTGCAGCGCGTGTTCTTCCAGGCACAGGGCAGCCATGCCTTGCGCTGGGTGCTCGACGGCAAGGACCTGGGCGCGGCGCTTGACAGCATCAGCTGGCACCCCGTGCCGGGCAAGCATCTGCTGGCGCTGGTCGACGATGCGGGCAAGACGGTGGCGCAGGTGGCGTTTCAAGTGCGGGGCAATGCGCTGGCGTCGCTGAACTAGGCGGGGTGAACCGTGTCCTTGGCCAGCTTCTAGCGCAATATAATCAAAAAATATTTACGGTGCGCTGATGATCTTCGTCAGCGCAATCCGATACGCCGGTTGCACGTCGCCATTCTTGTCGAGCTTGTCCGTCATGATTACGCCGAAACCCTGCGCGTACCACACGTATTCGCCACTTTTGCCTTTGCTTTTTCCGCCCACGTCATGCAGTTCGAACTTGCAGGCGTCGGGGAAGCGGCGGCCTCCCAGTTCCAGGCGTTCCCAGCCCAGGAAGGTGATGGAGAAATTGCGCTCGTCCGTGCGCGTCGAGGTGGTGATCTTGTCGGACAGCCCCGCCAGCGGGTAGTGGGTACTCGTTTGCGTGTCCGAAAATTGCACGCGCACTTCCTGGCCGGGGCGCATGTTGGCGGGGATGGCGGACTGCGGCGTGTAGACGTTCTTGCTGCGCACGGTGCCGTCTTCATTGTAGTGGACGTTGCCCGTCAGGAATACCTGGCCATCGCGGATGTCCTGGTAGGACGTGGCCAGCAGCACGCCGCCGTTGAGGATCAGTTGCGTGCCCTTTTGTTTCTTGCCCTCGAACATTTCTTCGATGTTGACTTGCGCATCGCCATTGTTCTTGCTGAACTTGATGCCCGTCGTCAGTTCCATGCATTCGCCCACCGTGGGGGCCGCCTGTACGCTCGCGGCTGCCAATACGCTTGCCGCCATCATTCCACACCATGCTGCTTTCATTGTCTTCCTGGCTATCTTGTAAAAGCGCGATGATAGCGTGACTGGAAGCAACGTGGCGCAGCGCTGATGCTATTTCACGGGGGCGACGGGGATGCTGGGCACCGCAGGTGTGGACGCTGGCGGCTCGGTGGGCGTGCCGCTGTGCGGTTTGACCCCATGATTGGCCGTCTGTTTTCCGCGCCGCGTGCGCTTGTCCGTGCGGGTTTTGCTGGCCTTGCCGTCGTGGACCAGCTTGCCTTTGTTGTCGAGCTTGTCGGAGGCATCCGATTGCTGGCCCGGGTCCCTGGCATTGTTGGTGTGGTTGCCCGTCTGGTTCAGATTCGTCGTCGACTGGGCTTGCACCCAGGCGCCGCCAACGGTCATCAGGGTGGCGGCCAGCAAGAGAGCGGGAGTTTTCATGGTGCGTGTCCTGTATGGGAAGTTGGGAGTTGCTGTCGAGACTAGATTGTCACATGCGTGCTGCCGTTTCCAAGTAGGAATATGCCGCATGCGCGTGTGAGCATATTGCCAGTGTTCACGCATGTTGGCCCGCACGCAGGCGCAGGCGCCGCGCGCTCAGGCCATCGCGCACGGACCATGCCAGCGAGATGGCGCCCATGGCGGCCAGCCACTGGCCGGGTCCGCCGGGCGGCAGGGCCTGCATGGCGGCCGGCAGGGCAAGCCAGCCGCGCAGCGCCTGCAGCAGCAAGGTGGCGATCACACCCAAGTTAATGAACAGCAAGACGTGCAGGATGCGCTCGGGTACGGGCAAGCGGCGCGTGTCGCCTTCGACCACGGTGTCGCGCAGCGAGACCAGTATCTCCGCCAGCAGCAGTGCCACGGGCCACCAGGCCAGCCAGCCATGCCAGCTGAACAGGCCCAGCGAGGGGAACAGCAGGCCGAAGATGACTTCGCGCGCGCTGTGCAGGCGCTGCTCGGCGGCTGCGCCCGGGCGCGACGGCAGCCGCACGAGCAGCTCGTGGTTGAGGATGACGTCGGCCCCGCCCAGCAGGCCGTGCAGCAGCAGCGCGGCCTGCAGCGCCGTCATGGCTATCCCGTGCCGCGTTGCTGGCGCTTAGCGGCCGGGCTGGCGCGGCGGCACCACGCCCGTGTTGCCCGAGGTGCCGGAATTGCCCGTGTTGCCGGTGTTACCCGAGGTGCCAGAGTTGCCGGAAGTCCCCGACGTCCCTGACGTTCCCGAAGTTCCTGACGTACCTGTGCCGCCCGTATTGCCGTTCATGTTCTGCGTGCCGCTGCGCGCGGCGTTGCCTGCGGACTGGCCGGCGCTGCCCGGGGTGCCGCCGCCCGAGTTGGTGCCGCTGGTGGACTGTCCCGTCGTATCGTTGTTGCGCGATTTTCCCGATTTCTGCTTCTGTTTCTTGTCATGCTTGCGCGGCGTCGTGTCATCCTGTCGCGTATTTTGCTGCGTATCTTGCTGGGCCGCCGTGCCCGTGTTGCCGGTGTTGCCCGTGGTATTGCTATTGCCCGTCGATTGCGCCTGAGCCAGGGCGGCTGCGCTGCCCAGCAGCAGGGCGGTCAGCATCAATGCAGATGGTTTCATGGGAACTCCTTCTCGTGGCATGAAGTGGAGTACCGATTCTGGCACGCGCGGGCAGGGCGGAAAGTAGGAGCGCGCCGCCCGCGGCTGTGGGTGCATGGCTGGCCGTGGCGCAGGCGTCAGCGGAATTGCTCGGTCGAAATATCGAAACGCTTGAGCTTGTCGTACAGGGTTTTCTTGGGAATATTCAGGCTGGCCGCCGCGTCGATGACGTTGCCGTTGTGGCGGCGCAAGGCTTCCTCGATGATGGAAATTTCGAACGTGTCCACTTGCTCGGCCAGCGACGCTTCGCGGCAGCCGGCCGGGCTCAGGGTGTCGTCGAGCAAGCCCAGCACGAAGCGGTCGGCCACATTGTGCAGCTCGCGCACATTGCCGGCCCAGCGCTGCGCCATCAGGGACGCGATCAGTTCGCCGCTGACGAGGGCGGCCGGCTGGCTGTAGCGCAGCGCCGCCTGCAGCACGAAGAACTCGAACAGCAGCGGGATATCCTCGCGCCGGTTGCGCAGGGCGGGGAGAGTGAGACTGGCCACGTTCAGGCGGTAATACAGGTCGGGACGGAATTTCCCCTGTTCCGCCAGCACATTCAAGTCTTCCTTGGCGGCGGCAATCACGCGGAAATTGACGGAAATGAGTTTGTTTGAACCGAGCCGCTCCACCTGCCGCTCCTGCAGCACGCGCAGCAGTTTCACTTGCAGGGCCAGCGGCATGCTTTCGATTTCATCGAGGAACAGGGTGCCGCCGTTCGCGTACTCGATCTTGCCGATGCGCTGGCGCTGCGCGCCTGTAAATGCGCCTTCCTCGTGGCCGAACAGTTCCGATTCGAAGATCGATTCGGGCAGGGCGCCGCAGTTGATAGCCACGAATGGATGGTCGCGCCGCTCGCTGAAGTCGTGCAGGCAGCGGGCGATCAGTTCTTTTCCAGTGCCCGTTTCGCCGAGGATGATGATGTCGGCCGATTTCGGCGCCAGGTTCAGCACCAGCTGGCGCACCTTGGCCATGGCCGCGCTGCGGCCCACGATGCGCGCTTCGATGCCGACCCGCTGCTCGAGCTGGCGGCGCAAGTTCATGTTTTCCAGCACCAGGTGGCGCTTGTCGAGGGCGCGACGGCACACTTCCACGAGCAAGTCGGCGGAAAACGGTTTTTCGATGAAATCGTAGGCACCGCGACGCATGGCACCCACGGCCATCGACACGTCGCCGTGGCCCGTGACGAGGATGACGGGCAGGCTGGCATCCTGCGCCACGGCGATATCGAGTAGTTTCAAGCCATCGATGCCCGGCAGCTTGATGTCGCTCAATAAAATGCCGGCAAATTCGGGCACCAGATAGGGCAGCGCTTCCTCGGCCGTGGCGACGGCCGTTACTTGCAAACCCGCCAGTTCCAGCGATTGCCGGGCGCCCTTGCGCACGACGGCATCGTCTTCCACCAGCAACACTTGCATGCCTTCAAAATTATTCTCGTGCATCAGATGTTTCCTTGTCTCTCTCCCCCGGGTCGCAGCTCAGGGTGATGGTAAATTGTGCGCCGCCCCCTTCCTGTGCGCTGCGGTTGCGCACGGCCAGGGCGCTGCCCGCCGCGCGCAGTATGCCTGCGCTGATCGACAATCCCAAGCCCAGCCCGTGTTCCTTGGTGGTATAGAAGGGGTCGAAGATCTTGTCGAGCGAGGCCAGCGGGATGCCGGGGCCATTATCGGTGATATGCAACACGGCAAGGCTGCCTTCGCGGCGCACCTGGAACCAGATTTGCACGGGCTCGTTTTCCGGCACGGCATCCATGGCGTTGGTGATCAGGTTGGTAAACACCTGTTCCAGGCCAATGGCGTTGCACAGCACGATGATGTCGTCCTCCAGCCAGCTTTCATGCAGGGTCAAACGCTGCGAGTTCTTGCGCGTGCGGATTTGCAGCATGGTTTGCGCGAACGCTTGGCGTACGCTGACGGGTTTGCGCGCATCGTCGCTACGCCGCGCAAAACCTTTCAGTTGCGACGTCACATAGCCGAGCCGCTTGACGAGGTCGGAAATGGTCGACAGGTTGTCGAGCGCATCGTCGATCTGGCCCCGCGCCAGGAACACCTTGGCATTATCGGAAAATGTTTGCAGGGCGGCCAGCGGCTGGTTCAGCTCGTGCGTGACGCCGGCCGCCATCTGGCCGATGGCCGCCAGCTTGCCGCTTTGCACCAGTTCCGCCTGGGCATAGCGCAAGGTTTGCTCGGCCCGTTCGCGTTCCTTCACCTCGGCCTGCAGGCGGCCGTTCGCGTGGACCAGGTCGGCCGTGCGCTGTTCTACCTTGATTTCCAGCTGTTCATAGGCGCGCGCCAGGGTTAGTTGCGCATTGAGCTTGTCGGCGATACGGCGCCGGCGCTGGCGCGCATACATCAGGGCCAGCAGCAGCAAGGCCCAGCCCAGCGCGGCGGCGATGGCCGCGTTGCGCGCCGCCTCATCGACCTGGTCGAGTTCGGCCAGCACCGTGATCTGCCATTGCAGCGGCCCCAGCGCGCGGTTCACGGCCAGGTAGTCGGCGCTGCCGGACAGGGCGGGGGTGTCACTCGTCTGCGGACGTTCCAGGGTCATCACGCTCGCGCCGTCGGCAAACTGGCGGCTGACGCGGTGCGGCAAGATGGGCAGGTTTTCTTGCAGGAACTGGCGCTGTTCGCTGATGTCTTTCTTGGCGTCCGGCGACAGCGAGGCCAGGGTCTTGAACTTGAAGGCCGGTGTCGTGGCCAGGATGATCACGCCATTCGCATCCTTGACCCAGATCTGTTCGCCCGCGCCGGGCGTGCGCCACGATTGCTCGATCCAGTCCAGGTTGACCTTGGCGGCGACGATGCCGATGATGCGTCCGTTGCGCTGCACGGGCTGCGAAATGAAATAGCCGGCCTCGAAGGTGGAAAAGCCGATACCGTAGAAGCGGCCGATGCCACCCGCGATGGCGTTCTTGAAATACGGACGAAAACCATAGTTGACGCCCACATACGAGCTGCGGTCCTGCCAGTTGCTCGACGCCAGGGTCGTGCCCTTGTCGTCGAGCACGTAGACGGCAAAGGCGCCTGCGCGGCGGTTCATGTCGACCAGGTAGGCGTTGATTTGCGTGACTTTGTCGGCGCTGGGCTGCTCCAGCAATTGCGCCACCGCATCGCTCTGGGCCACGGCCAGGGGCAGGAATTCGTACTTGTTGAGGGCGCCGCCGATGGATGCCGCATACAGTTCCGCGCGCGAATCGAGGGTGCGATGCAATTCGTCGAGCTGGCGCTGCTTGACCCAGGCATACGAGGCCCACGTCAGCACGGCCAGCGACCCCACGGCCAGCAGGGGGACGAATGGCCTTGGGGTCTGACCCGCCGGGTCAGACCCCAAATAAGTTTGCGGTCGCTTAATCAAGCTCCCTCAATCGGCGGTACTGGCCATGGTTTCGGCATTGTGATGACGCTGCTGCTCTTCCATCACCATCTCGCCCAGCATGCGCTTGAGGCGGTTGAACTCGGGGTCGCTCGGGTCGCGCGGGCGGGGCAGGTCGATGGCCACGTCGCGCTTGATGGTGCCGGGACGGTAGGTCATGACGATGGTGCGGTCGGCCAGGTAGATCGATTCCTCGATCGAGTGCGTGACGAACACGATGGTGGTGCCGAAGACTTTCCAGATTTTCAGCAATTCATCTTGCAGGTTGCGCCGCGTCAAGGCGTCCAGCGCGCCGAACGGTTCATCCATCAGCATGATCGGCGAATCGAGGGCCAGCACGCGGGCGATGGCCACGCGCTGGCGCATGCCGCCCGACAAGTCTTTCGGGTAGCGGGCACGGAATTCCGTCAAGCCCAGCATGCTCAGCAGCATGTCGACCCGTTCCTTGATCTCGGCTGGCGTCTTGCCGGCGATTTCCAGGCCGAAAGCGATATTGCTCTCGATGGTCATCCATGGGAACAGCGCGTATTCCTGGAACACCATGCCGCGGTCGGGGCCGGGTTCGGTGATCAGCTTGCCGCCGGCCAGGATCTGGCCCGACGTCGGCTGCGAGAAGCCGGCGATGGCGTTGAGCAGGGTCGACTTGCCGCAGCCGGACGGTCCCAGCAGGCAGATGAACTCACCGCTGGCGATTTCCAGGTTGATGTCCTTCAGGGCGATGACGTCCGCGCCGCCCGTGGTGAAGATTTTATTGACTGCATTGATATTGATCGTGGTCATGGCCGTTCCTCTCAGTGTTCCAGGCCGCGGTGCCACTGCAGCAAATGATTATTCAGGGCATTCATGGCGATATCGATGGCCAGGCCGAACAGGCCGATGGTAAACATGCCGGCGATAATCTTGTCGGACCAGAAGTACTCGCGCGCTTCCAGGATGCGGAAACCGAGGCCGCTGTTCACGGCGATCATTTCCGCGACGATCACGACGATGAAGGCCGTGCCCATGCCGATGCGTGCGCCGGCCAGGATGTACGGTGTGGCGGCCGGCAGGATGACGCGGCGGAACATCGTCATCTGGCTGGCGCCCAGGTTGCGCGCGGCGCGGATGTAGATGCCGTCGACCTGGCGCACGCCGGCGATGGTATTCATCAGCACGGGGAAGAAGGAACCGATGCTGATCAGGAAGAAGGCGGGCGGGTTGCCCAGGCCGAACCACAAGATCGCCAGCGGAATGTAGGCGATCGGCGGAATCGGGCGCAGCACCTGCACCAGCGGGTCGAACAGTTTATAGATGGTCTTGTTGGTGCCCATCAGCAAGCCCAGCGGCAAGGCCAGGCCGGCGCCGATGGCAAAGCCGCCCAGCACGCGCGACAGGCTGGCCCAGGCGTCGTGCGGCAATTCGCCGGAGAACATCCACACAAGGTAATTGCCCGCTTCGGGCGTGTACGCTTCCATGGGGATAAGGTATTCATACCATTTTACGACCACGGCGACGGGCGAGGGCAGGATTTGCGGGTTGATCCAGCCGAACGTCGACATGGCTTGCCACAGCAGCAGCACGGCGACGGGCACGGCGGCGCCGTGCGCGAAGCGTTTCATCATTTGAATATTCATCGTGACACTTTCAGATTAGCGAGGTGCGTAGGACTTCTTGGCTTTTTCCAGCAGATCCAGCTTGACCCAATCCTTGGCGGCAGGCGCTTTGGCCATGCGGCCCACGCCGAATTTCACCATGTAGTCGGTGGTCAGCTGCACGTGGCTTTGCGTGATGTCTTCCGTGAAGATGGCGTTGTCGATGGCGTCGCGGTAATCGTCGGAGGTGATCTGGTTCTTGAACATCGATTCGCGCACGTATTTTTCCGCCAGTTTCGGGTCGGCCAAAAATGCCCGCGTGGCGGCGACGAAGCAATCCATGAAGCGCTGGGCCACGGCCGGCTTTTCCTTGTACATTTTTTCCGTCATCACGAGCGCGCGCACGGGCTCGCCCAGCGGCGTGTCGTAGGGCTTGATGATGGCCGCGCCATATTTCTTGTGGATGGCCTGGGTCGAGTACGGCTCGGACTGGCTCATGACATCGATATCCTTGGTCAGCAGCGCCTGGTTCAAGTCCGGGTAGCCCATGTACAGAATCTGCACGTCCTTGCCCGGCTTGTCGGACCAGGTCAGCTTGGCCTTGGTCAATTCGGCAAACAGCAGGATTTCCTGCGGACCGCCGCGCGTGACGCCGACTTTCTTGCCTTTCAGGTCGGCGATACCCTTGATGTTCAGGTCGGGACGGCCGACGATCTGCACGCCGCCCTTGGCAAAGCCGCCCACCAGATACACGGGCAAGCCCGTGGCGCGGCCCGTGATGGCCGCTTCCAGCGCGCTGGCGGACACGTCGATTTCGCCGGCGATCATGGCCGGCACGATGTCGAGGCCCTTGGCGAAAATGCGCTCTTCGATCTTCAGGTCGTATTTCGGCGCGATTTCCTTCATGTAGGCAACGGCGCCGTAATGGGCGAATTTCAGGTTGCCCAGGCGTACGGTATCGGCCGCGTGGACGGCCAGCGGGAATTGCGCGGCCAGGGCGACGGCCACGGCCAGTGCCTTGGTGTTGAGAAAGGACGAGATGCGGAAGGTGCTTGCCATGCTGTTGTCTCCAAAAGGTAGATGGTTTTTATATAGTGGGTCAGGCCGCCGCTCTGATGGCGGCTATGAAAATATAAAAGCATCTTCCGTGCCAGTGGAGCGCATTTTGGCGTTTATTGCAAGTGATTGTTTATAAAGGTTTAATTTGAATCTATTGAAATTGGGAAATGGCGAGATTCCGCCTTTCCGCACGGCGAGGGGAAAGACTGTGCGGATTGCCGCATTGTGGCGGGCGGGTTCGATACCGGCTTGCGGGCTCGGAGCAGGTGAACCTAAATGGCGCGGCCGACTCCAATCGTAAAAAAACGCGTTGCAAACAGGCTGGCAACGCGTAACTCCCCCGTGGAGTAGGGGCGGCGCCGCGCGGGCGCCTGATGGATAGCTCTGTCTGCCGGGCTTACTTTGGCGCCGTGGCGGGCGGCAGGGCCGGCGCGGTGGCCGGGTCCGTCAGCGGCGCAGGCGGCGTCGTGCTGCCAGGACCCGCTTCCGGCGTGGCTGGCGCGACGGGGGGCGGCATCACTTGTGGCGCGGAAGCGGGGTTGGGCGCCGTTTCGGGCAGCGGCGCGTCGGCCGGTTTTTTGCAGGCGGACAAGGTGATCAGGGCGGCGGCTGCCAGCAGACTGGGCATATTCATGATGGTTCCTTTGCAAAGTATCAAGATTGGCGCAATGCGGGCGGCGGGTGCCACGCGCGAAGCTTGAATTTATTGCAAGGATGCCGACGCTTCTGTTCGCTATTTCACTTTGTGCGCGTATGCGAGCGCAGCGTTTTTAGATGTCTTTTATAGATGCACTGAGAGAAATAATTCAACAAGGCAATATTTTTCACTTTCTTGCTTCTAATGTTCGTTAACGCACAGACCAGTGAGGAGCAGGATGGCATTCTGTGCCCAGACGCTCAGGATTCGTGGCGTTCTGGTATAAAAATTGCCAAGAACTTAACAATCCGGGCTACCGGCAATCGTTTAAAAGGAGTATTCAAATGCATGCAATGACTCAGTCTCACGTGAAGAGCGAATTAAAGGCAGCGCACCAGGAACTTCGTAGCCCCGAAAAAGGCTCGCAAATGGTAGAACGCGCAGCACCTATCCCCCCGGAACGCATGAATCCCATTTCCATGGCACCGATCGAGCGCGTGCGTTCGACGTCGGCCACCCTGCGCCGCATCGAAAACATGCAAAAGCTGATCGGCGAATTGTCGCTGCACGAGATGCTGGCAGACGAAATCGCCTGGTTCCTCAAGTTTTCGCCATCGGGCGCCCGCAAATATATCCGCGACCTGCGCGAAGCGGGCGTGATCGAACTGGCCCGCTACATCGAAGGCACCGCCACCTATTTGGGCAAGGCAGTGTACCAGCTGACGCCGGATCCTGAGCGCGTGCGCGCTTTCCTGGCCGCCATCGTCCAGCCGAAACGCGAGGGCGCGCCACCGCGCAAGGACCGTCCGGGCCTGCGCGAGCAAAGCATGGCAGGCAGCGGCCGTCACTTCCACATCCTGGCCGATGACACGCATTACGCTATCCGCGTCAACCGCGGTCCCGTGACGCGCGATCCGCTGGTGGCAGCCTTGTTCGGAGCGCCGCAGCAAAAATCTGCCGAGTAAAAACGCGTCTGAGCGGCCGCCTGGCGGCCGGCGGGCGGAATGCTTGTGGTTTTGATTCTCAGATGCATGTCGAAAGCCGGGTTGCAACCCGGCTTTTGGCGTTGGGGCAGACCGTTTCATGTCGTCTGATTGAAAAGACAGCAAGCATCCCCATGTGGGCTGGACTGTTGCCCGCAACGCGCGGGTTCACTTGAAGGAGCTTGTCCTTGTCTGCCTATGCCGCCTTGTTATCGTGTCCGCCACTGCCTTGCTTGCAACGGGACTTCGCATGAACCCGCTGCTGTGGATCGCCCTCGTCACGGCCGCCATCGTCTTTTCGCTGTGGTTTCCCCGCTGGCGCCTGAAGCGGGCCCTGGCCAGGCCCTTGCCGGCTGAAGGCCTGGCCGTGCTGGAAAAGAATATTCCCGTGTATCCGCGCATGCCGGCGCCGCTGCAGGAACAATTGCGCCGTCTCGTCGTGCAATTCCTGTATCAGAAGAAATTCGTCGGTTGCGGCGGCCTGGAGATCACGGACGAGATGCGCTATACCATCGCCGGCCAGGCTTGCCTGCTGTTGCTGAACCGCCAGACGCAGGTGTATCCGGAACTCGACACCATCCTCGTGTACCCCACGGAATTCATCGTCACGCGCGATGAAGTGGGGCCGGGCGGCGTGGTCACGCCATCGGCCAATGGTTTATTGGGCGAATCCTGGGGCGATGGCAGAGTCGTGCTGGCCTGGGACCACGTGCAGCGCGGCGCGGCCGACTGGACCGATGGGCACAATGTCGTGCTGCATGAATTTGCCCACCAGCTCGACAGCGAATCGGGCGCCGCGAATGGCGCGCCGTATTTGCCCAGCGTGTCGAGCTACCGCAGCTGGGCCACCGTGCTGTCGCGCGACTTCGACAATCTGCGCCACGACGCCATCTACCAGCAGCACAGCGTGCTGGACCATTACGGCGCCACGAATCCCGCCGAATTCTTTGCCGTGGCCACGGAAACCTTCTTTGAAAAACCGTACCAGATGGCCGAGCACCACGAAGAACTGTACGCGCAATTATTGCAGTACTACAAGGTCGACCCGCGCGACTGGATGGCGCCGCCCGTGGAACCCGAGCACATGGCTTCGCCGTTTCCCAACTACGCGCCGCACTGGTAAGCGTTCAGCCCAGCAGCCGCCGTTTCAGCGCGGGATAACTGCTGCGCGACACGGGGATGCCCGTGCTGGTCTGCGTGTCGAGCGCGTATTTGCCGCCCGCCGCGATCTGCAGCCGTTTGAAGCCCAGGCTGTTGACGATGTAGGAGCGGTGCACGCGCAGGAAGTGGGGCGGCAGCAGGGCCATGAGCTTGTCGATGGCCAAGTCATGAAAACACTGTTCGCCGCTGCGCAGCACGATATTGCTGTAGTGGCCATCGGCTTGCACATGGTCGATGTCGGCCATGGCGATCCATTCCAGCGCCCCCCGTTTTTTCACAGCCAGCGAGGCCGCTTCCGTATGCCGCCCCGTATAGCGTTGCAGCGCCTTGTGCAGGCGTTCGCGGCTGAAAGGTTTGGCAACGAAGTCGAGCACGCCGAATTCGAAGGCGGTGATCGAGCGTTCCGCGTGGGCCGAGACGATGATGGTCTGGAACGGGGCTGTCTGGGCCAGGCGCAGCAAGTCATAGCCGTCCGCGCCATGCAGGTTCAAGTCCAGCAGCAGCAAGTCGACTTGTTCCTGGGCCAGCGCGGCCAGCGCTTGCGGGAGATTGTCATGCAGCACGAGATTGCTGAGGCGCGCGCCGAAATGTGCACGCACCTCGCGTTCGAGGCCTTGCGCGATCAGCGGTTCATCTTCCAGTATCAACACATTCATGGCGCCGCCGGCAAGGTAAAGGTGAGGCGCCAGCCTGGTTGCTGCTGTTCGCTGGCATATTCACGCTCATAGCGGGCCGCATCGCCAAACACGGCGTGCAGGCTGGTCAGGGGCAGCAGCATGAAGCACACGATGAGGGCGAAGCCCCCTGCGGATGTATTGTTCGCCCACGCCGCCGCCCGCATGTTGGCGTGTCTCGCCTTCGGGCAGGATCAGGGTGAGCACGTGCGTTTGCGCATGGTATGCGATGCGCAGGATAAAGGTGGCGCCGTGGCGGTAGCGGTTGTGGCTGAACGCATTTTCCAGCGCCGTCAGCAAGGTGGCGGGCGGCACGGTGATGCCCGCCGCCTCGCCATCGAGCTGCAGGCTGCATGGCTGCTGCAGCCGCGTGCCCATGATGCTCAGGTAGTTCTCGCACAGGGCCAGTTCCTGCGTCAGGGCGATGCTGGGTTGCTTGGCGAACTCGTTGAGCATGCGCAATTCGGCGCCCAGCGCCTCGATGAAGGATTCGGCCGCCTGTGGCGATTGCGCGTTGAGTTCGCTGATCAGGCTCAGGGAATTCATCAGGAAATGCGGTTGCATGCTTTTACGCAAGAGCTGGTTTTCCAGCTGCTGGGCGCGTGCCGCCTTGCTGCGTTCGCGCAGCAGCTGCGCCAGCAGTTGCGCGCACAGGGGCAGCAGCATGAAGCACACGATGAGGGCGAAGCCCCCTTCGGCAAACTGGCTGCCCGTCAGCAGGAACAGGGCGCACGAGGCCAGCGCGATCAAGGTGCCGCCGAGACTGCCCGGCAGGCGGCGCCACAGGGCGCCCAGGTTGAGCGCCAGGCTCGCTGCCAGGCCCGTCAAGAACATCGACCAGCAGCGCGAGTTGAAATGCGCGGGCAGTGCGCTGGCCAGCGCGATGCCCGCCAGCAGCAGGGCCGCCGCCAGCGGCCAGCGCGGCAGCCGGTATGCCGTATAAAAATACAGAGGCAGCAAGGCGGAAAACAGCCAGGTCAGGGCACTGACGGCGTACAGGCGCGGCAAATGCATGGGGTAGGCATAGCCGGCAACGCTGCGCCAGAGTTCCACCACCAGCAGCAGCGCCGCCACCAGGCACAGCGCGGCAAACATGGCCCAGTGCCGCTGCCGCTGGTACAGCGCCGTCAAGGCGAGAAACAGCAGGGCGACGGCACCCAGCGCGCCGGCCAGCAGCAGCGGCGGCAGCCGGTACCAGGCCAGCGCCGCGCGGTAGTCTTGCCGGTCGACCAGGTACAGCGCGTACAGTGGCGACGCCAGGCGTTCAGGCGCCTGCTGCGTCGACAGCAGCAGGCGCAGGTGATGCTTGCCCATGGCCAACTGCCGTGGCCTCAGGTGGACGGCGAAATCGATGTCGCCCGCGCGTTCCCCGCTGGCCTGGCGGGCTGGCTGACCATTGCTGCCGATTAATATGCCATCGAGCCAGACTTCGCTGGAAGCCAGCGCCGACAGCACCAGCAACTGCGTCGACGAGGGCGTGGCGGCCACGGTGAGGTCGCGCTCGACGCACAGCAGCAGGCCCGGCTTGAGCAGCTGGTACAGCGAGGCGGCGGGCGTGGCGCGCGTTGTGCCGCAGGCGCGCCAGCCTTCGGCCAGCGATAGCCTGTCCATGCCCATGGCGAAAGAGGGCAAGGCCAGGCAGCACAGCAGCAGGTAGCGGAAGCAGGAGGGCATGGCGGGCATTGTAGCTGCTCATTTGCCAACCCTTTGCAACATTTTCATCCACTTCGGTGCCGTTCATGCGGGCCACGTGCATTTCGTGCACGGCCCGCCAACAGTGTGTAAAAGACACTTACCATGCATCAGCGCCGTGCTGTGGACACGGCCCTCACCATGGAATATTAATTATGCAAAGCAGCAAATACTACGGTTTCGCCGGCGCGCTGGCGCTGTTCTGCGGCGCGGCGCAAGCCGCCGCCGCTCCCTCATCCGCTCCTTCCGCTGCTCTGGCCGCGCGCCTGGCCGATTTCGACGGCTGGGTCGCCCAGCGCATGGACAAGGCACGCATCCCGGGCGTGACCGTCGGGTTCAGCCAGGGCGACGTGGAATGGGTCAAAGGCTATGGCTATGCGGACCTGGAAAACCGCGTGCCGGCCACAGCCCGGTCCAGCTACCGGCTCGCGTCCGTCACCAAGCCCATGACGGCGGTGGCCATCCTGCAACTGGTGGAACAGGGCAAGATCGACCTGGATGCGCCCGTGCAAACGTATGTGCCGTATTTCCCCGTCAAACCGTTTCCCGTGACGGTGCGCCAGTTGCTGGGCCACCTGGGCGGCATCGACGCCTACCGTAACAGCAAGGCGGAGAAGCACTTCAAGGAGCACAAGGATACGCGCCAGTCCATCGCCGTCTTCGAGCAGTTCGACCTGATCGCCGAACCGGGCACGCGCTTCCGCTACACCAGCTACGGCTACAACCTGCTGGGCGCCGTCATCGAGAGTGCCTCGGGCGAAAGCTATGGCGGCTACATGCGGCGCCACGTATGGGGGCCGCTGGGCATGGACACGATCATGATGGATGACCCCGACGCCGTGATCGCCCATCGCGTGCGCGGCTACCGGCTGGCCGGCAAGGAGTGGAAAAATGCGGAATTCGTCGACATCAGCAGCCGCTTTTCCGCCGGCGGCACGCGCGCCAGCGTGCCCGACATGCTGGCGTTCGGCAGGGGCGTGCATGAAGGCAAGATACTCTCGGCGGCCAGCGTGGCCGCCATGGTGCAGCCGATGGCCACGCGCGCCGGCCGCTTGACGGACTATGGCATGGGCTGGGAAGTCGTCCCGACGGGCGGGCGCTACGCGATTGCCCACAGCGGCCAGCAGCCGGAGACCGTCACCTATCTGTACAGTTTTCCCTCGCGCAAGCTCACCGTTGCCGTCGCCGCCAACCTCGAGCGCGTCAATCCCGAGGCGTTCGTGCAGCGCCTGTTCGAAGTCGTCACGGGCGAAGCGTGGCAGCTGAACACGTATATCGCCGATGCGGGCGCGCAGCGCGCGTACCAGGTGGCGCAAGGCTTGTTCGAAGAGGGCAGGGCGTACGCCGAGCGCACGGATCAACCGTATGCCGATGCGGCCGCCACGCGCGAAGCATTTACGCAAATCAACCGGCAAGCGCTGGCGCCCGATGTCAGGGCGGCGCGCGCCTACATCGACGCGGCCCGCCATCCCGCAGGTGGCCGCGTGTTTCTCACGGCCGGCGCCAGCATGGCCAGGCAGTTGCGCCAGTCGGGCGTCGACTTGAATCAATACGCGCGTGGCGGCGCGCTGGCGTTTGCGCGCGACTATGTCCTGTTGTCGCAAGGAACAAAGGCCGGCGCCTTGCCCCGTTTCGACCCTGCCTTCGAGCAAGCCATCATGACCCTGGCCGGCAGCTGGGACCGCACGGCCGCCATCGCCTGGCCGGCCGCGGCCCCATCCATCGCCGCGCTCGATAGCCAGCTGCGCACGGCCTTCCGTGGCCAGCGCGCCTATCCCGATTTCGTGCCCGAGCTGCAGGAACTGGCGCAAGCGTCGGCCGCGCGCGGCGAGATAGATACGGCGCTGGCGGCCAGCCGCCTGGCCGTGGAACTGTATCCGCTCAGCGACCGTGCGCATGCGCTGCAAGGCTTGACCCTGCTGCACGCCGGCAAGACGGAAGCGGCCCTCGCGGCCCTGCGCCTGGCGCTGGAGCGCGATCCGCTCGGTGCGGCCAGCCCGGCGGCGCTGAACCTGGAAGCCTACCGTTTGAAAGGCAGCGGCGCCGTGGCGCAAGGCATGGCCGTGCTGCAGGCCGCCGTCCGCCTGCATCCGCGCGACGCGAATCTGCAGGATAGCCTGGCCGAGTTTTATGTCGAGCAAGGCTTGCACCCGCAGGCTGTCGAGGCCTACCGGCAGGCGCTGCGGCTCGATCCCCGCTATCCGGGCGCCGTGGGCGCAAAAGCGGCGATCATCCGCCTCGCTGGCGAGACGAAGGCGCTGGCGCCTTAGAACAGCTAATGGGCTTTGCGCGCACAACAATTCCTGTCCGATATCCGTAGCCCGTACGGCGCAGCCGCATGATTGGCGGCTGTGTGCGCAAGCGAACGGTATTTCGCCGGCGGCAAGCGCACGCTAGCCAGGCAAGCGGCGCACGGTGCGCCAGCAGCCGACCAGGAGGGCCGTATCATGTCACGCATCATCGCAGGTCATTTTCAGTTGCAGGAGCAGATCGACGCCGCGCGCGCGGCCCTGAACCAGGCGGGCTTTCCCGACAGCCGCATCAGTTCCTTCTTTGTCAACCAGCCGGGCCAGCATGATTTGCACGCGCTTGGCGGCGACCGCGACATGTCGCCTGGGGCCAAGGAAACGCCGGAAGGCGTAGTGGAAGGCGCGGCCGTCGGGGCCGCCGTCGGTGCGGGCATCGGCGCGGCCACCACCCTGGCGACGGGGCCGCTGGGCCCGGTGGTGGGGGCGCTCGTGGGCGCCCATGTGGGTTCGCTCTACAGTTTCAATAAAATGAAAGACGCGGGCGAACCCGAAGCAAATGGCGAGGGTAATGGCGAAAACCGCCGCCAGCCCCGCCATCCGGGCATGCTGATCGCCGTCGCGCTCGGTGGCCCCGACGAGCGCGAACGGGCGCTCGAGACCTTGCACCGTCTCGGCGCCGAGCACATTGAGGAAGCGGAAGGCACGATCGCCAATGGCGACTGGCTGGATTTCGATCCGCTCAGCATACCCGTACTGGTGGCGTGAATCGGCGCGCCAGCCGCGGAATATGCATAAATTCCGCGCTGCATGAAATTTAGGTATGATCCTTGTTAGTATTCGTAATTATTGGTAAACAATGCCGACAGGGATAGTTTCCGCGCGCCCGAAGTGACACTGGACCAAGGTGACTGCCTGTAGTACTTGCCTCGCATGCTAACGGGTATGAATAGGAGGTCGCGTCATGACACAGGCATGGTTCATTCTGACACGGGCCGATGGGCGCGACATCTGCGCGCCCTCGCCGGCACAGCTGGCCGATGCGCTGGCCGAGGTCTACCGCGGCGGCGCCGTGGCGCAGGATGGCAGCCCGGCCGCCGTCCTGTTGCGTTTTGGTTACGACGATGGCTTGATGTATCAGGTCGAGGTCGCTAGCGGAGGCGAAGTCACTTTCGAGGAATGGTCGGACCGCGATTGCGAAATCGCCCTGGCCAGTCCGCGCCACATGTCGGCCCTGCCGCAGGACGACGCGCTGCAGCTGTGGCAGTGGCTGGCGCAGCGCCAGGTGGCGAAGATCCGCAGCCAGCCCTGGCAGGGCGGCTAGCCCGCCGCTTTCAATACGCCCTAGTGCGCCATCAGCACGGGGATCGTCATGCTTTGCAGAATCGTGCGCGTGACGCCACCGAGGATGGTTTCGCGCAGGCGCGAATGGCCATACGCCCCCATCACCAGCAAGTCGGCCGACAGGTCGGCCGCCTGCGACAGCAGCGCTTCGCCGATATCGCCGCGCCGCACGCCACCGCCATCGAGCAAATGCAGCCGCGCTTCCACGCCGTGGCGCGCCAGGTATTGCGTCAGTTCCGCACCCGGCTGTTCGCCGTGCTCGGCGGCATGCACCTGGGCGTCGAAGATGGCCACGTGGACTTGGCCGGCGCGCTGCAGCAGGGGCAGGGCGGCGCTCACGGCGCGGCTCGCTTCCTTGCTGGCGTTCCAGGATATGAGTACATTGCGCGCGGCCGCCGGCGGCGCCAGCAGGGGCAGCGGCGGCGCATACGGCACGATCAGCACGGGACGTCCCGAATGCAGCAGCACGTAGGCGGGAAAGTCGCGCATCACGGACGGCGACTTATCCTTGGCATTGTATTGGCTGATGACGACCAGGTCCGCGTAGCGGGCCAGCAGGCTGATGCCGCCCGCCGCCTCGTCGTCGAGCACGCGCTGTTCGAACGAGGCGACGCCGGCCGCGCGCACTTGCGCCTCGAAACCGTCGAGGGCGCGCGTGGCCCGGTCGCGCAGGAAGTTCAGGTGCAAGCTCAGGTTCGGGTCGGCATCGAGGTCGGGCTGGTTCTGGTACAGCAGGCGCGACACGCCCGTCAGCGCCACACCCGTCAGGTGGCCGCCGCAAGCCTGGGCGATGCTGGCCGCCGCTTCGATGCGGGCGGCGCGCCCGGCGCTGTCGTCGATGTGGAGCAATACGGTCTTGTACGTCATGGCTTGTCCTCTCGCTTTGCAGTAGCGGCCATTCTGGCACAGTCCGGGGTGCCGGCCGCGCACGACTGCATCAGGCTGAGCACTTGATCTGGCGCAAGGCTGGCAATAAAAACTGCTCCTACACTTGGTGCCACGCAGAACAACCATAACAAGCGGGGAGAGACAGTCATGAAGGAACAAAAGGTAGCGCTGGTCACGGGCGGCATGGGCGGCCTGGGCACGGCCTTGTGCCGCCGCCTGCATGGGGCGGGCTTTGCCGTTGTGGCCGCGCATACGCCGGGCAATGCGCGGGTGGCAAGCTGGCTCGACGAGCAGCAGGCGCAGCAGTATTACTTTCATCCGCTGTCCATCGACGTGAGCGATTTCGATGCCTGCAGCGTAGCCGTGTCCAGCGTGCTGGCGCAGTTCGGCCGCATCGACGTGCTCGTCAACAACGCCGGCATCACGCGCGACCAGAGCATGCGCAAGATGGAGTTGCCGCACTGGTCCGAGGTCATGCGCACCAATCTCGACAGCCTGTTCAACATGAGCAAGCAGGTGCTCGAACCGATGCTGGCCAACCGCTGGGGCCGCATCATCAATATCTCGTCCGTCAATGGCCAGAAGGGCGCGTTTGGCCAGTGCAACTATGCGGCCGCCAAGGCGGGCGTGCATGGCTTCAGCAAGGCGCTGGCGCTGGAAGTGGCGCGCCACGGCATCACCGTCAACACGGTCTCGCCCGGCTACCTGCGCACGCAGATGGTGACGGCCGTGCCCGCCGATATCATGGAAACGAAGATCCTGCCGCAAATTCCCCTGGGCCGCCTGGGCGAGCCGGACGAAGTGGCGGCCCTGGTCGCTTACCTGGCGTCGGACGAGGCCGCGTTTGTCACGGGCGCGAACATCGCCATCAATGGCGGACAGCACATGAGTTAAGCAAGCGTACAGCTTGCACAGAGGCAATGGCAGTAGAGGAGACCCGTCCACCCAGCTGGCGCACAGACGCTGGCGGCGGACGGCAGGCAATGGCAGTCACGCTGGAAAACAAGGGTAGGGCAGCGATGCCTTGCCCTTTGTTGTTGCGCAGTCATGCAGCCGTTATGGTACCGGGCGCCGGGCTTTTTCCAGCCGCGTCTGGCAATCGATGCACAGCCGTGCTTCGGGGCGGGCGTTCAGGCGCGACAGGCCGATGGCTTCGCCGCAGTTGTCGCACAGGCCGTAGCTGCCATCGGCAAACTTGGCCAGCGCGTGCTTGATGATGGCCAGCTGCGCCAGGTTGTGTTCGGCCGCTTCGCTGACGAGGGCGTTCAAGGTGCGCACGCTGGCGTTGTCTGCCGGCGAGGCTTCGATTTCATTGAGCAAGGAGGCGCGCGCGTCCGCTTCGGCCGCTTCGTTCTCGATCTGTTCCAGCAACGCCAGCTTGCGTTGCTCCAGCACGCCCTGCAGGCGCTGCAACTGGTCTTGCGGCAATCCATTCATGGCCATCACCCGGTAGAGGTTACTTCCATCATGGTAGTCCAAGATTGGCGGCTCTGCTTGCGCTACCACCCGCGCCGCGTTTGATGCGGCGCAGGCTGGCAGCGGCCGTTCTATGCTGGCTCTTTCAGGCAGTTGACCATCCAGGCGACGCCGAACTGGTCTTTCAGCATGCCGAAGCGCTTGGCCCAGAACGTTTCTTCCATGGGCATCTGGATGGTGCCGTCACGCGCCAGCGCGTCGAAGGCCCGTTCCGCCTCTTCCGGCGTATCGACGGTCAGGCAGATCGAGCTGCCGTGCATGCCCTTGGCGCCATCCTCGGTACAGCCGCCGTCCGAACCCATCAGCATGGTGGGACCCAGCTGCACGGAGCCGTGCATGATCTTGTCATACCAGTCTTCCTTGACTTGCTCCTGGCCCGGCGTGCCCCGGAATGGCATCAGGCACAGGTCCGTGCCATGCAGGTGCTGGCGGTAGTATTCGAGCGCTTGCGCGCAGTTTCCATTGAATTGCAAATACGGTTCGATACGCATCTTGGTCTCCTCTGGTCATCGTCCCGCAGGCACGATTGCCACGCGGGGGAGGTCCCAGTATAGGCGCTCGCCGGCCGATTTCAATCACTCCGGGGCCATCTCTTGCAGCCGCTCACGCACCTTGCCCAGGGTGCTGAGGATGCGCTCGGGATTGCCGGCGAGCACGGCGCTGCCCAGGTGCAACAAGCTCGTCGCCAGGCTGATCCAGTGCCGCACGTCGTCGTTGCGGGCGATGCGCAGGCGTACCGTGTCGAGCAGGCCGCTGAGCTGGCGCTGCGCCGTCTCCAGGCCCGCCACCGTGTGCCCGGCCGCATCGGCATACAGCTGGTTGGCTTGCTGGCGCAAGGCCACTTCCAGGGCGAAGACGGCTTGTGCCTGGCTGTGGCTGATGCCGTCGGCCCCCTGGCTGGCGCGCTTGCGGATGGCGCGCATGACGGCGCCGTGCAGGGTGACGGCCGCCTGGGACAGGCTGTCGGCCAGTTGCTCGACGCGCATGGCGCTGCTGAGAGCCGCTTCGCGGCGTTCGCTGTTGCTGCTCCTGCCTACCGATCCGTCCATTGTGCCTCCGTGGTGGTGAGGGTAGCGGCGAGCCGGGCGTGTTCGCGCCCCAGTGCCGCCAGTTGCCGGCGCGCCAGGGTATGGCGCAAGCCAGCCAGGCGGTATTCCTCGGTTTTGCTTTGCTGCATGTTTTTCGCCAGCACGGCCAGCAGGCGCTGCTGCGGCGTGTCCGCATACGCGATTTCCACGTCGAGCAGGCCGAGCACCATGTCGCGCTCGTTGTCGCCGCTTTTGTCGTACAGCGCCAGCAAGCTGTCGAGCGCGGCCAGCAAGGCTTGCAGCGGCGCGTCGCCATCGTGCAGCACTTGCGCCAGGTGCGCCTGCTGACTGGCCGCGCTGCTCAGGCGCGACAGTTGCTGCAGCAACTGGGTATAGGCGCTGACATGGTGGTCGTCGATGCCGCTATCCGGCCAGGTGCGGATGGCGGCGCCGGCGCCCGCCAGTTCCGGCCGCACGTCATACGCGTCGGCATCGGCCAGCCGGCCCAGCGCCTGCAGGTACAGGCGCACGGCTTGCGCCAGGCGCGCGGCGTCCCCCTGCGCGGCGCGGCGCTGCGCATCGAGCAGGCGTTCGCGCGCGTCTTCGGCCGGCGACAGATAGGGGCGCGCGCGCTGGTAGCTGTCCACGTGGCGCTGCGACAGTTCGCTGAAGGCGGTCAAGGCATCGGTGCCGGCCGCCAGGGCGCGCACGTGCGCCAGCTCGGGGCGCGCCGTGGCGCAGCCACACAGCACGGCAGCCAGGAAGAGGCTCAGGTACAGGTGCAGGTAAAGAGCGCGGCGATGGCGGGCGGGCATGGCAAACACGTCACCTCTCGACAGGAAATACTGTATGGAAAGGTATTGTCGTGCCGGCCTGCGCAACCCGCCTTGTGCGGGCGCAAGCAGGCTGCGATCAGGCGCCCGTCAATTGCTCGCGCCAGCCCAGTCCGGCAACGGTGTCGCTGGCGGGACGGTATTCGCAGCCGACCCAACCTACGTAGCCGATCTGGTCCAGCAGCTTGAACAGGTGGCGGTAGTTGATCTCGCCCGTGCCCGGCTCGTGACGGCCCGGCGTGTCGGCGATCTGGATGTGGCGGATCAGGGGCAGCATGGCGCGGATGGTGTTGCTCAGCTCGCCCTCCATGCGCTGCATGTGATAAATGTCGTACTGCAGGAAGATATTGCTGCGCTGGCAGTCGGCGATGATGTCGGCCGCCTGCTGGCTATGGTTCAGAAAGTAACCGGGCATGTCGTGGTGGTTGATCGGCTCGATCAGCACATTGATGCCATGCGGACGGCAGGCGTCGGCCGCAAATTGCAGGTTGCCGATCAGGCTTTGCCGCGCCCGCTCCAGGCTCATGCCGGGCGGCACGATGCCGGACATGCAGTGCAGCTGTTTTGCTCCGAGCGCCAGCGCATAGTTGAGCGCCAGCTGCACGTTGCCGCGGAATTCCTCGCCCCGGCGCGGGTCGCAGGCAATGCCGCGCTCGCCGCGCTCCCAGTCGCCGGGCGGGAAGTTGAAGAGGGCCAGCTGCAGATGGTGGCGCTCCAGCCGCATGGCAATCTGCCGCGCCTCGACGGCATAGGGAAACAGGAATTCGACGGCATCGAAGCCCGCTTCCCTGGCGGCGGCAAAGCGGTCGAGGAAGGGCAGTTCGGTAAACATCATGCTGAGGTTGGCAGCGAAGTTCGGCATGGCGGCACGCAGGTGGGGGCAATGGACACTATCCTAGCCCAAATCGGCAATTGGTGGCGGGCATGAAAAAACCGTTCCAGAAACAAGTTCTGGAACGGTTTTGATTGCTGCGATACGCTTACCCGCGGGTATTAACGGCCGCGACCGCCGGAACGGTGCGATGCTGCCGAACGCGGCGCATTGCCGCTGCGGTTACCGCCGCCACCGCCGCCCGATGGGCCGGCGCTGCGTGGCTTGGCGCCGCTGCCGCCGGTTTTCACGCGCACGACGGCGCCCGCTGGCGCGCGGCTGTTGTTGCGGTGACCACCGGTGCCGCTGCGCAATTGCACAGGCTGGGCGCGAGCGTTCAGGTCGGGCTCGAAGCCTTCGATGACTTCGCGCGGCAGGGTTTGCTTGATCAGCTTTTCGATGTCTTTCAACATTTCGTGCTCATCCACGCAGACCAGCGACACGGCTTCGCCCTTGGCGCCGGCACGGCCCGTGCGGCCGATACGGTGCACATAGTCTTCCGGAATGTTCGGCAAGTCGTAGTTGACGACGTGCGGCAACTGGTCGATATCGATACCGCGCGCGGCGATGTCGGTGGCGACCAGCACTTGCAAGGTGCCATCCTTGAACTCGGACAGCGCACGCGTGCGCGCCGACTGGCTCTTGTTGCCGTGGATGGCCAGGGCGCCGATGCCGTCCGCGCCCAGCTGTTCGACCAGTTTATTGGCGCCATGCTTGGTGCGCGTAAATACCAGCACTTGCGTCCAGTTGTTCGACTTGATCAGGTAGGACAGCATCGGGTGCTTCTTGTCGCGGTCGACCGGATGGATCTTTTGCTTGATCACTTCCACGGTCGAATTGCGGCGTGCCACTTCGATCATGGCTGGCTTGTTCAGCAAGCCGTCGGCCAGGGCCTTGATCTCTTCCGAGAACGTGGCCGAGAACAGCAGGTTCTGGCGTTTTGGCGGCAGTACGGCCAGCACTTTCTTGATGTCGCGGATGAAACCCATGTCGAGCATGCGGTCGGCTTCGTCGAGAATCAGGATTTCCACTTTCGACAGGTCGACCGTGCCCTGGCCCATGTGGTCCAGCAAACGGCCCGGCGTGGCGACGAGGATGTCGACGCCATGCTTGAGCTGCTTGATTTGCGGGTTGATGCCGACGCCGCCGAAAATCACGGTCGAGTTCAATTTGGTGTACTTGCTGTAGGCGCGCACGCTTTCCTCGACCTGCGCGGCGAGTTCGCGCGTCGGGGCCAGGATCAGGGCGCGGATAGGGCGCGTCGAGGTGTTGCTGGTGATGGATGCGCCATTGGCGTCCGTCGACAGGCGGTGCAGCACGGGCAGGGTGAAGCCGGCCGTCTTGCCGGTACCGGTTTGTGCGCCGGCCAGCAAGTCGCCGCCAGCCAGCACGGCGGGAATCGCCTGCGACTGGATCGGGGTCGGCACGGTGTAGCCGTGTTCGGTAACGGCACGTACGATAGCGTCGGACAATCCGAGGGAGGAAAAGGACATGGTAACTTTATTGTGAGATCGGCCTGTCGCCATCGTGAGGCGCCAGTCGCAGGCAATCAGATTAGGGGTCGAAAGACAGCGGCAAGGGGACTGGTCATATGTGCCGCACACGCGAAGTATAACAGCCTGGCAAAAACGCGCCTGTTTTGTTTCAGGTTTGCAATGTCGCAAGTAAAGAAAAGTCAGGCCAAGGCGCGCTGCCGTCCTGGAAAGCCTGAGCTATACGATAGGGAAACGGGGCAGCGGCGACGTGATCACGGGCAAGGCGGCCTTTCGCCGCCACCTGGAAATGCCGTGCCCGAGCGCAAGACGCGCGGGAGGCGTTTTAGTGCATGCGACAGCTGTCGCACATAGCGCTTGCGTGTGTGTGACTCTTGTCGCATAATTGCGTCAATAGTCACTAAAAGGATGCACTATGAGCACGCCCTCCGTCACCGAACTGTCGTTATTGAAAGCCTTGTGGAAAGACCACCCGCTATCCGCGCGTGAATTGCACGCCAGGGTGGAAGAAGAATTGGGATGGTCGTTTTCATCCACGCGCAAGACGCTTGAACGCATGCTGGACAAGGGCATGCTGCTGCAGCGCAGCGTGCACGGCGTGCTCGTGTATGAAGCGAACGTGGACAAGGTGGCCACCCTGGCAGCGTTCGCCCACGACTTTGGCCGGCGCGTGATGGAAATCGACAGTCCCTTGCCGGTCAGTATGTTTACGGGCAGCAAACTGGTGGATCAGCAGGAACTGGCGGCGCTGGAGCAACTGCTGCAGGACTGGCCGCTCGAGGGAAAGGAATAAGCGATGCTGCTGTTTTCCCTCACGCTGTTGCAGGCCAGCGTCGCCTGTCTCGTGACCGGTCCGCTGCTGTGGGCTTTGCTGAGTCTGGCGCAACGGCGCTGGCCCGCGCTGGCGGCGCAGCGCAGCGTGTGGCTGGGTGCTCAGCTCGTGCTGGTCGCCGTGTTTGTGCTGCCGCTGCTGCCTGACACGCGGCAACTGAGCGTGGTGCCCGAACTGAGCGTGCCCGTTTCCCTGGCCGGCGCGGCGCCCGGCGTGCAGCTGGCCATGGCTGCGCCAGCCGCCGGGCTGCCATCCGCTGCTTCGTGGCTGGTGCTGGTACCGTCCGCCTGGTGCCTGATCTATCTGCTGGGCGTCGCTTGGACCGTCTGGCGCTGGCGGCGTGGCCACGCCATGTTGCGCACCTTGCTGCGGCTTGCGCGGCGCCGTCGGCTGCATGACATGGATGTGCTGGAAGTGGCGGCGCCGATCTCGCCGATGCTGGTGGGCGTGTGGCGGCCGCGTCTGCTGTTGCCGGCGCACCTGGCGCAATTTACGCCGGAACAGCAGCAACTGGTGATCGCCCATGAGCTGACCCATGCACGCCGGCGCGACCCCGTGCTCCGGCTGCTGGCCACCGTCCTGCAGGCGCTGCTGTGGTTCAATCCTGCCGCGCGCTGGCTGGCCGGCCAGCTGGCTTGGGCGCAAGAGCTCGGTTGCGACCGCCAGGTACTGGCTGGCCGGCCCCCGCGCCAGCGCCAGCAATATGCGGCGGCGCTGGTCAGGCAACTGGGCCTGCAGGCACAACCGCTGCCGGGGCTGGCCTTTGGCGGCGGCAGCATGGCCGAGCGCCTGCTGCGCATGCGTGACGGCCAGGGTCGCCCACCTCCGGCCTTGCGGGTGCTGACGGCGCTGCTGCTGTGCGCGATCGGCGCGGCCAGCCTGGCGCTGCAGCCGGCACTGGCGTGGGCCGTGGCAGCCGCGCCGGCAAGCATGCTCGCTGCGCCGGCGACGGCGCCAGCTCTCTTGCGCAATCCCCTGGACAGCATGCGCGTGACCGGCTTCTTTGGCGTCGTGCGCGAGTTGACGCCGCAAGGCCATCGCGGCATCGATCTGGGCGCCAGGCGCGGCACGCCCGTGCATGCGGCGGCCGACGGCATCGCCAGCGTCAGCGAAGATGCGCGCCTTGGCAAGGCCGTCCGCATCGACCACGGCGCTGGCGTCGCGTCGCTGTATGCCCATCTCGACCGGGTCACGCTGACGACCGGCATGGCCGTCACGGCAGGGCAGGCCATCGGCACCGTGGGTGCCACCGGTCTGGCGACGGGGCCGCATCTGCATTTCGAGGTCACCCGGGACGGGCGCTTGCAGGATCCGCAACAGTGGCTGGCCGGCCTTGATGCCAACGCCACCGCGCGCGCCCTGCGCGTGCGCAAGGAACAGTTCGGCCATTAGCGTGAGCTGGCCGCAGGTCGGCTGAGCGCGGGAACGCGCTAGCCGACACCACCACAGCCCTTTTCAGGATTTTCCATGCGATTGAGTATTTTATTGTGCAGCCTTGCGCTGCCCTTGACGGCGCACGTGCGTGCAGAAGACGTCCTGCCTTCCGTGACGGTCAATGCGGGCAAGGTGGAGCAGCGCCGCAACGACACCGTCACCGCCATCGTCGTCGGCCACGAGGAATTGATACGCCAGGGCGACCGTGCCCTGTCCGACGCCCTGAAACGCCTGCCCGGCATTACTATCGGCGGCACGGCTTCGGGCACGGCTGGCGGGCAAATCCAGCTGCGCGGACTGGGCCAGGGTTACACCTTGATCATGCTCGACGGCGTGCCCGTGCCGCCCGGTTTTTCGCTCGATTCGCTGGACCCGGAACTGGTCGAGCGCGTGGAAATCATGCGTGCCGCCACGGCGCAATTTTCCGCCCAGGCGATCGCCGGCTCCATCAATATCGTGCTGAAAAAATCGGGCAAGCGGCGCGAACGCACCTTCAAGCTGGGGGCATCCGGCAGCCACGGCATGCCCGCCGGCAGCGCCACCGTACAGTGGGCGGACAAGGACGGCCGCCTGTCGTATGCGCTGGCCGGCACGCTCGCGCACACGGGACGCCGGGGCTTGCTCGACGAATGGAACCGCGCATTTGATGGCGAAGGCAGGCCCACGGTGGTGCGCCGTATGCCGCTGACCGAGCGCGTGACCAGCGATACGTTCGAGCTGGCGCCCCGTTTGCAATGGGCGCTGGCGGGCGAAGACAGCCTGGCCTGGCAAAGCCTAGTCAGCTTGCGCCGCCTGGCCAGCCGCCGTCAAGTCGTGGAAACGGCTTACCTGGGCGGCCATACCGACTATCCGGACAACGACGCCGCGTTCACTCAGGACAGCAGCACCGTGCGCAGCGATCTGCACTGGCTGCGCAAGTTCGGACAAGGGGATAGCCTCGATATGAAACTGGGCCTCGATGCCAACCACCGTGGCAGCGACTATCTGTTCCAGGGCGTCAGCGGCGCGCCCGGGCCGGCGAATGTGCGCCGGGTCGATGCGGGCCTCGATGATGTGGGCGTGCAGACCAGCGGCACCTATCGCCGGACTCTGGGCCAGGGACATGCGTTGGCGACGGGCTGGGATGCGGGCAGCCGGCGGCGCACGGAGTTCCGCCGCGAACGCCAGCTGTCGCCGGGCGGGCCACCCGTGCTGCCGGACGAAGACTATGCGGCCACAGTGCGGCGCCTGGCCCTGTTCGCGCAGGATGAATGGGATATCTCCGCGCGCTGGTCGCTGTATCTGGGGCTGCGCTGGGAAGCCTTGCGCACGGCCAGCGCCAATGGTGGCGCGCAGCGCCGCGTCGACGTGCGCGCGCAGGTATGGAGCCCCGTGCTGCAAAGCCTGTGGAAGCTGGCCGGCAAGGATCAGGTGCGCCTGGCCGTCACCCGCACCTACAAGGCGCCGCAGATTTTCCAGCTGATCCCGCGCCCCTACCTCAACGACAACGGCAATAGTCCCGTGAATCCCGATAGCCAGGGCAACCCGGCGCTGCGCCCGGAACTGGCGTGGGGCCTGGATGCGGCCTACGAATACTATCTTGGGCAAGGCGCCATGCTGGGCGCCAGCGCTTCGCTGCGGCGCATCGACGACGTAATGCTGGACCGGCTGTATCAGGATCAGGGGCGCTGGGTGGCCACGCCCGTCAATCAGGGCAGGGCGCAGGTGCGCGGCATCGAACTGGAAGCGAAGCTGCCGCTGTCGGCGCTGTGGGCGGGCGCTCCGGCGCTGGACCTGCGGGCGAACGTGGCGCGCAACTGGTCGACGCTGGACGCCGTCGCCGGCCCGGACAACCGCCTCGATGGCCAGCTGCCGTGGAGCGCCAACCTGGGCGCCGATTACCGGCTGGCCGGCCAGCCCTTGACCCTGGGCGGCAATCTGCATTTCCAGGGCGGCGGACGGACGCGCGAGTCAAGCCAGTTGCTGGTCTGGCAGGGCGCCCGGCGCGAACTGGATCTGTACGCGTTGTGGACCTTCAGCGACCAGCTGCGCCTGCGCGTGTCGGGCGCCAATCTGCTGCGCCAGCTTGAGCGTACGCGCAGCCTGTATGCGGATGGCGGCGGCAGCCTGCTGCGCACGGTCGATACGGGCAGCTACCGCACCCTGCGCGTCATGCTCGAAGGCTCCTTGTAGGTTTTATTCAGTCGTCGATCTCGCCGACGGTGTGGCGCACGCCGTGCGTATCAAACCAGGCGCGCAGGGCTTCCAGGCCGTGCCACGGCTCCGGGCGCAGGTACTGGCAGATATACAGGCCGGCGTCCGTCAGCCTGGCGTCGGTATCGGGCATGGCGCCGCCGGGCGGGCGCGCCGCCAACTCTAGCAGCTGCGCGATGTGCTGACGCTGCTCTGGCGTCAGGCCGGCCGTGATCCTGAATTCAAATCCCATGTTGTCTCCTAGAGGACAGGCTGCTGTCGCGGCCATTTTTCATTATCGAAAAAATTGCATATAGCTTGGCATTCTTTCCGTTTTTGTTTTCAAAGTATCTCGTCCATACTGCATAGCACTGGCCCGGCACACACAGCGTGACGCAAGGGCAGGAGCAGCAGCACCGTATAACGACATCCGTATTTTTATATTCAATTATTTTCACTAAGGAAAACATCATGCCTATCGCCACCGCCCAAGCCGCCCAAAAACTGCTGACCCCGAACGATCATACCCTGATCATGATCGACCACCAGTCGCAGATGGCCTTCGCCACGCGCTCCATCGACCTGGCCCTGCTGCGCAATAATGCGGCCCTGGTGGCCAAGGCGGCGGCGGAATTCAAGGTGCCGACGATTTTGACGACGGTGGCCGCCAAATCGTTCTCCGGCCCGATCTTCGACGAGATCCAGTCCGTCTTCCCGGATCAGGCGCCGATCGACCGCACCAGCATGAATACCTGGGAAGATGCGCGCATCGCCGACAAGGTGAATGGCTACGGCAAGGGCAAGATCGTGCTGGCCGGCCTGTGGACCTCCGTCTGCATCGTCGGCCCTGCGCTGTCGGCGCTGGAGCAGGGCTTTGAAGTCTACGTGATTGCCGACGCCAGCGGCGACGTCTCCGACGAAGCCCATGCGATGGCCATGCAGCGCATGATACAGGCGGGTGCGCAGCCGATGACGTCCGTGCAATACTTGCTGGAACTGCAGCGCGACTGGGCCCGCGGCGAGACCTACAATGAGACGGTGGCGACGGCCGTGGCGCACGGCGGCGGTTATGGCCTGGGCCTGATCTACGCCAAATCGATGTTCAACGCCAGCGAAGGCCATTGATTTTTCGCTGATTTTGGCTCCGCCACCCGCCGGCGGGGCCGTGTTTTCATTTGATCCGGGAGTTCCCATGCACGCAAACACCATCTTGCTCAACGGCCGTTTCCACACGGTCGACAGGACGCAGCCGCTGGCGTCCGCCGTCGCCATCGCCGATGGCAAATTTCTCGCCGTGGGCGACGTGGAAGACGTGATGCGCCATCGCGGCCCCGCCACGCAGGTGATCGACCTGGCTGGCCGCACGGTGATTCCCGGCCTGAACGACTCGCACCTGCACCTGATCCGCGGCGGCTTGAACTACAACCTGGAATTGCGCTGGGAAGGCGTGCCCTCGCTGGCCGATGCCTTGCGCATGCTGAAGGAACAGGCCTTGCGTACGCCGAACCCGCAATGGGTGCGCGTCGTGGGCGGCTGGACGGAGTTCCAGTTCGCGGAAAAGCGCATGCCGACCCTCGATGAAATCAATGCGGCCGCGCCCGACACGCCCGTCTTCATCCTGCACCTGTACGACCGCGCCTTGCTGAACCGGGCCGCACTGCGCGCCGTCGGCTACGACAAGAACACGCCGAACCCGCCCGGCGGCGAGATCGTACGCGATGCGGCCGGCAACCCGACAGGTTTGCTGATCGCCCGCCCGAACGCCATGATCCTGTATGCCACGCTGGCGAAAGGCCCCAAGCTGCCGCTGGAATTGCAAGTGAACTCCACGCGCCAGTTCATGCGCGAATTGAACCGCCTCGGCATCACCAGCGCCATCGACGCGGGCGGCGGCTTCCAGAATTATCCCGAGGATTACGCCGTTGTCGACGAGCTGGCGCAAAAAGAACAGCTGACCATCCGCATCGCCTACAACCTGTTCACACAAAACAAGGGCGCGGAATTGCAGGACTTCCAGAGGTGGACGGGCATGATCAAGCCCGGTGACGGCACGGACTTTTACCGGCATAACGGCGCCGGCGAAATGCTCGTGTTTTCCGCCGCCGACTTCGAGGATTTCCTCGAGCCGCGCGCCGAGCTGGCGGCCGGCATGGAAGACGAGCTGGAAAAGGTCGTGCGCCACCTGGTCGAGCAGCGCTGGCCGTTCCGCCTGCACGCCACCTATGACGAATCGATCAGCCGCATGCTCGACGTATTCGAAAAGGTCAACCGCGACACGCCGTTCGGTGGCCTGCACTGGCTGTTCGACCACGCGGAAACCATCAGCCCGCGCAATATCGACCGGGTCAAGGCGCTGGGCGGCGGCCTGGCCATCCAGCACCGCATGGCCTTCCAGGGCGAGTACTTTGTCGAGCGCTATGGCGCGGACGCGGCCAAAGCCACGCCGCCCGTGCAGCGCATGCTGGACGCGGGCGTGCCCGTCGGCGGCGGCACGGACGCCACGCGGGTCGCCAGCTACAACCCGTGGACGGCGCTGTACTGGCTGGTCTCGGGGCGCACCGTGGGCGGCTTGGCCTTGACGGATGCGGCGGGCAGATTGTCGCGCGACACGGCGCTGGAACTGTGGACGGCGGGCAGCGCCTGGTTCTCTAGCGAACAAGGCAAGAAGGGGCGCATCCGCGAGGGCATGCTGGCCGACCTGTCCGTGCTGTCGGCCGATTATTTCACGGTGCCGGAAGAGGCGATCAAGTCGATCGAATCCGTGCTGACCATGGTGGGCGGCAAGGTCGTCTATGGTCAGGGGGAGTTCACCAATCTGGCGCCGCCACCGATTCCCGTACTGCCAGAGTGGTCGCCCGTGCGCACGGTGCCCGGCCATTACCGGCCGGTTGCCAAGCAGGTGCAAGCCGCCATGCCACACCAGTGCGCGGGCGCCTGCGGCGTGCACGCCCACGCCCACGACCGGGCGCGCAAGTCGGCCGTGCCGGTCAGCGATTTTTCCGGCTTCTGGGGCACCCTGGGCTGCAGCTGCTTCGCCTTCTAGTAGCTGGCCGGGCCTTATCTGGAAATACGCAGGATGGCCGAGGCGAGCCGCGTGAAACACGGGCTCAGGTCGCTGTCCGTGGCGGCATAGCAGTACAGGCCCACGGGTTCGGCCGGCTTGCGGCAAGCCGCTTTCGCATCGGTCGTATTGGCCAGGCAGCGCAGCAAGTCTTCTCCGAGCTCCTTGTCCGGCCCTTCCTTGCTTTTCAGCGAGGCGCCCATGCCCAGGGTAAAGACGTAAATGCCTTCCTGGCGCGCTTTGGCCGCCATCGCCTCGACCAGGTTGCGCGAGGCGCGGTGCACATTCGTCCATTGCACCTGCGCCGAGGCGATGGACGAGGTCACGACGCGCGGTGTGCTGGTGACGATGGGAAATTCGCGCAGCCCTACGTCGTTGGCTTTGGCGTACGCATTATTCGCGTTGTACCAAGGAGGAAGCGCCGTGATCTGTGTGGCATCGCAGTCGCCGTACTGGCGCGTGTCGCTCACTGCCATCCTGTACAGGCCGGCCAGCGCTGGGTTTTGCAAAGCCGTAAAGGTGGCCAGCGCGCCCGCCGTCTTGCATTTGCCGCCTGTATTGGGGAAGTACGAGGAAAATGCCGCAGGCGAGCCGTCGGAAAAAAACACGATGACGCGCAGGCTGGAGCGGTTGACCTGTCCGATGTCGTTCAGCTGCTTGCGTGCCTGGTACATGCCTGCGGAGGAATTGGTGCCGCCGACAAAGGCGAATTGATCGATCTTTCCACCTTTCATGGTCATGCTGGCGCGGTCGAAACCGCGCTCGACCTGTCTGATCGGGACATCGATCTGCGCTTCCGAAGCGAAATGCAGCAAGCCGACCCGGTCGACCGTGGAGTTGAATTTGTTCAGGAAGGACTTGCCCGCCGCCCGCACGGCGTCCGCATTGTTTTTCAGCGAACCGGAGGTATCCATCACCAGCACCATGTCCAGGTCCTTGCGGATGGTTTGCGCGCTGGCGGCCACGTTCAGGGTCTTGAAGCCGAGTACGCCCATCAGCGAGACGGGCAGCGACGCGGTGGCAGAGACGTCGATGGTGACGTTGCCCTTGTCGAACGTGACGCCGACCGGATGCAGGGTCGGCGTCGACAGCAGGAACTGGTCCGGATAATTGATGTCGAAAAATTCCTTGGCCGACTGGCGCGCATTGGTCCGCTGTTCCTCTTCCGAGCTGCCCGCCGTGACGCCGCGCGCCGCCGCCAGGCTGGCCGAGTCGACGGCCGCGTTGAGCTTGGCCTTGACGAAGTAGCCGAGGGCCGAATCGACGGCCAGGCCCACCGAGGCGATCAGGACGACGGCCGACAGCGCCACCATGATCAGCACTTGCCCGCCTTGCCGCTTGTGTGGAATGCGCATCAGAATACCGTCATCGAAGTGAGGTTGGGGCCCAGTACGGGCGTCGTGCTGTTGCCAAATTTCAAGGTGCCGAACAGCATGTCGAAATTGTAGAAAGTTTCCACGGCGTAGATCAGTTCGCCGTCGGACAGCTGGTTCCGCATCAAGGCCACCGTGGGGGCGGACTCGTCCTTGGCGATGCCCGTGCACGCGCCATTGCTCCAGCTGCCGCATTGCCACACCTGGCTGGCGGGCAGGTAGCCGCTGGCCTTCGTGCCCGCATCCCAGCGGTACTGTTCCAGCACGATGTTGCGCATGCCGCTCTTGGCCGTGTAGCCCATGATCTTGGTGATGTAGATCATGCCGCGCTGGTTCATGTCCAGCGGCGGCGTGCTGGCCGCCAGCGCGTTCATGATGGCCTGGCTAGATCCGCTCAGGTCGGAGGTGGAGCGCGAAGCCAGGTTGGCGCCTTCGCGGCTGATGTTGAGCAAGATGGTCTTGGCCTGGATGGCGCGTGACAGATCGACCACCATGAACAGCAGCAGCGCCAGCAGCGGCAGCACGATGGCAAATTCCACGGCGGCGATGCCGCGCGCGGCGCGCGCAGGAAAGTAGCCGCGCATCACAGGCCGCCAAAGCTTTCATTGCGCATGGTGGCGGCTACGACGAAATGCGCCTGCCCATCGCGGAACAGGGCACGGATCATCGGCGTGGCAAACGCCCAGCGGCAATCGACGGAAATGACGACGATATCGCCGGCCTGGCCGAACATGGCGGCGCCGACGGCATCGCTGCCGTTGACGGCGATCACGGGGCTGACCTTGTCATACATGCCCATGGAACTGTCCCTGATCTTCTGTATCACGGCCTGGTAGCGCTGCTGGTTGGCGCTGTCGGGGTCCAGGTCCTTGGCCCCCGTGACGGCATAGCGCGCGCCTTCGCGCACCGCGTGCTGCATGGTCATATTGGCAAAATAAGCCATGCTCAATTCGATGATGCCGATTATCAGCATGAGAAAGACCGGCGTTATCAGGGCAAATTCAAGCAAGGTGGTGCCGCCTTGTCCGCCGTGCTTGCGCAATATACGGGAATCGGCCTTTTTTAAACGCATGGGAATAATCCGGTAAAGTTTCGCGATGACGAATGTCGGGCGGATGGCAATGCGCCATTTGACTGGCGATTATTCTATATCGATTTTCAAGGGCGTGGCCGCCATTTAAATTATTACAGGTCAAGATAATCGAAATTAATCGCCATATTTCAATTGTCCCGGCCCCGTCCTTACAAGGCCGGGAGTAATATGCGCGGGTATGAAAACAGGCCTGGTGTCAGGATTGTCCTGCGTGCAGGCAAGGACTTGTTTTGCAAGGTGATGCAACAAAAATGCTGCAATGTAAGCAACAGCAGCGGTGGCAGCCGCGATGGCGCGCCCGCGCCATATACGCCCTGGCCACGCTGCCCATCCATCGGCACACGCCCGCCATGCGGCGCCCGCTGGCCTGGGCCACGCACCGCGTTTGCGCGTGCCGGCCCAATGCCTTTTCCCTCGTGCCTCCATGACTTCTTTCCCCTGCGCGCAGCCGCGGAAGGCGTGCGCGGGCGAGGCAGGCAAGCCGATTCGGATCAACAACATTCCCCCGAGGGGAGTGGGCTTCAAGTAAAGAGGTAAAGCATGTCAACAAAAAATGTCATCCGCGTCATGCTGGTGTCGGACCACAAGACCTGGCTGTGGGGCCTGGAGCAGTTGCTCGCCGGTGCCCAGCCGGCGATGCAGGTGGTGGCCAGCTCCACCGAGATCGACAGCGCGCTGCTGCTGGCGCGGACCCTGTGTCCCGACGTCATCGTGCTGGACGCCGACCTGGGCTGCAGCGGCGCCAGCGCCTGCGCCATCGACTATCTGCCGCAGCTGCTCGGCAATGGCGTGTCGCGCGCCTTGCTGTTCAGCGGCACGCAGGACCAGGCCGCATGCGGGCGCGCCGTGCGCAGCGGCGCGCGCGCGGTGGTGGGCAAGGAAACGCCCGTCAAGCAGATGGTCGACGCTATCGCCCGCCTGTATCAAGGCGAGTTGTGCCTGGATCCGGCGCTGCTCGACAGCATGCTGGGCGTGCTGAACAAGCCGGAAGCGGCGCCCGATCCGGAAGAGCAGCGGATCGCCAGGCTGACGCTGAAGGAGCGCAAGATCGTTGCCATGATGGTGGAAGGAAATGGTGCGCTGAACCGCGCGATAGCCCAGCGCGCTTTTATCTCGGAGCAAACCTTGCGTAATCATCTGACATCGATCTACAGCAAGCTCGATGTCACCAACCGCCTGGAATTATATGTGTACGCCACCCGCAACCGGCTGGCCGAGCCCATCCATGTGGAATGACGGTACATATGTACTGGGTGTGAATAAAAAATTAAGATGTTTTGTACTGCACATAAAATGACTTTTCTCTGATTCGATTTGATGTTTGTTTATATAAAATACACGCATCAGAAATTAGCAAATAAGAACAAGGATGATGTTTTTATTTTCAGACTGTATTTTCAGTTTTTATCATGTTTGAAACTTGACCTGAAAGGGAATAATATGAATTGCATTAAAAACTTTATCGCCGAAGAAGACGGCGTGACTGCGATCGAATATGCGCTGATCGCGGCGCTGGTGGCTGCGGCGCTGGTAACGGCCGTCGGCTATTTCACCACCGGCCTCGATGGCGCCTTCAAGGCGATCGGCACCAAGCTGACGGGCGCGGCGATCTAAAACGCCGGCCCACCGCGCTGCACCCCGACAGGCCGGCTGCCGATCCGGCCCGGCCTGCCGACTTCCCGCCCAACGATGCGCATGCTGTGCTGCGCTCGGCTTGCATCAGGTACACGATGGACCCTCATTCTTTCTGGACGTTCAGCCCCGCCATAGTCTTGTGGGGGCTGCTTGCCGCGGCTGTCTGGCATGACGTGCGCCGCCGGCGCATTCCCAACCGGCTCGTGTTTTCCGGCGCCGTGCTGGGCGTGTTGCTCAACAGCCTGACCTTGCCCGGGGTAACGACGGCCGGACCGTGGCTGGCGTTGGGCGGCCTGGCCGTCGGCCTGGGCTTGCTGCTGCCCATGCATGCGATGAAGGCGCTTGGCGCGGGCGACGTCAAGCTGATGGCGATGGTGGGGGCGTTTCTGGGCCCGCGCCACACCGTGCTTGCCGTGCTGTGCAGCCTGCTTGCCGGCGGCGTGCTGGCGCTGGCCGTCGCTCTGTGCCAGGGCACGCTGCGCCAGGCGCTGGCGAATGCCCGCCAATTGTTGCTGCAAGGCTGGCTGCGCGCCGCAGCGGGCGAGGCACCGCAGCTTGGTGCGCCTGCCGCGCCGGGCGGCAACTTGCCGTACGCGATCGCCATTGCCGCCGGCACCGCCATCTGGCTGGCCCTGGCGGCCGGCGGCCATGCATGACACGCCCGTCCGGAACCCCACGCTTGATCAAGAGGAAAAACAATGAGAAATAGCCGCGTTGCGATCGTGCTGCTGCTGGCGCTGCTGATGGCGGGGGCCGCCGTGCTGGCGGCCGCGCGCTGGATGTCGGGGCAGGGCGCGCCGGCCAGCCAGACGGTGATGGTCGCGCTGGTCGATATCGACGTGGGCGCGAAGGTGACGCCGGCCATGCTGCGCGGCATGGACTGGCCCGCCGGCGCCATGCCGCCCGGGGCGTTCGGCGAGGCCGGCGCGCTGGACGGGCGCATCACGCGCAGCGCCGTCAGCCGAGGCGAGCCCGTGCTGGAAAGCAAACTCGCGCCGCCCGGCGCCACCGGCGGCCTGTCGGCCATCGTGGCGGCCGGCAAGCGCGCCATGACCGTGCGCGTCAATGACGTGGTGGGCGTGGCCGGCTTCGCCCTGCCGGGCAATTTCGTCGACATTCTCGTCCATACGCAGGATGACCGCGCCAGGCCGGCAGGCGGCGCGCCACTGGCCATTTCCAAAATCGTGCTTGAACGCATCCTCGTGCTGGCCGTGGCGCAGGAGTCGGGCCGTGACGACAACAAGCCCAAGGTGGTCAACGCCGTGACCCTGGAACTGACGCCGGAGCAGGTGGAAAAGCTGGACCTGGCGCGCAGCGTGGGCAGCCTGTCGCTGGTGCTGCGCAACCAGGTCGATCCGGACCCCGTCAACACGGGCGGCGCCACCAAGGAGTCGTTGCTGGAACTGAAGGCGCCGGCGCCGGCGGCCGTGCCCGTGCGCGCGGCGCGGCGCCAGGCGGCCCCGGCACGCGCCGCCGCGCGCGACAGCGTCACCGTCGTCAAGGGCATGGATACGAGCGTCCAGCAATTTTAACAATCAGCAGGCAAGCAAGGATGACCGATGAATACATTTCGTAAGCACGCCGCGAGTGCGGGCATGCGCCTGGCCCTGGCGGCAGGACTGGCCTGGCCTGCCATCGCCATCGCGGCGGCGCCGGCCAGGCAGGCCGTCATGTCGCCCGTGGCGGCACCGGCCATGTCGCTGGGCGCCGATATCGCCCGTCTGGGCGAGCCCGTGCGCATCGCCGTGGGCAAGTCCACCTTGCGCAAGCTGAGCCTGCCGGTGTCGCAGATCGCCGTCAACGATGCGCGCGTGGCCGGCGCCAGGATGCTGGGCTCGTCCAGCCAGCTGTTCGTGTGGGGCCTGGCCCCGGGCAGCACCAACCTGATCCTGTGGGACCGGCAGCAGCGCCCCGTGATCGTCGATATTGAAGTCGAGATCGACGTCGAAGGCTTGCAGGCGCAGCTGGCCTATGTCTTCCCTGGCGAGCGCGCCGTGAAAGTTGGCGCGGCCGGCGGCAGCATCGTGCTGTCGGGGCAGGTGAGCGACGGCGTCAAGGCCAGCCAGATCCTCGAGATGGCGCAAGCCTATGCGCAGCGCGGCGTGGGCGAAGCGGCTGCACCGGCTACGCCGGCCGATGGCGCCGCCAGTACGGGCGGCGCCGTCAAGGTCATCAATATGCTGTCGGTCGCGGCGCCGCAACAGGTGATGCTGGAAGTGAAAATCGCCGAAGTGTCGAAGACCCTCGTCGACCAGCTCGGTGCCAGCGTGGGCATCAGCGGCACGCGCGGCAACTGGAGCTACGGCTTGCTGTCGAACCTGCTCAGCGGCAACCCCAGCCAGCTGGGCGCCGTGCACGGCAAGAATGGCAACGGCCTGACACTCGATGCGCAAAAGCGCGACGGCCTCGTCAAGGTGCTGGCCGAACCGAACATCATGGCCATCAGCGGCCAGGAAGCCAGTTTCCTGGCGGGCGGCAAGATTTTCATTCCGGTCGCGCAAGACAGCACGACCAACAAGGTCACGCTGGAAGAAAAGGAATTCGGCATCGCCGTCAAGTTCACGCCCACCGTGCTGGAAGGGGGACGCATCAACCTGAAGGTGGCGCCGGAAGTGTCGGAGCTGAACCGCGAAGGCATCGGCATCACCACGGGCGGGGGCGCCGCCGCCAATGCGGTGCTGCCGGCCTTTACCACGCGGCGCACCACGACGACGGTGCAGCTGTTCGATGGCCAGAGCTTTGCCGTTGGCGGCTTGATCAAGAACAATGTGACGACCAATATCAAGGCTTTGCCCTTCCTCGGCGAGATTCCCGTGCTGGGCGCGCTGTTCCGCAGCAGCGATTTCCAGACCGACCGTACCGAGCTGGTGTTCATCATCACGCCGCATCTGGTCAAGCCGCTTGATACCGCCGATGGCACCGATATCGTGCTGCCGACCGACGCCTACGTGGCACCGAGCCGCGGCGAGTTCTTCTTGCAAGGAAAAATGGAAGGTGCCGCCCCACCACGGCCACGGCAGGAAGCGGCCACGCAGACAGCGCCGGCCGGCCCCGACATTCAATAGGAGCACACCATGCAGCATTCCCTTTCCCTCCTCGTGCTGCTGGCCGCCCTGGCCGCCAGCGGCTGCGCCGCCACGCCGAACCTGGACCGCCAGTTCGGCCACAGCGTCGAGCAGCTGCGCGCGCGCCAGGTGCTGGCGCCGCAGGCGGGCGCGAACCGCGACCCCGTGGCCGGCATCGACGGCAAGGCCGCGCAGGCCGCCCACGCGGCGTACCAGAAAAGCTTTGCCGCGCCCGCGCCGCAAGGGGCCGCCCTGACCATCGGCGTCGGGGCGCGCCCGTGAGCCTGGCACCGTCACCACAGAATCAGCAAGGCATATCGTGAAAATCGCCATCAATTCCAGGGATGAAAAAATACTGTCCGAACTGGGCCGGCTGCTGCGCAGCCGCAACCGGCTCGACGAGATCAGCGCGGGCGGTGAATCGCTCGAACCGCTGCTGGCGGCGCAGTCGCTGCCCGACGTGCTGATCTTCGACCGCCCGTCGAACGACGGCGCCGACCTGGCCGCCATCGAGCGCCTCAGCAACCTGCATCCGCGCATGGCCTTCATCGTGCTGTGCCACCAGCAGCAGCCCGAATTCCTGCTGCAGGCCATGCGCGCGGGCGTGCGCGACGTGCTGCCGTTTCCCGCCGTGCCGGCCAACCTGCATGCGGCGCTCGAACGCATCGAGGAAAAGCTGGAGCGGCGCGAGCATGGCAACGGCAAGGTGCTGGCCTTCATTTCCTGCAAGGGCGGCAGCGGCGCGACCTTCATCGCCAGCAATCTCGGTTATGCGCTGGCCGCCGGCGGCCAGCAGCGCGTTGCCCTGATCGACATGAACCTGCATTTTGGCGACGCCTCGCTCTTCGTTTCCGAGAACAAGCCGCTGGCCACGCTGTCCGACGTCACGCGCGACATCCACCGGCTCGACTCCTCGTTCCTGGGATCGAGCATGCTGCACATCCTGCCCAACTACAGCGTGCTGGCCGCGCCCGAGGATCCGGCCCACGCCAGCGAAGTGGCGCCCGAACACATCGACGCCATCATCCGGCAAGCCAGGCGCCAGTACGATTTCATCGTGCTCGACGTGGGCCGCAACCTCGACGCCGTCAGCGTGCGCGCGCTCGACCACGCCGACATGATCTTTCCCGTCCTGCAGGCGACCTTGCCGTACATCCGCGACGGCAAGCGCCTGCTGGGCATGTTCCGCTCGCTCGAATACGCGAAGGAGAAGGTGCACATCATCGTCAACCGCCACGACAAGGGCGGCGAAATCCGCCTGCGCGACCTGGAAGCGGCGTATGGCACGGCTGTCTACCGCACGGTACCCAATCACTACGCCTCGGCGGCCGCCTCCGTCAACCAGGGCATGCCGATTTTGCAGCTCGACAAAGCCAGCCCGATCACCCGCTCGCTGCAGGAGTTCGCCGCCAGCCTGGGCGGCGGCGCGGCCAGCACGGCGCGCCAGGGCTGGCTGGGCCGCGTCCTGCGGCGCGCTTGATGCACATGCTTGACCCACACCCCAGAACAGGAGCATTGCATGGCTAGTTCCCCCACCGCCGCCTTGTCCATCCGCGAAAGGCTCGGCAGCGCCAAGATCGCCGCGCTCGCGCCGCAACGCGCGGCGGCCATCGACAACCACGGCTACCGCGCCCTCAAGCTGCGCATCCATGGGCTGCTGCTGGAACGGGTCGACCTGGAAAGCATGCAGCGCCTGTCGCAGGAGCGCATCCGCGAAGAATTGCGCGGCCTCGTCGAGCGCCTGTTGGACGAAGAGGCGGTCGTCATCAACGACGCCGAGCGCCGGAGCCTCACGCGCGACATCCAGCACGAGATGCTGGGCTTCGGGCCGCTCGAAACCTTGCTGTCGGACGCCAGCGTGTCGGACATCCTCGTCAACGGCCACAAACAGGTGTATGTGGAGCGCGCTGGCCGCCTGGAGCTGACCGACATCTGCTTCGACGATGACGCCCATCTGATGAAGATCATCGACAAGATCGTCTCGCGCGTGGGCCGGCGCATCGACGAGTCGAGTCCCATGGTCGATGCGCGCCTGCCCGACGGTTCGCGCGTGAACGCCATCATCCCGCCGCTGGCCATCGACGGTCCCGTGATGTCGATCCGGCGTTTTTCCGTCGATCCGCTGCGCCTGGCCGACCTGGTCGCCTACCGCAGCATGACGGCCGAGATGGCCGAAGTGCTGCAGGGCCTGGGCAAGGCGAAGATGAACATCCTCATTTCCGGCGGCACGGGCAGCGGCAAGACCACCATGCTCAACGTGATTTCCGGCTTCATCGGCCATACGGAACGCATCGTCACGGTGGAAGACGCGGCCGAACTGCAATTGCAGCAGCCGCACGTCGTGCGCCTGGAAACGCGGCCCGCGAATATCGAAGGCAAGGGCGAAGTGAGCCAGCGCGCGCTGGTGCGCAATGCGCTGCGCATGCGCCCCGACCGCATCATCCTGGGCGAGGTGCGCGGCGCCGAGGCGCTCGACATGCTGGGCGCGATGAACACGGGCCATGAAGGTTCGATGGCCACCATCCATGCGAATACGCCGCGCGACGCGCTGACGCGGCTGGAAAACATGATCAGCATGGCGGCGGCGAATTTGCCCAGCAAGGCCATCCGGCAGCAGATCAGCTCGGCCGTGTCGGTGGTGGTGCAAGTGTCGCGCCTGATCGATGGCAAGCGCAAGGTGACGTCGATCCAGGAAATCACGGGCATGGAAGGGGAGGTCATCACGATGCAGGAAATCTTCAGCTTCAAGCAGACGGGCGTGGCCGAGGGCGGCGCCGTGGTGGGGCAGTTCTCGGCCAGCGGCATCCGCCCCCGTTTCCTCGAGCGCCTGAAAAGCTTTGGCATCGGCGTCTCGGCCGCCCTGTTCGAGCCTGCGGCGGCGGGACGCTGACCGCCATGCTTTCCTATCTTGTCTATTTGTTCCTTTTCCTTGCCGTCGTGCTGCTGGTGGCGGGCGCCTGGCTGGCGTGGCAGGCGGCGCGGGGCCCAAGTGCGGCGCGGGTGGCGCGGCGCCTGCAGTCCATGTACACGGCCAGCGATGGCGAACAGGCGCTGTCGATCACCAAGCAGCGCCCGCTGAGCAGCAATCCCTTCCTGCAGGGCGTGCTGGAAGGCTTGCCCGGCGTGTGGCGCATCGAGCAGTTGCTGCTGCAGGCGGGCATGCGCTGGCTCGTGGCCGGCTTCCTCGGCTATTGCGCGCTTGGCGCGACCGCCGGCCTGCTGGCGGCCAGCGCGCTGCCCTTGCCATGGTATGTGCGCCTGGGCCTGGGCGCGGGCGGCGCCGCGCTGCCTTATCTGCTGGCGCGCCGCGCCAGGAGCCGGCGGCTGGTGCGCATCGAGCAGCAATTGCCGGACGCGCTGGACCTGATGGGCCGCGCCATGCGTGCCGGCCATGCGTTTCCCACCGCGCTGAAAATGGTGGGCGAGGAGATGACGGGGCCGCTGGCCGACGAGTTCCGCGCCGTGTTCGACGAAGTCAGTTTTGGCGTGGCGATGGCCGATGCGCTGGGCAACCTGGCCGCGCGCGTGCCCAGCACGGACTTGCGCTATGTCGTCATCGCCGTGCTGATCCAGCGGGAAACGGGCGGCAACCTGACTGAATTGCTGGGCAGCATCAGCGCCATCATCCGCGACCGATTGAAACTGCTGGGGCAGGTGCGCGTGCTGTCGGCCGAAGGGCGCATGTCGGCCTGGGTACTGGGCTTGCTGCCGTTTGGCGCGGCGCTGATGATGCACGTGATGAATCCGCAGTTCATTGCCGTGCTGTACACGGATGCGGGCGGGCGCAAGATGGTCGGTGTGGCGCTGGGCTTGCTGCTGGTTGGCGTGCTCTGTATCCGAAAAATTATCCATATCCGGGTGTGACATGAAAGAGCAAACACGATGAGCGGCATGAATGCGGCGCAGCTGGCTTTGCTGGGCCTGCTGTTCCTGATTGTTTTCGCGCTGGCCGTGCTGGTGCTGCGCCTGTTTGCCGGCAGTGCCGTGCAGCAGCGGCTGCAATCGCTCGGTGATGCGGGTGCCGCCGGCGACCGGGAGCGCCATGCGAGGCGGCGCTGGCTGGCGCACGCCGTCAGCCTCACGCGCCCGCTGGCCAGGCTGTCGCTGCCCGACGAAGGCTGGGAAAGTTCGCCCATCCGCAGCCGCTTCGTCCATGCCGGCTGGCGCAGCCAGGCCGCGCCGGCCCTGTTTTATGCGGCCAAGACGGGCCTGTTCGTGGGCTTGCCGCTGCTCGTGTATTTCCTGCTGCGCCAGGGCGGGCAGAATATGCTGTTGTGGCTGGTTGCGGCGGCCGCCCTCGGCTATTACCTGCCCAATGCCTGGCTGTCGCACTGTTTGAGGCAGCGCCAGCGCGAAGTGTTCGAGACCTTTCCCGATGCGCTCGACCTGATGACGGTGTGCGTCGAAGCGGGGCTGGCGATGGATGCGGCGCTGGCGCGCGTGGCGCAGGAAATCGGCCTGAAAAGCGCGGTGCTGGCCGAAGAGCTGCAACTGGTGACGCTGGAACTGCGCGCCGGCAGCGCCAAGGACAAGGCCTTGCGCAACCTGGCCCTGCGCACGGGCGTGGACGATGTGGATGCGCTGGTGACCTTGCTGATCCAGGCCGAGCGCTTCGGCACGAGCATCGCCGCATCGCTGCGCGTGCAGTCCGACCAGCTGCGCACCAAGCGGCGCCAGCGCGCCGAAGAAACGGCGGCCAGGATCGCCCTCAAGCTGCTGTTTCCGCTGATCTTTTTCATTTTTCCATCGCTGATGGTCGTGCTGATGGGCCCGGCGTTCCTACAGATTTACCGCGTGCTGCTGCCGGCCATGCGGGGCAGCTGAAGGGTCGTCGAGCGGGCAAAAAAAAGCTGCCGGAGTTTCCTCCGGCAGCTTTTTTACATCAGCCCTTGACTGGCAATCAGGCGAATGGCGTCAGCAAGGTGATCATCTGGCCAAAGATCTTCGGGCTGGCGGCGATGACGTCGCCCTTGTACAGGTAGTCCGATTCGCCGGAAAATTCACCGACGATGCCGCCCGATTCCGTGATCATCAGGGCGCCGGCGGCGATATCCCAAGGCTTCAAGCCTTTTTCGTAGAAGCCGTCCAGGCGGCCGCAAGCGACGTAGGCCAGGTCCAGCGCGGCCGAGCCTGCGCGGCGCACGCCCTGGCTGCGTTCACCCATGATCGCGTACATCTTCAGGTATTCGTCCAGCGCACGGGCGCTGCCGGCCACGTAGCCGGTGCCCAGCAGGGCGTTCGAGATGCGGTCGAGCTTGGTGACGCGGATGCGTTTTTCGTTCAGGTAGGCGCCGGCGCCCTTGGTGGCCGTGAACAGGTCGTTGCGTACCGGGTCGTAGATGACGGCTTGCGTGACGACGCCGCGATGCGCGAGGGCGATCGAGATGCAGTATTGCGGGAAACCGTGGATGAAGTTGGTGGTGCCGTCCAGCGGATCGATGATCCACTGATATTCATTCTCGTCGTGCGAGTTGGCGGAAGCTCCCGATTCCTCAGCCAGGAACGCGTGGTCCGGGTAGGCTTTGGACAGCACCTCGATGATGGCTTGTTCGGCCGCCTGGTCGACGTCGGTGACGAAATCGTTATGTTGTTTTTCCGTGACGACGACGCGGTCGAGGTCAAAAGAGGCGCGATTGATGACGGCGGCGCCGCGGCGGGCGGCTTTGATCGCCGTGTTGAGCATTGGGTGCATGTGAGCTTCCGTTAAAAGCACGCGACCGCCCATGGCCGCCTTGCGGCGCCGGTACGATAGAGTGCAAGAATGAATTAAAGAGCGGAGCGGTGCCGAAGTGGTTAAAATCCCGGCCTGGCGTCAGCGTTTTGTGACTCCGTTTCCCGAAATTTCCTGTATCGATACCGCGCAATAGCGCTATTTTAAATGAATCTGCCCGAAATCAACACGTCTCTTTTCAAACGCCTGCGATTTATTCTTGTCGAAACTAGTCGTCCTGGCAACATTGGCGGCGTCGCGCGCGCCATGAAAACGATGGGTTTTTCCGATCTGGTGCTGGTCAACCCCCGCTTTCCCGATGCCTTGACGGATGCGGAAGCGGTGGCCTTCGCCAGCGGCGCGCAGGATATTTTGTCGGGCGCGCGCATCGTCGCGTCGATCACCGAAGCGCTCGAAGGCTGCAATTACGCGGCCGCCGTGTCGGCCCGATTGCGCGAATTCTCGCCGCCCGTCACGGCCCCGCGCGCCATCGCGGCCCAGCTGGCGGCCGGCGCAGACTTGCACGCGGCCGTCATCTTCGGCAACGAGCGCTTCGGCTTGCCCAACGAGATCGTCGAGCAGTGCAATGTGCTGATCAACATTCCCGCCAATCCCGAGTATTCCTCGCTGAACCTGTCGCAGGCGGCGCAGGTGGTCGCCTATGAATGCCGCGTGGCGGCCCTCGGCGATGGACAAGCCGCCAGCCCCGTCGGTTTCCATGGCGACGCGGCCAGCCTGGCGCAGGTCGACGGCATGTATGCGCATCTGGAGCAGGCCCTGGTCGCCATCGATTTCCTCGACGCCGACAACCCGAAAAAGCTCATGCCGCGCCTGAAACGCCTGTTTTCTCGCACGGGACTGGAAACGGAAGAAGTCAACATCCTGCGCGGCATCGCCCGGCATATCCTGGCGGTAGCCAAAAAAGGTCCATGATAGAGACGCGGCTGCTGCGCCAGTTCATTGCCGTCGCCGAGGAGCTCAATTTCCGGCGCGCGGCCGAACGGCTGCACATGGCGCAGCCGCCGTTGTCGCAGGCGATATTGCGGCTGGAAGAGGTGCTCGGCTACCCCGTATTCGAGCGCACGAACCGCAAGGTCGCCTTGACGCCGGCCGGCAGCACTTTTTTGGCCACGGCGCGCCAGGTGCTGGCCAGCCTGGAAGAGGGCATGGCCGCTGCGCGCCGCGTGGCGCAGGGCGTCGAGGGCCACTTGCGCCTCAGTTTCATCCATATCACGCCGTATGCCCACGTGCTCAATGCCTTGCGCGCCTTCCGCGCCGCCTCGTCCGCCGTGCAATTCACCTTGCGCGAAGCGTCGACGCAGCAGCAGGTCGAGTGGCTGGAGCGGGGCGAGGTCGATATCGCGCTGCTGCGCGCACCGGGCTGCAGCACGCCGGGCTTGCGCTTCGAGCGCCTGTCCGGCGAAGACATCGTGATCGCGCTGCCCTCGGACCACCATTGCGCGGGCCAGGCGATGGTGGATCTGGCGGATCTGGCCCACGACGATTTCGTCGCTTCCCCGCGCGATCTGGGCCAGGGTTTCCACGACCAGCTGGCCAGCCTGTGCCTGCATGCGGGCTTCGTGCCGCGCGTGGTGCAGCAGGCGCGCCGCTTGCAAACGGTGCTGGGCCTGGTGGCGGCCGGCTTTGGCGTGGCCCTGCTGCCGGCCAGCCTGGCGACGTCCAAGCCTGCCGGCGTCATCATGCTGCCGCTGGCAAGCAGCGCGCCCGAAGTGCTGCGCCAGCTCGACCTGTACATGGCGTGGGACCCGCAGCGCCCATCGCCCGTGCGCGAGCGGCTGCTGGAGCAGTTGCGGCTGTCTGCCTCGCATTGAGACTTGCAAGGTCTCATTTCGAGATAAATAAGATATTTTACAGATGGTGATCCAGGGGCCAGCATGGCGTTTTGATTGTCGGGAATTGCCATGTCCATCGTTTCATCGCGCAGCCGCGGGCTGCCACTCTCCATTTATCTGCTGTCGTTGTGCAGCTTCGCCTTCGGCTTGTCCGAATTCATCGCCGCCGGCCTGTTGACCCCCATGGCGCGCGACTTGCACGCCAGCGTGGCGGCGGCAGGCGGCGCCATTGCCGCGTATGCGCTGGGGGCGGCCATCGGCGCACCGATCCTGACGGCCATGCTGGCGCGCCGGCCCACGCGCCAGGTGCTGGTGGCCACGATGCTCGTGCTGGCGGCCGGCAGCGTGGCCATGGCGGCCGCGCCGGCGCTGGGCGCGCTGCTCGGTGTGCGCTTTGCCGTGGGACTCGCGCATGGCGTGTTCATGGCCGTCGCCTCGCATGCGGCCACCAGCCTGGTCGACCCGTCGCGCGCGGGACGGGCGCTATCCATCGTCTGGCTGGGCCTGACCCTGGCGCTGGCGGGCGGCGTGCCGCTGGGGACGTGGCTGGGCGCCGTCTCGTCGTGGCGCTGGGTATTTGCGGCCATCGGCGTGCTGGCCCTGTGCGGCGGCGCCGGCTTGCGCTTCGCCATGCCGGCCGCGCGCCAGCAGCTTGCCGCCGTATCGGCGCTGGCCAGCCTGCGCGCCATCTTGCAGCCGCCCCTGTTGCTGGCGGCCGGCGTGGCGGCGCTGGTCAGCGTGGCCACCTTCAGTTTTTTCACGTATATCTCGCCGTTCCTGCTGCAGCTGGGCGGACTCGATGCGGGCTGGCTGGGCGCCGCCATGCTGTGCTTTGGCGCGTGCGCCATCGGCGGCAACCTGCTGGGAGGCTGGTGCGCGGATAGGCCCCACGCGCTGCGCGCCACCGTGCTGGCCCTGGCCGCGCTGGCGCTCAACTTGCTGGGGTTTTATGCGCTGCGCGCCCAGCCCGTGGCCATGCTGGCCCTGTGCGGCACCCTGGGCTTGCTGTTCTTCGCCCTCGTGACCCTGTCCACCGTGCGGCAGCTAGCCCTGGCGCAGCAGCATTGCCCTGGCAGCGACGCCGTGGCGGCGGGCTTGAATATCGCCGCCTTCAATGCGGGCACGGCGGCCGGTGGCGCGCTCGGCGGTGCGCTGATCGTCGCCTTTGGCTTGCCCAGCATCGCCATCGGCGGCGCGCTGGCGGCGCTGCTGGCCATGCTGCTGCTGTGGTTCCCGTCGCGCAAACTAGACGGGTCGCTCTAGTTTTTGCGCGCGGATCGCCGCCCCCTTTGGCGTACACTGGCCTGCAAAAGGCCGTACAAAACAAGGGAGACATGGGGATGCGACGCAGATCGTTTCTGAAACTGGGCGTGCTTGGCGCCGGTGTGCTGGCCGCCGGTGGCGCCGCCTACCGCCTTGTGCGCGGGCCGGCGCCGCCTGGCCGCTTCGTGCTCGATGGCGAAGCGCGCGCGGCGCTGGCGGCCATCGTGCCGGCCATGCTGGGCAGCGCACTGACTCGGGACGCGACCGCGCGGGCTGTGGCGCTCGATGGCGCCATCGCCGGCGTGGACACGGCCATCCGCGGCTTGCCGCTGGCGGCGCAACAGGAAGTGCAGGATTTGTTTGGCTTGCTGGCGCTGGCGCCCGCGCGGCGCTTCGTCGCCGGCGTGCATGGCGGCTGGCTTGACGCTGACCCGGCACAGGTGGCCGCCTTTCTGCAGTCGTGGCGCACGCACCGCCTGGCGACACTGCAGACGGCCTATCTGGCCCTGCACGATTTGATTCTCGGCGCCTGGTATGCCGATGCCGCCCACTGGGCCGCCATCGGCTATCCGGGACCGCTGCCCGAACTGAGCGCATAAGGCATCCATGAGCACATCCCCCATACCCGACCCGATTGCCGCCGGCCTGGCCGCAGGCTGGAACGTCACCGACGCCAGCAGCCTGGCCGCCGACCGCACTTTCGAGGCGGACGTCGTCGTCATCGGCAGCGGCGCCGGCGGCGGCGTGACGGCGGAAATCCTCGCGCTGGCCGGTTTGAAGGTCTTGATCGTCGAGGAGGGCGGCTTGAAGTCCTCGCAAGACTTCAAGATGCGCGAAGCGGACGCTTATCCCGCGCTGTACCAGGAATCGGCCGCGCGCAAGACGCGCGACAAGGCGATCAATATCCTGCAGGGACGCACGGTCGGCGGTTCGACCACCGTCAACTGGACCTCGAGCTTCCGCACGCCGCCCGGCACCCTCGAATACTGGCGCAAGCACTTTGGCTTGTCCGGCTATGGCGTCGATGCCATGGCGCCGTGGTTCGCCATGATGGAAAAGCGCCTGCACGTAAGCGACTGGGCCGCGCCGCCCAATGAAAACAACGATCTGCTGCGCCGTGGCGCTACGGCGCTGGGCATCTCCACGGCCGCCATCCGGCGCAACGTGAACGGCTGCTGGAACCTCGGCTACTGCGGCATGGGCTGCCCGACCAACGCCAAGCAGTCGATGCTGGTGACGACGATCCCGTCGGCGCTGGCGCTGGGCGCGGGCCTGCTCGTGCATGCGCGCGCCGAACGTTTCACTTTCAAGGGCGAGCGCATCGACAGCCTGCAGGTGACGGCGCTGGACTCTGCCGGGCAGGCGCCGACGGGCGTGCGCCTCACGCTGCGCGCGAAACACTTTGTGCTGGCCGGCGGCGCCATCAACTCGCCCGCGCTGCTGCTGCGCTCGCAGGCGCCCGACCCGCACGGCTTGCTGGGCCGGCGCACCTTCTTGCATCCGACCGTGGTGTCGGCGGGCCTGTTCAAGCAGAGGGTCGACGCCTATGCGGGCGCGCCACAGACGATTTATTCCGACCATTTCCTGCACACGGCGCCCATCGATGGCCCTATCGGCTACAAGCTCGAAGCGCCGCCCTTGCACCCGCTGCTGATGGCCACCACCATGGGCGGCTTCGGCGACGAGCATGCGCGCACCATGCGCGAATTTCCCCATGCGCACGCCTTGCTGGCGCTGCTGCGCGACGGCTTTCACCATGATGCGGCGGGCGGCAGCGTCTCCATCGACAGTTTCGGCGCGCCCGTGCTCGACTATCCGCTCACGCCTTTTCTCTGGGATGGCGTGCGGCGCGCGCTGCTGTCGATGGCGGAAATCCAGTTCGCGGCCGGCGCGCGGAGCGTCTATCCCGTGCATGAGATGGCCAGCCACTACACGAGCTGGGCGCAGGCGAAGCAGGCCATCGGTGATTTGCCGATGAAGGCGCTGCTGGCGCGCGTGGTGTCGGCCCACGTGATGGGCGGCTGCGCCATGTCGGACGATGCGCGCCTGGGCGTGACGGGCGCCGACGGCCGCTATCACGGCGTACGCAACCTGTCCGTGCACGACGGCTCGCTGTTCCCCACGTCGATCGGCGCCAATCCGCAACTGACGATCTACGCGCTGACAGCGCGCCTGGCCAGCGGCCTGGCGCAAGCGCTGACGGGCAAGCCGGCGCCCGTTCCCATGCCTGCCGCCGCAACAGGCGCCGCATGATCGCGCGCATCCTCAAGTGGTTGATGCTGCTGCAAGTGCTGGCCGTGCTGGGCTTGGCGTACCTGGCCATGCAGGCGTGGGGCGTCGCTTCGCCGCTGCTGGCCGTGCTGCTGGCGCTGGCCATGCTGCTGGCCGTGCGCGCGCTGATCGTCGTGCGCAATTTCTGGGAGAGCCGGCGCCTGGGCAGCCCCGTGCCGCCTGAATACCAGCTGGGCACCATGGGCGCGGCGCGCCTGTTTTTGGGCGAACTGCGTGCCACCCTGTGGACGTCGTCATGGGGCATGCTGCGTCCGCGCCTGCATGCGGCCGGCAGCATCCTCGGCCAGGGCCTGCCGGTGCTGCTGGTGCACGGCTATGTGTGCAACGGCGGCTATTGGACTAAGCTGAGCCGGCAGCTGGCACGGGCCGGTATCGTGCACAAGGCGATCGACCTGGAACCGATCAACGCCGATATCGAGGAGTTCGTGCCGCTGGTGGAACAAGCCATCACCGAGCTATGCGCCCGCACGGGCACCGACCGCGTGATTCTCGTCGCCCACAGCATGGGCGGCCTGGTGGCGCGCGCCTGGCTGCGCCATTACGGCGCGGCCCGCGTGGCGCGCATCGTCACGATCGGCACGCCGCACCACGGCACGGCGCTGGCCAACCTGGCGGCGGGTGCCAATGCGCGCCAGATGAGCCGCGTCGATGGCACGCCCAGCGGCTGGCTGGCGCAGCTGGCCGCCAGCGAGACGCCCGAGACGCGCGCCCTGATCACGTCGATCTATTCGCATCACGACAATATCGTCGCGCCGCAAGCGTCCGCGCAGCTGCCGGGCGCGCGCAATATCGCTTTCGGCGGCATCGGCCACGTGGCGCTGGCCAGCGATGCGCGCGTGCTGCGCCAGCTACTGGCAGAAATCACTATCAAGAGCGAAGTCGCCCAGCCTCCCTCCGCTCCCCATTTCGCCTGAGTCCTGTTGTGTTTTGTCTGCATGGCAAGACTGTCTCTTTTGACTCTGCTGTTGCCCATGTTTAACAACGCACGAGGCAGAAAATGCTGTTTTCCACTGGCGTACTGTATTAAGCTAACGTCAGAAGATAAGCGGGGAAAATTTGTTCATGAGGCCGCTTGAGCCGTTCTGCAGGCGTACGTGGGCCAGAAATTTCTCTGAATCTATGGCAAGATGTTATACGATTGTTATGTAGCCCGCGCATGCGGAAAAATGAGTCCATGCCGTTTTTATTGGGGGCGCTAATTGTCCGCACGTATCCTGATTATCGAAGATAACGCCACCAATATGGAATTGATGGTGTACTTGCTGCGTGCCTTCGGGTACACGCCGCTGGCCGCCTATGACGGCGAAGAGGGCGTGCGCATGGCGCGCAGCGAGTTGCCGGACTTGATCATTTGCGACGTGCATTTGCCCAAGCTCGATGGCTATGGCGTGGTGGCGGAGCTGAAGAAGGACCCGCAGCTGCGCAAGATCCCGGCGCTGGCCGTGACGGCGCTGGCCATGGTGGGCGACCGCGAGCGCCTGCTCGAAGCGGGCTTCAATGGCTACATCGGCAAGCCGATCGAACCCGACCTGTTCGTCGCGGAGCTGGAGTCTTTTTTACCCGGGGCGCCGTCGACGCCAGTTAAAAACGACATAGCCACCATCCTGATCGTCGATGATCATGTGCTGAACCGCGAGTTCCTGACCGCACTTCTCGGCTACGGCGGCCACCGCCTGCTGGAGGCGGCCAACGGCGCCGACGCGCTGGAAATACTGCGTACCGAGCGGCCCAACCTGATCATCTCCGACATCCTCATGCCGAACATGGACGGCTACGAATTTGTCACGCGCGTGCATGCCGATCCCGCGCTGGCCGACGTGCCCATCATCTTTTATACGGCCACCTACCGCGAGCAGGAAGCGATCCTGCTGGCGCAGGCGTGCGGCGTGCGCTGGGTCTTGCCCAAGCCGTCCGATCCCGAAGTCATCGTACGCACCGTCAACGAGGCGCTGGGACTGATGCCGGCGGCGCCCCAGGTGCCGGCGGCGCCGGGCGCGGGTGGCGGGGCGGCGCTTCCCGCCACGGGCCAGCTGGCCGGCATCGAGCACCAGGTCAGCGGCTACCTCGACGAACTCGAATCGAGCAGCCAGCAGATTTCGCAGCTGGCCAGCCAGCGCGAGGGCCAAGCTGCGCTCCCCGAAGACCTGGGCATCATGACGGAGCGCTTGTCGCGCTCGCTGTCGAGCCTGCAGGCGGTGAGCCTGCGCCTGACGGCCCTGATCGAACTGGGCATCGAGCTGGGTGCCGAACGCGATCCGCGCGCCCTGATCGAGGCGGGCTGCAAGGTGGCGCAGAATATCTGCGTCTCCAAGTACGCCTGCATCGGCGTACTGGAAGAGGGCGCCGAAAAGCTCAGCTATTTTTCCTCGTGCGGCGCCGAGAAAAACCTCGATCGCATCGCCAGCACGCCGCGCACGGGCATTTTGAACCGCTTGCTGGAACAGCGCCAGCCTTACCGCGTCAATGGCTTGAAGGGCGACCCCGGCGCGCTGGGCCTGCCCGACACGCACCCGCCCGTACACTCCTTCCTCGGCGTGGCCATCGCCTCGCGCGAGCGCAGCCACGGCTGGCTGTACCTGGTCGACAAGCTGGGGGCGAATGAATTTTCCGAAGTCGACGAACGGGTCGCCGCCACGGTGGCGGCGCAGATCGCCGTCGCCTACGATAATCTGCTGCTGTACGACGAGATCAAGCGCCACCACGAGCAGCTGACCCTGGACATGGCGGCGCGCATCCGCCTCGATGAAGACTTGCGCCGCTTCCGCCTGGCGATGGACGCCACGGCCGACGCGATTTTCCTCGTCGACCGCGCCGGCATGTGCTTCGTCGACGTCAACCAGACGGCGTGCCGCATGCTCGGTTTCGAGCGCGAGGATTTCCTGCGCGTGGGCCCGGGCCGTGCGCACGAGGGCGAATCCCAGCTGGAAGAGCTGTACAACAAGCTGCTGGCCGGCGACCAGGGCGGCCCGATGACGGAATTGCAGCTGCAGCGCAAGGACGGATCGCCCCTGTCGGTGGAAGTGCAGCGGCGCACCTTGCGCTCGGGGCAGAGCTGGATCCTGGTGGCCGTGGCGCGCGACATCACGGAGCGCAAGGACGCCGAGCAGCGCCTGATGAAACTGGCCCATTTCGACACCTTGACGGGTTTGCCGAACCGCAGCCAGTTCTACGCCTCGCTGACCCATTCGCTGGCCCAGGCCGCCGAGCACCAGTGGGCCGTGGCCGTGCTGTTCATGGATGTCGACCGCTTCAAGAATATCAACGATACCCTGGGCCACACGATCGGGGACGACCTGCTGCGCCAGTTTTCCAGCCGCCTCGTCGATTGCCTGCGCGTGCGCGACACCATCGGCCGCTTTGGCGGCGATGAATTTGCCACCATCCTGCTGCTGCCCGAAGGCGCGCAGCATGCCGTCGGCGTGGTCGACAAGATCCGCGAGGCGATGCGCAAGCCCTTCGACTTGCAGGGCCACGAGGTGACGGTGACGGTCAGCATCGGCATTTCCGTCTTCCCCGAGGATGCGGCCGATGCGGACACCCTGATTCAATATGCCGACACGGCCATGTACCGCGCCAAGGAAGCAGGGCGCGACGCCTTCCGCTTCTTCACGGCGGAAATGAACGCGCAATCGATGGCGCGGCTGGACATGGAAAATGCCCTGCGGCGTGCCATCGACAACGAGGAATTCGTGCTGTTCTTCCAGCCCAAGGTGAATATCATCTCGGGGCGCATCAGCGGCGCCGAGGCGCTGATACGCTGGCGCCGTCCCGGCCACGGCATGGTTTCACCGGCCCTGTTCATCCCCCTGCTGGAAGAAACGGGTCTCATCGTGCGCGTCGGTAACTGGGTGCTCGACGAGGCCTGCAAGAAGATCAGCGAGTGGGGCACCAGCAGCATCGGTCCCGTACACCTGTCGGTGAACGTGTCGGGCATCCAGTTTTTCGTCGGCGGCCTGGAAGAAGAGGTGCTCAAGGCGATCCGCAAGCACGATATCGCGCCCGACCTGCTGGAGCTGGAGCTGACGGAAAGCTCGCTGATGTCGAATGCCGAGGAAACCATCGCCGTGCTGCGCAACCTGAAGGCGCTGGGCATCCAGATTTCCATCGACGATTTCGGCACCGGCTATTCCAGCCTGGCCTACCTGAAGCGCTTCCCCATCGACAAGCTGAAGATCGACATCGCCTTCGTGCGCGAAGTGACGAGCAATCCGGACGACGCGGCCATCGTGCTGGCCATCATCAGCATGGCCCACAGCATGAAGCTGGAAGTGATCGCCGAAGGCGTGGAAAACGATGCGCAGCTGGCCTATCTGCGTCGCCACGGCTGCGACGAGATGCAGGGTTATTATTTCAGCCGCCCCGTGCCGCAGGAAGAATTCGAGCAGATGCTCATGGGCGGCAAGCTGCTGCAGGCGCCGCAGGATGCTGGCAGCGAAGAGCAGCAAACCCTGCTGATCGTCGACGACGATGTCTTCATGCTCGACGTGCTCAGCGACTTCCTGGCGCAGGACGGCTACCGCATCCTGACGGCGCAGACGGCCGCCGAGGGTTTCGACATCCTGGCGCGCCACAAGGTGCAGGTGATCCTGTGCGACCAGTGCATGCCGCTGATGAGCGGCACCGAATTCATGGAGCGGGTCAAGCATTTGTGCCCCGACACCTTCCGCATCATGCTGTCGGCCTTTGCCGATCTGACGCCCATCATGGCGGCCATCAACCGCGGCGCTGTCGACCGCTTCTATACCAAGCCGTGGAAAGGCGCCGTGCTGCGCGAGAATATCCGTGAAGGCTTCCGCCTGCACAAGCTGCTGCATGGCCAGGTGAAAGCGGCGGCCTGAGGATTTTCCGCAGCGGGTAATTGGCCGCCGCGTGCGCTGGCGCACCTTGCGCAGCAGCTTTCCATCGGATTAGACTCCCGTCTCTAGTTTTGCTCTCTAGAATAAAACGCATCCATGAAGTGGCATGGCCTTTCACATGACGGGAGCTGGCGATGGTGAAGAAATTGAAGGCGCTGACGGAAGACACGGAATTGGCGAGTGCCGTGCGCTCGTCCGCGCAGCAGATCTGGCAAGCGGGCCTCGGCGCTTTTGCGAAGGCGCAGGAAGAGGGCGGACGCGTGTTTTCCCGGCTGGTGAAGGAAGGCACGGAATTCCAGAAACGGGCCGAAGACAAGGTGGCCGACGTCAGCGGCAGCGTCGGCAAACTGGCCGATGGCGTGGGCAAGCAGGCCAGCGGCTCCTGGGACAAGCTGGAACAAGTGTTCGAAGAGCGCGTGGCGCGCGCGCTGGCCACCATCGGCGTGCCCACGCAGCAGGACATCACCGCGCTGCACGCGCAGATCGATGCCTTGAGCCGGCAAGTGGCGGCGCTGTCAGCCAAGCCAGCGCCAGCGCCCAAGCCGAAGGCGGCGGCCAAGCCCGCCGTGAAGGCGACACCGAAAGCCGCACCGAAAGCCGTACCAAAAACTGCACCGAAAGCGGCTGCCGCCAAGGCCGCGCCGCGCGCCGCGAGCAAAGCGGTGAGCAAACCCGCCGCAAGGCCGGCGGCGAAGAAAAAAGCGCCGGCCGCCTGAGCTGGCGCCGCATTCCTCCAGCCTGCTCGCGCAGGCTTTTTTTTGCTTGCGGTTTTCGCCGGTGCCAGCGGGCGCAGTGTTTCATTACGACTATCTTAGGTGGTATGCTTGGGGCAGAACACAGAGAGATTGCCCGCTATGCTACAAAAAGCACCACGCCGTACCCGCGAACGCATCCTGGAGTTGTCGCTGCGCCTGTTCAATGAGTTTGGTGAGCCGAATATCACGACGACCGTGATTGCGGAAGAGATGAACATTTCGCCGGGAAACCTGTATTACCACTTCCGTAACAAGGACGACATCGTCAACTCGATCTTCGTCCAGTTTGAGGCGGAAATCGAACGCATCCTGACCGTGCCCGACGGGCGCCGTTCGAATATCGAGGACGTCTGGCTGTATTTGCACCTGATGTTCGAGCTGATCTGGCGCTACCGCTTTTTCTATCGCGACCTCAACGATTTGCTGTCGCGCAACCGCAAGCTGGAACTGCACTTCAAACTGATTCTGGCGCACAAGATCAAGGTGGCCACGCAGCTGTGCGAAGACTTGCGCAGCGAACAGTCGCTCGAAGCGTCGGACATGGAAGTGGCCGCCATGGCGACAAATATGGTCGTCGTCGCCACCTACTGGCTGTCGTACGAGTACGTGCGCAACCCGCGCAAGTACAGCGAGCAGCAATCGATGTCCGATGCACTGGCGCGCGGCTGCTACCAGGTGCTGTCCCTGATAGGGCCGTATTTGCGCAATGAAACGCATTTGCTGTTTCGCAAACTGTCGGAAGAGTATGTGACCAAACTCAAGAACGACTGACGCTGCTGCTGGCGCCACGTCGTCAATTACAGGAGAGAGAGATGGCTTGGAAACAATTCCCCTATCCGGACGAAGCATATGTCTACACGCCGCAAACCCTGGAAGCGGCCTGGCCGCGCCTGCATGCGGGCGATGTGGAACCGTTTCCCACGCACCCTGCGCTGCTGCAAGCCTGGCTGGCTTTCCATGCGGGCGACTTCGAGCGCGCCGTGAAGCTGGGCCTGGCCGTCGGCGTGCCCGGCTATGCGGTGGCGCACAAGGCCACCTGCATCTATGCCACGCACCTGGAAGGAAACGACAGCCAGAAACTCGACATGTACGAGGAAGTGGCCGAGCGCTGCGAGCGCCAGCAGAGCGAGCAGCCGGACAATCCGGCCGGCTACTACTGGCATGCCTACAGCCTGGGCCGCTACGCGCTGGGCACGTCCGTCGTCAAGGCTCTGGCGCAAGGCATGGGCGCGCGCGTGCGTAACAGCCTGGACCGCACGATGACGGTAGCGCCCATGCATGCGGAAGCGCATATCGCGTTTGGGATTTATCATACGGAAATTATCGACAAGGTCGGCGCCATGATAGGCAGCCTGACCTACGGCGCCAACAAGGAAGACGGCTACCAGCACTTCAAGACGGCGCTGGCCCTGACGCCGTATTCGGCGCTGGCGCACAGCGAATATGCGCGCGCGTTGAATATGCTCGACGGAAAGAAAAAGCTGGCGGAAGCGCTGGCCCTGTATGAAAAGGCGGCCGAGTGCGTGGCACTGGACGCCAAGGAACGCCTCGAGGTCGAGGCGGCCATCGATGAATTGAAAGGGTAGGGATTACTGTGATCAAGGCTTTATGTGTGTACTGTGGCGCCAACGCGGGCGTCTCGCCGGACTATGCCGTGGCGGCGCGCGAACTGGCGCGCGTGCTGGTGGCGGAAAATATTTCGCTCGTGTATGGCGGCGGCAAGGTGGGCCTGATGGGCGTGATCGCCGATGAAGTGCTGCGCCTGGGCGGCGAGGTAACGGGCGTGATTCCCACCCAGCTGGTCGAACGCGAAGTGGGCCACATGGGCTTGACGCGCCAGTTCATCGTGAAGGACATGCATGAGCGCAAGGCGATGATGGCCAGCCTGTCCGACGCCTTCATCGCCATGCCCGGCGGCTATGGCACCCTGGAAGAACTGTTCGAGATGCTGACGTGGGCCCAGCTGGGCTTGCACGCCAAGCCGATCGGCTTGCTCAATGTCGACCGTTTCTACGATGGCTTGATCGCTTTCGTGCAAAACGGCAAGGAACAGGGTTTCATCCGCCCGCAGCACGCGGCCTTCCTCAATGCCGACGCCGATCCGGCAGCGCTGGTGCAGCGCCTGAAGGAGTGCGTGCCGTAAGGCCATGTTTGCCTGGCCGTGCGGGCGCCGCTGATCAACTATTTTTGATGTCGCTTGAAAGAGCCATGCGGTGCGCACTGCATGGCTTTTTTATTTCTGCACGGGAAAATTGATCGGGCTGAATGACTTAATTAATAAAAATATGGCTATAAAATTGCTCTAGAGGCATGTTTTTTTGAAAATGAAGATGATTTTTAATCATGGCTGTGGTCTACTGTCAGGGTTCAAAAGTTAGGAATATCGGACACCGACGAGCGCTGTACAGACTCCCCAAAAAAGGTGCCGAGCCGTTTCAAGTTGCCACAACCACGCTACTTCATCATCTCGAAAGGATGCTATTTTGAAACCAATGACCCTCTTGCGAGCGACCGCTGTCGCCGCCGTTCTCGCTACTGCTGGCGGCGCCCACGCACAAACCACCACCATCGGCTTTGATTCGCTGGAACAACCGGGCTACTTCGGTTCCGTGTTCAATTCCTACTCCGAAGGCGGCTACAACTTCGACAGCAGCTTCCTCGGCCTGCTGAGCTCGGCGCACCAGGATAGCTTCGCCTATGCCGGCTCGGCCGGTCTCGGCGCGACCCCACTGTCGACGACCACCCTGAGCCGTGCCGATGGCGCCGCTTTCTCGCTGAGCTCGATCAGCCTGGCCGACTTCGTGAGCTTGCCCGGTTCCTTTGACGTGACGTTCGTTGGCCACCAAGTGGGCGGCGGCACGGTGAGCCAGACCTTCACCCTCGGTGGCGGCCACACCTTTGCCGATTACACGTTTACAGGTTTCAGCAATCTGCTGTCGGCAACGTGGAAGGAAGGCGCCTTGCACACCTTCCAGGTCGACAATATCGCCGCCACTGTCAGCGCCGTGCCGGAACCGGCCACCTACGGCATGCTGCTGGGCGGTCTGGGCCTGATGGGCTTCATGCTTCGCCGCAAGAGCGCCGCCTGAGCTTGAACATGGCGCCGGTCATGCCGGCGCATCAGTAAAAATGCCGCCCAGTTGTATGCCGGGCGGCATTTTTACGTGGATGTCATGACCAGGACTTCATGACCACAGGCGCTGGCCTGACAGGTCTAGCTGGGTCAGGTACAGGCGCACGTCAAATTCGTACTGGTGGTATTGCGGTTCCATATACGTGCACAGCTTGTAGAACGACTTGTCGTGCTGCTTTTCCTTGACGTGCGCCAGTTCGTGCACGGCGATCATGCGCAGGAATTCCAGCGGCACTTCCTTGAACATGGTGGCCACGCGGATTTCATGCTTGGCCTTGAGCTTGCCGCCCTGCACGCGCGAGATCGAGGTATGCAAGCCCAGCGCATGCTGGATCACATGGATCTTGCTGTCGAACGCCACCTTGTTGATGGGCTCGGCATTGCGCAGAAATTCATTCTTCAAGTCCTGCACATACTGATACAAAGCCTTGTCGTTGCGCACATCGTGCGCGTTCGGATAGCGTTTCAACAGGACGTCGCCGAGCTTGTCCTGTGCGATCAGTTGCTGCACTTGCGCTTGCGTTTGTTCGGAATAGGCGCTCAGGTATTTCAGGGATGGCTGCATGTGGGGAAGGGCGGGACGTGGCGCGGAGGTGTCGGTAAGGCGAGAATGTACCATACCGCCGCCCCCGGCGCTGCGCCAGCCCTTGCATGGGGCCGCCAGGGCCGCCCCGTGCCTTCCTGCGTCAAGCCGTGCGCTGCCGGGCCAAGCCGCTCAGTCCGGCAGTCCTGTCAACTCTGGTCAGCCATTGTCGTCTTCGTCCTTGCCGCCCTGCCGGCCAGTGCCGCCGCTGCGCGCCGCCGTGCTGCGGCTTTCATTGGCGCGCTGGGCCGATTGCCGGCTTTCGCCGCCTTTGCGGCCGATTTCCGCCATGTGTTCGCGGTTGCGGCTGACGGCTTCGCCGCCTTTCTGCCCGGCCCGGCGTGCTTCTTCCGAGTCGAATTCATGCGCCGTGCCTTTTTGATGGGCTGCCTGGCCGCCCTTGCTGGCAATTTCGCGTTGCTGCTCCTCATTCATGGCAGCGAAACCGCGTTTGCTCGTGCCTTTGGCGCTGCCCGATTCGCTGGTTTTCTGGCTGCTGCCAGCGCCTTTGCCCTGTTCATTTCCTTGATTGCTAGCCATGTCGCTCTCCTTGCTGTCGAGTGGGGTCAAGTGGTCAATGCAGGTGCTCAATGCGCCTGCTCGGATTGCCTGCTGGTATCGCGGCGGCTGCCCGCGCCGTCGCGGTGGCCCGTGGCATGCATTTTTTCAATCATTTCACGCTGGCGTTGCGCGGCTTTTTCCGTTTCTTCCGCCGTCTTGCGCACCACTTCGTCAGCGAAGGCCACGGCCGTGCGGCGCGCTTCGGGCAGGTGATTTTCTGCCGTGCGGTTCATTTCGACATTGGCGTTGGCGACGAGATTGCCGAGTTGCTGCTGGTACTGGCGCAGCTTGTTGCCGCTTGGCTGCAACTGGCCGGCGGCCATCGACATGAACTCGCCCGTGTCGCGTGCGCACAGCAGTTGCTGGCTGGCGTTGCTCCATTCCTGCAGCAGGTCTTGCGCCAGCCGCAGATGCAGCTCGCTCAATTGCTGCACCGTATCGAACATCTTGCGCGATAGTTCCGTGGCGAAACTGCACTGGGCCTCGAGATGGGACTTCAGGGCGGGGCTGAGACTGGGGGAAATACTGTTTGTGAACATGTTCTACCTCAATGAAAAACTGATCCGGGAAACACCCGGTGCACCGGGTGCGACGTATGGTGAAACAAGCAAAGAGATAGACGCCCAACGGCGTGCCAGGTTCCATGGCAGATGCCGGTTTGGCGCGAGAATGGGGGCCGGCAGATGGAAAAACGCGATCACTTTGTGCCAGATCAAATTAACGTCAATCAGGTCGCCGCAGTCGGCAGCCATGCCGCTTGTGTGGAAAATGCATGTTTACAGGCCCGGCCGTGCGACAATAGCCGGCTCGCGGCAGCGCAGCCGATGGCCGGCGCGCGTGGCTGAGCCGAGCATAGCCTTACTTTTTACCTGATTCCGCGACCATGACGCATCCCGAATACATCCTGACCCTGTCCTGCCTGGACCAGCGCGGCATCGTGCACCGCGTCTCCGGCTTCCTGGCCGAACACGGCTGCAACATCCTCGATTCCGCCCAATTTGGCGACCAGGAATCGCAGCTGTTCTTCATGCGCGTGCATTTCGCGCTGGAAGACGGCGCCGTCAGCGACGCCCAGTTGCGCAGCGACTTCGCCGACCTGTCGCAAGCCATGCAGCTGAACGGCGCTTTCCATGGCCAATTGCACGATGCGCGCGTCAAGCCGCGCGTCATGCTGATGGTGTCGAAGATCGGCCATTGCCTGAACGATTTGCTGTTCCGCTACAAGAGCGGTTTGCTGAACGTGGAAATTCCCGCCATCGTGTCGAACCACATGGAGTTCTACCAGCTGGCGGCCAGCTACAATATTCCCTTCCACCACCTGCCGCTGGCGGCCGGCGCGCCGGAAGCGGCCAAGCTGGCGCAGGAAGCGAAGATCATCGACTTGATGGACACGCACAAGATCGACCTGGTGGTGCTGGCGCGCTACATGCAAATCCTGTCGCCGGGCCTGTGCCAGGCGCTCGATGGCCGCGCCATCAATATCCACCATTCCTTCCTGCCCAGCTTCAAGGGCGCCAAGCCGTATGCGCAGGCGCATCACCGCGGCGTCAAGCTGATCGGCGCGACGGCCCATTTCGTCACGGGCGACCTGGACGAAGGCCCGATCATCGAGCAGGACGTCGAGCGCGTCGACCATGCGATGGATGCGGAAACCCTGACGGCCATCGGCCGCGACGTCGAGTGCGTGGTGCTGGCGCGCGCCGTGAAATGGTTCGTCGAGCACCGCATCCTGAAAAATGGCGACAAGACGGTGGTTTTCCGCTGATACCGACTTCACTATTCACTTTACCGAGACAGAAACACGATGGCCCTCAAAGCAACAATTTTCAAAGCCGATCTGCAGATCGCCGACATGGACCGCAATTACTACCAGGATCACGCGCTGACCCTGGCGCGCCACCCGTCCGAAACGGACGAGCGCATGATGGTGCGCCTGCTGGCGTTCGCCATCCATGCCGACGAGGCGCTGACGTTTACCAAGGGCCTGTTCGACACGGAAGAGCCCGACCTGTGGCAGAAAGACTTGACGGGCGCCATCCAGCTGTGGATCGAAGTGGGCCAGCCCGACGAAAAGCGCATCCTCAAGGCGTGCGGACGTTCGGAACAGGTCATCGTCTACAGCTATGGCGCAACGAGCCACATCTGGTGGAAGCAGATCGCGAATAAACTGGAACGGGCGAAGAACTTGACCGTGATCAACCTGCCATCCGAGGCGGCGCAAGACATGAGCAAGCTGGCGCAGCGCAACATGCAACTGCAATGCACGATCCAGGATGGCCAGATCTGGCTGACGGACAGCGTCAACACGGTCTTGATCGACCGCGAACCGGTCAAGCCGGCCCGCTGATGTCGGCTGTCTGAAACGCAAAAAGCCCGGAGCGATCCGGGCTTTTTGCATTGCGCTTGATTAATTCGGCGCGCTGCCCAGGCGGCGGATGCTGCTCGAACGCTGCATGCTGCGGCTGATGCGCGGGTCGCCGTAGTAGCTCACTTCGCCAGAACCGCCGATGCTGATGGCCAAGTCTTGCTTGGCCCACACGGTGGCTTCGCCCGAGCCGCCGATGCTCACCTGCACTTCGCGCGCGGCCAGGTGGCCCGCCTCGATATTGCCCGAGCCGCCGATCGATGCCGTCAGTTGTTCCGTCTTGCCGCTGGCCTTGAAGCTGCCGCTGCCGCCGATGGCGATGGACACCTGGCGGCTGTCGAGGTCGCGCGCGTGGATGGAGCCGGAACCGCCCACGTCGAAGCGCAGGTTCTCGGCGCGCAAGCCCGTTGCCGTGATGTTGCCCGAGCCGCCCACGCTGACGCGCTCCACCTGGCGCGCCTGGATGACGATGGTCAGGCTGCTCTGGCGGAAGTTGGCGTTGCGCTTGGCGGGCCGGATGCGCAGGGTGCCGTTTTCCACGGCCGTATCGATCAGCGGCAGAATATTGTCGTCCGCTTCGATGGTGACGCTGTCCGTGTTGCCGATGCGCAGTTCGACCGTACCCGGCACGTTCAGCGCCACGGCATGGAAACTGCCCACGTCGCGCGTCTGCTTTTGCAGCTTGCCGCTGCCCTGGATGCTGTTGCCGGAAATCCAGTCGAGCGGCGACGCCAGCGCCGGCGCGGCTGGAATGGCCAGCGCGCAGGCGGCCAGCAGCAGGGCGGCCGCGGCGCTGGCGTGGCGGCGGTGGAAAAGTATCGGTGTCATTCTTGCTCCCTGTTGGAATTGGTATGAAAGCATGGTATGCCAGCCGGCCGCGTCTGCGTACCGTCCTGCGACAGACTGCGCCAGCAGCGGCATGGAATGCAGGAGGCTGCGACAGGATGGCATGAGGTATTATGTCGGTGGGACATACGACGAGCGGCACGCGCCGCTCACACTACTGGAATTACATGCTGATCATCACCATCAAACAGGGCAAGGAAAAGAGCTTGCTGGGCCAATCGTGGATTTACGCATCCGCGATTGAAAAAGTCGAAGGCAAGCCGCAGGAAAAAATGAAGCCCGGCTCGACCGCCATCGTGCAAAGCTCGTCGAAGCAGTTCATCGCCCGCGCCGCCTACAATTCGAAGTCGCAGATCCGCGCGCGCATCTGGAGCTTCAAGGAAGACGAACCGGTCGACCACGCGCTGATCAAGCGCAGGGTCAAGGCCGCCATCGAGAAAAAACTGCCGGCCATCAAGAAGGCGGGCGAAAACCAGCTGCTGACCCTGATCAAGGGCGAGGACGAGGGCTTGCCGGGCCTGGTGGTGCAGCTGTTCGGCGGCGTGCAAGGCTATCTGATCTGCGAATTCAACGCGGGCGGCGTCGACGCGTGGAAAGTGGCCATCGTGCAATCGCTGATGGCGTCCACGGGCTGCGCGAACGTGTACGAGCGCTGCGATGACTTGATGCGCAAGGGCGAAGGCTTGCCTTTGATCGACGGCGCCCTGGCCGGCGAAGAGCCGCCCGATGAAGTCATGCTGACGGACAATGGCGTGCGCTATGCGCTGGACTTGAAGACGGGGCACAAGAGCAAGTTCCGTTGAGGATTGCTGTGGTTCATGAAAAAGCCGGCGCAAGCCGGCTTTTTCATGTCTCCTATTCCAGCGGCACGCTGCGGTATTTATTGACTTCCAGCGCCGACACGGCCGGCGCATCATTGCCCCACGACGCCCGCAGATACGTGACCACGGCTGCCACTTCCGCGTCATCCATGACGGGGCCGAACGGCGGCATGCCATAGGGGCGCGGGTTGCCGCGGGTGCCGGGCGCAAAGCCGCCATTGAGCACGAGGCGGATGGCGTTGACGGCCGACTGCGTCGTCAGCGCGCGGTTGCCGGCCAGCGGCGGATAGCCGGGCGGCACGCCCTTGCCGTCGGCCTGGTGGCAGCTCGCGCATTGCGCCTCATACAGTTTCGCGCCCAGCGCCAGTTGCTGCCTCGCTTGTTCCGACGTGTCGCGCGGTGCCCGTTGTGCGGGCTGCGCGGGACCGGGCAGGCTTTTCAGGTAGACGGCCATCGCCTGCACGTCGGCCGTGCTCATGTGCTGCAAGCTTTGCCGCACGACTTCGGCCATGGGGCCGAAGACGGTGGCGCGCGGCGACACGCCCGTTTGCAGCAATTCCACGATATGCGCCGTATCCCAGTCGCCGAGACCCGCTTCCGCATCCGACGTCAGCGACGGCGCGTACCAGCCCAGCACGGGGATCAGGCCGCCCGACAGGCCGTCGTCGCTGCCGCCCAGGGTCGTGCGGCTGCTATGGCAGGCGCTGCAGTGGCCCAGGCCCTGCACCAGGTAGGCGCCGCGGTTCCATTCCATGCTTTTGTTTGTGAGCGGCTGATACACGCCCGGCTTGAAATACAGGGCGCGCCAGGCGGCCAGCGCAATCTGCTGGTTGTAGGGAAAGCGCAGCGCGTGCGGCGCGTTCGCTTGTTTGTGCGGCGGCACGCTCTGGAAATACGCGTACAGGGCGTCGCTGTCTTCGCGCTGCACCTTGGTGTAGCTGGTGTAGGGAAAGGCCGGATACAGCAAGCGGCCATCCTTCGACTTGCCGTTGTGGATGGCGCGCCAGAAATCGTCGGCCGTCCAGCTGCCGATGCCTGTTTCCTTGTCCGCCGTGATGTTGGGCGAGAGCACCTTGCCGAACGGCGTCTGCAAGGCCCGTCCGCCCGCGTAGGGCACGCCGCCGCGCGTCGTGTGGCAAGCCATGCAGTCGCCCGCCTTGGCCAGGTAGGCGCCGCGCGCGACCAGCTGTTCCTGGCTTAGGGTGCTGGCCACGGTGGGCGGGCCCGAGTCGTCGCCCGGGTACAGCACAAACCTGGCACCGGCCGCGCCGATGGCCACGATGGCGGCCGCGATCATCCATTTTTTCATGGCGCCACCTGCGCGCTGGAACCGGGCACGCCGCCGCAATGCAGCGGCAAGGACACGGTGATGCTGCTGGCGGGACGCGCGTCGGCGCTGGGCACCTGCGTGCCCAGCCAGGCCGAGACGGCGCCCACGTCCGCGTCGGACAGGCGCTGCGCCACTTGCGCCATGCAGTCGGGCGCATGGGCGCGGCGGATGCCGTTCTTCCACGCGCCCAGCTGGGCATTGATATAGTCGCGCGGCAAGCCCAGCAAGCCGGGGATGGCGGGTGCCACGCCGGCCAGCTGCTGGCCGTGACAGGCGATACAGGCGGGAATCTTTTTGCCGGCGTCACCGCGCAGCACCAGTTGCTGTCCCCGCGCCAGGGCGACCGCGCCGGCGCCGCTGGGCTGGGCCGGCGGCGGGGCAGGGTGTTGTGCCGCAAAATACTCGGCAATTTCGCGCAGGTAATCGTCAGACAAGTGTTCGACCATGTAGTTCATCAGCGGATACTGGCGCCGCCCCTCGCGAAAGTTCAGCAACTGGTTGTACAGGTAGCCGGCAGGCTTGCCGGCGATGCGGGGAAAGAAGGCGTCGTGCTTTTCCTCTTGCGCATGGCAGGACGTGCACGCCTTGATGCGTTGCTCCAGGCTGTCGTGGCTGGCGGAGATGGCATCGGGCGCGGCCAATGCCATGCCGGGCAGCACGAGGGCCAGGGCCAGCATGGAGAGGGAATGCGGTAGCATGGAGAGTTGCATGGAAAATAGCCTGTCTCGTCGGTCGATATTGTGTACCGGTGTTGCTGCCCGGCTAATTTTTATGAGCCTAGCATATACCGGGTGCTGTTACTGTGACAGGATCAGTTGTGCAATAAAACTACGGATCAGTTTGAGGAGCAGGGTTGAAACGATATGAGGAGTTGGCGGAAGAAGTCGCCGCCATGATCAGCGCGCAGATGTTGCTGCCTGGCGATAAGTTACCGTCCGTGCGCCAGCAGCATGCGCGCAGGGGCGTCAGCCCGTCGACGGTGTTCCAGGCCTATTATTTGCTCGAAGCGCGCGGCATGATCGTCTCGCGTCCCCGCTCCGGCTATTACGTGGCGCCGCAGCGCGCCGCGCTGGCGCCCGAGCCGGACAGTTCCCATCCGCTGGCCGCCAGCACCACGGTTGACGTCAGCGACCTCGTGTTCGAAGTGCTGGGCGCCGTGGGCGCGCGCGATATCGTGCCCTTCGGCTCGGCGTTTCCCAGCCCGCATCTGTTTCCCATGGAACGGCTGGCGCGGGCCGTGTCTGCCAGCATGCGCCGTCTCGACCCGTGGAGCACCGTCACGGATTTATCGCTGGGCAATGCGGAACTGCGCCGCCAGATCGCCCTGCGCTACCAGCTCGACGGCGTGCCCGTTTCCAGCGACGACATCGTCATCACGAATGGCGCGCTGGAAGCGCTGAACCTGTGCCTGCAAGCCGTCACGCGGCCCGGCGACACGGTGCTGATCGAGTCGCCCAGCTTCTATGCCTGTTTGCAGGCGCTGCAGCGGCTGGAACTCAAGGCCGTGGAAATTGCCACCAGCCCCCGCGATGGCGTCGACCTGGCCGCGCTGGAAGAGCTGTTGCAGCGCCACCAGCCCAAGGCGTGCTGGCTGATGACGAGTTTCCAGAATCCCCTGGGTAGCCTGATGCCGCCGGAAAAGAAGCGCGCGCTGGTTGAACTGCTGGCGCGCCACGGCGTGCCGCTGATCGAGGACGACGTGTATGGCGAGCTGTACTTTGGCAAGCAGCGCCCCGGCCTGACGAAAAGCCACGACAGTGCGGGTCTCGTCATGCATTGCAGCTCGTTTTCGAAGACCCTGGCGCCCGGTTTTCGGCTGGGCTGGGCCGTGGCGGGCCGCTATGCGCGCCAGGTCGAGCGCCTGAAACTGACGACCAGCCTGTCGGCGCCCATCCCGCTGCAGATGGCGCTGGCCGAGTACCTGGCGCAGGGCGGCTACGACCGCCATTTGCGCCAGCTGCGGCTGACCCTGGCTGCGCAGCAAAACACCATGCTGCAAGCCATTGCCGTGCATTTTCCGCCCGGCACGCGTGTGACGCGGCCGCAAGGCGGCTATTTTGTCTGGGTGGAAATGCCTGTGGGTATCGATGCGCTGGCCTTGCACCGCAGCGCGCTGGCGGCCGGCATCAGTATCGCGCCCGGTCCCATCTTTTCCGCCACGCGCGCGTTTCGCCACTGTATTCGCCTCAATTACGGCCACCCGTGGAGTCCGCAGCTGGAAGAGGCCATCGCCACCCTGGGGCGGCTGGCGCAGGCCGCGGCAAGCGGCACATGAAAAAAGTCCCTTGCACCAGCAAGTGTTTCATTCCAAAAGGAAATATTGCTGCTATATTGATGTATCTATAACTAATGATGGGAATGATAATGGATAACACGCAGCCGGAAGTGGGCCGTACGCAAGATACGACGATGGCCATTCTGTCCCATGTTGGCGGCCTGTTCACCAGCTGGGTGGCGCCGCTGATCATTTACCTGATCAAGAAAGACGATGCGGATAAATTTTCGGCCGAGAACGCCCGCGAAGCGCTCAATTTCCAGATCACCCTGATCATCTGGTATTTCGCCTGCTTCATCCTGTCGTTCGTGCTGATCGGCCTGTTCCTGTTCTGGATCGTGGCGCTGGCCAATCTGGTGTGCTCGATCGTCGCGGCCGTCAAGGCCAGCAATGGCATCACTTACCGCTATCCGCTGACCTTGCGCCTGGTCAAATAAGGCTGCGCCGGCCGCCGGGTTTCAGCCCGGCCGGCCGGGCAGTATGAGGAATGACGCAAAGTCGGGTGCCACCGTGCTGGTGGCGCCTGTTTCATGCGACCACAGCACGACCACGGGCTCGCCCGATGGCCCCGTTTGCGCATAGTCAAAACAATAGTAATCGCCCGTGCCGAACTGGGCGAAGGGCAGCAGGGCGCTGGCCTCGTTGCCGCCACCCACATTCCTCAGCCATTCCTGCCAGCCCGTGTTGTAGTGGCGCTCGATTGATTCCCACGTCTTGCGCGCATTGGCCGCGTCGTAGACGGGAAATATGCTCAAGGCGCCCAGCGCGCGGCCATTGTTCTCCAATAACCATTGCACGTAGGACGCGGGCAGCGCTCGCTCCAGCGCCTGTTCGGCGGCGGCGATCGCCTCAAGCGTGGTGCCGATGGACTTGCTCTTGTTCATGCTGCGGAAAGGCGCCAGTTTCAGGCGGGAGCGGGCGGCGTGGCTGGTGGCGTGCTGGCGCGCGGGGCTTTTTGCGGCGTGACTTTACCGCCTTCGGCGATCCAGCGGCGGTACACGCGCAGGGCCACTTGCGCATCGTCGGCCGCGTACAGGATCTGCTTTTCCGTCAGGCGCGAGGTGGCCCAGTTGGTGGTCGAGATTTTTTTCGATTTCTGCAGGTGCAGGCCGAAGAACTTGGCCACGGCCGTCTTCGCGCCCAGGTCGTTGCGTTGGCCGCCGCGCAGGGCGACGGACAGGTCGAGCACCTGGGCTGGCGCGATGCCGAGCTTGTTGCGCAGGCGCTTGACGTCGTCGGACAGGCCAAAACCCACTTTCAGGGTGGTGGTCGATTCGAGGATGGCTTTGAGTTCGGCCAGGGCCGGCGCCGGCGTGCTGCCCACCTGGAACAGGTAGGCGATGTCGTCGGTGGCCAGCTGGATCAGATGGGGGCCCGTGGAAGACTCGCCCTTGACGAACGTCGGCTTCGATTCCGTATCGAAGCCGATGGCGTCCGCTGCCAGCAGGGCGGCCATGGCCGCTTTTGCATCATCGCTGGTGCGTACCAGCTTGACGTGGTCGAGGGCGATGCCTTGATACGGGGGCAGTGGCGGTGCGGCAGCTGTGTCCATGAAACCGGATCAGCCTTTGCGCGAGAATTTCGCGGTCAGCTGATTCAGTTTTTCCAGGCGCAAGCGGTTTGCTTCTTCGGCGGCCGCTGCATCGCGCTCGGCTTTCTTGCGCTCGGCTTCCTTCTTGAAGCGCTGCTGCAATACTTGCGTGGCGTGGTCGCGGTGGGTTTGCGTCACTTCCGCGCCGGCCGTGCCGTCGAGGTCGTAGCGTACCTTGGCTTTTTCCATCACGCGCAGGTAGCGCAGCGAACCCGTGTGGATGCCCAGCGCCGTGCGCATCAGCTTGCGGTCCAGGTCCGGCAGGCGTGCCAGGATCTGCTTGTCGATACCGATCGACAAGGGCAGGCAATCGCGGAATGGCGGGAATTGCTCCTGGAACTGCTTCAGCAGCGCGCGCGCGGTCAGGCCGGCAGGCGCCGGCGTGGTCGCTGCGGCCGGTGCCGCCGCTGGGGCTGCATCGACTGGCGTGTCAGGAGTGGTGGCTTGCTGGTCTGGCGTGGAGCTGGTCATCGACATCATTGGTTGGGCTATAAAAGGGGAGCATAGCACGCGCCACAGGCAAGTGCATTGTCTTTTTTGGCAACTTGCGCTCAACTTGCGCTGCGATAGGCGGGTCCGCGCTACAGCGGACGCAGCGCGAAATGCGGGAAATGTGTATAATGTCGGCTTGCGCTGATGACTGGACCCCGTTTTTGACGGTCTGGCTCAGGTGTGCAGGGGATAGGAGCAGTGCGGTACAGGATCCCAATTATTAGTATTTTTGATATCGGATATTCCTCTTATCAATTATCCAGATAACTGGCCTTCGTGCATAATCTTGCTCTCCGCTGTGTCTTCACTGAACAACAATAGATTCAAGCCCGTTCTGGTACGGGCTTTTTTTCATTCCGCAATGTACATCGCTTATTTATCTGACCCGGCTTCGGCCCCGCCGCTCCGCATGACGGATGCGCGGGCTTTGAACGTCCCGATAGACAGGCGCCGCTGCCGTTAACACGGCAGCCGCAACAATACGCTCCATCGAGTCCGGTTTCGCAGGCTTAGGTGGAATCATTCACTTCGCGCCGACACCATCTGGTCTCGCATTAAGAGATATCTCATGAAGAATACGCCAAAAACTTTAACGTTGTCCGCCAAGGCGCCACGCCCAGCCGCGGCACCACTTGCCGTACCCAAAACGACTTTATCTTACTTCATCGATAATGCGCAAGCGAATCCGGAAGCCACCGTCACGACGGCGCCGACCGTCGTCACGGTGGTGAAGAAAAGCCGCTCGCGCCTGGCCGCCGTGCCACCGGCCGATACGGCTGCGGAAGCGGCCGTCAGCGCGCCAGCCGCCGAGGCTGTTGCCGACGTGACCGAGGCCGCTGAAGCCGCCCCGGCGAAGACGCCAAGCGTGAAGATCGCCCCTGGCGCTAAGGCTCCGGCCGCGCCGCGCAAGGTCAGCGAAAGCGCCGCCACGAACAAAGTGGTGACGGCAGCCCGTTCGAAAGTCGTGCGCGCCAAGCCGGAAGCGGCGCCCGTGACCATCATCACCGGCGCGCAAGTGGTCAGCAAGACCACGGACGCCGATGCCCTGGCCGCCATCGATACGTCGAATTACTTCCTGCCAACCGTCAAGGTGCCAGGCCGCCGTGGCCGCAAACCAAGCGAATTCACGCCGGAAAACGATGAAGTGGCAGCACTGAACGCCGTCGAACGCGCCGAACTGAAGGCCGTGTCGAAAGCGCGCGACCGCAAGGCCAAGGGCGGCCTGGCGGACGCATTGGGCGATCCGGAAGCCTCGGCAGCGGACCTGGAACGCCGCCGCAAGCAGATCACGGGCTTGATCAACATGGGCAAGGAACGCGGTTTCCTCACCTATGCCGAGATCAATGACCAATTGCCGGAGAACATCATCGATCCGGAAGCGATCGAAGGCATCATCGCCACCTTCAACGACATGGGGATCGCCGTCTACGAGCGCGCCCCTGATGCGGAAAGCTTGTTGTTGACTGACAACGTCGCCACCGTCACCAGCGACGATGAAGTGGAAGCGGCCGCCGCGACCGCCTTGTCGACCGTCGACTCCGACTTCGGCCGCACCACCGACCCCGTGCGCATGTACATGCGTGAAATGGGCGCCGTGGCGCTGCTGACGCGCGAAGGCGAGATCGAGATCGCCAAGCGCATCGAAGGCGGCTTGAAAGACATGATCCAGGCCATTTCCGCCTGCCCGACCACGATCGGTGAAATCGTTGCGCTGTCGCAAAAAATCGCGCGCGACGAAATCAAGGTCGATGAAGTGGTCGACGGCTTCGTCGATCTGAACGAAAGCAATGCCCCGGCACCAGCCGCTGCCGCCGCGCCTGCCGCCGCCAGCGGTGACGACGAGGAAGAGGAAGAAGAAGCCGAGGAAGAAGACGGCGACGCCAATGGCGGCGCGGCCGGCTTCTCGAGCGAACAATTGGCGCAGCTGAAAAAGAATGCGTTGGAGAAATTCAACGTCATTTCGACGCAGTACGACAAGATGCGCAAGGCGCCCGAGGGCTACAACTCGAAAGCCTACATCAAGGCGCAGGAAGCCATTTCGCAGGAATTGCTGGGTATCCGCTTCACGGCCAAGGTCGTGGAAAAGCTGTGCGACACCCTGCGCGGCCAGATGGAAGAAGTGCGCCACATCGAGCGCGCCGTGCTGGAACTGTGCGTGAACAAATGCGGCATGCCGCGCGCCCACTTCATCAAGGTGTTCCCGGGCAATGAATGTGACCTGGAATGGGTCGACCGCGAAGTCGATTGCAAGTATCCGTACAGCGCCATCCTCAGCCGCAACGTGCCTGCCGTCAAGGAACTGCAAAAGAAGATGATCGACCTGCAAGCGCGCGTGGCCTTGCCGCTGGCTGACTTGCGCAAGATCAACAAGCAGATGGCTGCCGGCGAAAAGCGTGCGCGTCACGCGAAACGCGAAATGACGGTCGCCAACTTGCGTCTGGTCATTTCGATCGCCAAGAAATACATCAACCGCGGCTTGCAATTCCTCGATCTGATCCAGGAAGGCAACATCGGGCTGCTGAAGGCCGTCGACAAGTTCGAATACCGCCGCGGCTACAAGTTTTCGACCTACGCCACCTGGTGGATCCGCCAGGCCATCACGCGTTCGATCGCCGACATGGCCCGCACCATCCGCGTGCCGGTGCACATGATCGAAACGATCAACAAGATGAACCGCATCTCGCGCCAGATCATGCAGGAAACGGGCAGCGAGCCGGACCTGGCGACCCTGGCCGTCAAGATGGAAATGCCGGAAAACAAGGTGCGCGAAATCATGAAGATCGCGAAAGAACCGATTTCCATGGAAACGCCGATGGGCGAAGATGGCGATTCGCAACTGGGCGACTTCATCGAAGACAACACGACCCTGGCGCCGCTGGACGCCGCGCTGCACGCATCGATGCGCAACGTGATCAAGGAAGTGCTGGACTCCTTGACGCCGCGCGAAGCGAAAGTGCTGCGCATGCGTTACGGCGTGGAAATGTCGAACGACCACACCTTGGAAGAAGTGGGCAAGCAGTTCGACGTGACGCGCGAGCGTATCCGTCAGATCGAGGCGAAAGCCATGAGCAAGCTGCGCCAGCCTTCGCGTTCGGACAAGCTGAAAACTTTCCTGACGCAAAACTAAGCAGTCACAAAAAAAAGAGGCGCAAGCCTCTTTTTTTCGTCCATCCCCAGCGTTGCTTACATAAAATACGTGCGCTGGCCTGGCAGGCCGGCGCGGTGATGGTGCTGCAGCTTGTACAGCGCCACGCCGCTGGCGCCGAGGATGAAGGTGAGGAACAGCCAGTCCAGCGGGTTGCGGCGCGGCGGTGGCGGCGACGCTTGCGACGGCACGGCGAAGGCCTGGAATTTATGCCCCGTGTAGATGGCGCCCACCACCAGCCCGGCGTCCGTGATCTTGTTGGTCAGGTACAGGCCGTCGTCGCGGCGGCGCACCGTCATCACGCCTTCCTTGTAGACAAAGGTCATCGGTTCATAGCCGTTGATGTTGACGCTGCCGACCACGTGTCCGGCCGCATTGACCGCCGTGGCGTAGCTGTCGCCCTGGCCGATCATGGCGCCCAGGTCGAGCATGCGCTTGCCGTCCCAGGCAAACGCGTGCCAGCGCCGCTTTTCCGTTTCCGAGGCGCCAACGATCAGGCCCGCGTCGTTGATGGCGGTGGCCGAGCTGATGCGTCCGCCGGGCAGGGTGCCGATTTCCTGCATGCCCGCGCCGGGGCGGTAGACGAAGGCGCGACGGTAGCCATCGTCGCGCTGGGCCGTGCCCACCACCACGCCATGGCTGTTCAGCCCGCTGGCATAGCTGCTGGCGCCGCCCAGGGTGCCCAGGTCTTGCAGGCTGTGGTCGGCTTTCGTCACAAAGGCGTGGAAATCGCCGCCGCTGGTATCTGCATAGCCGGCCACCTGGCCGCCGCGCGCGATGGCCGTGGCGTAGCTGCTGGTGCCGCCCAGCGTGCCCAGGTCGCGCATGCCGCCCGCCGCATCGTAGCGGAAGGCGTGCCAGGCGCCGCTGGCCGTCTGCGCCGAACCGACCACCACGCCATGGATATTGATGGCCTTGGTGAAACCTTCATCGCCGCCCAGGGTGCCCAGCTCGCGGATGCGGCCATGCTGGTACGTCACGGCGCGGCGCCGTCCTTCTTCCTCCATGATGATGCCGGCCACCAGGCCCGCCGGGTTCAGGTCGGACGCGATGCTGCCATTGCCATCCCTTTCACCAAAGCCCCGTTCGGCATAGATGGTGGCGCTGGCGGTGGAGACGGCGGCCAGCAGGCACAGGCCGAGCAGTGGGGCGGGGAGGCGGGAGAACCTTGGCGGCATGATAGTTTCCTCAAAGAAAAAACTTACTATACTTTTTAATGTCGAAAATACATACTTAATTTTCTACTGTTTTTGCCAATTCTTGTGTTGCGTCATGGTTGACTGGCGCGCCTTTCCTGGCCCGCGACAGGTGGATGGCCAGCACCGTGCCCTGGCCGGCCTGGCTGTCGATACGCAGTTCGCCGCCCAGCGCGTGGACGCGTTCGCGTATGCTTTTCAGGCCGAAGGCGGCCCGTTTTCCGTGGTCGCCCGGCTGCATGCCGATGCCGTTGTCGCTGATGCGCAGCACGATGGCGTCCGCGTCCTGCGCCAGCGCCACTTCCACTTCGCTGGCCTGGGCGTGGCGCACGATGTTCGACAGCGATTCCTGCAGCACGCGGAAGATGGCCGACGTCTGGCGCTGGTCCAGGCCCAGGTCCGGCGCCTCGCTGTCGAGCTTGAGCCGGTAGCGGATGGCGCCGCGGCCCTCCATCTGGCGGATCAGCCATTCGGCCGCCGGGCCCAGTCCCAGTTCGAGGGTACTGGGATGCAAGTCATTGATGATGGTGCGCACGGAGCGGATGGTGGTATCGATGGTGTCGAGCACGCGCTGCGCGTGGCGGTGCAGGCGCGGATGGCCCTTGGCCGTGCGCGCGTGCAGCAGCGACACATCGATGCGCAGCACCATCAGGTTCTGGCCCAGGTCGTCATGAATGTCGAGCGCGATGCGGCGCCGCTCTTCTTCCTTGATGGTTTGCTGGTGGTCGGTCAATTCGCGCAGCTGGGCCAGGGTGCGTTCCAGGTTTTCCTCGTTGCGCTTGCTGTCGGTGATGTCGATGGCCATGGCGATGATCATCTGCGGCCGGCCGTCGTCGTCAAATACGGGTTTCTTGTGTGTCTGCACGAGGCGGTTTTCCTGCAACTGCGCGTTCCATACCAATTCTTCGCGGATCACCACCTTGCGGCTGGCAAACGCTTCCCGGTCCGCCGCGTGGAAGCCCATGTTCTGCTCCTTGGGAAAGTGCTGCAGGTCGCGTCCTTCGGCGATGTCCTGCTGGCGCACGCCCCATTGCTGTTCGCAGGCCTGGTTCATCAGCAAGATGCGCGAATCGGCATCCTTGAGGAACAGCGACAGGGGCATCATGGAAATGATGTCCTGCAGCCGTTCCTCGCTGCGCGCCAGGGCCGCTTCCGTTTGCGCGCGCATGGCGATTTCCGCGGACAGTTGGAGATTCACGTCGAGCAGCTGGGCCGTGCGCAGGGCCACGCGGCTTTCCAGCTCCGCATGGGCGACGCTGAGCGCGTGTTCGGCCCGCTTGTGTTCCGTGATGTCGTTGGCCAGCACGAGCGCGCCTGTCAAGGTGCCCAGCTGGTCGTACAGGCAGCGGCCGCTGATCATGGCCCAGCGTTCCGATCCGTCGCTGTGCCAGTACTGCAGTTCGCCCATGCAGCTGTGTTCCTGCGTGCGTCTCAGCGGGCACAGGCGCAGCAAGGTCGCTTCATCGTGGAATTCGCTCATCTTGTGGCCCAGCAGCTTTTCCGCCGGAATGCCCAGCATGTCGCACAGGCGCTGGTTGAGATGCAATATCGTGCCTTCCGCGTCCGTTTGCCACATCCCGTCCTGCGCCGTCTCGCTCAGGTCGCGGTAGCGCATGACGCTGGCGTCGAGCTGCAGTCGCGTGCTGGCCAGGTGGTTGCGCAGCACGCGCAGCAGCCACAGTGCGATGCCGCCAGCGGCCGCCAGCAGCAGCGACAGCCAGACATGTTCCCAGAAGTTGAGTTCCTGCCAGGCCGCGCCCGCCAGCCAGCCCAGCACGACCAGGATGATGGCGGCGCATGCCGCACCCAGCGTTTCAATCGACCATTTGCTCATCCGCATTCCTGGCGTCGTGGTTGGCCGCTGCGGTGCGCCTGGCGCCGGAGTGGGGGGAAGATATTCCACGCTAGTGTAATACCAAATGTTGCTTTCTTGAGAATATTTTTCCATTGGGCAAGCAAAAGGGCCGGCCCTTGCGGTGCCGGCCCCTGCCTGCCGATGGCAGCTTGACGTGATCAGCCCGTGTTGCGCAAGCCTGCCGCCACGCCATTGATCGACAGCTGGATACCGCGGTGCACCCGTTCGTCGACTTTACCGGCGTTGGACAGGGTGCGGTTGCGCTTGATCAATTCCACCTGCAAGTGGTTCAGCGGATCGAGATAGGCGAAGCGGTTCTGGATCGAGCGGGCCAGCAGCGGATTGCCCGCCAGCCGTTCCGTATTGCCGGTGATCAGCTCCAGGCAGCGCAAGGTGTTGCCATGCTCGTCCGTGATGCGCTTGTAGATGCGTTCGCGCAAGCCCTGGTCCGCCACCAGTTCCGCATAGCGCGAGGCGATCGCCAGGTCGGTCTTGGCCAGCACCATGTCCATGTTCGACAGCAGGGTGGCAAAGAACGGCCATTCGGCGTACATGGCGCGCAGGGTGGCGATCCTGCCATCTTTCGCATCGCCGTCGGCTTGATTGATCCAGGCTTCGATGGCGCTGCCGAAGCCGAACCAGCCCGGCAGCAGCAAGCGGCACTGGCCCCAGGAAAAGCCCCAGGGAATGGCGCGCAAGTCTTCGATACGCTGGTTGGCCTTGCGCGAGGCGGGGCGCGAACCGAGGTTCAGCTCGGCGATTTCCGCAATCGGCGTAGCCGAGAAGAAATACTCCGTAAAGCCCGGCGTTTCATACACGAGGTGGCGGTAGGCGTGATAGGCGAGGTCCGACAGCTGCGCCATCACGGCTTCGAACTGCGCCAGCTGGCTGTTGCGGGCCGGATTGGCTTCCTGCGGCGCCAGGCTCGCTTCCAGGGTGGCGGCGACCAGCAATTCCAGGTTGCGCCGGCCGATTTCCGCGTTGGAAAACTTCGAGGCGATGATCTCGCCTTGTTCCGTCAGGCGGATCTGGCCGTTGACGGTGCCCGGCGGCTGGGCCAGGATGGCTTCGTAGCTGGGTCCGCCGCCACGGCCCACCGTGCCGCCGCGGCCGTGGAACAGGCGCAGCTTGACGCCGGCCTTTTGAAAGTCGGACACGAGCGCCAGTTCCGCCTTGTACAGTTCCCAGTTCGACGTGAGGAAGCCGCCATCCTTGTTCGAATCGGAATAGCCGAGCATGACTTCCTGCAGCTGTCCCTGCTTGGCGATCAATTGTTTTACCAGGGGCAAGGCCATGACCTGGCTCATGATGCCGGCCGCGCGCTGCAGGTCGGGGATCGTCTCGAACAGGGGGATGACCATCAGCTCGCACGTGCTGTCGCCGTCGCCTCCGGCCTTCCAGTCGGTGCGCAGCAAGCCTGTTTCTTTTTGCAGCAGCAATACTTCCAGCAAGTCGGACACGGTTTCCGTGTGCGAGATGATGTAGTTGCGGATGGCCCGCGCGCCGTAGCGCTGGCGGATGTCGCGCGCCGCGCGCAGGATCGCCAGCTCGGAATCCGTTTCCGTGGCGTAGGCAATGTAGGGCGAGTACAGCAAACGCGGCTGGGCCAGTTCGTTCAGCAGCAGCGCTTGCTTGTCTTCCTCGGACAGGGACGTGTAATCGGCGGCCACGCCGCTTTTCGCGAACAGGTCGGCCAGCACGCGCTCGTGCACGTCCGAGGTCTGGCGCATGTCGAGCGACGCCAGGTGGAAGCCGAAGATGTCGGCCGCGCGCGCCAGGGTCGCCAGGCGCGGGCGCACGAGGGCCGCGCCGTGGTGCGATTCGAGCGAGGCGACGATGGTGCGCAGGTCGGCGACAAACGCGGCCGCGTCAGGATAGGCGGCGGCCGCGCCCACTTCCTTGCGCAGGATGTTGGTGGCGCCCAGCGCGCGGGCCGTGGCGGCCAGGCGCGCATAGATGCCGATCAGGGCGCGGCGGTATGGTTCGTCGCTGCGGTGCGGCGAAGCGTCCGGCGACTGGTCGGCCAGCGCCTGCAGTTCGGCGCTCACGCCCACCATCAGGGTCGAGACGGACAATTCCGCGCCCAGCGCGTGCACTTCGTCGAGGTAGAAATCGAGGATGGTGGTGGCGTGGCGCGCCAGCGCGTGCTGCATGGTGCCCGCGTTGACGTTTGGATTGCCGTCGCGGTCGCCGCCGATCCAGCTGCCCATCTGCACGTAGGCGGCATTGATCGGCTCGATGGTGCCGTCGCCGTTCGGGTACTCGGCGGCGATGTCTTCCTCGATATCGTCATACAGGCCTGGCAGTTCGCGCAAAAAGGTGATGCGGTAGTAGGACAGGGCGTTTTCGATCTCGTCGGCCACCGTCAGCTTCGAGTAGCGCAGCATGCGCGTCTGCCACAGGGTGGCGACACGCGAGCGCAGCAGCTGCATGTTGGCTTGCCGTTCTTTCGGCGTCTGCGGCAGGTCGCGCTCGGCCAGCAGGCGGGCGATGTCGTGCTCGGCGTCGAGAATGCTCTTGCGCTGCACTTCCGTCGGGTGGGCCGTCAGCACGGGCGCGATCAGGGCGTCCTGGAAGAAGGTGTCGACGGTCTTGCGCGGCACGCCGGCCATGCGCAGTTTTTTCAGCGCGAAGCTGACGCTGCCCTTTTGCGCTGGCGAGCCGGCCAGCAGGTGGGCGCGGCGGCGGCGGATGTGGTGCTGGTCTTCGGCAATGTTGGCCAGGTGCGAAAAGTAGGAAAAGGCGCGCACGACGGAAATCGTCTGTTCGCGGCTCAGTTCCTTGAGCATGGCGTCCAGTTCCAGGGCCGCGTCCGCGTCCGCTTCGCGGCGGAAGCGTACGGAAGTCTGGCGTATGGTTTCCACCACATTGAAGACGGCGTCGCCTTCCTGTTCCCGCAGCACGTCGCCCAGCAGGCGGCCCAGCAGGCGGATGTCTTCTTTCAGTGGCGCGTCCTTGTCGGAGCCGGCCGCTGGAACTATTTCTGGTGCTACTGCGTCATTGAGCATAATAAAGAACCAAAGTAAGTGTAAAAGCAAGGGAATGTGGATCGCACCGGGCGTTTGGCCGCAGAGGGAAGGGGGCGCATGATAAAATTTGTGGTCTTCAACATGGACGCTAGCCTGACTTGGCCTTCTAGGCCAAGGGATAACGATTATAGCGACGCCAGGCGCCATTCCGATACAAATTGATATCGGACGGGCGAAATGGCAACGATAATGACAACGACAGCCACAGCGAAAGAACTTGTTTTGAAAGCATCTGAATTGACCCCGAACGAATTGAATATTCCTGCCCGCCTGGTGATCGCCACGCGCGAGAGTCGTCTTGCTATGTGGCAAGCTGAACACGTGCGTGCGCGCCTGGCCGCCCTGTATCCGCAGTGTAGCGTTGAAATTCTCGGCATGACCACACGCGGCGACCAGATTCTGGACCGCGCCCTGTCCAAGGTAGGCGGCAAGGGCCTGTTCGTCAAGGAGCTGGAAGTGGCGATGGAAGAGGGCCGTGCCGACCTGGCCGTGCATTCGCTGAAAGACGTGCCGATGGAGTTGCCTGAAGGCTTTGCCCTGGCCGCCATCCTCGAGCGCGAAGACCCGCGCGACGCGTTCGTGTCGAACGATTACGCCAGCCTGGCCGAGCTGCCGCATGGCGCCGTCGTCGGCACCAGCAGCCTGCGCCGCCAGTCGCTGATCGCCGCCCGTTATCCGCACCTGACGATACTGCCCCTGCGCGGCAACCTCGATACGCGTTTGGGCAAGCTGGACCGTGGCGATTACGCGGCCATCATCCTGGCCGCCGCCGGCCTGAAGCGCCTGGGGCTCGAATCGCGCATCCGCGCCGTGCTGGCGCCGGAAGACAGCCTGCCGGCGGCAGGCCAGGGCGCCATGGCGATCGAGATCCGCAGCGGGCGCGCGGACGGCGCCGACCTCGTGCGCCTGCTGGCGCCGCTGAACCACGCGGCCACGGCGCAAGCCGTCACGGCCGAGCGCAAGGTGTCGAAGATTTTCGGCGGCAGCTGCCAGATCCCCTTGGCCGCGTTCGCTACAGTCGAAGGCGAACAGATGCGTTTGCGCGCCATGGTCGCCACGCCGGACGGCGCGCGCATGGCCAGCGCCGAGCTTGAAGGCCCGGCCAGCGCGCCGGAACTGCTGGGCGAGCAAGTGGCCGAACTGCTGCGCGGGCAAGACGCCGCCGGCATCCTCGCCTCGTGCGCCGTCACGCCCGACAACCATGAAGGCTTGGCGCCGCATGCCTGACACCGTGGTGATCACGCGGCCCGCGCAACAAGCGGGGCCGCTGGCCGCCCACATCGCGGCGCTGGGCTTGCCCGTGCAGCTGCTGCCGCTGCTGGAAATCCACGCGCTTGAGGGCGAGAACGAATGCGCACACTTGCAAGCCGTGCTGGCGCGCCTGCGCGAGTATGACCTGGTGGCCTTCGTCTCGCCAAACGCCATCGATTGCGTCTTTGCGCACTTGCCCGCCTGGCCGCCAGGCGTGCCGCTGGCCGTGGTGGGCGAGGGCAGCCGGATGGCCCTGGCAGCGCATGGCGTCACGCAGGCCAACGCGGCCATCACCAGTCCGTTTGACACGGCGCGCAGCGATTCCGAACATTTATTGCTGGCGCTGGACTTGCCGGCCCTGCGCGGCAAGCGCGTGCTGATCGTGCGCGGCGATGGCGGACGCGATTACCTGGCCGACGGCTTGCGCGCGGCCGGCGCCGAAGTCGAGTTCGTTACGGCCTACCGCCGCAAGGTGCCGACGCTGACGCCGGCCTTGCGGGCGACCCTGGAAAAGCTGTTGCAGCATAATAATGAGTGGATCATCACCAGCTCGGAAGCGCTGCGCGGTTTGCTGGCGCTGCTGGAGGAATTGGATGCTGAAAAGACGGCTGTTGTGAAAATGCAACAGCAGCATCTGATCGTGCCGCACGCCCGCATTGCACAAACGGCGGCGGCCCTGGGTTTTGCCCGTGTCACCCTGACAGGATCAGGCGACGCAGGAGTGCTCGCCGCGTTACAATCACGACCATGAACGAAATGCCTACACTCTCCGAACCGAATGCAACGCCTGGCAGCGCCGTGAAGACGGCGCCGCAGGCGGCCGACCAACCTGCCGGCCGCGCGCCGACCTTGCTGGAACAGCTGCAAAAGCCCATGAGCATCGCCGTCATCGTGCTGGCCGTGCTGCTGGCTGCGCAAAGCTGGTCGACCAGCAAGCAGATCCGCAACCTGCGCGAAGAAGTGGCCAAGCGCCTGCAAAAGGGCGATGTCAGCAATGCCGAAACGGGCGTGCTGGCGCGCAACGTGCAAGAAGGCACGAAAGAGCTGGAAATCAAGGTGGGCGCGCTGGAAAACCGCCAGAGCGAAACGCAAAGCCAGCAGCTGGCCCTGGAACAACTGTATAACGACTTGTCGAAGAACCGCGACGAGTGGGCGCTGACGGAAATCGAGCAAGTGCTGTCGACGGCCAGCCAGCAACTGCAACTGGCCGGCAACGTGCCCGGCGCGCTGATCGCCCTGCAAAACGCGGACCGCAGCCTGTCGCGCTCGGACAAGCCGCAATTCATCACCATCCGCCGCGCCATCGGGCGCGACATGGAAAAACTCAAGGCCCTGCCTAGCGTCGATTCGACGGGCGTAGCCCTGCGCCTCGATGCCGTGATCGCCCAGATCGATTCCTTGCCGATGCTGTCCGACGAAACGCCGGCCTTGCCGGCCGCGCCGGAAAAACCGGGCAAGGCCAAGCCCGTGCGCGATGCCGCCGGCAAGCTGGTGGGTCCGCCTGCGCCGGAACCGATGCTGCAAAAAGTACGCGACGGCTTCAATACCTGGAGCGGCGACATGTGGGCCGACGTGCGTCAGTTGATCCGTATCCGCCGGGTCGATACGCCGGAAGCGCTGATGCTGTCGCCGACGCAATCGTATTTCTTGCGCGAAAACGTCAAGCTGCGCCTGCTCAATGCCCGCATGGCCTTGTTGTCGCGCAATGAAACGGCTTTCCGTAACGACTTGATCGCTGCGCAGGATGCGCTGGCCAAGTATTTCGACACCCGTGCCAAGAGCACGCAGACGGCGCAAGCGCTGCTGCGCCAGGTGCAGGGCAGCAACCTGGCCATCGAAATGCCAACCTTGTCCGACAGTCTGACGGCTGTGCGCAACTACAAAGCGAAGTCCTGAGCCCATGCGTCTATTTCTCTGGTTACTCGCCCTGATGGCCGCGGCGATCGGTATCGCCGTGACGGCCCGTTTCAACCCCGGCAACGTGGTGCTGTTCTATCCGCCGTACCGCATCGATTTGTCGCTGAACTTCTTCCTGCTGCTGCAGGTCGTGCTGTTCGTGCTGCTGTACCTGCTGGTGCGCGCCGTGCGCGCCACCGTGCGCATGCCGGCGCAAGTGGCGGCCTACCGCCAGCGCAAGCGTGAGCGTGACGGCAACAAAGGCTTGCGCGAAGCCTTGAAAGCCCTGTTCGAAGGCCGTTTCGGCCATGCGGAAAAAGCTGCCTTGCGCGCCGCCGAGTTGGAAGAAAACGCCGGCCTGGCCGCGCTGATCGGCGCGCGCGCCGCGCACCGCATGCGCCAGTCCGAACGCCGCGACAGCTGGCTGTCCCGCGTCGAAGGCGATGCCAGCCTGAAGACGGCCCGGTTGATGACGGTGACGGAATTGCTGGTCGACGACCACCAGCCGGAAGCGGCCCTGGCCGCCGTGCGCGAACTCAATGCCAGCGGCACGCGCCACATCCACGCGCTGCAATGGTCGCTCAAGGCCGAACAGCAGGCGAAGAACTGGCCGGAAGTGCTGCGCCTCGTGCGTTCGCTCGACAAGCACCGCGCCCTGCATCCGGCCCTGTCGTCGCGCCTGCGCGAGCTGGCATACGACCATTTGCTGTCCGACCCGTCGCATGACGCGGAATCGCTGATGCGCGTCTGGTCGACCGTGCCGAGCGCGGACCGGGTCAAGCCGTACATCGCCTGCCGCGCCGCCACGGCCCTGAATGCGCGCGGCTTGCACGATGAAGCGCGCCTCGTGTGCGAAGAGTCGCTGGCCGCCGACTGGGACGAGCGCGTTGTGCGCGCCTACCGCGAAGCGGCGGCGCCAAGCGGCACGCCGGCCCTGCTGCTGCAGATCGAGCATTGCGAGCAATGGATGAAACAGCGTCCGCTCGACGCGGAACTGGCGCTGACCCTGGGCACTTTGTGCCTCAAGCAAAAACTGTGGGGCAAGGCCCAGCGCCACCTGGAGCAGGCCTTGTCGGACGCGAACGAGCCGCAGATGGTGCGCGACGCCCACCTGAAGCTGGCGCAGATGCACGACGCCTTGCAGCAGACGGAACAGGCTGCCGCCCATTACCGGCAGTGCGCCTTGGCAACCATCCTGTAAGCCACTTGTTTCTTCAGACGTAAAAAAGCCGTTCAGTGCAGACTGAACGGCTTTTTTTTGCGCTGCTAGCTTGCTACTTTACTTCTTCGCGCTTTACTTTTTCGGTACGGCGGCACCTTCGGGCAAGGCATACGCGACCAGGGTATCGCTCATCTTCGTGCCCAGCGAACCGTGGCCGCCGGCCATGACGACGACGAACTGGCGTCCCGACTTGTTCGACACATAGCTCATCGGCGTAGCCTGGCCACCGGCTGGCAAGCGGGCTTTCCAGATCACTTTGCCGTTGCTGACGTCGTAGCCGCGGATGTAGTAGTCGAGCGTGCTGCTGAGGAAGGTCACGCCGCCACCGGTGGTGACCATGCCGCCCAGGCTGGGCACGCCCAGTGGTAGCGGGATCGGCACGGGACCGCTGTCGCGCGTGGTGCCGTTCTTGTGCATCCACACTTTTTTCATCGTGCGCAGGTCGACGGCGGCCACATAGCCCCACGGCGGTGCCTGGCACGGGAAGCCCAGCGGCGACAAGAAGGCCTTGATTTCCACGGCGAACGGGACGCCCGTCTGCGGCTGCAAGCCCATTTCGCCACCGGTGCCGCCCTTGGCCGTCGTTTCCGCGCGCGGTACGAGTTTTTCCAGGAAGCCCATGTAGTCAGGGTTGACGATCAACAACTGGCGCACGGGATCGATGGCCGCGCCACCCCATTCGAAGATACCCAATGGGCCGGGGGAAATGACGGCGCCCTTGCCAGCCGTTTGCGGCGTGAACGGGCCTTCATAGCGGCGCTCCTTGAAGATGATGCGGCAGGCGAGCTGGTCAAACGGCGTCGTGCCCCACATGTCCGCTTCGCTGATATTGCGCTCTGGCAGGAACGTCAGGGCCGAGAATGGCTGCGTGGGCGACAGGGTGTCGCCGGCGGCAGGATTGCTCGTCGGCACGGGTTTTTCCGGCGCCGGCACGACCAGGCTGCCATCGCGGCGGTCGATCACGTAGATGTCACCGCGTTTTGTCGTGGCCACGACGGATGGCACTTTGCCTTTCGGCGTGTCGATGTCGACCAGGCTCGGCTGGCCGCCGATATCCATGTCCCAGATATCGTGGTGCACGGTCTGGTAGACCCAGCGCACCTTGCCCGTTGCCAGGTCCAGCGCGACGATGGCGCTGTTGAATTTCTCGCCATTCTTGTTGCGGTTGCCGCCCCAGGTATCGGGCGTTTCATTGCCCATCGGGATGTAGACCATGCCCAGCTTTTCATCGATGCTGGCCACGCCCCACGAGTTCGGCGAGTTGTTGGTGTAGTTCTTGCCTTCAGGGAAGGGTTGCGTATCTTCCGGCGTGGCCGGGTCCCAGTTCCACATCAGCTTGCCGGTGACGGGATCGTAGCCGCGGATCACGCCCGATGGCTCTTCCGTCGAATGGTTGTCCGTCACGCTGGCGGCGATCACGGCCATTTTCTGCGACACGGCCGGCGGCGAGGTCGGCATCAGGAAACCGCGCTTGATCATCGCCATGTTCTTGTACAGGTTGACGACGCCGTTGTTGCCAAAGCTCTTGCACGACTCGCCCGTATCGGCGTTGACGGCGATCATGGTGCCATCCATGGTTGGCGCCAGGATGCGGCGCGGGCATTCCATGCCGGCAGCTTCGGGGGCTGGATTGTTCTTCGCGCGGCCCGCGTTCACGTCCCAGTACGCCACGCCGCGGCAGATCATGTGCTGGTAGCTGGCCGCGTCGCGGTTGATCTTCGGATCGTGGCGCCAGATTTCCTTGCCCGTGTCCGGGTTCAGGGCGATGACGATATTGTGCGGCGTGCACAAATACAGCATGTCATTGACCTTCAGCGGCGTCACTTCGTTGGCGATCTCGCCCGGGTCGTTCGGTCCCTTGAAGTCGCCCGTGTGGTAGGTCCAGGCTTCTTTCAGGCCGGAAATATTCGCCGGCGTGATTTGCGCGGCCGGGGCATAGCGGTCGCCATAGCCGGAGCGGCCATACGCGGACCAGTCATTGTGCTCGACGCCGGGTGCCAGGTCGCCCGTGGCCGTGGCCGTGGCGGCCATGTTTTCGGCAGGCACGTCGCCATGCAGGTCATGGTAGTCCTGGAACAGGGCGATGACACCGGCGATGACGGTCAGGGCCACGGCGGCGGAAAGCGCCGTCTTGCCCGCTTGTCCCTGTTTCGCCGCGGCGGCTGGCGCCAGGCGGCGGTTGACGAAGGGTAGCAGCAGCCAGACGGCGGCGGCAAACCAGATGTCGAGGCGCGGCAGCAATTGCCACCAGTCGAATTTCACTTCAATGACGGACCAGATGAGAGTGGCGATCAGCAGGAAGGCCATGAACGGTTGCGCGCTGCGCTTGCCCTGGAACACCAGCGCGCCGGCAACGAGCATGCCGATACCGGCCAGCAGGTAGTACCAGGAGCCGCCCAGAGAGGCCAGCCAGATGCCGCCGCCCAGCAGGGCGAGGCCAAACAGAATGAAAATAACGCCGGTGACCTTTAATAAAGGCCCGGGCCGGAAAGAGGGAATCATCATATTCCTTTTTGCAAGGATTTATCGGTGGCGCGTGATGCGCCATATTGAATCTAGCGAAGGCTTTGTTTGCAGAGTATGCGAAGTTTTGGAAACACCAGAATGTGACAGTTTATCAGAATTGATGATTGTCTTCTGGTCGCGCCATTTTTTGGAAGGTTCGCCATTTGAATAAATAAATGCTTCAAATAAGCGCAAATATTATGCTGGAAGAGGGGATTCCCGGGCTGGAGGGCGGTATTGAAGCGGCTGCGTCGTCATGCGCCCGCATTGTGGGGAGAATAAGACTGGCGCTGTTGTTATAATTGGCTGCATAAAATGCAATATCAAATATAATAACCATGTTTGCCGCATGGTGATATTGAAATGAAAATAGGCGGATATTGACGGAATTAATTCGGGACTGACCGTAGTAATGCTTAAGTGTTTCTACTTATTATTTTCGGTGGCCTGTTTATACTCTCAACGGCAGGCTGCGCAGTCCAACGGGCCGGGCGCGTCACTGTTGCTGGCAGGACGCGCAAAACGCCGGCGGGCCGCTGCTGCGTCGCACAAGCGGCCTGTACTTCGCTATAATTGCGCGGTTAAAACACCACCCGCTAATGAGGAATCCCATGAGTTTGAATAACGTCTCTTCCGGCCGCGACCTGCCGAACGATTTCAACGTCGTCATCGAAATCCCGATGAATGCCGATCCGATCAAGTACGAAGTCGACAAGGAAAGCGGCGCGATCTTCGTCGATCGCTTCATGGGTACCGCCATGCATTACCCGTGCAACTACGGCTACGTGCCGAACACCCTGTCGCCGGACGGCGACCCGGTTGACGTGCTGGTCATCACCCCGTTCCCGCTGATCCCGGGCGTGGTTGTGCGCTGCCGTCCTATCGGCGTGCTGAAAATGACCGACGAGTCGGGCGAAGACGCGAAAGTGCTGGCCGTGCCAGTCGACAAGGTCCTGTCGATCTACAGCCACTGGCAAAAGCCGGAAGACTTGAACGAACTGCGCTTGCGCCAGATCCAGCATTTCTTTGAGCACTACAAGGATCTGGAAAAAGGCAAATGGGTCAAGATCGACGGCTGGTATGGCCCGGAAGTGGCCAAGGAAGAAATCCTGAACGGCGTCGCTGCGTTCAAGGCCGACGCCGCCAAAGCCTAAGAACATCGAGTAAGAAAAACGCTCCCCGCCAGTCATGGCCGGGAGCGTTTTTTTATGCGCGAAACGGACTGTGTTCGTTCAACTCGTCGAGGTAGGCATCGATGCCGCCCCGTTCACGCTCGAGGAAGCGCTGCACGGCGTCGGCAAAGGCCGGGTGCGCCAGCCAATGGGCGGACCACGTCTTTTGCGGCAGGAAGCCGCGCGCCATCTTGTGCTCGCCCTGGGCGCCCCCTTCGAAGGTGGCGATGCCATTGGCGATGCAAAACTCCAGCGGTTGGTAGTACGCCGTCTCGAAATGCAGACAGGGCACGTGCTCGAGCGCGCCCCAGTAGCGGCCATACAGGGTGTCAGCCGTGTGGATCACCAGCGAGGCGGCAATGGCCCGGCCTTCGCGCTCGGCGATCACCAACAAGATGTTCTGCGGCATGCTGGCACCGATGCGCCGGAAGAACTCCAGGCTTAAGTACGGCGACGAGCGGTGTTCCGCATAGGTATTGCTGTAGCAGCGGTGGAACAGTTTCCAGTCCGCGTCCGTGGCCTCCGTTCCGCGTACCTGGCGCATGGTGACGCCTGCTTCCCGCACCTTGCGCCGCTCGGCGCGGATATTCTTGCGCTTCTTGTGCTCGAGGGTAGCGAGGAATTGCTCGAAATCCGTGTAGCCGGGATTGAGCCAGTGAAACTGCACGCCACTACGCATCAGGTAGCCAGCTTGCTCCAGTTGGCGCGCTTCGCTTTCCGGCGGGAACAGGATGTGGCAGGACGATACGTCGGCCGCTTGCTGCTGCGCCTGCAGAAAGGCCAGCAGGGCGGCGCGGGCCTCGCCATCGCGGGCCAGCAGGCGGGTGCCGCTCACGGGCGTGAATGGAATCGCGGACAGCAGTTTCGGGTAATATTCAAGGCCATGTTGCCGATAGGCGTCGGCCCAGGCCCAGTCGAACACGTATTCACCATATGAGTGCATTTTGAGGTACAGGGGCAGGGCGGCGGCCAGGGTTTCGCCTTGCCACAGCACGAGGTAATTCGGCTGCCAGCCCGTATCCGCGCTGGCGCAGCCGGACTCGTGCAGCGCGTGCAAGAAGGCGTAGGAAAGGAAGGGATTGGCCTCCGCCTGGCGTGCCAGCAGTTCAGACCAGGCCGCTTCGCCAATTTCAGCCAGGGTAGTGACGATAGCCGTGCGATAATTCATTGTTGTAGTGTGCATTCATCACTCTCGGGGCGCCGCCACCGGCCTGCGCGCCCCTGTCTTGTTTAATAGAACGAAAATATCCATCATCATCATGACAGTCAAAGTCGCAATTGCTCAAATGAATAGTACGGTCGGCGATCTGGCCGGCAACCGTGCCAAGATCTTCGACCTTTCCCGCCGCGCCTTTGAAGCGGGTGCCGATATCGTGCTCACGCCGGAACTGTCGCTGGTCGGTTACCCACCCGAGGACTTATTGCTGCGCAATGCATTCTACGCAAAAACGCAGGAAGCGTTTGCGGGACTGGCTGCCGACCTGGCCCAGTTCAAGGATCTGCACGTGGTGGTGGGTTTGCCCCTGCAAGACGAGAAGGGCGTGCGCCACAACGCCGCCTCCGTGCTGCTGAACGGCGAAGTACTGGGCACCTACCGCAAGCACGACTTGCCGAACACGACCGTGTTCGATGAAAAGCGTTACTTCACGTCGTCGGACCAGGCTTTCGTGTTTGGCGTGAAGGGCGTGCGTTTCGGCATCAATATCTGCGAAGACACGTGGTTCGAGCACGCACCGATGCGCGCCCGCGCGGCCGGCGCGCAAGTGCTGCTGGTGCCGAACGGCTCGCCATACCACATGAACAAGCAGCATCTGCGCTATGACACCATGCGCAAGAATGTCAGCGCGCAAGGCATGGCCCTCGTCTATGCCAACCTCGTCGGTGGCCAGGATGAACTGATTTTCGACGGCGACTCGTTCGTGATGGATGCGGCCGGCACGATGTGCGCCCAGCTGCGCCACTTCGAGGAAGACTTGCAACTGGTCGAATTCGACGGCGCCACGCCCGTGCCGCAGCCGCTGGCCGCGCCGTTGACCACCGAGGCGCAGGTGTACCAGGCGCTGGTGCTGGGCGTGCGCGACTATATCGGCAAGAACGGTTTCCCTGGCGTGCTGATCGGCATGTCGGGCGGCGTCGATTCCGCCCTGACCCTGGCGATTGCCGTCGATGCGCTGGGCGCCGACAAGGTGCGCGCCGTCATGATGCCATCGCAATTCACGGCCGATATCTCGTGGATCGATTCGCGCGACATGGTAAAACGCCTCAATGTGCGCTACGATGAAATTCCGATCAAGCACACCTTCGACGCCTTCCGCGCCACCCTGGCTGACGAGTTCGCCGGACTGGCGGAAGATGCGACGGAAGAAAACATCCAGGCGCGCATCCGCGGCACCTTGCTGATGGCCCTGTCGAACAAGCATGGCAGCATCGTGCTAACGACGGGCAACAAGAGCGAAATGGCTGTCGGTTATTGCACTTTGTACGGCGACATGGCGGGCGGCTTTGCCGTGATCAAGGATATCGCGAAGACCCTCGTCTACCGTTTGTGCGCGTACCGCAACAGCGTGTCGGACGTGATACCCGAGCGCATCCTGACGCGCGGACCGTCGGCTGAATTGCGCGCCGACCAGCTGGACCAGGATTCCTTGCCGCCATACGACGTACTCGACGGCATCATGCAGCTGTACATGGAAGAAAACCGGCCGATCGCCGAGATTATCGAGGCTGGCTACCCGCCGGCCGACGTGGCGAAAATCACGCGCCTGATCAAGATCAATGAATACAAGCGGCGCCAGTCGCCAGTGGGCATCCGCGTCACGCACCGTGGCTTTGGCCGCGACTGGCGTTATCCGATCACGTCGAAGTTCTACGAATAAGCAGCCATCTGTCCACAATCTAACAATTTTAAGGAGTAACCATGAAACAGATTACCGCCATCATCAAACCATTCAAGCTCGACGAAGTGCGCGAAGCGCTGGCCGACGTGAACGTGACGGGCTTGACCGTGACGGAAGTGAAGGGCTTTGGCCGCCAGAAGGGCCATACTGAGCTGTACCGTGGCGCCGAGTACGTGGTCGACTTCCTGCCGAAAGTCAAAGTCGAAGTCGTGGTGGACGACAGCGTGTCGGAACTGGTGGTCGACGCCATCATCAAGGCAGCCCGCACGGGCAAGATTGGCGATGGCAAGATCTTCGTGCGCGACGTGGAGCAAGTGATCCGCATCCGCACGGGCGAAACCGGCCCGGACGCGGTGTAAGTCTGGGCCAGCAATGTTGTCGGATTACGGCTCTTTGAGCCTAATCCGACCTACGCGTAGCAATGGGTGTCGTGCCGTAGGTCGGCTTAGCGCGCCAGCGCGTAAGCCGACACGCGCCGCGAATAACGTTGCCGGTTGGCGCTTCAGCGCCCCAGCCGCATATCGAATTTCCAGCAAATCAGGCGCAGAATCGTGATGCCGCTGGCGCTGGTCCACAGCGCGAAGTCGTGCTCGGCGCCGAAGTGCATCTGCAGCAGATAAGCCCAGCAGCCGAAGAACGCGCAGATCGCATACGGTTTGCCGTCGCGAAACACCATCGGCACTTCGTTGCAGACGATGTCGCGCATCACGCCGCCAAAAATCCCTGTAATCACCCCCATCATCGATGCGATGAAGAGCGGCATGCCGGCGCGCGTCGCTTCGGCCACGCCCGCGATGGCGAACATGCCCAGGCCGATGGCGTCGGCGATGACGATCAGGCGTTCCGAGACGATCTGGCGCAAGTGCTGGATCAAGGGCGCGGCCGTCAGGGCCAGCACGAAGATGAGAATCGCGTATTCCTGGTGCGAGACCCAGAACAATGGCCGCTTGTCGAGCAGGATGTCGCGCAAGGTGCCCCCGCCAAATGCCGTGATGAAGGCCACGACGAACACGCCGACCAGGTCCATGCGCTTGCGGCGCGCTTCGATGAAGCCGGAAAACGCGCCCACCAGGATGGCGATGACCTCAATGATCTTGATCAGCGAGCCAGGCGGCAATTGGGGTGGCATCATGGGTGGAGCGCGTGCACGAGACGCTAAGCAGGAAATAATTGTCACAGGTTAACATGACACGGCCCCGAATGGTGACAAACGGGGCCGTGCGCATGAGCTAACTTGTTACTGAATTGTAATTTCTTGCTGCGGTGCTCAGCGGATGGGCTGCAGGGCGGAAGAAAGCAATACGACCAGCGCGCCATCGCCCCCTTCAGAGCGGCGCGCCTGGCAAAAGGCGATGACTTCATCCTTTTGCACGAGCCAGCTGTGCACCATCGATTTCAAGACCGGTTCCTGGCCTTTCGAGCCGAAACCCTTGCCGTGGATGACCCGCACGCAGCGCAGCTTGCGCCGCGTCGCCTGGTTCAAAAAGGCGCCGATGCCGTCGCGCGCCTCGTTGCGGCGCAAGCCGTGCAAGTCCAGCTCATCCTGGATGGGCCAGTGGCCCTTGCGCATCTTCTTGACCACGTCCGATCCCACGCCGGGGCGGGCGTAGTTCAGGGCCGGATCGTTTTCCAGGTAATGGTCGACTTCGAACAAGTCCGACAGCGACTCGCGCAGCACGGCCGCATCGTCCTCTTCCGGAGACAACTTGCGCGCCGGCTGCTGGGCCGCCATGGCGCCCGCCTTGGGCAGGCTGGGCACGTAGCGGTCCGACTCGGGCAGGCGCTTGACGCCGCCGATGCTGGCCTTGAACAGATTGCTCTCCACGGCCTGCACCTTGACCTGCTTGACTCGCTCCGCTTCAGCCTGGGCGCGCGCGTCGGCCTGCTCCTTGAGCTGCTTGCTGACCGCTTTCAGGTCGGCAAAGTCTTTCATCGACGCCATGCGACGCTTACTCCTGGCCTTCCAGGTAGCGCTGGGCGTCCAGTGCTGCCATGCAACCCGTGCCGGCGCTGGTGATGGCCTGGCGGTAGATGTGGTCTTGCACGTCGCCGGCGGCAAACACGCCCGGTGCGCTGGTGGCGGTGGCCATGCCTTCCAAGCCCGTCTTGGTCTTGATGTAGCCGTTGTGCATGTCCAGCTGGCCTTCGAAGATGCCCGTGTTCGGTTTGTGGCCGATGGCGATGAACACGCCATGCACGGAGAGCGCTTCGACCCTGCCGTCGATGGTCGACTTGATGTTCAGACCCGTCACGCCGCCTTCGTTGCCCGTCACTTCGTCCAGAGTGTGGTTATATTTCAACACAATCTTGCCTTCGGCAACCTTGGCGTTCAGGCGGTCGATCAAAATCGCTTCCGCGCGGAACTTGTCGCGGCGGTGGATCAGCGTGACTTTATTGGCGATGTTCGACAGGTACAGCGCTTCTTCGACGGCCGTGTTGCCACCGCCGACGACGGCCACTTCCTGGTTGCGGTAGAAGAAACCATCGCAGGTGGCGCAGGCGGACACGCCCTTGCCCATGAATTCCGCTTCCGATGGCAGGCCCAGGTATTGCGCGGATGCGCCCGTGGCGATGATCAGCGTGTCGCACGTGTATTCGTGGCTGTCGCCCTTCAGGCGGATCGGTTTTTCATTCAGGAAAGTGGTGTGGATGTGGTCAAACACGATTTCCGTATTGAAACGCTCGGCGTGCTGCAGCAAGCGCTGCATCAGGTCCGGGCCTTGCACGCCCATCGGGTCGCCAGGCCAGTTTTCCACGTCGGTGGTGGTCATCAACTGGCCGCCTTGTTCCACGCCGGTGACCAGCATCGGGTTCAGGTTGGCGCGGGCGGCGTAGACGGCGGCGCTGTAGCCGGCTGGGCCGGAGCCGAGGATCAAAACGCGGGCGTGTTTGGTAGTGGTCATGGGAGGCTTCTCTATGAGTGGGGTCTATCCGAATTGGGGGCATACGCGCGAAGAACAAGGGCGTATTGCGCTTGCGCAAGCAATCCACGATTATAGACCAAGCCGCCTGTAGCGACGAATCGTGGGGCCGTCCGGGGCATATATGGCTTAGAATACTTCCTTATTATGGGAAATTCCCTTTCAGAAACATTTTTCACCTTGCAGCGCTTCCCAGAATGACTAAACCAGCCCAGGCCAATCAAAATAGCTACACCCGAAAACCGGTCGAACGCCGCCCGCTGCCCAACCGGCTGGTGCGGCTGCTGTCCGAGGCGCGCTGGTTCGCGCTGGCCGCGTTTGCCTTGTATTTCGTGCTGATCCTGGCCAGCTTCAACAAGCTCGACCCCGGCTGGTCGCACGCCACCAATGTCGACAAGGTGGCCAACCTGGGCGGCAAGCTCGGTGCGACCTTTTCCGATTTGCTGCTGTATATCTTCGGCTTTTCCGCCTGGTGGTGGTGCGTGTGGCTGCTGCGCACGGTATGGCATGGCTATCGCCGCCTGAGTAAGCGCTTCCTGCTGGAAGAGGAAGAGGTGGAGCGCGAGCACCATGTCGAGATGCTGATCCGCATCGTCGGCTTCTCCATCATGCTGATCGGCAGCATGGGACTCGAATTCCTGCGCATGGCAAAAAGCTTGCACGTGCAGCTGCCGCGCGATCCGGGCGGCGTGCTGGGCCAGCTGGTCGGGCACTCGGCCCACGTGGCTTTTGGCTTTACGGGCGCGACCTTGCTGCTGTTGCTGCTGTTCGGCCTCGGTTTCAGCTTGTTCTTCCACGTATCCTGGCTGCAAGTGGCCGAACGCATCGGCGGCGCCATCGAAGACGCCGTCAACTGGTTCGTGCTGCGCTACCAGGACCGCGAAGACCGCCGCCAGGGTGAAGTGGCCGCCGTGCGTCGCGACGAAGTGGTGGTCATCGAGCGTGCCAAGCACGTGGAGAAGCATGTGGCCGCGCCGCCTGTCAAGATCGAGCCGCAGGTGGTGACGGTCGTGAAATCGGAGCGCGTGGAAAAGGAGCGCCAGGCCCATCTGTTCGAGAACCTGGGCGATGGCAAGTTGCCGCCGTTGTCCTTGCTCGATGAAGCGCCGCCCGTGGTGGAAACGGTTTCCGTGGAAACGCTGGAATTTACGAGCCGCCTGATCGAAAAGAAATTGTCGGACTTTGGCGTGGATGCCAAGGTAGTGGCCGCTTACCCCGGCCCCGTCGTCACGCGCTATGAAATCGAGCCGGCGACGGGCGTGAAAGGTAGCCAAATCGTGGGCCTGGCGCGCGACCTGGCCCGTTCACTGTCCTTGACGTCGATCAGGGTGGTGGAAACCATTCCCGGCAAGAATTACATGGCGCTGGAACTGCCGAACAGCAAGCGCCAGATCGTGCGCCTGACGGAAATCCTCGGCTCCAAGGTCTACAACGATGGCGTGTCCAGCCTGACGATTGCGCTGGGCAAGGATATCGCGGGTAAACCCGTCGTGGCAGATCTGGCGAAGATGCCCCACTTGCTGGTGGCCGGTACGACCGGTTCCGGTAAATCCGTGGGCATCAACGCGACGATTCTCTCGCTGCTGTACAAATCGGACCCGCTCGACGTACGGCTGATTCTGATCGATCCGAAGATGCTGGAAATGTCCGTCTACGAAGGCATCCCGCACTTGCTGGCGCCCGTCGTGACCGACATGCGCCAGGCTGGCCACGCGCTGAACTGGGCCGTGAACGAGATGGAACGCCGCTACAAGCTGATGAGCAAGATGGGCGTGCGTAACCTGGCTGGCTACAACGCGAAGATTGCAGACGCGAAAAAGCGCGAAGAACACATCCCGAATCCGTTCAGCCTGACGCCGGATTCGCCGGAGCCGCTGGAAAAACTGCCGACCATCGTCATCATCATCGACGAGCTGGCCGACTTGATGATGGTGGTGGGTAAAAAAGTCGAGGAATTGATCGCGCGTATCGCGCAAAAGGCACGCGCCGCCGGTCTGCACTTGATTCTGGCCACGCAGCGCCCATCTGTAGACGTGATCACGGGCTTGATCAAGGCGAACATCCCCACGCGTATCGCGTTCCAGGTGTCGTCGAAGATCGACTCGCGCACCATTCTCGACCAGATGGGCGCGGAAACCCTGCTGGGCATGGGCGACATGCTGTACATGCCGCCCGGCACCGGTTTGCCGATGCGCGTGCACGGCGCGTTCGTGTCCGATGAAGAAGTCCACCGCGTTGTCAGCCATCTCAAGCTGCAGGGCGAACCGAATTACATCGAGGGCATCCTCGAAGGCGGCACCCTGGAAGGCGACGGCGCCGAAGGCGGCGTGCCGGGCGAGGGCGGCGGCGAGGCCGATGCCCTGTACGACCAGGCGGTGGCGGTGGTGCTGAAAAACCGCCGCGCCTCGATTTCGCTGGTGCAGCGTCATTTGCGCATCGGCTACAACCGCGCCGCCCGTCTGCTCGAGCAGATGGAGCAGAGCGGGGTGGTATCAACCATGCAATCCAATGGCAACCGGGAAATCCTGGTGCCGGCGGCCAGTAGTGAACAAGGGTAAACAGAATGAAGAACACGACTTTCGCAGCAAAAATGATGATCGGCGCGGCCAGCGTTGCCTGCAGCCTGCTGTTTGCGGCCAGCGCCTCGGCCAGCGCGCTTGAGCAATTCAAGAGCTTTGCGGCCGGCACCAAGTCGGCTAAGGGCGAGTTCGTGCAGCGCCAGGTCAAGAAGGCGGACGCCAGCGGCAAGGCCAAAGTGTCGACGCCAGCCAGCGGCACGTTTGAATTCGCCCGCCCAGGCAAGTTCATCTGGACCTATCTGAAGCCGTACGAGCAGCTGCTGCAAGCCGATGGCGACAAGCTGTACATCTACGACAAGGACTTGAGCCAGGTGACGGTCAAGAAACTGGGCGACGCGCTCGGTTCCTCGCCAGCAGCCATCCTGTTCGGCAGCAATGACCTGGAAAAGAATTTCACCTTGGCCGAAGCGGGCACGCGCGATGGCCTGGAATGGCTGAAGGCGACACCGAAAGCCAAGGACACGACGTTCGACGAAATCACCATCGGCCTGCGCAATGGCGTGCCGGAAGCGATGGAGTTGCGCGATTCGTTCGGCCAGACGTCGGTACTGGCGTTCAAGAACTTCCAGAAGAATCCCGCCTTATCTGCCGATCACTTTAAATTTGTCATGCCCAAGGGCGCCGACGTCATCAACAATTAAGACTGTCGCGCCTTGCGTATGAGCCGGCCTCGCAGCAATGCGGGGCCTTTGCATTCTTATTAGGTAACTCAATATGGCGGATCTCTTTTCCACCGCACCGCGCCAGCCCTTGGCCGAAGCCTTGCGGCCAGCCACCCTGAACGAAGTCATCGGCCAGACGCATCTGCTGGGCGTGGGCAAGCCGCTGCGCCTCGCGTTCGAGGCGGGCAAGGCCCATTCGATGATCTTATGGGGGCCGCCTGGCGTGGGCAAGACGACCCTGGCGCGGCTGATGGCGAACGCCTTCGACAGCGAATTCATCGCCCTGTCGGCCGTGTTCGCCGGCGTAAAAGATATCCGCGCGGCCATGGATCAGGCACGCCACAGCCTGGACCAGTTCGGTAAGCACACTTTATTGTTCGTCGACGAGATTCACAGATTCAACAAGTCGCAGCAGGACGCCTTGCTGCCGTTTGTCGAATCGGGCCTGGTGACGTTCATCGGCGCCACCACGGAAAACCCCAGCTTTGAAGTGAACTCGGCACTGCTGTCGCGCGCGCAAGTGTATGTGTTGAAATCGCTCAACGAAGACGAGATGAAGCAGTTGCTGGCCAAGGCGCAGTCCACGGCCCTGACGCACCTGACCTTCGACGAGGCTGCCGCCGACACCCTGATCGGCTATGCGGATGGCGATGCGCGGCGTTTCCTGAATTTGCTGGAACAGGCCGAGACGGCGGCCAGCTCGACGGGCACGACCAAGATCGACGCGGCCTTCGTCGACAATGCGCTGACCCTCAATTCGCGCCGCTTTGACAAGGGCGGCGACAATTTCTATGACCAGATTTCCGCGTTGCACAAGTCCGTGCGTGGCTCCAACCCCGATGCTGCCCTGTACTGGTTTTGCCGCATGATCGACGGCGGCGCCGATCCCCGCTATCTTTCGCGGCGCATCGTACGCATGGCCTGGGAAGACATCGGCCTGGCCGACCCGCGTGCCTTGACCATGGTCAATGACGCGGCGGAAACGTATGAGCGCCTCGGTTCGCCCGAAGGCGAACTGGCCTTGGGCCAGGCCGTGATCTACCTGGCGATTGCCGCGAAAAGCAATGCCGGCTATAACGCGTTCAATACGGCGATGGCGTTTGTCAAGAAAGACAAGTCGAAGGAAGTGCCCGTGCATTTGCGCAATGCGCCGACGAAGCTGATGAAGGAACTCGGCTACGGCCATGCCTACCGCTACGCGCACGACGAGCCCGATGCGTATGCTGCTGGCGAAACCTACTTCCCGGACGGCATGGCCGAACCGGGCTGGTACCAGCCCGTGCCGCGCGGTCTGGAAAGCAAGATCGCCGATAAATTGGCGTGGCTGCGCGAGCTGGACAGAAAAGCAGGAAAACCAGCGGGCAAGGGCTGAGGTTACAGCCCCAGCAGGGTAAAACCGTCATCCTGCGGCGCATAGCCGACCAGCTGGCGCGTCGCTGCGATCGACAAGCGTTTATAGCGGTTGTCCGACACGCCATGCACGACGTGGTAGCCGGCCGGCACGTCCGCCGTCACGCAGCGGGCCAGCAGTTGCACCACGTCACGCTCGCTGATGAAGGCGGCGATGTCGCGTGCGCTGTGCTGTTGACCTGGCGCAAAGTGGGCCACGTTGGCGATGCGCACGGCGATCGCCGTCATGCCGTGCTGGTGCGCAAAGGCCGAGGCCACGCCTTCGCCAAACGCCTTGCTGGCGCCATACATGTTCGCGGGGCGCGCCGGCATGCTTTCCTGCACTTGCACGTCCAGCGGATAGCCTTCGATGGCTTGCGCGCTGCTGGCAAGCACGACTCTCTTCACCCCCTGCGCCTGCGCCGCGCGGAAGATGTTGTGCGTGCCGACGATGTTCGGCTGCAGCAGTTGCGCATCGAAATCGGCACCGGCGTGCGGCACGCCGGCCAGGTGCAACACCACGTCGACGCCGGTGCAGGCGGCCAGGCAGGCGGCATAGTCGGCGACGTCAAGATCAATGGCCGGGCAGGGCGCTTCGGCCAGTTTGCCTGTGTGCAGGTCGGCCAGGCGCAGGGAGAATTCCCCGTGCCGGCGCTTCCAGAAAGCGGTGCCGATGATGCCGGCGGCGCCCGTGACGAGGACGCGCAGTGGTGCTTGATGTAGTGTTGCTTGACTCATGTATTCCTTGTGATCAGTGTGTGAGGCAGTGCCAGGTTCAGCCAGCGCAGCAGGGCGGGGCGCGGTGCGGCCGTCCCATGCACACGGATGTGTCCGCTACCCACGGCTTCGACGAGCACCAGGCCGTCATTCGGTATCGTATAGCGTTCGCCGCTGCGCAGCACGCAATCCTCGAACTGGGCGTAGGCCGTGATCCACGCCGTGCCGGACAGGCATTCGATGACCCTGGCGTGCGCTTTTTCCAGGCGCAAAGGCCGTTCGCTGCGTAATTCGTGGTCGGTATGCATGGCATCGCTCCTGTTGTGCTGACAGGAACAGCTTAGGCCCTTGTGGTGAACCATGACAGATGCAGGAAAACGAAATTGTGATGAATACAGTGTCCCTTGTCGTACACTGTGCTTGTCAAAAAACTCGGCAACTGTATCTGTGCCGGCCACGTGCGCGAGCCGCATACTGAAGGGATGAACATGAGCGCGCATTTGAATCTGTACGAGCACCTGGCCAACGAGCTGGGCGCCTTGATCGACTCGCGCGTGTTCGCGCCCGGCGACCGCCTGCCATCGATCCGCCACCTGGCGCAGCAAAAGCGCATTTCCGTCAGCACGGTGATGCAAGCCTTGCGCCTGATGGAAGACCGGGGGCAAGTCGATGCGCGGCCCCAGTCCGGCTATTTCGTGCGCCACCGCGCGCCGCGCCGCCCGTGCAGCGCGGACGCCCAGCATTTGAAGGAGCCGGCCTTTGTCGGCATCAACAACCTGTTGATGCGCGTGCTGAAGGAAAACGAGGCGCCCGATATCGTACAGCTGGGCACGGCCTGGCCGCCCGACGAGATACTGCCCATCAATCGCATGCAGCGCACCATCAGCGCCGTGGCGCGGCGCGAGCCCGCTTTATTGAGCAAGGTCAGCTGCTACGACGTCAGCGAAAGCAATTTCCTGCGCCAGGTGACGCGCCGCGCGCTGGACTGGGGCAAGCTGGACCCGCACGAGATCGTCGTGACGAATTCCTGCACGGAAGCAATCAGCCTGTGCCTGCGTGCCGTCGCCAAACCGGGCGACACGATTGCCATCGAGTCGGCGACGTATTTCGTGCTGCTGCAGATGATCGAAAGCCTGGGCATGAAGGCGCTGGAAATTCCCACCGACCCGAAGACGGGACCGTCGCTCGACGCGCTGGAGCTTGCCTTGCGCGCCGGTCTCGTGCAAGCGTGTTTGTTCGTGCCGAACGCCAACAACCCGCTCGGTTGCGTCATGCCGGAAGAAAACAAGAAGCGGCTGGCGGGGCTGCTGTCGGAATTCAATATTCCGCTGGTGGAAGACGATGTATATGGAGATTTGTGCTTTGCCCCGCAGCGGCCGTGGCCCGTGAAAGCCTACGATACGAGCGGCAATGTGCTGCTGTGCTCTTCGTTTTCCAAGGCGATTACTCCTGCGTCGCGTGTCGGTTACGTGCTGGCCGGCCGCTTCGCGCAGGAAGTGGCTTTGCTGAAAACCGTGTCGAGCGGCGCCACCAGCCATTTCTTCCAGGCCGTGCTGGCCGATTTTCTGGAAGGCAGCAGCTACGACCAGCAACTGCGCAAGATGCGACGCACCCTGGTGCAGCGCATCGCCCGCATGTCCGACGCCGTGGCGGCCAGCTTTCCGGCGGACTGCATGCTGTCCGAGCCGCAGGGCGGTTTCGTGCTGTGGGTGCAGATGCCGCCGCAAATCGATGCGCTGGCCTTGCATGGCCCAGCCATCGCGGAAGGTGTGGCGTACATGCCTGGCCAGTTGTTCTCGGCCTCGGGCAAGTTCGGCAATTATCTGCGCCTCAATTGCGGCAATCCGTGGATGCCGCGCATTGAGCAGGCGATTGACCGTCTCGGTCGCCTGGTCAAGGACGCCTTGTAACTATTCTCCACGCTTCAGTCCCCGTTTTTCACCGTTCGCTCCCTGTTTTTCGCCGCTGGTCGCAAGCCGGTGGCGTTGTTTGTGGCCGTTGGCTAAAGTAGCACCATACCAGCAGCAGTCAACGAAACAAACTAACCAGGAGTCACATCATGCACGCACTGAAAAACATGGAAATCACCTTTGTCGCCGCCGCCATCATCGCCATCGGCGCCAGCTTCGCCACCGCCGGCGCGAACACCGTGGAAGTGAGCGCCAGCAGCACCGTGATTGCCCAGGCTGCCGACAGCACGATGCCTGTCGTCACCGTCAGCGCCCGCCGCCTGACCGCTGCCGAAAAAGCCGCCTTTATCTAAGCGCCGGTTGTAAAGCGGGCGCGAGTGCCCAGCCATGCCGCCATGACGATGGCCAGCCATGTGCAAAACTCATAAAGAACTGAACGGGTCTTGGTACAATGAGTGCTTTCGATACATCGGCACCGCCATCCACCCATGATAGATATCCAACTTCTCCGTAAAGACATCGCCACCGTCGCAGAACGCCTGGCGACGCGCAAATTCCAGCTCGACGTGGCAGGTTTTACCGCCCTCGAAGCCGAACGCAAGGCGATCCAAACGCGCACCGAAGAGCTGCAGGGCAAGCGCAATGCGCTGTCCAAGCAAATCGGCATGCTGAAAGGCAAGGGGGAAGACACCTCGGCCGTGATGGCGCAAGTGGCCGGCCTGGGCGATGAGCTGAAAGCCGATGAAGCGGCCCTGACCGTGGTGCAAGCCAAGCTGAGCGATTTCATCATGGCCGTGCCGAATTTGCCGCACGAATCGTCGCCTGTGGGCATGGACGAGTCGGGCAACGTGGAAGTGCGCAAGGTCGGCACGCCACGCACTTTTGACTTTGAAGTCAAGGATCACGTCGACGTGGGCGGCCCGCTGGGCCTCGATTTCGAAGTGGCTACCAAACTGACCGGTTCGCGCTTTTCCGTCATGAAGGGCGGCATCGCCCGTCTGCACCGCGCGCTGGCGCAATTCATGCTCAACACGCACGTGGACGAGCACGGCTACACGGAATGCTATACGCCGTACATGGTCAATGCCGATTCCTTGCGCGGCACGGGCCAGCTGCCGAAATTCGAAGCTGATCTGTTCTCGGTGAAAAAAGGCGGCGCGGAAGGCGAGGGCGAGACCTTCTACCTGATCCCGACGTCGGAAGTATCGCTGACGAATATCGCGCGCGATGAAATCCTCGCGCTCGACCAGTTGCCGCTGAAAATGACGGCCCATACGCCATGCTTCCGTTCGGAAGCGGGCAGCTATGGCCGCGACACGCGCGGCATGATCCGCCAGCACCAGTTCGACAAGGTGGAAATGGTGCAAGTGGTGCATCCGGACACCTCGTACCAGGTGCTCGATGAAATGGTCGGCCACGCGGAAACGATTCTGCAACGCCTGGGCCTGCCATACCGCGTGATGTCGCTGTGCACGGGCGACATGGGTTTCGGCGCCACCAAGACCTTCGACCTGGAAGTGTGGCTGCCGGCGCAAAACACCTACCGCGAAATTTCGTCGCTGTCGAACTGTGAAGCCTTCCAGTCCCGCCGCATGCAAGCGCGTTTCCGCAACGCCGCCGGCAAGCCGGAACTGGCGCACACCCTGAACGGCTCCGGCCTGGCAGTAGGCCGCACCCTGGTGGCCGTGCTGGAAAACTATCAGCAAGCGGACGGCAGCGTCGAGATCCCGGCCGTGCTGCGCCCGTACATGGGTGGCCTGACGCATCTGAAGGCCTAAAATAGTCCTTTTCTTTTCGCTGCGGGCTGCTATAATCTTGCCTTCTCGCAGCAATGCGGGAAAGACCGCAGCAAATGGAGAGGTGGCAGAGTGGTCGAATGTACTTGACTCGAAATCAAGCGTACGTTAAATCGTACCGTGGGTTCGAATCCCACCCTCTCCGCCAGAACAAATAGAGAAAGCTCCCGAAAGGGAGCTTTTTTTATTTGTGGCGGCGGAAAGGAGTACGCCCCCTGCGGGGCGTACGCGTGGGATTCGAAGACGAGCGCGTACTTGCGCGAGGCTCCCCGAATCGTCAAATTGGGTTTGGTTCTAAATGCCAGCCCTCAATTGCAAATCACCAATAAACCCCTACCCAACCCAACAACACCCATGCTAAAATAGCGCCTCGTTCAAACCGGCACGCCAGTTTGAATGAATAGACCGCAGTAAACGGAGAGGTGGCAGAGTGGTCGAATGTACTTGACTCGAAATCAAGCGTACGTTAAATCGTACCGTGGGTTCGAATCCCACCCTCTCCGCCAGAATACATAAGAGAAGCTCCCGCAAGGGAGCTTTTTTTATTAGTGATGCAAAAAAGCCTGCGACGTATCAATGCAGGTAGAAAAACCGCCCAAAGCGCGCAGCGCAAGGCGTTTTTTCCTCCATTCAGCTTTGAATGCCAGCACCCCCACCAACGCAAGCTAGTGCACCAGCCGCGCCACCGCAAACGCCACACCTGCCAGCGCAATCATCGTCCCCACGCATGATAGGATGACAGTCGACTTCGCCTCAGCCACATCAGATCTGGTCGCATAATTGGAGCGCACCACCGCCAAGTCCAGTTTCAAGCTGCTGACATCCGTCGTGAGGACAGTGACATCCGTTTTCAGGCCGGCGACATCCGTTTTCAGGTCTGCCACATCCACCTTGAGGCCAGCCACATCCGTTTTCAGACCGGCCACATCCACCTTGATGCCAGCCACATCCACCTTCAAATCAGCAACGTCCAGTTTCACACCAGCCATGTCTTTTGCCAGTGTATTGACCTGCTCGTCCATGGTGCAATCCTCCATGCTTTTCACTCGATGCTCCTCGCATTTTTCACCCCTGTCAAACAGTGTCCCGAGGGTATCGTGCATGGCCTTGCTATTCCTCGCCAAGCGTTGCGCCAGTGCCATCGCGCGTTGCAGGTCGGCCATTCCTTCGCCCTGTAGCTGGTCTGTTGCAGTCTGCAATTCGGCAGCGATTTGTTTGCTGAGGCTGGCGGCAACCTGCAGCCATGCATTGATCTTGCGCTGGCGTGTCTGTCGCTCCAGCGCGTCAGGCCGCAGCCACGGATCGCTCAGTTTGTGCATGCTATTCATGCTGCGTCCTCTTCAGCTTCGGCCGATGCCGTCCACGCTACCCCTCGCCGTCGCCACCCACCTTGACCCCGCTCAGCCTATGGTAATCTACCCCCTCCCATCCCGACCCCACCAATAAAAGCAATGAGCCGATTCTGGAGCAACATCGTCAGCGAGCTGACCCCCTATATCCCTGGCGAGCAACCGAAACTGCCCGACCTGGTCAAACTCAACACCAACGAAAACCCCTACGGCCCATCGCCGCAAGTCCTGGCCGCACTGCACGAAGCCAGTAACGACAGCCTGCGCCTGTATCCCGATCCCTCCGCCAGCGAACTGAAGCAAACCCTGGCCGACTACCACGGCTTGAACAGCGCGCAGGTGTTCGTCGGCAACGGTTCCGATGAAGTGCTGGCGCTGGCCTTCATGGCCTTGCTCAAGCACGATGCGCCGCTGCTGTTCCCCGACATCAGCTACAGCTTCTATCCCGTGTATTGCAAGCTGTACGGTATCGATTACCGCACGGTAGCACTCGACGATGCCATGCGCATCCGCCCGCAAGACTACCAGGGGCCGTGCGGCGCCATCATCTTCCCCAATCCCAACGCGCCGACAGGCGTCGACTTGCCGCTGGCCGATGTGGAAACCCTGCTGCGTGATCATCCTGACGCCGTGGTGGTGGTCGATGAAGCGTATGTGGATTTCGGCGGCGAGAGCGCCGTGACCCTGGTCGAACGGTATCCGAACTTGCTAGTGGTGCAGACGTTCTCGAAATCGCGCTCGCTGGCCGGCTTGCGCGTCGGCTGTGCCTTCGGGCATCCTGATCTTATCGAGGCGCTGGAAAGAGTGAAGAACAGTTTCAACTCGTATCCGCTGGACCGGCTGGCGCTGGCCGGTGCCGTTGCCTCGCTGCACGACGAAGCGTATTTCCAGCAGACGCGCCAGGCCGTGATCGCCAGCCGCGAACAGCTGACGGCGGATCTGGCGGCGCTGGGTTTCGAGGTGCTGCCGTCGGTGGCCAACTTTGTCTTTGCGCGCCACCCGCAGCATGACGCGGCGCAACTGGCCGCAGGCTTGCGTGCCCGTTCCGTGATCGTGCGCCATTTCAATGCACCGCGTATCAATCAGTATCTGCGCATCAGCATCGGCAACGTGGGCGAGTGCGCGGCCCTGATGACGGCCCTGCGTGCCCTGGTGTAATTTTTTTCTTTTGTAGCGGCCACTGCCCATAGCGGCGGTGGCGCCAATTCTTTCCGAACTTATCAAAAAGTGCAGACATTTCAGCCTGCCGTGCTACTATGGCGTAAGTCGCTATATCACTTATCGATATATCAGATGACGATATAACGATTTACGCTATATCGGCTATTGCCTTTGGGGAGGAATATGGATGCATCGATAGACAAGCTGCTGCCCTTGTCGGAAGCCACATATTACATTTTGCTGGCCTTGAACGAGCCGGCGCATGGCTACGCCATCATGCAGCAAGTCGAGGCCATCAGCGAGGGCGCCGTCAAGATCGGGCCAGGCACCATGTACGGGGCGTTTGCCAACCTGGAAAAGCAGGGCTTGATCGTGATGGTGAGGGAAGCCGAGCGGCGCAAGGTCTACACCATGACGGACATGGGGCGCCATGTGCTGCTGGCGCAATTGCGGCGCTTGCGGGTGATGGTGCGCGTGGGCGAGGCGAGTGCGCCCTTTTTAGCAAAATACTGAGGTGAAACAGGATGAGTGAGCAACGGTCGCATGTCTATAAATGGTTCATCGAGCTTGATGATGGCGAGATCGAGCAATGGCTGCGTTCGCAAGCCCTGGCAGGCTGGCATTTGACGGGCTTTCGCATGCCTTGCCGGTTTACGTTTGTCCGGGGCGAACCCGCCGATGAGGTCTACCGTTTCGACTCCTTTCCTGCATGGAAGCGCAGCGCCGAGTATGACCAGCTGTGCCAGGATGCCGGCTGGGAGCTGGTGTTTTACTGGTGGGGTAGTTATTGCTGGCGCAAGCCTGCGGCAGACGGCCAGCCGAATGAGATTTACACGGATACGGCATCGAAGATCGCCAGGCAACAGCGCTTGCTGATGTATTTCGGCTTGACCAGTTTGCTGTTGATATTCAATCTGCTGGGCAGCCGCGACCGCCAGATGGATATGTTGCGGATGGTGCTGACGGGCGTGCAGGCAATCATGCTCTTGCCCATGTCATACCTGATCTGGCGCACCGTCAGCCGCTTGCGCCGCCTGCGCCGGCAGGCGCTTTAGGCGCATCGGGCGCTGGCAGGCGTCCCGTCATGCACGGCCATTTGCGCGTCAATCAATGGATGCAAGCGGCAGCAGGATGGGCGGTATGGAAAAGCATTCAATCTGGCGCGAGATCGTGTCCTGGATGGCAGGCCTGATACGGCTGCCGGCAGCCGTATCAGGTACCACTTTGCTTACTGCTGGCTGGCCCGGCGGCGGCGCGACATGAAGCCCAGCAAGCCCAGGCCGCCCAGCAGCATGCCGTAGGTGGCTGGCTCCGGTACGGCCGACACGGACAGATTATTGATGGTCGGCCAGATGCCGATCTGTCCGGCCGTGCTGACGGCCAGGTCCGAGAAGGCGCCCGTCGACAGGAAGCCGACAAACGATGCCTGTGTCGGCAATACCAGTTCGTAGGTGAGCAGCTCGCCCAGCGCATTGCGCGCGGTCAGCGTGATGCTCTGGGCACTGGCATATTCGCCGGAAAAGTTCGATCCGAAGAAGAATCCCCCCACACCGCGTACGGCACTGGAAAAGTTGGAGAACACCACGCTGTCGTCACGGTTATTGGTGCTCAGCCAGTTGTCGCTGCCCGTGCCTGCGCCGTACAGGATGGGCGAGACGCCAACGCTGCTTGCCGTGTAGGCATAGCTGCCGGCGCTGCGGAACAGCGGACCATCGAGTGCATCGATGGGCAAATCATCAAAGGTATCGACGCCGGTATTGCCGGCCGCTGCCAGATAGGCGGACTGGCTGGTAAAGACCGTGATGTCGGCGTGTGCGGCGCTGGCGGCGAACAGCAGGGCGGCGGCGCTGATGATTTTCATGCGGGTGAGTGAGGTTTGCAAGATCGACTCCTTAACGAGGGTTGGGAAAAGGATGCGGCAAAAAGTTTCCTTATTTGTAATGCCAGTTCAATGTAATATTAAATAGAAAAAAATACAACATAAATTATTTATGATAATTTTGATCTTGCATATGTAAATCGCTGATGTTTGCCAATTGCTAATGCCTGGCGGTCTGAGTTGGCGTCTGGCGGCACGATGCTGCTGGCGCGGGCCATTTGTGCAACAATAATCGGATTCACACATCGACAGGACGGACAATATGGCAAAAGTGGCATTCATCGGTTTGGGCGTCATGGGTTTCCCTATGGCAGGCCATCTGGCGGCGGGCGGGCACGACGTCACCGTGTACAACCGCAATCCGGCCCGTGCGGCCGCCTGGCTGGAGCAATACAAGGGCAGCAGCGCCGCCACGCCGGCCGCCGCCGCTGCGGGCGCCGAGTTCGTCTTCACCTGCATCGGCAACGATAACGACCTGTATCAAGTGATCCTGGAAGAGGGCGGCCTGCTGTCCGCCATGGCGCCGGGCAGCATCCTGATCGACCATACGACGGCCTCGGCCGAAGCGGCGCGCACCATCCACGCGGCGGCAAAAGAAAAGGGCGTGTTCTTCCTCGACGCGCCCGTGTCCGGCGGCCAGGCTGGCGCGGAAAACGGCAAGCTGACCGTGATGGTGGGTGGCGACGCGGAAGCGTATGCGCGCGCCGAGCCCGTCATCGCCTTGTTCTCGCGCGCCGTCACCTATATGGGCGCCTCCGGTTCCGGCCAGCTCACAAAAATGGTCAACCAGATCTGCATCGCCGGTCTCGTGCAAGCCTTGAGCGAAGGCATCGCCTTTGCGGAAAACGCTGGCCTCGACGCGGCGCTGGTGGTCGACGTGATTTCCAAGGGCGCGGCGCAGTCGTGGCAGCTGGAAAACCGGGGCAAGACCATGATCGAACGCAAGTTCGACTTCGGTTTCGCCGTCGACCTGATGCGCAAGGACCTTGGCATCTGCCTCGCCGAAGCCAAGCGCAACGGCAGCGACTTGCCCGTGACCACTTTGACGGACCAGTTTTATGCCGAAGTGCAGCAAGCGGGCGGCAACCGTTACGATACATCCAGCCTGATCACCCGCCTGAACAAAAAGTAAAGTTTAACTCGTCAGTAGCGAGCGGCGCGTCCCTGCGAAGGGCCGCGCCGCTTGTCGTTTACGGTACTGGCATCATTAAAACGTCAGTTTCCGGAACATCCGGTTTCGATTTTCATGGAAAAGCATGGACTTCGCTAGCTCATCGTGTATTATTAAAAAACGAGATGAAATGTCCCAATTTTTAAAACATTATGAGCGGACCCGCATGAAAACCAACTCCTCAGCGATAACACGCGTTGTCGACAAGAACATTCCCTACCTGTCTTCCGCCGTTGCCATCTGGCGTCCCCGCGCCGTGCTGCGCAGCTGGCCCGGCGTGGCCATCGCACTGGTGATCGCCCTGTCGGCCACCTTTATTTCCAGCAATTACGGGGGCCCGCAACTGCTGTACGCGCTGTTCTTCGGCCTGGCTTTTCACTTCCTCGCGTCGGACCCCACCTGCAAGCCCGGCATCGAGTTTTGCAGCAAGGTGCTGCTGCGCACGGGCGTGGCCCTGCTGGGCGCGCGTATCACCTTCAACCAGATCGCCTCGGTCGGTGTGACGCCGTTGCTGATCGTCGTCGGCGGCCTGGTGGCGACTTTGGGCTTTGGCTACTTGCTGGCCAAGTGGCTGAAACGCCCCATCACGGAAGGGATATTGTCCGGCGGCTCGGTCGCCATCTGCGGCGCGTCGGCCGCGCTGGCCATTTCCGCCGTGCTGCCGCAAACTAAGGAAAACGAAAAATTCACCCTGCTGACGGTGGTCGGCGTGACGACCTTGTCCACCCTGGCCATGATCGTTTACCCGCTGCTGGTCAAGCTGCTGGGCTTTGACCCGACGGAAGCGGGCGTGTTTATCGGCGGCACCATCCATGACGTGGCGCAAGTGGTGGGGGCCGGCTACCTGGTCAGCAACCATACGGGCGACGTCGCCACCTTCGTCAAACTGACGCGCGTGGCTTGCCTCGTGCCTGTCGTGCTGGGCCTGTCGATCATGTTCAAGCGCAAGGAAGGCAAAAGCGAAGTCGATGCGCCGCCGCTCGTGCCCTTTTTCCTGATCGGTTTTGTCTGGCTCGTCATTACCAACAGCCTGGGCCTGATTCCGCAGGAAGTGAATGGCTGGATCAACAATGCTTCGCGCGCCTGCCTCGTCATCGCCATTGCCGCGCTGGGCGTCAAAACGTCGTTCCAGTCGCTGGCCTCGCTGGGCTGGCGCCCCGTGATCATGCTGGTGATGGAAACCGTGTGGATCGCCGCCTTTGTCGCCATCGCCGTCCTGCTGACCCGTTAAGCGAGCCGAGCCCGCCATGAAGATCCTTGTCCTCGGCGCCGGCGTGGTCGGCACGGCATCGGCCTGGTACTTGCGCCAGGCGGGCCACGATGTGCGCGTGCTCGAGCGCCAGGCGGGCGCCGCGCAGGAAACGAGCTTCGGCAATGGCGGGCAGATTTCCGTCTCGCACGCGGAGCCGTGGGCCAATCCCGCCACCCTGTGCAAGGTCGTGCGCTGGCTGGGCAAGGACGATGCGCCGTTGCTGTTCCGTCCCCGCCTCGATACGCTGCAATGGCAGTGGGCGCTGCATTATCTGCGCGAATGTCTGCCATCGCGTGTGTCGCGCAATATGCGCCAGATCGTCGCGCTGGCCGAGTACAGCCGCCAGAGTCTGCAAGCCCTCCGGCGCGAAACGGGCATCGCGTATGACCACCTCGAGCGGGGGATATTGCATTTCTATACGGACCAGCAGGAGTTCGATAAATCGCAGTCGGGCGCCGCGCTCTTGCGCGAACTGGGCTGCCCGCGCAACACCGTCAGCGCCGATGAAGTGATCCGGCTGGAACCGGCCCTGCGCCATGCGCGCAGCCAGATCGTCGGCGGCGATTTCACGGCCAGCGACGAGTCAGGCGACGTGCATTTGTTTACCACGGCGCTGGCGGCCCGCGCGGCTGCGGCCGGCGTGGATTTTCAGTACGGCACGACGGTGACGCGCTTGCTGGCGGATGGCGAACGCATCACGGGCGTGGAATGCATCGATGCGCAAGGCCGCCACCGCCTGGAATACGCGGATGCCGTGGTGGTGGCCATGGGCAGCTTTTCCGCACCGCTGCTGCAGCCGCTCGGTATCCGCCTGATGCTGTATCCGGGCAAAGGTTATTCCGCCACATATCCGATACGTGACCCCGCCAGCGCACCGTCCGTGTCGCTGACGGACGATGGCCACAAACTGGTGTTTTCGCGCCTGGGCGAGCGCCTGCGCGTGGCCGGCACGTGCGAGCTGAGCGGCTACACGCGCGAACTGAACCCCGTGCGTTGCGCCGCCATCACGCGCAGAGTGCAGGCGCTGTTCCCTGATGCCTGCGATTACAGCGACCCCGTCTACTGGGCCGGCTTGCGTCCCCTGACGCCATCGAACGTGCCGTACATCGGCACCACGCGCTACCGCCAGCTGTTCCTCAACACGGGCCACGGCACCCTGGGCTGGACCATGGGCTGCGGCGCGGGCAGGGCGATCGCCGACCTTGTGTCGGGGCGGCGGCCGGAAGTCGATTTTGCGTTTTGCGGGCAACGTTTGGCACCGCAGTCTGCGGCAGAGGCATTCCGGGGTCAGACCCGCCGGGTCTGACCCCAGCTTTAACTTAGGAGAGCACCACGATGAGAGACGACGCCACCCCCAGCCAGCCACCGGCCGGGCTGACCCTGGCCGGTACCACCTACCAGTCGCGCCTGCTGGTGGGCACGGGTAAATACAAGGATTTCGAGGAAACGCGATTGGCCATCGAAGAGAGCGGCGCCGAGATTGTCACCGTCACCATCCGGCGCGTGAATATCGGCCAGGAAAAGGGTGAGCCGAACCTGCTCGATTTCATACCGCCATCGAAATACACGATCCTGCCCAACACGGGCGGCTGCTACAACGCGCGCGACGCCGTCTATACCTTGCAGCTGGCGCGCGAGCTGCTGGGCGGGCACCAGCTGTGCAAGCTGGAAGTGCTCGGCGATGAAAAGACCCTGTTCCCGAACATGCCGGAAACGTTAAAGGCGGCGCAGGAACTGGTGCGCGACGGCTTCCAGGTGATGGTGTATTGCAGCGACGACCCCATCCAGGCGCGCATGCTGGAAGACATCGGCTGCATCGCCGTCATGCCGCTGGCGTCCCTGATCGGCTCGGGCATGGGCATTCTGAATCCGTGGAATCTGTCCCTGATCATCGAGCAAGCCCGTGTGCCCGTGCTGGTCGACGCCGGTGTCGGCACGGCGTCGGACGCGGCCATCGCCATGGAACTCGGTTGCGACGGCATCCTGATGAATACCGCCATCGCGGCGGCGCGCGAACCGGTCCGCATGGCGCGCGCCATGAAACTGGCAGTGCAGGGCGGACGCGAGGCCTATCTGGCCGGACGCATCCCCCGGAGAGCGGGCGTCATGAGCGCCTCACCCTCGTCGCCGATGGCCGGGCTGATCGCCTGAGCCCGATTTGTAGCAAGGCAGTTGATTATCGTTTCAAGCGTTTATAAAAACCACAATACCTGGAGATGACATGAAACACACACTCGTAGCGGCAGCCATCCTGGCCTCCTTCGCCGGCAACGCCAGCGCCCAATCGTCCGTCACCGTGTACGGCTTGCTCGACGCGGGCCTGACGTCCGAACACGGCGGCGCGGACGGTTCCGTCACCAAGCTGGCCACCGGCGTGCAGTCGGGCAGCCGCATCGGCTTCAAGGGCACGGAAGACCTGGGCAACAACCTGAAAGCCAACTTCTTGCTGGAAAATGGCCTCGACGTGGATACGGGCGCCAACCGTCAGGGCGCCCTGTTCGGGCGCAAGGCTTACGTGGGCCTGTCGGGCGGCTTCGGCGCCGTGAACCTGGGCTTGCAGCACAACCCGCTGTTTACCGCGCTGGACAATATCGACCCGTTCGAGACGGGCATGACGGGCGCCTCGATCAACCTGATGAGCGTGGCCAGCCTGCGCACGAAAAACTCGATCATGTACGAGACGCCGAAGGTAAACGGCTTGTCGGCCGCCGTGATGGTTGGCCTCGGCGAAAAGCCGGACAGCAACACCCTGGGCCGCACCATCGACTTTTCCATCGATTACGCCAACGGCCCGCTGGTGCTGACCCTCGCCCATGACAACCGCAAGGATACGGCGCTGAACACGGCCAAAGTCACCTTGCTGGGCGGCACCTACGACTTCGGCCCCGCCAAGCTGCACGCCGCGTATGAGACGGACAAGGATGACGCGGGCACGGATTTCCGCAGCTACATGCTGGGCGCGTCGGCCCCCGTGGGCGCGGCGGGCAGCGTGATGGCGTCCTACATCAAGAAGGATGACCGCACGAATGCGCGCCGCGGCGGGCGCCAGCTGGCCATCGGCTACACCTATGCCTTGTCCAAGCGCACGAATCTGTACACCTCGTACGGCCGCATCAACAACGATGGCGCGGGCACCAATTTCGTCGGCGACGCATCGAGCGGCGGCAGCGTGCCTTTGCCTGGGCATAACTCGAGCGCCTTCACGGCCGGCATGCGTTTGAAGTTCTAAGCACGGCGGGGCAGGGAACGATGGCGGCTTGTCTGTTGCGGATAAGCCGCCATTGTTGTTTCAGCAGCGGTGCACATGCATGGATTCCGGATTCAGGAATGAAACAGTCCGATTTTTCATGAATTTTCATTGACAGCGCATTTCGCAACCGTTAAATTGAACACGTATTTCAAATATCGGAACAAAATATACCGATTTTTCATAAAACCGTAAGGAGACTGAGCCATGACCGATTTGTCCGACCAAAAAGCCGCCGCAGCCGCGATACCTGTTGGCCCGCAAAAGATGACGCCCTCCGAAGCGTTCGTGGAAACCCTGGCCGCCAATGGCGTGACCGACATGTTCGGCATCATGGGCTCGGCCTTCATGGACCCGATGGATATCTTTGCCCCGGCCGGCATCCGCTTGATCCCCGTCGTGCACGAGCAGGGCGCCGGCCACATGGCTGACGGTTACGCCCGTGTCTCGGGCCGCCATGGCGTCGTCATCGGCCAGAACGGTCCCGGCATCAGCAATTGCGTGACAGCCATTGCCGCCGCCTACTGGGCGCATACGCCAGTGGTCATCATCACGCCGGAGACGGGCACCATGAGCATGGGCCTGGGCGGCTTCCAGGAAGCGAACCAGCTGCCGATGTTCGAGGAATTCACGAAATACCAGGGCCACGTGACGAATCCTGCCCGCATGGCGGAATTCACGGGACGCTGCTTTGACCGCGCCATGTCGGAAATGGGCCCGACGCAACTGAACATCCCGCGCGACTATTTTTATGGCGAAATCAAGGCCGAG